>JAITSV010000081.1 GCA_031287575.1 Desulfovibrio sp.
AGTCTTCCGCCACGGCGGGCAAGCCCGTGGCCAAAAAGGCTGTCCCGGCCAAAAAGCAGGCGGTCAAGAAGCCCGGCGCCCAGAAGCAGCCCGCCAAGGCCCCTGCCAAAAAGGCAGACGGCAACCCTGCGGCGAAACAGGCCCCCAAGGCAGCCCCCAAGCCCACTGTCTAGGCGGTTCGTCCACTGGCCACCGTCACGCAGGGCGCGCCCCGGTCGGGACAGTACCCTTCAGGCCCCTCCGATGGGGTGTGGCGGGAAGTGGCGTGGCGGTGATTTTCGACGGTGCGTCCGGAATGTTGGGGAAAGGTCCGGCCGTGCGCTGAAACGGTGCGCCGCCGGGCCTTTTGCATGCGGTGCCGCACGGCCCCATGGGGGTGAAAGGGGTGGATGTGCGCGCGGAAAGGGCGCGGCAACGCCTGTCGGAGTGGCCCGCCGCGTCGATTTCACTTGAATTCCAAGCCCGAAGGGCCTATGTCTGCGGTGCCGGAGACGGGCCTTGCCTGACCCGGCCTTGCCAGTCGGGCCGATCTGGCCAGCACGGTCTGGTCCTGCTGGTCCTGTCCGTTTTGTCCGGTCCCGCCGGTCCTGTCGTCCCGGCAGTCCGGTCCGCCCGGTCCGCCCGGTCCGCCCGGTCCGGTCCGCCCGGTCCGGCATCCCTTGGTCGCATGCGGCCCCGTGCCCGGCATGGCAGCCTGCGCTTGACGCGGGCCTGCATACCGGGTAAACAGGTCCGTTCATATTTTTTGAAGGAGAAATTCCATGTCGAAGAGAACCTACCAGCCCAGCAAAATCCGCCGCAAGCGCACCTTCGGCTTCCGCGTCCGCATGAGCACCGCCAACGGTCGCGCCGTCATTCGTCGTCGTCGTGCCAAGGGGCGCAAGAGATTAGCTCTCTAGTCTTCCCACGGCACAATCGACTTGTCCGCAGGCCTGACTACCTGGCCTGTTACGACAGGGGACGCCGTCTCTTTACCAAGCATTTCGTCCTGTTCGTCCTATTCGACCTGGATCGCACGGCCAGCCCGGAAGGGTGGCGCCTGGGGCTGGCCGTTACCAGGAAGACGGGGTCGGCCGTGCAGCGCAACCGCGTCAAGCGGGTGCTGCGCGAGTTTTTTCGGCTCCACCGCGCATTGATGCCCGATGACGTGGACGTCATCGTGGTGCCCAAGCGCCACCTCAAGCCCGAGCGGGTCACACTCGCCCTCGTCACCCAGGAACTCCTGCCCCTGCTGCCGGAACTTCGCGCCCACCATGGCGCGGACGACCGCACCGGCGCCCCCAGGCCGGAGGCAGCCGTGGCGGATGGTTCCGGACCGGTGCCCTCCGGACCCGAAGCGGCCACGCCGCGCACGGCTCCATCAGGCACCGCCTCCACCGACGAGGTCCGGCCAGGCACGGCCCGCGAGGCGGAAACCGGAGCGCAATGAGCACCTTACCGCGCGAACTGGTCGTGTGGCCCATCCGCTGCTACCAGCGCTTCATCTCGCCTTGTCTTCCGCCCGCCTGCCGGTACGTGCCGACCTGTTCCGCCTACGCCGCCGAGGCCGTGCTGACGCATGGCATCGTGCGCGGCCTGCTGCTGGCCTGCCGGCGGTTGCTGCGCTGCCACCCGTGGTGCGCAGGCGGGTATGATCCCGTGCCCCCGCCCCGGCATTCCGGTAGCGCCGCCCCCGGCGCTACCGCCACCGCAACAGCCAGACACGCAACCGCACAGGAGCTGTCGATCTCCCATGGAAAGTAAGCGCGCCATCATCGCCATCGCCTTGAGCTTCGTGGTCCTCGTGGGCTGGAGCTACCTTGCCGATCACATGGGCTGGAACGGTCAGCCCGCTCCCCAGGCCCAGCAGGAAGAAGCCGCCCCGCAGTCGGCCCCCCAGGCTGCCTCGCAGGCCGCCGCGCCCGCTCCCCGCGCCGAAGCCCCCGTCTTCCTGCCGTCCGCCGGGCGCGAGGTGACGGTTGCCACGCCGCTGTACAAGGCCGTGCTGCATTCCGGCGGCGGCGTGCTGAAGCATTTCAGCCTGACGCGCTACCGGACGGCCATCACCGCCGGTGCCCCGGCCGTGGACATGGTGGACACCGCCTCCACGGTCATGTCGCCCCTGGGCCTGCTGATCAACGGCCAGCCTTCGTGGAACACCGGGCAGTGGTCCTTCGACGGTGGCGACCTGTCCCTGGGCGCCGGGCAGTCCGGCGTGCTGACCTTTACCGGCGAGGTGGACGGCGTGCGCGTCGTGCGCGAACTGACCTTCAGCGCCGACACCTACCTTATCTCCGAAAAGGTGCGCCTGGCCCCGCTGGCCGATGCGCGCACCGTGCGTCTGGGCTTTACCGTGGGCACGGGCAACCTGTCGCCCAACGGCGGCCAGTACGACCACACCCGCGTGGCCTGGCTGCACGAGGGTTCGTTCAGCGAAAAGACCAGCGCCTCCGACCTTGAAAAGGGCGTGCTGGAAACCGGCACCCTGAGCTGGGGCGCGGTGATGAGCAACTACTTCCTGGTGGCGGCGGCCCCGGTCGACACCACCGGCGTCACCCTGAAGGGCAAGTTGCAGGAAGGCGTGTACCGCGTGGCCATGGAGCGCGGCGACGTGTCCATCCCCGCTGGCGGCGAAACCACCGTGGCGTGCAACTACTGGTTCGGCCCCAAGGATCGCGGCCTGCTGAAGGAAGCGCCCAACCAGCTGTCCGAGGCCATCAACCTTGGCTGGTTCAGCATCATCGCCCGTCCGCTGGTGGACCTGCTGGAGTTCTTCCACAAGTACGTGGGCAACTACGGCGTGGCCATCATCCTGCTGACCGTGCTCATCAAGCTGGTGTTCTGGCCGCTTTCGCACAAGAGCTACAAGTCCATGGAGCAGATGAAGAAGCTGCAACCCATGCTCCAGAAGCTGCGCGAAAAGCACGGCGACGACCGCGAGAAGATGAACGAAGAGATGATGCGCCTGTACAAGACCTACAAGGTCAACCCGGCGGGCGGCTGCCTGCCCATGCTGGTGCAGATCCCCGTCTTCTTCGGCCTGTACCAGGCGTTGCTGAACGCCATCGAACTGCGCCACGCCTCGTTCGTCACGCATCTGCCGTTCACCGACATGGTCTGGCTGGCCGACCTTTCGGCCAAGGACCCCTACTACATCACCCCCATCGTCATGGGCGCCACCATGCTGTTGCAGCAGAAGCTGACGCCCGCCCCCGGCGACCCGACCCAGGCCAAGATCATGATGTTCATGCCCGTGGTGTTCACCTTCATGTTCCTGAGCTTCCCGTCGGGCCTCGTGGTGTACTGGCTGTGCAACAACGTGCTGTCCATCGCGCAGCAGTGGTGGATGCTCCGCAAGGCATAGGAAGGCCCTTTCGCCCCTCATCGCCCGCTCCGCGCGGGCGGTGGGGCGGCCGCGCACCGGGCGCGCGTCCGCATGACGGGCGCATGACCGCGCGATGGGCCGACCGCCCGCAAGGCAGCTTCCGCTCCGCCCCCTTCCCTCCCACTTCGAGGTGACAGCATGGATGGATACAAGGAGTTTCAGGGGAAAAGTCTCGACGATGCCATTCGCGAGGCCTGCTCCTACTTCGACGCCCCGCGCGAGAAGCTCGAGATAGACATCGTCCAGGATGCCAAGTCCGGCATCTTCGGCATCGTGGGCGCGCGCAAGGCCAAGATCCGCGCGCGCCGCGCCCAGATAGGGCAGATAGGCCGCCTGGCTTCGTCAGCACAATCCGCGCAATCGGGCCAGTCGGGCCAATCCGTCGGGACGGGCCAGTCGGCCGCGCCCGGTACCACGGACACCTTCGCCACCAACGGCACCTCTTCCACCGTGCAGCCCCGTGACGAACGGGGCGCCGCTACCGCAGAAACCGGAGAGGCGGAAGCCGGCGAATCCCGTGCCCTCCATCCGCGTGACGAGCGTCCCCGCCGTGAACGCGGTGAAGCCGCCCCGGCCATGGCCGAGGGCGTTGCGGGTGTCGATGCCCATGACGACGCCGCATCCGCCGACGATGACGACGAACGCAGACCGGATGGCGAACGCAACGGTCGCCGTCGCCGCCGTGGTGGCCGTGGCCGCCGTGAACGTGACGGCGAAGCCCGTGGCGACAACGGAGACCGGGGCGACCGCGATGACCGTGGTGACCGTGGTGACCGTGGTGACAGGCCCGGCCAGCCCCGCGAGACCAACGGTGAGTCTGCCGAAGGTGCCGCGCCCGACGATTCCCGTCCCGGCGGCAGGTCCGCTCGCACCCCACGTGCGCCGCAGGCCCCGCGCGAAGCTCGTCCCGCACGCCAGCCGCAGGATGGAGAATCCGGCGCGCAGGCGGGACAGCAGGAGCGCCGTGGTGGCCCTCGTCGCAACGGCGAGAGGCCGGAACGCCCCGAGCGTTCTGACCGGCCCGATCGGCCCGATCGGCCCGAACGGGCCGAGCGCCCGGCCCGATCGACCAGTCCTGAAAGACCGTCCAGGCAAGAGCGGCACCCCAGGCCCGGACGGCCCATGGGTGACGCAGGCCTGGGCATGCCGGATATGCCGGATATGCCCGATATGCCCGATATGCCAAATATGTTGGACATGCTGGACGGGGCCGACGAGCACGGCGGCGACGGCCTGCCGGAAATCCCGCTGGAACAGCTGGACCGGGAGCAGGTGACCCAGGTGGCCGTGGAGGTCATGGAACGCCTGGTCACCCCGGTCATCGGCGAAGCGGGCTTCACCGTGGAACTGGCCGAAGGCCGCGTCAACGTTTCCGTGGATTGCGGCGAGAATTCCGGGCTGCTCATCGGCCGCGAAGGACAGACCCTGTCGGCGTTGCAGTACCTGGCCTCGCGCATCGTGTCGCGCAAGCTCGGCGCCTCGGTGCGAGTGCAGCTGGATTCCGGCGACTACCGCGAACGCCAGGACGACAAGCTGCGCGACATCGCCCTGCACCTGGCCGAAAAGGTGCGCGCCACCGGCAAGCCGCAGTCCACCCGTCCGCTCAGTTCGTACCACCGCCGGGTGGTGCACGTGACCCTGCAGGACGACGAAGAGGTGGTCACCCGCAGCAAGGGCGACGGCCCGCTGAAGCGGGTCATCATCATGCGCAAGAAGAAAGGGTAGGGGCTGTCTCCAAATTGTCCTTTCGCCCGTTGGCTTCCGACCCGAAGGGCGCGAAGCGTGGCCGTTAGGCGAGCGCGTAGCGCGAGTCTTACGGGCATCGTGCGCAACGAGGTCAAACTTCACCTGCCATATCGGTCGAATACGATAAGAGTATACTTCCTCATGGCGTGCTTGTTTTCCTTGCCAACGGACGAAAAACCTAATTTTGAAACAGCCCCTAGGCCGACCGACTCCGCCGGGGCGGCACAGCCTCCTGGGCGCGCGGACGGCGCATTCCGTTCGCGCCAGGCGGCGGACACATATCGTCGAATCGCGTCGCGGGGGAGGCCCACTGGGTTTCCCCCGTTCGCGTCCGCAAGGGCGCGTGCCCGCCGGGTCCGTGGGACCGGGCAGGGGAGCAGCGCCGGGGAGCACGCCATGCGGCAGGAAGGCAGCATCGTCGCCATAGCCACCCCACCCGGACACGGGGGGGTGGGCATCGTTCGCGTCAGCGGGCCGGAAAGCCATGCCATTCTGGGGCGGCTGTTCCTGCCCGCTTCGCCGCGTTTTGCCGGGTTCCGGCCCTGGACGCTGCACCGGGGCCGCGTGTGCGACGCCACGGGCGCGCCGCTGGATGACGTGCTGGCCGTGGCCATGCCCGGCCCGCGCACCTTTACCGGCGAGGACGTGGCGGAAATTCACTGCCACGGCGGTCCTGCCGTGCTGGCGGCGGTGCTGGAGGCGGCCTGCGCCTGCGGGGCGCAGCTTGCCGGGCGGGGCGAATTCACCCGGCGGGCCTTTCTGAACGGTCGCATGGACCTGACCCAGGCCGAAGCCGTGGCCGAAATGATCGCCGCGCCCGCGCAGGGCGGGCTGCGTCTGGCCCAGGCCCGGTTGCAGGGGCTGCTGGGTGTGCGGGTGGCGGAACTTCGGGCACGCCTGCTGGACCTGCGCGCGCAGGTATGCGTGGCCGTGGACTTTCCGGAGGACGAGGTGGACTGCCTTGCACCCGAGGCCTTCGTGGCCGAATGCGATGGGGTGGCCGCCGGGGTGCGCGGGCTGCTGTCCGCCCAGCAGCGGGGCCGCTGCTGGCAGGAGGGCGCGCTGCTGGTGCTGGCCGGGCACGTCAACGCGGGCAAGTCCAGCCTGATGAACGCCCTGCTGGGCCGCCGCCGGGCCATCGTCACCGACATGCCCGGCACCACGCGCGATTTCATCGAGGAACCGGTGCAACTGGCCGGGCTGCCGGTGCGCCTGGTGGACACGGCAGGCCTGCGCGACACCGGCGACATCGTGGAGCAGGAGGGCGTGCGCATCAGCCGCGACCTGGTGGCCCAGGCCGACCTGGTCCTGCTGGTGGTGGACGCCGCCGCCGGACTTGGCCATGCCGAGCGCGAACTGCTGCGCCAGGTGCGCGACCAGCATGCTCACGTGGGCAAGCCGACTGGCCGGGTGCTGGTGGTGCTGAACAAGACCGATCTTGCCAATGGGGGCGAATCCGGTGCCGCCTTCCCGTGCCCGCGAGAGGTAGAGGGCTGCCCCTGCGTGGCCGTTTCCGCCCTGCGCGGACAAGGTGTGGACGAACTGGCCGCCGCCGCGCGGGCCATGGTATTGATCGGGCTTGGCGAGAGCGATGCAGGCGGTGAGCCGGAATCCGGCGATCTTGCCCCCAACCTGCGTCAGGCTCAGGCGTTGCGCCGTGCGCTGGACGAACTGGATGCCCTGATGGCGGACGTCCGCGCCGGGGTGCCCTACGACCTGTGCTCGGTGCGACTGGACGGTGCCTGCGCCGTGCTTTCCGAAATCACCGGAGAGACCACCCCCGCAGAGGTGCTGGAGCATATTTTTTCTTCGTTCTGCATCGGGAAATAGGTGAAATTCGTCTTGTAACGGGACCACTGCGAAGTATACTGCCCATCCGCCCCTTGTGACCTGCGTCACCGACCGGAACCCGCCGCCGTGCCACGGTGCACGCATGGCGGACACGCCACAGGAGTATCATGTCCGATCGCGCTCCCTCTCCCTTCATCGTCAACGGTTGTCGAGGTACGACCGTTGCCTCCTCTCGCGGGGGCACCTGCCGCTTTTCCCTGCCCGTGCCGGATGGCTTTCTGGCCCGGCTGGAACGGGTGGTGGCCGAAAGCGGCTGGCCGGACTTCCTGCGCGACGTGGTGCGCGGTCCCATCCTGCACCATCATGCCTTCCGGGTGGCGGTGTCCGCGTGTCCCAACGGCTGTTCGCGCCCGCACATCGCGGACGTGGGCATCATCCGGGCCTGGACGCCGGGCCGCGCTACCGATGCCTGTACCCGTTGCGGGTTGTGCGAGCGGCTGTGCCCCGACCACGCCATGACGGTTGAAGATGACGGCCCGCGCCTGCACCCCGAAAACTGTCTTTCCTGCGGGCTGTGCATCAAGCGTTGCCCGGAAAAGGCCCTGCCCGTGGCCCGCGAGGGCTGGCGGGTGGTGGTGGGTGGCCGCCTTGGCCGCCGCCCCCGGCTGGCCACCGAACTGGACGGACTGGACGAAGTGCCCGGCGCTTCCGGCTTTCCCGGCCAGTCGCACCTGCTGGACGACGACGGCGTGGTGCGCGCCCTGCGCAACGCGCTGGCGTGGTACATGCGCGAATACCGGCTGCACCTGCGCTTTGGCGACCTGGTGGCCTCAGACCCCGCCACGGCGGCGCGTCTGGCGGGTACCCTGCCGGGGCCGGTGCGCACCCCTGAAAAGATGCCCCCCATGCGCTTCGACACCCCGGACCCGGAAACCGGAGAAGGGGAGGGCGCGGCGGGCGCAACCCCGTAGCTTCTCCGTTCACGCGCATGGCCAGCCACAATCCCGATTCCCGCCGCCCGCAGGTGGCAGCGGCACTGTCGCACGACGGGGCCAACGCCTCGGTAGACTGTTCGGGCATCGGGGCGGGCAGCACGGCAGGCATCGGCGCACCCGCCGGGGGCCATCCGGTCATGCAACCGCTTTCCGACGATCCATTCCGGCCCGTGCCGCCGTGTTCGCCCCCTGCTGATGGGGCGGGCGGCAGCGCGGGCCGTGCCGCGTTCTGGTCCGTGACTGTTCCCTGCCTGCTGGCCTTTGCCCTGCTGACCGCCCACGCCGTGCGCTCCGGCGACTGGGGCACGGCGGCGGCATGGGGCGTGCTGGCGGGACTGGCCTGTACCCGGCTGGCCTGGGCGCGTCTGGTGATGTGCGCCGCGCTGTTCGCCGGGGGGCTGTTCTGGGTGTCCGTGGGCGTGGAACTGGTGCGCTTCCGCATGGCCTTCGGCCTGGACTGGTTGCGCCTCGCGGGCATCATGGCGACGGTCACGGGACTGACCATGGCCGCATGGTGGCGGCTGGCGGGGGATGCGGGTCGGCTGCGCCATAACCTGGGTACGGACACCGCATGGCCCAGGGCCATTGCCTTCGTGCTGGCCGCCGGGCTGCTGTGGCTGGCCCGCTGGCGCGCAGCACGTATCGTGTTGCTGCTGTCCGACCGTTTCCTGCCCGGCTCCGGGCCGCTCCAGATCGCCCTGGCCGGGGTGTATGCCGCGTGGGTGGCCGGGCTGCTGCTGGACCCCGCCCGGGCGCGCAAGGCCCGTCCGCGCCTGTGGGCGCTGTTTTCCGCCGTGTTCTTCGGCCAGCTGGCCCTGGGCCTGCTGGGCGCGCACCGCCTGCTGATGACCGGGGCGCTGCACCTGCCCGTGCCCGCGCTGATCATGGCCGGGCCGCTGTACAGGGGCGAGGGCGTGTTCATGCTGGTGCTGTTCGGCGTCTCGGTGCTGCTGCTGGGGCCGGCGTGGTGCAGCCATCTGTGCTACATCGGCGCGTGGGATGATGCCTGCTCGCGCCTGCGCGGGGCAGCCGCGAAAGCGCAAGGCAAGGGCAGGAGGGGCAAGGGGCCCGCACCCCTTCCGCGCTGGGCCGTGGTGCTGCGCTGGTGCCTTGCCGCCGTGGTGTTTGCCGCCGCCTTCGCCATGGGCCGGGCCGGGGTACCGCTGGGCGTGGCCGCCACCGCCGCCGGGCTGTTCGGGCTGGCCGGGGTGGCGGTGATGGCGGGGCTGAGCACGCGCCGGGGCATGATGGTGCATTGCACCGCCTTCTGCCCCATGGGCGTCGTGGGCAACCTGCTGGGGCGCATCGCGCCGTGGCGGCTGCGCGTGGGGCCGGGCTGCACCCGGTGCGGGGCCTGCCTTGCCGTCTGCCGGTACAATGCACTGGATGCGCGGCGGCTGGAAGCCGGGCGGCCCGCCCTGTCCTGCACCCTGTGCCGTGATTGCATCGGCGTGTGCCGACACGGGGCCATGCAGCTGACCCTGCCGGGTGTGGCCCCGGTGACGGCGTGGCGCATCTTCTCCGTGCTGGCCGCCGTGCTGCACGCGGTATTCCTTAACGTGGCCCGCATGTAGCGGCGCGCCGTGACACCGGCCCGCATGGCGCACGGGAGAACGGGCGCGGCGGTGTTCCCCGCCTGGCCGGTGGGCCGCCCCTTCGCCGGGGGTTTACGTAATCCGGCCCATCATGTATGAATGCCGCCGCCGGAGCCACCGCGCGCTTCGTGCCTTTTCAGCATCCCGCGCCGCCGGTCCGTCGCATTTCCGGCTCCGTGGACCGCGCCTTCACGAGTGCCACCTGATGAAGAAGATTCCCGAACGGTATCGGCGTAAGATCAGCAAGGACGAGATCAACGAGCTGCCCCTCGAGCGGTATGCGGGTGAAATCCGCATCGTCCGCAGCGAGGAGGAACTCGCTGATGCCGTTGACCGCCTGCGTGACGAGGACGTGCTGGGCTTCGACACCGAAACCCGCCCCACCTTCCGCAAGGGCAAGGTCAACCTGCCCTCGCTGGTGCAGCTTGCGTGCAGCGACGTGGTCTACCTGTTCCAGCTCAACTGGCTGGCTTTCGGCGAGGCGCTGGCCTCGGTGCTGTCCGACGCGGACATCGTCAAGACCGGCGTGGCCGTGCGCGACGACATCCGCGACCTGCAAAAGCTGTTCGCCTTCAATGACGCGGGCGTGGTGGACCTGGGCGAGGTGGCGCGCGACCTGGGCCTAGAGACGCATGGCCTGCGCAACCTTGCCGCCAATTTCCTGGAAGTGCGCATCTCCAAGGGTGCCCAGTGTTCCAACTGGAGCAACCGCGAACTGGCCCCCCAGCAGGTGCTGTACGCCGCCACCGATGCCTGGGTCAGCCGCGAGATCCACCTGCGCATGCGCAGGCTGGGGCTCATCGACCGCTAGCCGGGCAGTCTGCTTTTCCCGCTGGCCTGACAGGCCGTTGGCCGGTCAGGTCGTGGTCGGTCAGGCCGTTGCCCTGACAGGTCGGCTTGCCGGTCCGCCCCTCTTGCCGCTTCCCCTCGCCGCATTTTCCGCGCGCCCCCTGCATGGCATGGTGGCGCGCGTTTCGTTTTTCGCCTCTTCTCCGTTCCGCCGCCGTTGTCACACCGCCGTCACCAACATGCGTCATGTGTGGGTGCGCCATGGCGGCATGCCCCGGAAATTCCTGTCGCCTTGGCAGTGCCGGGGAAAAATGTCACATCCTTGTAACGGTGCAACCACGCATCCGTCACCGGCAACGCACATCTTCTCGGGCAGGAAAGCGCCAAGGAGTACCACATGACGAAAGAGCGCATTCTGGTGGTGGAAGACGACGAGGACATCCTTCAGTTGCTGACCTTCACCTTCGAATCCGCCGGGTTCGAGGTGCGCACGGCCACCACGGGACGCGAAGGTCTGGACATCGCGCTGCGGCAGAAGCCCGCGCTGGTCCTGCTGGACCTGATGCTGCCCGGCATGAGCGGCCTTGACGTGTGCCGCGAACTGAAGCGCCTGCCGGAAACGGAAGACGTGCCGGTGATCATGCTCACCGCGCGCGGCGAGGAAGTGGACCGCATCGTGGGGCTGGAACTGGGCGCCGACGACTACGTGGTCAAGCCCTTCAGCCCGCGCGAACTGGTGTTGCGCATCCGGGCCGTGCTGAAGCGCGCGCAGGGCGTGGCCGAAAACCCCCAGCGCTCGCAGTGGCAGATCGACGGGCTGGCCCTGGACCTTGACGCGCACCGGGTGGAGGTGGACGGCGAGGAAGCCGCCCTGACCGCCACGGAATTCCGCCTGCTGGCGGAACTGGTGCGCAACCGGGGCCGCGTGCGCACCCGCGACCAGTTGCTGAACACGGTGTGGGGTTACGAGTTCGAGGGGTACGCCCGCACGGTGGACACCCACGTGCGCAGGCTGCGCCAGAAGATCGGCGGCTACGCGGCCATGATCGAAACCATCCGGGGCGTGGGATACCGCTTCAAGGAGCAGTAACCCCGGATTCCGGGTGGCGGCCATGAACCGCGGGGCGGCCTGCACGGCGCGCCCGTCATGAGCCACTGCATTATGGCGCCACTGCATCACGGCACCGCCGCATCATGGCCCGACAGACCGCCCCGGCATCGACAGACCGCCCCGGCACGGGCACACCGTCCCCAGCGGCGGCATGCCCCACTTTCGCCCAACGCCCCAATGCCCCCAACGCGCGGCGCGCCACGCGCCGCCGGGAACGAGACATGCCAGACAGCAAGAACGTGAAGATGCACGCGGCGTCGCTGAATTTCTACTACGGCGATTTTCAGGCGCTGCACGACATCAACCTGGAATTCGAACGCAACCAGGTCACCGCGCTCATCGGGCCTTCGGGCTGCGGCAAGAGCACCTTTCTGCGGTGTCTGAACCGCATGAACGACCTCATCCCCATCTCGCGCGTGGACGGCGAGATATGCCTCGACGGCATGAACATCCACGACGCCCGGCTGGACGTGGTGGAACTGCGCCGCCGCGTGGGCATGGTGTTCCAGAAGCCCAACCCCTTCCCCAAGTCCATCTTCGAGAACGTGGCCTACGGGCTGCGCGTCAACGGCGTGCGCGACAAGGAATACATCGCCGAAAAGGTGGAACAGAGCCTGCGCCACGCCGCCCTGTGGGACGAGGTGAAGGACCGCCTGCACGAGTCGGGGCTGGGCCTTTCCGGCGGCCAGCAGCAGCGCCTGTGCATCGCGCGGGCCCTGGCCGTGGAGCCGGAGGTGCTGCTGATGGACGAACCCGCCTCCGCGCTGGACCCCATCGCCACCCAGAAGATCGAGGAACTCATCCACATCCTGAAGAAGGACTACACCATCATCATCGTGACCCACAGCATGCAGCAGGCGGCCCGCGTCTCTGACCTGACGGCCTTCTTCTACATGGGGAAACTGGTGGAGTGGGGCGCGACGGAAATGATGTTCACCAGGCCGCGCAACAAGCAGACCGAAGACTATATTACCGGCCGGTTCGGGTAGGGGGCTTTCTGTGGAAACGCATTTTCACCAGCAATTGCAGAAGCTTCGCCTGAAGGTGCTGGAAATGGCCGCGCATTCGCGGACGGCCATCGAAACCGCCGTGCGCGCCTTGCAGCACCGCGACGCCGACGCCGCGCGCTCGGTCATCGCGGGCGACAAGCTGATCAACACCATCGAGTGCGAGATCGACGAGCTCAGCTTCCGGCTGCTGGCGCTGGACCAGCCCATGGCCGTGGACCTGCGCATCATCGTGGCCATCATGCGGGCCAGCATGTACCTGGAGCGGGTGGGCGACGAGGCCGTGAACATCGCCGAGGCGGCCATGTTCCTGGCATCCCGTCCGCCGTTGCCGGAAATGCCCAGCCTGAACGAACTGGGCACCCACGCCGTGGACATGTTCCGCAAGGCGGTGATGTCCTTCCGCGAAAGCGACGCCGGGCTGGCCCGAGAACTGCGCATGCTGGACAAGCGCTGCAACCAGCTGGACGTGCAGGTGCTGCGCGAACTGATGGACTACATGAGCCGCGAAAGCCCCGCCGTGGAGCGCGCGGTGCACACCATCCTGGTTTCCCGCAGCCTGGAACGGGTGGGCGACCTGTCCACCAACGTGGGCGAAACGGTGATGTTCATCGTCGAAGGGCTGAACATCAAGCATAGTTTCCAGATCAATTCCGGCGGCGCGTGCAGCTAGCGCGCGGCACCGTACTCCACCGGCATGGCGGGGCTGCCCAAAGGCGGCCCCGCTTTGCATTCGCGGGCGGCTGCGGTATGCTATCGCCCCGTCGCCCGCCGGATTGCCGGAAGATGGCGACACATCCCCTACACCCTCGCGGCCCGCACCTGCGGCACCCGCCCCGGAGACCCGATGACCCAATACGGCAAGCGTACCGTGCAGTTTCCCATAACCCCGGAAGAAGCCCCGGCCCTGGTGAGCCGCATCGGCGAGCAGATGGCCAGCGGTGTGATCACCCTGGAAGGCCGCTCCATAGAGATCGACGGCTTCGAGAGCATCGGCATTTCGCTGAAGCGCACCGGCGACAAGCTGCGCGCCCGGGTGAAGGTGAAGTTCCCCAAGCGGCCCGGTGAAATGGGTGACGCTGGCGGCGATACCGATGACAGTGACGGGGATGACGATTAGCCGTCACGCTGCGGCAGGGGGGGGCGGTGTCCCCGGCACCCCCGGCGGTTCAGCCCGTCCTGGCCCAGGCGCGTCCGTGGGCAGTCCGAATGGCGGTGCCCCTGCCGATCATGGTGCCCCTACCGATCGCGCCCCGAAGGGGGGGGCGACTGACAGTGGTGCCACGCCCGGCGATGCCGCGCATGGTCCGCGCATCGTCTTCTTTACCGGCGGCACGGCGCTGAAGTCGCTCAGCCATGCCCTGACGGACCGGACGCACAATTCCGTGCATCTGGTCACCCCGTTCGATTCCGGCGGCAGCACGGCCGTGCTGCGGCGCTACATCCGCATGCCCGCCGTGGGCGACCTGCGCAACCGCCTGCTGGCCCTGGCCGACCCGACCGTGGCCACGCCGCCGCTGCTGGCGCTGTGCGACCTGCGCCTGGCCGACGCGGGCGCATACGACACCCTGATGCAGCGGCTGTATGCGCTGGGCTCTGAACGAGACCCCGCCTGGCGCGGCATCGACCCGCTGGTGGCCGACGTGCTGCGCCTGCATCTGCGCTGGTTTCTTGAATTCGCGCCGTCCGGCTTCGACCCGCACGGGGCGTGCCTGGGCAATCTGCTGCTGGCGGGCGGCTACCTGCGCCACGGCGGCGGGCTGGGGCCGGTGCTGCACCTGTTCACGCGCCTGCTGCGGGTGCGGGGCACGGTGGCCCCCATCGTGGACGACGACCTGCATCTGGTGGCGGAACTGGCCGACGGCGCCGTGTTGCTGGGGCAGCACCGCATCACCGGCAAGGGCGTGCCCGGCATCACCGCACCGGTGCGCCGCCTGTTCCTGACCCGTACCCGCCCGGATGATGACGGACACGGCGGAGGCGGCGGGCCAAATGGACAAGCGGGACAAAACGGACACGCCGGGCAGGCCGGGCACAACGGACACGCTGGGCAGGCCGGACACGATGGACCGGGCGGGCGGAATGGGGCCGGGGGCGAAGAACGCCACGGCGCCGATGACGGAAATTCCCCACCGCCCGCCGAGGCGCGCGTGCCCGTATCCGGCGTGGCCGCCCGGCACATCGCGGAAGCGGACCTGATCTGCTTTCCCATGGGCAGCTTCTACACCAGCGTACTGGCCAATCTTCTGCCCGAAGGAGTGGGGCGCGCCGTGGCCGCGGCCCCGTGCCCCAAGGTGTACGTGCCCAACAGCGGTACCGACCCGGAACAGCTTGGCCTGTCCGTGGCCGACTGCGCCGCCGCCCTGCTGACCATGCTGCGGCGTGACGCGGGGGCGGAAATGCCCGCCGCCCGGTTGCTGCAAACGGTGGTGGTGGATACCCGCAACGGGGTGTACCCCGGCGGCATCGACCACGAAGGGCTGCGCGCGCAGGGCGTGGAATTGCTGGAAGCACCCGTGGTGCGGGCGCTGCCCGGTGAAGGGGCGCAACCCGTCACGATGGCGGGGCGGCATGACGCCGACGCGGTGGCCGACCTGCTGATGGGACTGGCCCGCCCGCACCTATAGGGCGGATGGAGGTTTCCGGGCGCCGGGTTGGCATGGTTTCCTAATGACAAATGAAGACGCCCCCGCGTGCATGGCACGCGGGGGCGGTGTCTTTAGTCTAGTGGGACTGTGTCCAAATTAGGATTTTTGTTCGTTGGCAAGGAAAACGAGCCTGTCATGAGGGAGTATACTCTTGTCGTATTCGACCGACATGGCAGGCGAAGTTTGACGCAGCCAACGGGCAAAAAGACAATTTAGATACAGTCCCTAACCTGCGATGGTCTTGCGCAAGATATCAAACGCCTCGTCAATGCCCGCCGGGTTGGTACCCCCGGCCTGGGCCATGTCGGGGCGCCCGCCGCCGGAGCCGCCCACGGCGGCCGCCACGGCCTTGATCAGGACCGGGGCGGTGAAGCGGTCGTGCAGATCCTTGGAAACGGCCACGATCAGGCTCACCTTGTCGCCGTCGGGGGCAGCCAGGCAGGCGATGCCCGAAGGCAGCTTCGAGCGCACGTCGTCCATCAGGTCGCGCAGGGCCTTCACGTTGGGCACGTCCACCCTGGCGGCCAGCACCTTCACGCCGTTGATCTCGGCCAGTTCGTCCATGATGTTGCGGCCCTGGCCGGAGGTGGCCTGGGAACTGGCCTTTTCCAGATCCTTACGCAGGCTCTTCACGTCCTTTTGCAGGGCCTCCACGCGGGGCACGATCTCTCCGGAGCGCGCCTTCAGCAGCCCGGCCACCTGGCCCAGTTCGGTGCGCTGGTCCATGACCATGCGCAAGGCGTTCCAGCCGGTGATGGCCTCTATGCGGCGCACCCCGGCGGCCACGCCGCCCTCGGACAGGATCAGGAACAGCCCGGCCTGGCCGGTGGCGCGCAGGTGCGTGCCGCCGCACAGTTCCACCGATTCGTCGGCAATGGCCACCACGCGCACCTCGTCGCCGTACTTTTCGCCGAACAGGGCCATGGCCCCCCGGGTCAGCGCGGCGTCGTAGGCCATGTGGTCGGTTTCCAGTGGCAGGTCGGCCAGGATCACCCGGTTCACCTCGCGCTCCACGGCGGCGATTTCTTCCGGCGTCATGGCGGCGATGTGGGTGAAGTCGAAGCGCAGGCGGTCGGGGGCCACCAGCGACCCGGCCTGCTTGACGTGGTCGCCCAGCACGCGGCGCAGGGCGGCGTGCAGCAGGTGGGTGCAGGTGTGGTTGCGGGCCGAGGCCACGCGCTCGTCCTCTTCAACCTGCAACTGCACTTCCTGGTCGGGCAGGATTTCGCCGTCCACCGTTTCGATCTGGTGCACGGTGAGTTCGGGCGAAGGCTTCAGGGTGTCCAGAACGCGGGCCTTGCCCGACGGAGACGTGATGGAGCCCAGGTCGCCCGTCTGGCCGCCCGAGGCGCCGTAGAACGGGGTGCGGGTGGCCACCAGGTAGCCCTTGGTGCCCTTGGGCAGTCCTTCGCTGGGCAGGCCGGTGGCATCCAGCAGGGCCACCACGCGGCTGTCGCCCGAAAGGTGGTCGTAGCCGATGAATTCGGAGCGCAGGCCTTCCTCGAGCAGGGCGTGGAAGCGCGAGGCGATGTCCGATTCGCCCGATCCCTTCCAGGCGGCCTTGGCGCGTTCCTTCTGCTCGGCCATCAGCGTGCGGAAGCCGTCCTCGTCCACCGTGAAGCCGCGCTTTTCCGCGATGTCGTTCACGATGTCGAGCGGGAAGCCGAAGGTGTCGTACAGCTTGAAGGCCACGTCGCCCGCCACGCGGGTGCTGCCCGCGCCGCGCAGGCTTTCCAGTTCCTCTTCCAGCAGGGCCAGACCCTTGTCCAGGGTGCGGTTGAAGCGCTCTTCCTCCTCGCGCACCACGCGGGCCATGAAATCGGCGTTGCCGCGCAGTTCGGGGTAGTCGTCACCCATCACCTCGACCACCTTCAGGGCGGTCTTGTGCAGGAAGGTGCCGGTCTGCCCGATGAGCCGCCCGAAGCGGTAGGCGCGGCGGATCAGGCGGCGCAGCACGTAGCCGCGCCCTTCGTTGGAGGGCAGGATGCCGTCGGTGATCATGAAGGCCATGGAGCGGCTGTGGTCGGCGATGACGCGCAGGGCGGTGTCCGTCTCGTCGTTGGCGCGATAGGACACCCCGGCGATGCCGCAGGTGTACTGGATGATGGCCTGGAACAGGTCGGTGTCGAAGTTCGAGTACACGCCCTGGCACACGGCGGCGATGCGTTCCAGCCCCATGCCCGTGTCGATGGAGGGCTTGGGCAGCGCGGTGCGGGTGCCGTCGGCGGCCTGGTCGTACTGCATGAACACCAGGTTCCAGATTTCCAGGTAGCGGTCACAGTCGCACTTGCCGATGCCGCAGTTGGGCCCGCAGGTCATGTGCTCGCCCTGGTCGATGAGGATTTCCGAGCACGGGCCGCAGGGGCCGGTATCGCCCATGGACCAGAAGTTGTCCTTCTCTCCCATGCGGTAGATGCGTTCCGCCGGGACGCCGGTGTGCGCCAGCCACAGGTCGCGCGCTTCGTCGTCGTCGCGGAACACGGTGGCGTACAGCCGTTCCTTGGGCAACTTCAGGTCTTCGGTCAGGAACTTCCAGGCGAACTTGATGGCGTCTTCCTTGAAGTAGTCGCCGAACGAGAAGTTGCCCAGCATTTCGAAAAAGGTGTGGTGGCGCGCGGTGCGGCCCACGTTTTCGAGGTCGTTGTGCTTGCCGCCCACGCGCAGGCACTTCTGCGAGGTGGTGGCCCGCACGTAGCCGCGCTTTTCCTGCCCCAGGAAAATCTTCTTGAACTGGACCATCCCCGCGTTGGTGAACAGCAGCGAGGGGTCGTCCTTGGGCACGAGGGAAGAGGAGCGCACGATCTCGTGGCCCTGCGACTGGAAGAATTCAAGGAACCGGCGCCGGATTTCGTTGGCGGTTATCACTGGGTGTCTCCTGTGCGGATCGTATGGCGTCGCAGGCGCCGGCGCCGCGCACGTCACCGTGCCCGCAGGGCGGGGCTGGTGGCGGCGCGGCGCACGGTGCGGCTAGAATTCGTCGTCGTCCATGGCCCCGGCGTTGTCGTCCGGGTCCACGACCTTGGTGGGCATCATGCCCAGATGTTCGATGAGCTTGGCTTCCACGTTCAGGCGCAGGGCCTCGTTTTCTTCCAGCAGGGCACGGACGTTTTCCTTGCCCTGGCCAAGGCGCTCGGACCCGAAGGCGAACCACGAGCCGCTCTTTTCGATGATGCCCACGTCCGAGCCAAGGTCGATGAGTTCGCCGGTGCGCGAAATGCCCGTGCCGTACAGGATGTCGAACAGCGCCTCGCGGAAGGGCGGGGCCACCTTGTTCTTCACCACCTTGACGCGGGTGCGCGACCCGTAGACTTCTTCCTTGTCCTTTAGGGTCTGGATCTTGCGGATGTCCAGACGGATGGAGCTGTAGAACTTCAGCGCGTTGCCGCCGGTGGTGGTTTCCGGGTTGCCGTAGCCCATGGTGCCGATCTTCATGCGGATCTGGTTGATGAAGATGACGGCGGTGCGCGACTTGTGGATGGTGCCGGTAAGCTTGCGCAGGGCGTGCGACATCAGGCGGGCCTGACCGCCCACCTGCATTTCGCCCATCACGCCTTCCAGTTCCGCCTGGGGAATCAGCGCGGCCACCGAGTCGATGACCACGATGTCCACGGCGCTGGAACGCACCAGCATGTCGGCGATGTCCAGGGCCTGTTCGCCAAAGTCGGGCTGCGAGATCAGCAGTTCATCGGTCTTTACCCCAAGGCGCCGGGCGTAGTTGGTGTCCAGCGCGTGTTCGGCGTCGATGAAGGCGGCGGTGCCGCCCAGCTTCTGGCATTCGGCGATGATGTGCAGGGCCAGCGTGGTCTTGCCCGAAGATTCCGGGCCGTAGATTTCCGATACGCGGCCACGCGGGATGCCGCCCACCCCAAGGGCCAGGTCCAGCCCGATGGAGCCGGTGGGAATCACCGGAATGTTCACGTGGGCGGTGTCGGACAATTTCATGACCGAGCCCTGGCCGTACTTGCGCTCGATGGTGCTGAGGGCCGTCGAGAGGGCCTCGCGGCGCATCTCTTCCGGCGTCAGCGCGGGTTTCTTCGCCATGTATGTCTCCGGGGTGGGATGATTGCGGGCTTGGGGTGCCCCCGGATACGCTGCCGGGCCTGACGGGCCGGGCGCAGAGGGCTTCACGGAGAATATCAGAAGGCGCGGCGGCGGGCAACGCCGGGTGCGCGGCTCCGGACGGGAGGGGGTGGAGCCGGTGGCGGACAGACGGGGACAGGGCAGGGGCCGGATGTCGGCCAGACGGGGGACGGCCACGCCCCATCCGCCGCCCGTGCACGCTCCGCGCCCCTTGCCAACGGCCCCCCCGCGCCGTATGTCACCCCGCATGGAACGCAAACGCTATGACGCCGTGGCCCTGCTGTCCGGTGGTCTCGATTCTATTCTGGCGGTGAAGGTCATCGAGGAGCAGGGGCTTGCGGTCAAGTGCCTGCACTTCGTCTCTCCGTTTTTCGGCAAGCCCGGCAAGGTGAAGCACTGGGAGGCCATATACGGCCTGGACATCGCCGCCGTGGACCTGGGCGAGTCCTTTGCCACGCTGCTGCGCGAACGCCCGGCCCATGGCTTCGGCAAGGTGCTGAACCCCTGCGTGGACTGCAAGATCATCATGATTTCCCGGGCGCGGGAGATGATGGAGCGCTACGGCGCCTCGTTCATCATCACGGGAGAAGTGCTGGGGCAGCGCCCCATGTCGCAGCGGCGCGACACCCTGAACGTCATCCGGCGCGACGCCGGGGTAAAGGAACTGCTGCTGCGCCCCCTGTGCGCCCGGAAACTGGACCCCACCCCCGCCGAGGAATCGGGGCTGGTGGACCGCAGCCGCCTGCACGCCATCTTCGGGCGGGGCCGCAAGGAACAGATGGCCCTGGCCGAAAAGTACGGCCTGACGGAAATTCCCACTCCCGCCGGGGGCTGCAAGCTGGCGGAGCGCGAGAACGCGCGCCGTTACTGGCCGGTGCTGGCCCATTCCCCGCTTGCCACCGCCGCCGAGTTCAAGCTGGCCAACATCGGGCGGCAGTACTGGGCCGGGCCGCACTGGCTGTCCATAGGCCGCCACCAGGCCGACAACGATGCCTTGGTACGCTTTGCCTTTCCGGCGGACCTGCACTTCAAGGTGGCGGGTTTTCCCGGTCCGCTGGCCATCGGGCGGCAGTTCGACGGCAAGGCCTGGGACGAGGAGGTTGTGCGCGATGCCGCCGCCTTCGTGGCCTCGTTTTCTCCGAAGGCGGTGCGCGAGGGCACGCCCGTCACGGTGCGCGTGGCCGGGCCGGACGGCATGGACGAGGTGACGGTAACCCCGGCACGCACCACCCCGCTGGGCTGGGGCGAGCTGAACTGGCAGGGCGTGCGCGAGGAAATCCGCGCCGATGCCCGCGCCCGCGCGCTGCCCGTGCCCGAAGGCAACGACGACGGCCCCGACGGGCAGTCGGAGTAAGGATGTGGAGCGGTCGGACGTTCTTCATCCGTTCTGACCACGCACCATCCCCACGTCCGTCCCCGTTGCGTGGTACCAGAAAGTACGACCAGCATTGCTCCCTTCACAGGCGGCACTTGCGTATGCGAGTGCCGCTTCTTTTTGGTATGGTCTGCCATTTCGCACCATTTCGCACTGTTGCGCGCCGCTGTCGGATTTCGGGGTGCTTCCGGAGGCTTCGGGCAGCACAAATCCCTTGATAAAGAAGGGGGATGAGCCTAATGAGGGGTGCCCGGATAGCCCGGAGCCCACATTTCAAGGAAACAGTGCACATGGCGAAACAGATCACCACCGCCCGCGACGGCTTCGCAACGCGCCTCGGCGTGCTCGCGGCCACCCTCGGCTCGGCCGTGGGCCTCGGCAACATCTGGAAGTTCCCGGCCCTCACCGGGCAGAACGGCGGCGCGTCGTTCCTGCTGGTGTACGTGCTGGCCACCCTGCTGGTCGGCCTGCCGGTGATGATATCCGAAATCATGCTCGGCCGCCGCGCCCGGGCCAACGCGGTGGGCACCTTCCGCCAACTTGCCCCCAAGGGCCAGCCCTGGCATCTGGTGGGCCTTTCGGGCGTGGTGGCCGCGTTCCTGATCATGGGCTTTTACACGGACGTGGCCGGGTGGGTATTCGCCTACATCTTCAAGGCCCTGTCCGGCGAAATCGCCACCACCGATCCCGCCGTGGCCGCCAAGGCCTTCGAGGCGCTGGTGGGCAACCCGGTGCAGTCGCTGCTGTGGCAGTGGGGCGTGCTGGTGCTGATCAGCGTCATCATCATCGCCGGCGTCGCGCAGGGCATCGAACGCACCACCAAGGTGCTCATGCCCGTGCTGCTCCTGCTGCTGGTGGCGGTGTGCGCGCGCAGCCTTACCCTGCCCAAGGCGGGCGAGGGCCTGGCCTTCCTGTTCACCCCCGATTTCAGCAAGATCACCCCCGGCGTCATCCTGATGGCCTTGGGGCTGGCCTTCTTCAAGCTGTCCATCGGCATGGGCACCATGACCACCTACGGCAGCTACTTCCGCAACGACCAGGACATTCCACTGACGGCCACCCGCGTCATGCTGTGCGACCTGACCATCTCCATCCTTGCGGGCATGGCGGTGTTCCCGGCCGTGTTCAACTTCGGCTTCGAGCCCAGCGCCGGGCCCAGCCTGCTGTTCATGACCATTCCCGCCGTGTTCACCTCGCTGCCGGGCGGCCAGGTGTTCATGGTCATCTTCTTCTGCCTTACCGCCATCGCCGCCACCGGCGCCATGCTCTCGCTGCTGGAAGTGCCCGTGGCCTGGCTGGCCGAATCGTTCGGCATGCCGCGCAAGCGCGCCACCATCCTCACCTCGGTGACGCTGGCCATCATCGGCATTCCGGCCACGCTGTCCATGTCCACCATGGCCAACGTGAAGATCTTCGGCATGACCGTGTTCGACCTGTACGACTTCCTGTCGTCCAACGTGCTGCTGCCCGTGGGCGGCATCTTCATCTGCCTGTTCGCGGGCTGGGTGTGGGGCGCGGCCAACGTGAAGACGGAACTGTCCAACCGGGGGCAACTGCTCAACGGGCCCATCATTTCCGCGTTCCTGACCGTGGTGCGCTGGGTGAGCCCGGTGCTGGTGTTGCTGGTGCTGCTCAAGGGGCTCAAGGTCTTCTAGCGCGCGTCGAAAACGCGCAGTACGCGGGCAATGGCAGCGTCAAACCGTTTTTTTGCTCCGGTCGAATACGGCAAACGTATGCTCCCGTCGCAAAAAAACGGTTTTCCTTGCCGGAAAACGGAAATGCCGTGCGCAGTTGGAAATATAGGCCGAGGTTCGTGCGAACCAGCACGCCATGAATGCAAAGGCCCCGCTTCGGCGGGGCCTTTCGCGTTGGCGGGGCGGGGGACTGGCAAGCAGGAGAATGGGCAGGGGGAAAAGGATGGGAAAAGATGCAGGCCAACTCCGCAATCTCACCACTCCTTGCGGCCACCCGCGTAAGGTTTGGCCAGCCCTCGTTGGATGAGCGCGGAGGCGATGTCGCCGCCGTCGGCTTCTACGTCGGCCAGTAGACGAAAGTACTTGTCGCGGCGCAGGTTGCGCAGGGTCACCGTGCTGCCGGGCGCCGCCATAAGCAGGGTCAGTTCGCGGGCGCGGCGCGACAGTTCGCGCAGTTCCGCGCGCGGGTCGCGTTTTTCCGGGGTGTCGCACCCGGCTATGCGCACGCTGATGGCCCGGCCCGCCACGGGCGGGTAACCGGGGATGTCTACTACCAATGTGTCGCCGTCCGGCACGCGCAGCACCACGGCCCGCGCATCGCCGAATGTTTCCCCTGCCCGGCAGGCAAAACCGCCCGTGTCCGCCAGCAGCGGCGGAAACAACAGGGGCAGGGCCAGAAGCCCGGCGCGGAGCATGCGGGCAAGGAATGTGCGGCGCATGTATATATAAAAATCTATATGCAGAAAAAGTGCAAGGGTGCGCCGCCGCTCGGTGCGGGGTTGGCGATGGGGGCATTGGCCCATGTTCGCGCGGCTCGGGCGTGCCCGTGTTCGGAAAAACCGGCATCCGTTGCCGCCGCAATCGCGCTGTCGCCCGAATGGCGTGAAAAGGAATGGAACTTGCTGTACTTTTGGCGGAAGGAGAAAAAAATGCCCCGGCGGCACGGCCACCGGGGCGGAACGGAATGCGGCAGGGGCCTTGCGGCCCGTGGCGTCAGCCGAAGATTTCTTCCTTGGTCACCGCCTCGGCCTTGATGCGGTCGAGCAGTTCGGCAAACACGGCCTTGACGTTTTCGCGGATGTCGCCCGCCACCACCAGGAACAGCACGTCGTCTCCGGGGGCCAGTTCGCCCTCCACGGCGTCGGCCAGGATGCGGAAGATGCCCGGACGTGCCGACAACTCGCGGCATATTTCATTGATGCGCTCGCGGTCGGGGGTTACCCTGATGGCGACCACGTTGCTCTTGTCCTTGCGCGACCAGCCGCGCACCACGCCGTTGTGCACCAGCACCATGCCGACGTTGTCGGCGAAGCCCGGTTCCTTCTTCAGGTCCGCGAGGGCCTTGGTAACGTCCATTCATCACTCCGTATCAGGGTTGTTCCCTGGTTAGCCGTATCCAGAGGTCCGGATGCCCCAGTTGCAATCGTTGCTGCGCCGCCTGCCGGAGTTCCGCGAATCGCGCATGAGCGCCGCGGGCCTTGCCCTGTGGCTGAACTGGCAGGGAGACATCAACCCCGCCGTGCCGCAGACCTTGCAGGATTACGGCGGCATGACCATCGCCGCCGAGCGCGACCAGTCGCTGTGGTTCTTCTTTTCGGCGGACGTGTTCCTGGCGCTGGCGCGGCTGGAAATATGGGGCAAGTTCAACCCGTTGCCCGTGGCCGGGCAGGTGCTGCCCGCGCGCCTGCTGCTGGGCATGAAGCGCGAGATTTCCCTGTCGCTGGAAAACGTGCTGACCACGCAGGAACTCATTGCCCCCCAGGAATTCCAGGTGTGGGTGCACCCGCGCGCCCGCGAGATGGGCGCCGGCGTGCCCGGCCTGTCCTTCGAGAAGGCGGCGGCCCTGCGCGGCATGGTGCCCGCCGAATGGACCATGCTGCGGGCCGACTCGCGCCTGCCGTACCAGTCCACCACCGGATGGTACTCGGTGCTGCGCCCCCTGGGCAACCCCCTGGACAAGGGATTTCAGGCGGGCTGGCGCTCCATGTTCGGCGAGATCGAGGAAATCCTCAAGCGCCACAAGTTCAAGTACATCCTGCACGAATCCTTCCTTATCTTTCCGCTGGAAAACCTGCGCCTGTACCGGCAGTGGTGCCGCGACCTCCTGCAACGCGTGCGCGAGGTGAAGGAACAGCGCCCCGACGGCTACTGGCCGTGCGTCAGTGCCATCGTGGACCGCAAGGGGCTGAACTTCAACAATGAATTGCCCAGAAAGGTCGCGCTGGACTGGGACCAATTGGTGCCGGACTACCCGCATACCAGTTTTCGCAACGCCTACCTGCTGGGCGAGGGCTTCACCATCCACGAGGTGCGCTTTTCGGTCGAGCACAGCAGCATGGACGACTGGTGCAACGTGGGCCTTGCCGATGACGGCCAGGAAGCGGGCGCGCTGCCGGTGGTGGTTTCCACCCGCGCGGTGGCGGGCAACAACCCGTGCTGCTTCTACTGCGGCATGCGCAACCACGAGGTCACCGCCTGCCCCACCCGCAAACTGGAGACGCTGACCCCCAGCGTGTGGCGCGACGTGGCCCTGCTGGACTTCGAAACCCTGAACCAGGGCTTCCAGATCATCGACGCGCAACTGGCCGGTGACATTGGCGAAGGGGTTTCCGCGCTGTTGGGCTCTGAAGGAGCCGAAGGCATCATGACCCGCGCCATGTTCGACATCGGCAGCGCCGGGCAGCACCGCATGGTGCGCCGCATGTGGCTGGCGCGGGGCAAGGAATATCCCAAGGGCCTCGACGAAATGGCCCCCAAGGACGACAACCCGGTGTGGGGCGTGCTGGAATCCATCCGCCACGGCGAGCCGGTGGCGCTGGAACGCGAGCTGGCCCAGATCCAGATCAAGAACCCGCGCGATTACCGCAACCGCACCATGCTGGGCTACGTGGCCCTGGAACGCGGCGACCATCTGCGCGCCGCCTCGCTGTGGAAGGAAGCGGAAACCCTGGCCCCCACGGCGTTGCAGCAGGGCTGGCACATCTTTCTCCAGGCCCGCCTGCACGAGGTGCAGGGCAAGTACCAGCCCGCCACCCAGCTGTACCGGCAGGTGGTGCGGCTGTGCCCGCAGTGGGCCGATGCCGAGTACCGGCAGGCGGTCTGCCATGTGAAGATGGGCTTCGTGGAGCAGGCCACCTCGCAGTTGCTGACCCTGATCGCCCAGGACCCCAACGTGTTCAACCGCGTACTGCTGGACCCGGAACTGGAGCGCGGTCACCTGCACCTGCTTACGGCGCTGCACGTGCCGTGGAGCGAGGCGGAGAACCGCGTCGAGGAAGAAAAGCAGGGGCTGGGGCGCCTGCGGGCGGAACTGGGCACGTGGTTCAGCGAGGAACACCCCTTTGCGGTGCAGACCGACGTGCGCGTGACCAATCTGGTGCGCATGGCCGAGATACGCAACTTCGTGCCGTTCCAGACGGTTATCAATGGGCGCTCGCAACTGGAAAAGGACATGCAGTTGCGCATCGGGCGCGAGGCCAAGGACCTGAAGACGCGGTTCAACGGGTTCATGGCCCGGCTGATGCACATCCGCGACGAGGCCGCCTGGTTCCCGTTCCCGCGCATCCTCGTGGAGTTCAACAAGAACTACAACATGTGCGCCGCCAGTCTGAACTGGGCGCTGAAGACCAATTTGCAGGTGGCGGAAACCTTCAAGCGTGCCCATGCCGTGGCCGAAGCCGAGGAGGAACGGTTGAAGGACCTGGAATCGCGCCTGAAGTTCCTGCGGATGGTGCGCGATTCCACGCTGTTCATGCTGCTGTTCTGGCGCAGCTTCCTGTGGATGGAGATCGTCGGGCTGCTGCTGATCCTGGTGGCGGCGCCGCTGGCCCTGTTCTATGGCGAGCGCGCCGGGGCCACGTGGGCCTCGGGCCTTATCAGCACCCAGAAATGGCAGTTGCAGAAGGGGTTGATCCTCATCCTGTCCGTGGTGGCCCTGGGCCTTGCCGCGCTGCGCACCACCCTGGTCTTCGAAAAGAAGAAGGACAAGCTGTTCAACGAGGCCCGCGAAAAGCGCACGAAGAAAAAGAAGTAGGGCGAAGCGTGTACAGTATTTAGGACGAGTAGTAGCCGGAAAGCTCTTTTCGTCTGTTTGCTACCTTCGCCATCCGACACCAGTATTCATGTCCAGCATGTAGTCCACGGTGCCATGCCCACCCCGGTATTCGATGCACCGCACTTCGTATACTTTGGCTTGTTTTAATGGGGTGATCCGAACGACCTCTGCGCACAGATGACCGTTTAGATTGAGCATAAGTGCAGCAGCTTTCTCCGCGCTCATGTCACTGCCAGCCGATGGCGTGGATGGTCTTTCTCCGGTAGATTGTTGGCGGGGACAGCCTTGGGTCATTGAGGTCAGCACTACCAGCGCGGCAATAGCCAGTATCACAAACAGGACGGCCTTCAGCAGTGCGGTAAAACACCCTCCGCCCTGTGCCTGTGCAGTATGCTCCTCGGGGTGTTCCAGCCTTCGTCTTTTCAATGGGCAGCCACAGCCTGGACAATCGTATGCCGCGTCAGAGATATCCCGCTGGCACTCCGGGCATTTGATTAGGGCCATATGCACCTCCATGTCATCGGCTAGCAAGTACAGCGGATGCGTGCAAGGTGCTTAGTTGGCTTGATGACCCTGGCCCTAATTAAATTCGATGAAGCTGTATTGATGGGGTATGTTGAATTGGGCAGTCCGGTTCCGCTTGGGCTGTTACGTTTACCTGAAACCGCCCGGTTCCGCATAAGCGGGGCCGGGCGGTTTCCAACGGGTCGATGAGCGAATTTGTCGATGCGGCCTGCGTTCGTGCCGGGGGCTACTGCTGGTCCACGCCCTTCATGGCCAGGCTCACCCTGCCGCGCGCCCGGTCCACCTCCAGCACCCGCACCCGCACGGTGCGGCCCGGGGCCACCACCTCCGCCGGGTCGCGCACGAAGCGGTCGGACAACTGGCTGACGTGCACCAGCCCGTCGCGGTGCACCCCGATGTCCACGAACGCCCCGAAGGCGGTGACGTTGGTGACGATGCCCGGCAGCACCATGCCCGGTTCCAGGTCGTCGGGCGAATGCACCCCCTCGGCAAAGCGGAACGGGGCGAAGGACGGGCGCGGGTCGCGCCCCGGTCGTGCCAGTTCGGCCAGGATGTCGGTGAGCGTGGGCAACCCCACCCCTTCGGAAACATAGCTTTCGGGCCGGATGCGCCCGCGCAGGTCGTCGCGGCGCAGCAGGTCGGCCAGGGCGCAGCCAAGGTCCGCCGCCATGCGGGCCACAAGGGTGTAGCGCTCCGGGTGCACCGCGCTGGCGTCCAGCGGGTTGTCGCCGCGTACGCGCAGAAAGCCCGCCGCCTGTTCGAAGGCCTTGGGGCCAAGGCGCGGCACCTTCAGCAGGTCCCTGCGGCTGCGGAAGGGGCCGTTTTCCGCCCGGTGGGTCACGATGTTGCGGGCCAGCACCGGGCCGATGCCGGAAACGTGGGCCAGCAGTTCCGGGCTGGCGGTGTTGGCGTCCACGCCCACGGCGTTGACGCACGAGGCCACCACTTCGTCCAGGGCGCGGCGCAGGGCGGCCTGGTCCACGTCGTGCTGGTACTGGCCCACGCCCAGCGAGCGCGGGTCGATCTTCACCAGTTCCGCCAGCGGGTCCATCAGCCGCCGCCCGATGGAAACGGCCCCGCGCACGGTCAGGTCGTGGTCGGGAAATTCGCGGCGGGCCACGTCGGACGCGGAATACACCGAGGCCCCGGTTTCGTTCACCAGCACCACGTCCACCCCGGCGGGCAGGCCCACCCCCCGCGCGAAGGCTTCCGTCTCGCGCCCGGCGGTGCCGTTGCCCACGGCCACCACCTCGATGGCGTATTTCGCGCAGCAGTCGCGCAGGGTGCGCGCGGCGCGTTCCGCCCCGGCGTCGCCGGTCAGGGGGTGGATGACCTCGTGGTGCAGCAGGGTGCCCTGCGCGTCCAGGCAGACCAGCTTGGACCCGGTGCGCCAGCCGGGGTCCAGCGCCAGCATGCGGCGTCCGCCCAGGGGCGGGGCCATGATCAGTTCGCGCAGGTTGGCGGCGAACACGCCGATGGCCTGGGCTTCCGCCCGTTCGCGCAGGGCCGTGCGCAGTTCGTTTTCCAGCGATGGGGCCAGCAGCCGCTTCCAGGCATCGGCAAGGGCCGCGTCCACCTGCCCGGCGGCGGTTTCGGGCCGCAGGGCGGTGCCGGTGGCGGCGATGCCCGCCCTGCGGTGCAGGGTGTCCAGCGCGTCGGCGTCGTCGGGACGCACGGCCACGGAAAGAAAACCCTCGCGTTCGCCGCGCAGCATGGCCAGCAGCCGGTGCGAGGGCATGGCGGCGGCGCGTTCCTCGTGGCCGAACCAGTCGGCGTAGGTGGCGCCTTCCGCTTCCTTGCCGGGCACGGCCTTGGCGCGCAGCACGGCGCGCCGCACGAACAGGTCGCGCAGGGCGCCGCGCAGGGGGGCGGATTCCGCGTAGTTTTCGGCCAGGATGTCGCGGGCACCGGCCAGGGCGGCCTGCGCGTCGGGCACGGCCAGTTCCGGGTCCGTACCTTCCGGTGTGACATGGGGCGTGACATGGGGCGTGACATGGGGCGCGGCCAGCGCAAGGGCGTCCGCCGTGGGCCGCGCCGTGCGCAGGGCCTCCGCCAGCGGGGCCAGGCCGCGCCGTCGGGCCTTTTCCGCGCGGGTGACGCGCTTGGGCCGGTAGGGCAGGTACACGTCCTCCAGCGCGGTGAGCGTGGATGCCCCCGCCACGGCATTGGACAACTGCGGGGTGAGCAGGCCGCGTTCCTCCAGCGATGCCAGCACGGCGGCCCGCCGCTTGTCCAGTTCGCGCGCCTTTTCCAGGGCGTCGCGCACGGCGGCCACCTGCACCTCGTCCAGGCTGCCCGTGGCTTCCTTGCGGTAGCGGGCTATGAACGGAATGGTGGCCCCTTCGTCCAGCAGGGCCATGACGGCGGACACGCCGGGCACCGGCAGGGACAGCACGGCGGCCAAGGCTGCCGGGGCAGCGGCGACTGGCGCGACTGGCACAACTGGCGCTGCTGGCGGAACGGCAGGAGCGGACGTGGCCGAGGAGGCAGGGGCAGCGGGGGCGGAGGCGGTGGCCTGAAGTTCTGGCGTCACGGGATATTCCTGTTGTTGTCCGGTGGTGGACGATGTAAACATGTGATTACGTCAGTGGATTGGTTTTCTGCCACAGTCCTGCCATCCGTAACCGTGAAGGAGGCCTGCCATGAGCCATACCGAAGCCGACCTGCCCGCCGTCATCCACGAGACGGAGTTCGTCATCCTGGCCGACGGAACCCAAGTGCGCTACGAGGAAAGCGGCGGCGCGCGCGACGTGTTCGTCAACGACGAATGGACCGCCCGCTCCACGCTGTTTCCCGGTTCGGACTACTGTCTCGAAACCGGGGGCTGCACCTATCTGCTGACCGCCACCGACGACGGGCTCAAGGTGGAGAAGCAGTAGCCAGCCCGGTGTCCGGGGGGCGGCCGGAAAATTGCGGGGCCGCGCATGTGCGCGGCCCTTGGCGTTTGCGGAGCCGGTCTGCGAAGCCGGTTCGGGCGTTGGTTCCGCAGAACTGACGGCCTGCGCATGGACGACTGTGTCCGCCGGTACGCCCCCTTCCCATGTAGGCAACCCTGCTGACATCCGTGGGGAAGGCTGCGGCCAGGGCGATCCGGGCCTGCCGTATCTATTGGACGGGTCCCTGACCGCGCGCGGTGAGCCGGGCGCGCAGGTATGCGCCCAGCAGGGCGCCCGCGTCGTCGGGTTCATTCTCTCCGCCCTGCGCGATGCCAAGGGCGTGCAGATCTTCCGCCACCTGGCGTTCCATCTTTTCCGATTCCATGAACATCACGTAAACCAGGGCGATGGTGGCATCGTTGTCTTCGCTGCCGTCGCACAGGGCCGTCAGGTGTTCGTGGGGCACGGTTTCCTGCAAGCGGTCCACGAACATGGATGCCCACTTGCCGTACAGCGATTCCGGCAGTTGGGGCACCATGGCCGACAGCACGCTCGCGCCCCGTTCGTCCATGTCGGGCAGGGTCACGGCCAGGAATTCCTCCAGGGCCTCCGTGCGGCTTCCGGCGTCGCGCGACAGGTGGCGCAGCACCGTGGCGACGAGGTGGGCGCGGGCCTGGTCGGGGGCGAGAGGGGATGCGGACATGCGGGCTGCTCCTGCGGCGTGGTGGTATTCGTCCGGTGCCCCGCACGGACCGCGCGCGATGCGCATTCGTGCTGGGGATGACGAGGTGCGCAGCCTAGCCCAGGCCGGGCCGCCGTGCAAGGCTGGCGGTCCGGTGGGGCCCGGTCGGTGCGGCATGTCCGGTGGGTTGGGCGCGGCCCGGCCCACCGGGCCGGTGCGGACCGGCGCGAACCGGCGCGAACCGGCGCGAACCGGGATGTCCGATGCGCGACGGGCAAGGCAGGGAGCAGGCAGGGCAAGTAACCGGACTGGGCAGGGGCAACAATAAGGAACAATGCGGTTTCGCGTGGGCGAAACCGCATTGTCATTTTCGTAAAACAGGCTGTTTTCGTATGTCCTGCGCCATTCCCTCCCGTTGGCGCGCACAGCGCGGCGGGGTGAATGTCGTGCGCCGACCCCGTCGCCGGTCTCAGCTACAGGGCGGCCCGCACGGCGGCCAGGGCGGCCTCGTAGTTGGGCTCGTGGCTCACTTCGGGCACGATTTCGGTGTAGGTGACCGTTCCGGACCGGTCCACCACGAAGATGGCGCGGGTCAGCAGGCGCAGTTCCTTGATCACCACGCCGTAGGCGCTGCCGAAGGACAGGTCGCGGTGGTCGGACAGGGTTTCCAGCGCGTCCACCCCGGCGGCACCGCACCAGCGGGCCTGGGCGAACGGCAGGTCGCAGCTGATGGTCAGGATGCGCACGTCCGTGCCAAGGCGGGTGGCTTCCTGGTTGAAGCGCCGGGTCTCCATGTCGCACACGCCGGTATCCAGCGAGGGCACGGCGGAGATGAGCAGCACCTTGCCCGCGTAATCGGACAGGGAGCGCGGGGACAGGTCGTTGGCCAGTGCGGAGAAACCGGGGGCCTTGTCGCCCTTGGCCACCGGGGTGCCGCCGAGGGTGAGGGGGGTGCCCCTGAAGGTGATGATGCCGGTACGGTCCATGGGTATCCGCCTCCTGCGGAAGGGGGTTCTGAAGGTCCGCCTCGCGGGAACGAGGAGCCTTGGCGGTGTCCCGCGCCTCCTGCGCGGGGGCGCGGCGGCTTCGTGCCCTGGCCATCCGTGGCGGATGGTGGGCACGGCGGTTCGCAGAGACATACCACAACGGCGTCGGCATGCAAACCGGCGCGGGCACTTTTTCCGGTGCGCACTGCAAAAGTGTATGTTTTTACAAAAAGGGAATCAAATCCATTTGTAGTGTTACCAAAATGGAAAAAAACAATATTGCTTGATTTGCGCAATATGGTGAATTCATTGGAGCCGACCATTTTGTAGTGAATGGCACGCTCCTTGCCTTTACCTGGGCATCATTCGGGTTTGCCCCTGTGCGTTCGGTCCGGCAGGGGATGTACGTCAACTTTTCGAGGAGGTTCACATGAACGCGGCGGATACCGCCTTCATCCTGGTCTGCTCCGCTCTGGTCATGTTCATGACCCCGGGGCTCGCCCTGTTCTACGGGGGGCTCGTGCGTGCGCGCAACGTGCTGTCCACCACCATGCACAGCTTCATTCTTCTGGGCGTGGCCAGCATCGTCTGGGCGGTCATCGGCTACACGCTGGCGTTCGGCCCCGACATCGGCGGGGTCATCGGGGGGCTTGATTTCGCCTTCCTGAACGGCGTGGGCATGGAACCCAGCGAATCGGTCACCAACATTCCGCATCTGCTGTTCATGGTGTTCCAGTGCATGTTCGCGGTGATCACCCCGGCCCTGATTTCCGGCGCCTATGCCGAACGCATCCGCTTCCGCGCCATGCTGCTGTTCTCGGTGCTGTGGCTGGTGGTGGTGTACGCCCCCATGGCCCACTGGGTGTGGGGCGGCGGCTGGCTGTTCGGTCTTGGCGCGCTTGACTTCGCCGGTGGCGCCGTGGTGCACATGAGCTCCGCCGCCGCCGCCCTGGCCGCCGCCCACGTGCTGGGCCGCCGCCACGGCTACGGCCGCGAACCCTTCGTGCCCCACAACCTGCCCATGACCGTGCTTGGCGCGGGCATCCTGTGGTTCGGCTGGTTCGGCTTCAACGCGGGCAGCGCCCTGGCCGCCAACGGCCTGGCCGCCAACGCCTTCGTCACCACCCACCTGTGCGCCGCCGCCGCCGCCGTCAGCTGGGTGGCCGCCGAATGGCTGCACACCGGCAAGCCCACCACCCTTGGTGCCGCTTCCGGCGCCGTGGCCGGCCTTGTGGTCATCACTCCCGCCGCTGGCTTCGTGGCCCCCATGCCCGCCATCATCATGGGCCTTGTCGGCGGCGCCCTGTGCTACGGCGGCGTGCTGATGAAGCATGTCTTCAAGTACGACGACGCCCTGGACGTGGTGGGCGTGCACGGCGTGGGCGGTACCTTCGGCGCCCTGGCCACCGGCATCTTCGCCACCACTGCCGTGAATACCGCCTCCGGCCTGCTCGAAGGCAACCCCTCGCAGCTCTGGATCCAGTTCATCTCCGTGGTCGCCACCTGGCTGTTCTGCTACGTGGCCAGCCGCATCCTGTTCCATGTGGTTGACGCCCTCGTCGGCCTGCGCGCGGATACGGAGTCGGAGGTCGCGGGCCTCGACGTCAGCGAGCACAACGAGACAGGTTACCAGCTCTAGGCTTGCCGCTGCCGCCGTTGTCGCCTACAAGGCGGAAGGGCTCATCCCTTCCCTGAACACGAACCGAGCTTCAGGATGGACATCATGAAGAAACTTGAGATCATCATCCGCCCCTTCAAGCTGGACGAGGTCAAGGAAACGCTGGCCGGCCTCGACGTGAAGGGCATGACCGTCACGGAAGTAAAGGGCTTCGGCCGCCAGCGCGGCCACAAGGAAGTGTACCGCGGTGCCGAATACCAGGTGGACTTCATGCCCAAGGTCAAGATCGAAGTCGTCGTCGACGACGCGCAGGTGAAGCCGCTGGTCGATGCGGTGGTCAAGGCCGCCCGCACCGGCAAGGTGGGCGACGGTAAGATCTTCATCTCGCCGGTGGAAGACGTGCTGCGCATCCGTACCGGTGAAACCGGCGTGGAAGCCATCTAGCCGCAACATACCGCAATCCGTGGGCGGCGCCTCGGCAACGAACGGGGCGCCGCCCGTCCATATCCACCCTTCACCCACCACCCCTACATGACGCAGGCACACGGGCCATCTTCCTCCGCTCCCGCCGGTAGTTCCGGCTCGCCGCGCGATGCCGCCACGGTCCTGCGCGAGGGGCGCGCCGCGCTGCTCGAACGTCTGGACGTCTCCCTTTCCCCCACGGACGCGGCACCGCCGGAAAACGCCTGCGCCTCCCGGCCCGATGCCGTCAGGCCCGATGCCTCCCGGCCCGATGTCCCCCGGCCCGATGCCCATTGTCGCGACACCACGCCCGCGTCCACGTCCATGGGCGCGTCGCGCTTCGAGCGGGCCTACAGCCGCCTGCTGGACGACTATTTCCGCCTTCGCTTCGCCGAACTGCGCGGCGGGCACGACAAGGTGGCCCTGGTGGCCGTGGGCGGCTATGGCCGCGAGGAACTGTGCCTGGGGTCGGACATCGACATCCTGATCCTGTGCGGCCGCTCCATCCCGCCGCAGGCCATCGACCTGGCCCAGCCGCTGTTTCTGCCCCTGTGGGACGCGGGCTACACCCTGGGGCACGGGTTCCGCACCATCGGCGACTGCGTGAAGCTGGCCGCCAAGGACCACAAGGTGCTGGCCAGCCTGCTGGACGCGCGGCTGATCACCGGCAACGAGGCCCTGTTCCGCGAGATGGTGGACCGCCTGAACGACAAGGTGCTGCCGCGCCGGGGGGCCTCGTTCCTGTCCTGGAACGACGAGGAGCACGAGCGCAGGCGCGCCTCGCACGGCGACGGCGCCGTGCTGCTGGAACCCAACCTGAAGGAAGGCCTGGGCGGCCTGCGGGACTACCACCGCATCCTGTGGCTGGGCCGCATCCGCAACGAGGCGGGCAGCGTGGAGGAAATCCTGGCCCAGGCCGGGTTCTCCGCGTCCGATGCCGCCCTGCTGCGCGAAAGCGTGGGCTTTCTGCACGACGTGCGCAACCTGTTGCACCATCTTTCGCATCGCAAGAACGACCAGCTGTTCCTGGACCTGCAACCGGAAATCGCCGCGCGTCTCGGCTTTCGCGAATGCGGCAACCTGCTGGCCGTGGAATGCTTCCTGGGGCGCCTGCACCGGTGCATGTCGCACATCAAGGCACTGTCCGCCGCCTTCCGGGGCATCCCCGGCGGGCCGGTGCACCCCGACCAGCCCTGCCCCGAGGTGGAAGGCCCCGTGGTCATGGCGGGCGGCACGCTGCACATCTGTCTGCCCGACCCGGCGGTGGTCACCCCCGGCCTGGCCCTTTCCGCCTTCGTGCGTGCCGCCGAATGGCCCGGCCCCGAGGCCCCCGCCCCCGACTGGAACACCCGCAAGGCCATGGAGCAGGCCCTGCAACAGGCCCTGTCCGGCGAGGAGGGCGCCCTTTCCGGCGCCGATGTGGGCGCGGCGCTGATGCGCATCCTGGGGTCCGGCAAGGCGTTCCCGGTGCTCGGGCACATGGACGAGACGGGCCTTTTGCCCGCCATCCTGCCCGCCTACGCCGAAGCGCGCGACAGGGTGCAGTTCGACGGGTTCCATACCTATCCCGTGGGCATGCACACCCTGTTCGTGATCCGCCAGCTGGAATCGCTGGCCAGCGAAGACTTCGAGCCGTTTTCCGGCTTCTGGCGCGGTGGCTGCCTGAGCGTTCCGGATGGGCCAAGCGGGCCAGGCGGGCAGCAGGGCACGGGCGAAGGCGCCGCAGGCACGCCCGCGTACCCGTCCGGGCAGGACGCGGACGCCGCGCGCGACAGGCTGTGCCTGCTGCTGGCCGCGCTGCTGCACGACCTTGGCAAGGGCGGGGCCGACGCCTCGCACCATTCCGAGGTGGGGGCCGAGATGGCCATGCGCCTGCTGGGCGAGTGGGGCGCGCCGCCCGAGACCATCGACGACGTGGTCTTTCTGGTGCTGCACCACCTGCTGCTCATCCGCACCGCCCAGCGCCGCGACCTCAACGACGAGTCGGTGGTGGCCCAGTGCGCGGGCACCGTGGGCAGCCTGCGTCGCCTGAACATGCTCTACCTGCTCACCCATGCCGATTCCATGGCCACCGGCCACAAGGCGTGGAACCGCTGGACCGCCAGCCTGCTGTACGAACTGCACGGCAAGGTGGCCAACATGCTGCGCGACGGGCAGCTTGCGGGCACGCAGACCGCCCAGGCCATCGTGCGCACCCGCGACATGGCGCGGGCCTTGGTGCGCGAGCGCCAGTCCGCGCTGCACTACACGCCGGAAACGGCGGGACTGTATCTGGACGCCATGCCTTCGCGCTATCTGCTGGCCATGCCGCCGGAAGACATCGTGCGGCACATGTCGCTGGTCTACCAGCTGAACCGCGACGTGGCCGAATCGCGGCGCCGCCTGCCCGAGGACCGGGCCGAGCGGGGCGTGGTGGTGGTGGAGGGCAGGCCCCTGCACGGCGGGCGCGACAGCGAGCTGTGGGAGGTGCTGGTGGCCGCGCGCGACCAGTCCGGGCTGTTCGCTACCATTGCCGGGGTGCTTTCGCTGCACGGGCTGAACGTCTTCGGCGCCGATGCCTATGTGTGGAGCGACGGTACCGTGCTGGACATCTTTCACGTCACCGCGCCGCCCGATCCGCTGTATGCCAAGGATTTCTGGGGCAAGGTGCGCGGTGCCATCCATTTCGCGCTGACGGGCAAGCTGTCGCTGGATTACCGGCTGGAGCAGGCCCGCGCGTCCAACGCGCTGAAGCACAAGGTGCCCAGCGTGCTGCTGGATGCGGTGCGCCGCCCGCCCGAGGTGCGCATCGACAACGAGTTGTCGGATTTCCACACCGTGGTGGAAGTGTTCGCGCCGGACCGGCCCGCATTGCTGTATGATGTCGCGCGGGTGTTGCAGGCGTTGCAGCTGGATATCCTGTTTGCCAAGATCGCCACGCTGGGCAACCGTACCTCGGACAGCTTTTCGGTGCGCACGGTGTACGGCCAGAAGATCACCGACGAGCAGCAGATGGACGAGGTGCGTGCGGCCCTGCTGCACGTGGTGTCGCAGTAGAGGCTGCGGTTCTTCCTGCGGTGTGGCCGCTTGGACGAACGCTGGTCCCCTTCATTTTTTGTAAGCCTCCGGCGGGCAGGGGGCCTTGTGCGCGTTGCGATCGCTATCCGCGCTTTGCGGTCCCTATCCGTAAGGTTCGCTGCACTCACCTGACGGCTAGGGCAATGCTCGAAGACTCGCATAACGGCTACCGTCCCCTGCCCCCCTCTTTTCGTGCGTTCCGGATGCCTGCGCATCCCTTGGGGACGCACGTTTTTTTTGCTATCCACCTTGGGCGACGCGATAAGGCGGGGCAGGGCGGCTGAGTGTACCAGCAGAGGGCATCCCATTGCGTGGCAATGCCCAGGCGGGCGGGGTGTGGCTGGGGCACGGCAATGGTGGGCGTATCGGGTACGGCAGGGAAGGCCGACCCGGCGGAATCGGCAGGTTCTTTCACGGCACACGGAGGCAGCATGTTCGAGCGGTATGCCGCGCAGGTGGATGAATGGCGCGACATTCATTCCGGGGTGGACTTCATCAACAGCCGCAAGCAGGGAGAGGCCGAGGCACGCGCGCTGCTGGATGCGGCCTTCGGGCCGGGTGGCGGCGGGGTCATGTCCGCCGCCGACTTTCGGGCCATGTGCCTGGCCGTGAACCGCGAATGCATCGAGGGCAGCGTGCCCAAGCGCATCACCTGCACCCGCTTCGGGGCGGGGCTGGCCAGCCTGTTGCGGCTTGCGCCGCGCCTGGGCGAGCTTGGTCCCTGGCTGTTGGGGCTGTGGGCGCTGCCCGTTGCCGGAAGCGCGGACGCGGTGCTGGCCGAGGCCTTTCGCCTGCACGAGGCGCGCAAGGTGGCGGGCGTCGGAGTCTTTGTGCTGTCGCTGCTGCTGTACCTGAAGTCGGGCGCGGATATGGGCACGGACAACGAGACCGACGATGCGGATTTTTTTCTGCCGTGCACCCCGGCCCTGTGGCGCGGGCTGGCCTTCCTGAAGGGGCAGGCGGTGCGTGACGGCTCCGGCCCGCGTACGCAGGCCGATTACCGGCGCTTTCTGTACGACGCTCATGCCCTGCGCGAGCGGTTCTGCTTGTTGCCGCTGGAGGTGGATTTCGCGTTGGCCCGCGCCGAGGGCATGCGCATCGCCGGTCGTTGAGGCAGGACGGCATCCCGCAGTACGGGGTGTTCCAATTTTTACGTCATCCTCACCGGGCCGGGGCCATGCTCCGGCCCGGTGGCGTTTCCGGGCCGGTGATTTCCCTGGATGTATGGTCGGCCAGCCATCAGGCCGGACATGCCCGGATGGCCTTGCAGCGCGCCAGGCAACGAAAACGGGCCGCCCCTTGCGGAGCGGCCCGTTTGCATGTGTCCAGTGGCCTGCGGCGCGGCGGGCGCGCTACAGTATCTGATTCAGGAACTTCTGGAGACGGGGGTGCTTGGGCGCGCTGAAGAATTCCTGCGGCGCGTTTTCTTCCAGCACCTGGCCGTGGTCCATGAAGATGATGCGGTCGGCCACTTCGCGGGCAAAGCCCATTTCGTGGGTCACGCAGACCATGGTCATGCCTTCGCGGGCCAGGGTGACCATGACGTCCAGCACTTCGCCGATCATTTCCGGGTCCAGCGCGCTGGTGGGTTCGTCGAACAGCATGATCTTGGGGTTCATGGCCAGGGCGCGGGCAATGGCCACGCGCTGCTGCTGCCCGCCCGAAAGCATGGCCGGAAAGACGTTGGCCTTGTCGCTGATGCCCACCTTCTTCAGCAGTTCCAGCGCCCGGCTTTCCGCCTCGGCGCGCGGGGTCTTGCGCAGCCGCATGGGGGCCATGGTCAGGTTCTGCAGCACGGTCTTGTGCGGAAAGAGGTTGAAGCTCTGGAAGACCATGCCCAGTTCCTGGCGGATCTTGTTGATGTCGTTGTCGGGCGAGTTCACGTCCTGCCCGTCCACGATGATGCTGCCCTTGTCCACCGTTTCCAGCCGGTTGATGGAGCGCAGCAGGGTGGACTTGCCCGAGCCGGACGGCCCGCAGATGACCACCTTTTCGCCGGGCATCACGTCAAGGCTGACGTCGTTGAGGGCCGTCAGCTCGCCGAAGAACTTCCAGGCGTGGCTGATGCGGATGATGGGTTCGACGCTATCGGCGGTCATAGTAGTTCAACCTCGATTCCATGATGCTGACGCCCTTGGACAGGAACAGCGTGATCAACAGGTAGATGAGGGCAACCATGGTGTACGTCTCGAAGTACAGGAAGCTCTCCGAGGCGAATTCGCGCCCGCGTCGCAGGATGTCGGCCACGGCGATGATGGACACCAGCGAGGTGTCCTTCAGCATGGCGATGAATTCGTTGCCCACCGGCGGCAGGATGGTGCGCCACGCCTGCGGCAGGATGACCATGAACATGGTCTCCGCCCGATTGAAGCCCAGCGAGCGGGCGGCTTCGGTCTGGCCCTTGGAGATGGAGTCGATGCCCGCGCGGAACACCTCGCCCATGTAGGCGCCGTAGCACACGCTGAGCGCGATGATGGCGGCCAGCAGGTCCGGCACCTTCAGGAACCGGCCAAGGGCGTAGTAGATGTAGAAAAGTTGCACCAGCAGGGGAATGCCCCGGACCACCTCCACGTAGGTGGAGGCCACGAGGTTGATCAGCCGGTTGCGCGACAGGCGGCCAAGCCCGGTGATGAGCCCGATGGGGATGGAGCACAGGATGGACAGCACGGTCACCTTGAAGGTGACGGCAATGCCGTCCGGCAGGAATTGCAGCAACCGCCAGTAGGGTTCGGGCCGGCTCGCGCACAGGTAGACGAGCGCGCCCAGCGCGCCCACGAAGGAGATGGACCATGCGGTTATGATCCGCCGTTCCTTCGGGTCCGGTATGATCGCGCCGTCGGTAATGACGATGCGGACGTTCTGGGGTTCGTTGGTCATGGCGTCTCTGAGGCTTAGACGTTGAAAAACGGGGGACCGGCGTAATACCGCCAGTCCCCCATGGTGCGCAAGTATCTAGCCGGGCACGGCTAGCGGCCGATCCACTTTTCGCGGAGCTGCTTGTCGATGCCCTTGGCCTTCACGGCGGCGATGCCCTTGTTCAGAAGGTCCAGAACTTCCTTGTTCCCCTTCTTCACGGCGATACCGTAGAATTCCTTTTCCTGGGTTTCGATGACGAAGGCGATCTTCATCTTGGCGGCGTACTGTTCCTGCTGCAGGGCGTAGCTGGCGGCAACGGGGTCGTCGCACACCACGCCGTCGATGCGGCCGTTGAACAGGTCTTCCATGGCCAGGCCGATTTCGTCGTACGACTTGGCGGTGACGCCGGCGGTCTTCTTGATGGTGAAGTAGCCGGTGGTGCTGATCTGGCCGCCAAGGGTCTTGCCCTTCATTTCGTCCAGCTTGGTGACGTTGGTGGTCTTGGGCACCACGAGCGCCTGGCGCACTTCGTAGTAGGGGGTGGTGAAGTCCATGGCGTTCTTGCGTTCGTCGGTGATGGACACCGAGGAAACGATGGCGTCGTAGCTGCCGGATTCGAGCCCGGCGAAGATGCCGTCCCAGGCCACGTTCTTGTGCACGATCTTGAAGCCCGCTTCCTTGGCCATGGCGTCGGTGTAATCGACGGAGAAGCCGACGAGGTTCTTGTTCGCGTCAACAAATTCCATGGGCGGCCAGGTGGCGTCCTGGGCAACGACGATGGTCTTCTCGGCAAAGGCCACGTTGGCGGTGACCAGCAGGGCCGCAAGGGTGAGGACGATCTTCTTCAGCATCCCGGATTCTCCTCTGGACATGTGGTTGGTGTGACGGACGGACTCCCTCTTCTGGAGCATAAGTGAGCAGATTGTCAATGAATGAGTGAGAAAACGCCAGACCCTGGCGGCATGATTGACACATTTGTCACCACTTTGCAGGGGGGCGGGAAGAGGGGCGGCTTAGGAGAAAGAGAGGCGGGGTCGATAAGGAAGCGGGGACGCCGAAGAAGGAGTGGTGAGGACCGGAGAGGAGGGAAAGGGATCAGGGGGCGAAGCAGTGGAAGGGGGCGGCATGCGCGGGCAGCCGCCCCAGTGCGCGTCGAGGTGGGTGCCTCTACATCCAGGTGAAGATGGCCGTCACCAGGATGGGCACGGCCACGGTCAGCACCATGCCGCTGAATACGGCGATGATGCCGTAACGCTCCCCGGCGTAGCGGGCAATGATCGGCAGGCTGGTGTCCATGCTGGTGGCCCCGCCCGCCATGACCGGGGCCAGCCCGCCGAACAGGCGCACCAGCAGCGGGGCGGAGAGCAGGGTGACCAGTTCGCGCGAGATGTTGGCGATGAGCGCCATGGAACCAAGGGCCGCGTCGCCCATTTTGGTGATCATGATGCTGGACAGGCTGTAGTAGCCAAAGCCCGCGCCTACCCCAAGCACGTCGCGCAGGGGCATGTCGCCCAGCAGGGCCCACGCCGCCAGCGAGCCGCCAAGGGTGCCGATGCCCACGAACAGCGGCACCAGCGCCACCTTCACGTGCAGTTCGCGCAGGATGCGGAACGAGCGGGTATCGAACCCGATGCCCATGCCCACCACGAACAGCAGCATGTACAGCGCCCACGAGGCCAGGTCGCCCGCCTGGTCGGCCCTGGGGATGATGTCCAGCCTGCCCAGCAGCACGCCGGACAGGAAGAAGCCGAGAATGATCAGGCTGCCCTTCATGGCCGGTCCCCAGAGTGGTCTGTCGCGTGGTCACCTGCGTGGTTCAAGGCCGGGGCCGTGGCGGTACCCGCGCCCAGGGGGGGCGGGCTGGCGGCACCGGGGCCGTCCAGCGCACCACGCAGCAGCACGTGTTGCAGCAGCCATCCGGCGGCCACGCTGCCCGCCAGCGACGCCATGCTGATGACCACGGCCCGCAGGCCGATGTCGCCCGCCTTGGCCACCAGCGCGTCGTCCGAGCCCAGCGCCAGGCCCAGCAGAAAGAGCAGCGCGTAGATGGACCAGGTGGTCAGCCGGTCCACGGCGCCGACCACGGCGGGGCGCGTGCGCAGCAGGTAGCCCGCGGGCACGCCCACGGCGATGCAGCCTATTTCGACGATCATGAAAACTGTCCTTGCGCGGCACCGCCTGGGGCGCACGCCGCGATGATGCGCGGCAACGGGCCGCCGTTTCAGGGAAAGGCCAGCGGTAGCCTGCCCGTACCGGGCTGTCAACCCGGCGCCCGGTGGGGAGGGGAGAGTCGAGACGAGTTGGGACGGGTAAGGGCGAGCCGGGGCGGGTAAGGACGAGCCGGGGCGGACGGGAACGGGAAGGGCGGGCGGGTTGGTGGCGGGGGCGCTCTCCGCCGGGCCGTGAGCAAAAAAAAAAATCGAAAAAGACCTTCCGCCCGTGATGCGCGTCACGCATGGCCCGCACGGAGAACCTATCTTGTGGGCGAGGACGGAGGAAATCACTCCGCCCCGCAACAGGACCACACCGGGCGCGTACCGCCGTCCGCGACAACCATGACGACAAGGAACCATACAAGGAGACCACCATGCGCCACATCCGCCTCGACGACATGCGCACCTTCAAGGACGCCGGGTTCGCCATGAACCTGGTGCACGACTCGGAAAACTTCAAGATCATCAATTTCAACTTCAAGGCCGGACAGGAACTGCCCGTGCACAGCCACGACATCGACGGCGAACTGGCCATCACCGTCATCGAGGGCGAGGGCGAATTCCTGGGCGCGGACGGTGCGGCCATCCCCGCGAAGCAGGGCGACATGCTGGTCTCGGAAATCCGCGTGCCCCACGGGGTGCGGGCGAAGACCGAAATGCGGGTTATCGTCGTTATCGCCCCTCCCATCTAGGGGCAGTTTCTAAATTGTCCTTTCGCCCGTTGGCGTCGTCAAACTTCGCCTGCCATGTCGGTCAAATACGATAAGAGTATATTCCCTCATGGCAGGCTCGTTTTCCTCGCCAACGAACGAAAATCCTAATTTAGAAACAGCCCCTATGGGCAAACCGCGCACGGCTGTCGGACAGCACCCCGCCAATAAGAAAGGGAGGCCCCACGGGGCCTCCCTTTGTCGTTCGCGGATTGAATTGGCGTCTGCCGGGCTACTTGGCCACCTTGGCGCGGCGCATCTGGATGTAGGCGTTGCGCACCGAGGTGTACGGCTCCACCGCGCTCTTGGTCACGGCTTCGTAGCTGTCGATGGTCTCGTCGGCCTTGTTGAATTCGCCGTAGGCGCGTGCCGAGAAGTAGGTCAGGTCGTCGTCCACCATGTAGCCGAACGGTTCGGCGAAGTAGTCGCCCGCAAGGCCCACGCTGTCGCGCAGGGTGCTGGGGCCGATCAGCGGCCAGACGATGTAGAAGCCTTCGCCCGCGCCCCATACGCCCAGGGTCTGGCCGAAGTCTTCCTTGTCCGGTTCCACGATGGGCTTGTCCTTCTTGGCCACGTCGATGAACCCGGCCATGCCCACGGTGGAATTGATGATGAACCGTCCCATCTCCACCCCGGCCTCCTTGGGCTTGCCCTGCAACAGGCAGTTCAGGAAGCGGAGGGGAAAGGCGAGGTTGTGGAAGAAATTGCGGACGCCGCTGCGCAACTCGTCCGGCGTCACCGCCACGTAGCCCTGGTGCACCGGCTTGATGACCTTGAGCAGCAACACGTCGTTGACGGCGAACCACATGCGGTTCCAGCCTTCCAGCGGGTCGGCCACCATGTCTTCGTTGTTGGTGTCGTAGTCGTCCAGGTCCGCCGTGACCGTGGGCGGGGCATGGGGCGTGCCTTCGGCGGGCGTGTCGGCGCTGGCCGCCGCCGGGGTCAGCAGCAGGGTACAGGCAAGACACGCCGTACACAGCGCGATGTTGATGCGGAACGGACCTGCGGCCATGGGCATTCCTCCGAAGGCGGGTTCTTGTTCGTGCGGCGGACTATTTGCCCGGCTGGCCCGGCGCGGGTTGGGCGGGCTGCTTGCGCACGTCGTCGGCCTTGGCCCGCACCCGCTCGATGAGCTGGTCGGCGGTGCCCTTTTCCAGCAGGTCCTGGAACTGGGTACGGTAGTTCTTGACCATGCTCACGCCTTCGATGATCACGTCGTACACCACCCAGCTCTGCTGGCGGTTCTGGAGCATGCGGTAGGCCACGGGCACCTGCTTGTCCTTGATCACCACGGTGGTCTGCACCTCGACCTTGTCGCCCTTGCCGCTGACGAGCTCGCCGGTGAACAGCACCTGCTGGCCGGTGTAGCCGTCGAACTTTTCAAGGTAGGTGGCCCGCAGCAGCGAGGCGAAGGCCTCGGCAAAGCGGTCCTGCTGGTCGGGAGTGAACGAGGGCCAGTTCATGCCCACGGTGCGGGCCGAGAATTCGCGAAAATCGAAGATGCGGCGGATTTCGTTCTCCACCTTGTCCATCAGCGCGGGGCGCTGGCCGGGGTCGGTGTAGCCCGGCTGCTTCACGATGTCGAGAATGCGGTCCACCGAGGTTTTCAGGGCCTCGCGGGCGGCACCCGCGCTGTCCGTGGCGGCAAGGGCCGGGCCGGACCAGTAGAGCAGAGGGCAGAGCAGACCGCAGAGCAGGGCGCGGGACAGGGTTTTGAAAAGCGGCGCGGCAGGGAGGGCACCGCGCCGGAAAGTGTGCATGAACATGCCTAGACTCCTCCGAACACGTACTTGCTGATCAGCGATTCGATGTCGATGGCCGATTCGGTTTCCGTGATTTCGTCGCCTTCGCCAAGCTGTTCCGGAGAACCGCCGGGCGAAAGCTTGATGTACTTGTCGCCAATGAGGCCGCTGGTCTTTACCGAAGCGATGACATCGTCGGTCAGGTGCACGCCTTCCTGCATGCGCAGGCTAACCACCGCCACCGGCTTGTCCGGCGCCAGGGTGATGCCCGCCACGCGCCCCACGGGCACGCCCGCGATTTCCACCTCGGCACCCACGCGCAGGCCGGTGATGGAGGTGAACCGGGCATGCACGGTGTAGCCCTTGTCGGACAAGAGTTCCATGCGCCCCAGCTTTATGGTGAGGTAGCCGACGCACAGCAGCCCGATGAGCACGAAGATGCCGACCGATGTTTCTCGCGAATATTTTTTCATGCTGCCCTTCCCGTATCCGTTGGGGGCTTTGGTTGACAGTAGTTGCCGTGCCTGCCGTCAGGTGCCTGGCGTCAGCCTGTCCGGTCGAACGTCAGAAGTCCGGTCAGGCGCCGGAAGCCCAGCCAGGCGTCAGCGGTCCAGCCAGGCGTCAAGGGCCTGCTGCACCTCCGGCGCCAGCGATACCCCGGTCCGCTGGTCCTCGTCGGCCCGCCGGTCCAGAAAGCTGCGCACGTACGGATCGTCGGACGCGCGCAACGCATCCACCGGCCCCGCGAAGGCCGCCGTGCCGTCGTGCAGCATGAGCACGTAGTTGGCGATGGCGTCCAGGCTGCGCAGGTCGTGGCTGACCACAACGATGGTCATGCCGGGAAAATTGGCCCGCATGTCCAGCAGCAACTGGTCCATGCGCGCGGCGTTGACCGGGTCCAGGCCCGACGTTGGTTCGTCGCACAGCAGGATGGGCGGGTCCATGACGATGGCCCGCGCCAGGCCCGCGCGCTTGCGCATGCCGCCGGAAAGCTGGTTGGGGTAGTAATCCGCGTAGTCGGCCAGGCCCACCAGGGCCAGCTTGTGCAGCACGATCTGGCGGATGGTGGCCTTGGGCAGGCCGGTGTGCTCGCGCAGGGGCAGGGCCACGTTGTCGCCCAGCGTCAGCGAGCCCAGCAGCGCCCCGTCCTGGAACAGCACGCCCATGCGCCGCCGCACCTTGCGAAAGTCGCGCCCGGCAAGGGCGAACAGGTCGCGCCCGCCCACCGAAAGGGTGCCCGCCATGGGCCGTTGCAAGCCCAGCACGTGGCGCAGCAGGGTAGACTTGCCGCAGCCCGAGCCACCGATGATCATGGAAATTTCGCCCGCGGGCAGCAGCGCGTTCACGTCGCGCAGCACCACGTGGTCGCCGTAGCCCACCGCAAGGCCGTCAAGCCGTATGTCCCATCCGGAAGTCGCGCGCATGGCCGTGGTCTCTTACAGCAGGAACGAGGTCAGCGCGTAGTCGGCCACAAGCACGAACACGCACGAAAGGACCACGGCGGAGGTGGTGGAGTTGCTGACGCCCTCGGGCCCCACGCCGTCGCGGCGCATGTGGGTGAAATAGCCCTGGTAGCAGCTTACCGTGGCCACGATGACCGCGAACAGCAGCGACTTCATGAAGCCGCCGGTGATGTCGGCCATCTCGACGCTGGTCTGGATGCGGTAGAAGTACACGCCCTCGTTGATGCCCAGCAGGGTGACGCCGGTGACGTATCCGCCAAGGATGCCCACCACGTCGAACACCGCCGTCAGCAGCGGGAACGAGATCAGCGAAGCGGCGATGCGCGGGGCCACCAGATAGGCCATGGGGTTGATGTCCATGACGTCCAGCGCGTCGATCTGGTCGGTGATGCGCATGACCCCGATTTCTGCGGCCATGGACGACCCGGCCCGCCCGGTGACCATGATGGCCGTCAGCACCGGCCCCAACTCGCGGATCAGCGAAAGGGCCACGGCTGCGCCCAGCAGCCCTTCGGACCCGAACTTGACCAGCGTGTAGTACCCTTGCAGGCCCAGCACCATGCCGGTGAATATCCCGATGAGCAGGATGACGAACAGCGACTTGGAGCCGATGACGAACACCTGGTTCAGGATCTTGGGGATCTGCTTGGGCGAGGCGAAGATGAGGCGCAGGCCGTCCGCCAGGAACAGGAACATGGCGCCCATCTCGCCCAGCAGGCGCAAGGTGGCCGCGCCAATGGCGGTGACGGGGGCGAGTATGCCGGGGCCTGTGCTCATGCTGTCCTCTTCCGGTGGCGCGGCGGTGTCCGCGCTGGTCTCCGCGTGGTTCGCGGGCGGTTTGGGCCGTTCAGGGCAAGGGGACGGAATGGTCCCGTCCGTTCCCGGCCTCTTCACATCATTGCAAGGTAGTCCCGTCGCAACATGCCGTCAAGGCAGCCCTATCGGGAAACCGGCGTCTTGCTGCGCAGGATCACCTTGTCGATACCATGCTTGGCAAGCGCGGCACGCAACTGGCGCGTATCCTCGGGCGTACCCCGGAACAGCGCGTTCAGGCGGTACCACGACACGTCGTTTTCCACCGAGGAATCCATCCGCACCTTGATGCCGGAGGCCTCCAGCTTGGCCTTCAGGGCGTTGGCGGGGGCCGCCGCCTTGTAGGCCGCCACCTGGTACACGTAGTCGAAGCGGTCACCGTCGGCGGGCTTGGACTCCGCCGTCTTGGCGTCTTTGGAATCTCGGGCGTCCTTGGAATCCCGGGCGTCTTTCGGCGCGGCGGCGGTCGTCGCCGCAGCTTTCTTGTCGTCCTTTTTGGCGTCGGGCCTGGCCTCGGCCTTCTGGGCGGTCTTGGAATCCGCCTTGGCCTCGGGTTTGGCCGCCGTCTTGGCGTCCTTTCTGGCGTCCGCTTTCGTGTCCGTTTTGGTGTCGGGCTTCTGGTCCTTCTTGCCGCTTCTGGTCACGATTTCCGAAGCGTTCACCGCCACCCCCGCGTTGCCGGAAACCGGGGCGGGCTTGGCGCGCAACGAATCCATGAACTGGAGTTCTTCCGGTTTGATCACCCCGCCGGGCATGGGGATGGAACCCGCTCCGGCAGTGGCGTTGACGGCGGGCTTGGGCATGATGCGGTCGATGCCCAGGCGTTCTTCCGGGTTGTAGCCGCGCCCCACGATGACGCCGAGCACGAACACCCAGCCGAAGCCGATGATGGCCACGATGCCCGCCGAAATGAGCGAGGGCAGGGTGACGTTGATGGTGTAGACGCCTTTCTTGCGTCCGCCATCCTTCGTCCCCTGGCCGCCACGCCCGTTTTGCGGGCCCGGTCCGGACTGCCCTTGTCTGGGTGCTGCCATGCCTGATTCCCGCGCCGTGGCGCGCTACATGGCCTCTGGCGCTTCGACGCCAAGCAGGTTCAGGCCGTTGGCCACCGCCTGGCCCACGGTGCGCAGCAGGGCAAGGCGGGCCACGATGGTTTCCGCGTCGGCGGCGTTCAGTACCGGCACCTTGGCGTAGTAGCTGTGCAGGGCGCCCGCCACTTCCATCAGGTAGAAGCTGACGTGGTGCGGGGCCAGCCCTTCGGCGGCGGCGGAAAGGGTGTCGGGCATGCGGTCCACGAGGCGCAGCAGGTCCAGTTCCTCGGGCTGGGTCAGCGGGGCCAAGGCCGCCGCGTCCAGCCGCGCGGGCAGGACGATGCCACGTTCCGCCGCCTTGCGCAGCACCGCGCACACGCGGGCGTGGGCGTACTGTACGTAGTACACCGGGTTGTCCATGGAGCGCTGCTTCACCAGATCCAGGTCGAAGTCGAGGTGGCTGTCGCTCTTGCGCGAAAGGAACATGAACCGCGCGGCGTCGGCGCCCACTTCCTTGACCACGTCGTGCAGGGTCTCGAACTGCCCGGCCCGGGTGGACATGGCGATCTGTTCGCCGTTCTGCAGCAGGTTCACGAGCTGCACCAGAATCACGTCGAACTGTTCGGGCCGCTTGCCCAGCGCGGCCACGGCGGCGCGCATGCGCGGCACGTAGCCGTGGTGGTCGGCGCCCCAGATGTCCACGACAAGGTCGAATCCCCGGTCGTACTTGTCGTCATGGTAGGCGATGTCCGAGGCGAAGTAGGTCAGGGTGCCGTCGGACTTGCGCAGCACGCGGTCCTTGTCGTCGCCCAGGGTGGTGGTGCGGAACCACAGCGCGCCGTCCTGCTCGAAGGCGAGGCCAGCGGCCTTCAGCCGCTCGAAGGTCTTTTCCACCGCGCCCTCGCGCACCAGCGAAAGTTCGGAGAACCACACCTGGTGCTCCACGCGGAAGTCGGCGAGGTCCTGCTTGATGCCGTCCATGATGGAGTTCATGGCGTATTCGAAGCAGCGGTCCTGGCCTTCGGCTTCGGGAAGGTCCACCAGACCGGGGTCTTTCGCCAGCATCTCGGCGGCGATGTCCTTGATGTAGTCGCCGCGATAGAAATCCTCGGGCAGGGTGAACGGGCGGCCGGAAAGCTCCAGCGCGCGCAGCCAGACGGAAAGGCCCAGCAGGCGCATCTGCCGTCCGGCGTCGTTGATGTAGTATTCGGTGGTCACGTCGTACCCGGCAAAGCGCAGCACCCGCGCCAGGCAGTCGCCAAGGGCGGCGCCGCGACCGTGGCCGATGTGCAGCGGCCCGGTGGGGTTGGCGGACACGTACTCCACCTGCGCCTTGCGGCCCGCGCCCACGCTGGTGGCGCCATAGCGCTCGCCCGCCGCTTCCACGTGCAGCACGGTTTCGCGCCAGAAGTCGGGCGAGTAGGTGACGTTCAGGAAGCCCGGTCCGGCGATGTCCACGGAGGCGATGTCCGGGTCGGAGTCGCGCAGGGCACCGGCAAGACGCGAGGCCAGTTCGCGCGGGGGCACGCCCGCGTCCTTCGAAAGCACCAGGGCTATGTTGGCGGCAAGGTCGCCGAACGACTTGTCGCGGGGCGGTTCAAGGGTGGCCTTTTCGGGCCAGGAAAGCCCCATGTCCTTCACGATGGCCTGAAGGGAGGCCAGCAACTGCTGACGTGCGCGCATGGATGTATGGTGTCCTGTTGGCTTGTGGGATTGTGCTGTCTGCGTGGGCGGCGGCTGGCAACGGCTGGCAACGGTCGGGTGGCCGCCGTATGAAAAATGCGCGGATTCCGCGCGTGCGGAAGTGCCGAAGCGCACCGGACCTTTCCGGATTTCGCCGGAGATTGCCGGATGGCCCGAACCGCGCGGAGTTGTCCGTACAGGCCCGCAAAGGCTCGCAAGCGGGCTGCCGCGCGGGCGGGTACGGTGCCGCAAGGGCGGGGCGCTTGTCCGAAGTGGGTCGTGTACCAGAAAACGGCGCGACTGCAAAGCCGTCGGGACGCTCGGTACCGGCGGGGCGTACGCGGTGCCGGGACGGGGGACGTTGCCGTGACGCGCGACGTGTTTGCCGTAACGCAGGCAGGGCCAGCCACGGCGCAACGACCGCGCAACGGCATGGAAGGGACCATGCACGCGAAGGGCCGGGTGCGCATGCGCACACCCGGCCCGTGGGATGTCTGTCCGCCCGCCCGCGCGAGCGGGAAGCGGTGGAGCGAAGCTAGAACGACAACGCGTCGGCCTGTTCCAGGCTGCCCGCGCCTTCCGCCGTCCAGCCGCCTTCCTCGGTGGCGGGCACGCCCGACGCGGCAAGTATGGGACCCACCATCTTGGTCAGCACGCCCTTGGGACCGGATTCCACCCAGCGGCGCACCCCGGCGTTCCACTGGTTGGTCACGGTGGCGATCCACCGCACCGAAGCCGTCATCTGCCGGGTCATGACCTCGTGCAGCGATTCGCCGTCGGTGACGGCCTGGCCGGTCACGTTGCAGTACACGGCAAAGCGCGGGCGCGACCAGGTGGCCGTGCGCATGGCCTTGGCCAGTTCCTTCGCCGCCTCGTCCATGAGCGGGCTGTGGAAGGCCCCGCTGACGGGCAGGATGATGGCCCGGCCCTTGCGGTCCTTGACCCTGGCGGCGGCATCGGCGATGGCGTCGCGCGTGCCGGACAGCACCAGCTGGCCCGGCGTGTTGTAGTTGGCGATGCGGATCATCTGGCCGGTGGCTTTGGCGGCCTCCGCCACCACGGCGTCCACGTCGGCCTGCGAAAGCTTGAGCACGGCGGCCATGGACCCCTTGCCGTCGGGGTCGGCCTCGGCCATCAGGCGACCGCGCAGGGCCACCAGTTCCAGCGTGCTGTCCACGGAAAGCGCGCCGCTGGCGGCGGCAGCCGCGTATTCGCCCAGGCTGTGCCCGGCGGCGCAGGCCGGGGTGACGCGCCCGGCAAGGCGCAGCCACAGGGACAGGTTGACCACGGTCAGCGCGGGCTGCAGGTTGCGGGTATCGGCCATGGCCTTGTCGTCGCCGCCGTCCCAGTAGATTTCGCGCAGGGGCAGGCCGCTTGCGCGTTCGGCCTTCTTCCACAGGTCCATGGCCTCGGGCATGGCGTCGGCCACGTCGCGGCCCATGCCGGGTTCCTGCGAGCCCTGGCCGGGGAACAGGATGGCGATGTCGGTGCGGTTCATTCTGTGTCGCTCCAAACGTGGGAATGGTGCCGGGTACGTACCGGCGATGTGGTGTACGGTATCGTGCGTGGGCGACGCGGTGGCCGTCCCCCTCAGGACGGTGCGCGGCGATGCCGGGCGTGGGCGCGTCGCCCGTTCGCTGCATAGTCAAACACGCGCGCGGACGCAAGTGGTGCTGCCGTTTTCGCCCGCGCGGCCCAAAACGGGAGGGCGCGAGAAGGCACGAGAGGACAGGGAGGCGGCCCGGCGCTTGCCGCCGTCTGTTGCCGCCGTCCGTTGCCGCTTGCCAGCGCGCGCCGGGGCGGCTACAAGGCCGCCAACTGCCGCGACCTTTCCGCATCAGGTCCCGCATCAGCTGCCGCGACCTTCCCGCACCAGGTATCGCGACCTTCCCGCATCAGCTCTCGCATCAGGCGCGCGCCGGTCGGTCAATTTTCAGGAGACGCCATGCCCCCCGCAGATGTCCACGTATCGTTGAAGGAACTGTCCCGGCTGTGCGCCGAGGCAGGGTTCGGCCCCGACAGCGTGCCCGAGGCCGCGCGGACGGCCCTGGCGGGCTACCTGGAACTGCTGATGAAGTGGAACCGGGTCATGAACCTGGTGGGCACGCATACCTGGCAGGCCACCTTCCGCACCCTGATCGTGGACAGCCTGCACCTGGCGCGCCTTCTGCGCTCGTTACCCCTGCCCGAGGCGCCGGAAACGTGGGATCTGGGCGCGGGGGCGGGGCTGCCGGGCATTCCCCTGCGCGCGATGTGGCAGGCGGGCACCTATCATCTTGTGGATGCGCGCGAGAAGCGCACCCTGTTCCTGTCCAACGTGCTGGCCCGCCATCCCCTGCCGGGCACCGTGGTGTTCCGGGGCAGGGTGGAGGAATTCATGCCCACGCGGCCCAAGGCGGATTGCGTGGTGAGCCGGGCCTTTCTGCCCTGGCCGGAGGTGCTGGAACTGGTGCGCGGCCACGTGGCCCCTGGCGGGGTGGTGGTGTTTCTGGCCAACGAGGGTGCGCCCGCAAGCCTGCCCCCCGGCTGGCGAGTGGCGGCGCGGGCGGAATACGAGGTGCAGGCTCCGCCGCCGCACGGTGCGGGCGGTGCGTCAGGGCGGGGGGGACAAGCCGGACGGAACGTAAGCGGCGGCGCGACGGGCAAAGGCGGTGCGGAATCCGCCACCACCACACGCCATCTGTGGGCGCTGGCCCTGGAGTGACGCTGGCCGCCGGGCCTGCATGACGCCGGGCGCCGGGCCAGGATTCGGGACGCACGGTGGTGGCCTGACCGCTGTCATTGCCCAGGCGGGCCGTCCGGACTCCGGCCTGCCCGTCCCTGACCGGGGCGGGGATGGCGGAACGGGCCTACTTTTCGGGCGGGGTGCCCATCAGCGCGCCCAGTTGCGACTTGCGGAAGATCAGTCGGGTGGCGGCGGCGTCGGCCTTGTCCGCCACGTCCATGAGGCGTTCGAGAAATTCGAGGATTTCGTGCCGCCGTTCTTCGGGCGAATATTCGAATTCGTCGTCCAGGCGTTCCGACGACAGGTATTCCTCGATTTCGTCGAGATACTTCATGTTCAGCATGGCGGCGTCTCCATGGGCCGACGGGGCTGACCCGGCGGTGCGGTGTGGTGGCGGCGCGCGGCCCGTGCACGAATGTCCGCGCATGTTCGCGGAGGTGCGCATGGGCCTGGCGGTTCGGGCGGGGCGGCAGCCCGCTCGGCTGTTCGGTTCGCGCAGTGCTCTAACGCATTTCGCGGCGCAGGTGAAGCGGTTGCCCGCACCATTGTCGCACCCGGCCCCGGCGCCCCTTCGTGCAGGGTGGTTCTGCCCGGTTTCGTCGGGTCTGGTTCAATCCGGTTCGGTCAGGTTCAATCCGGCCAGTCCGTTCCAGCAGTTTCGGTCGGCTCCGGTTCTGCCCGTCCGGGCATGGCGCTGCCGCGTCCGGCCCCGGTTTCCACGGTGGCGTGCCCCGGCCCGCTGGCGATGCTCCACCGTTTCGCGTATATCCCCCCCTGCGCGGTCCACGGGCCGCAGCCCTTTTTCACGGCAGGAAGCCATGAGCGTGCACTCGCCCGAAACATCTCCCCTTGCCGCCTCCCATGCCGGGGACCCGGAATCCGGGGGCAACGGCGAATCCGGCACCCTGTCGGACGGCGAACAGCGTACCCCGGCGCGGCGAACTCCGCGAACCCCGCAAGCTGGGCTGCGCGCCGCCGTCATGGCGCTGTGTTCGCCTGGCGGGCGCGCCGTGCTGCTGGCCCTGCTGGCCTTCGGCGTGGCCTTTGCCATGCGCATGCTGGAATATCCGGCCTGGCAGACCCCGGAATACCAGTTGGACGGCGAATATCTGCTGGCCACGCATGACGCCTATCACTGGACGGCGGGGGCCGACGGCTTCGAGTTCGGCGCGGGGCACCCCATGTCGGAACTGGTGCGTTACGTGGCCCTGCTGACACATTCCACGTCCGGAGCGGTGGGCTTCTGGCTGCCGCCGGTCATGGGCAGCCTGCTGGCGGTGGCGGTGTTCGCCTGGGCCACCGCGCTGGGCGGCATGGAGGCGGGGCTGTGCGCCGGGGTGCTGGCCTCGCTGGCGCCCGGCTTTCTGGCCCGCACCCTGCTGGGCTACTGCGATACCGATCTGGTGACCCTGCTGTTCGCCCTGGTGGCCGCGCTGGGACCGGGGCTGTGGCTGGCCCCGCGCCTGCGCACCCTGCCGGAGATGGGCGTGGCGCTGTACCGCCGGCTGCGGCATGGGCGCGCATTCACGCTCACCCCCGGCGCTTCCGCAACCCCGTCGGACGGCGACGATCCCCTTGCCCCCCACTGGATGGCGGTGCTGCTGTGCAGTGGCCTTCTGGGCTGGTGGTCGCAGGAATGGCATTCCATGTTTCCATATCTGGTGCGCTACTACGCGCTGCTGGTGCCCGGCCTGGCCGTGGTGTTCGGCAGGCGCGGCGGCCGGGCCGACCTGATGGTGGGCGGCCTGCTGTACGCCCTGCCCATGCTGGGCGGGTGGCCGGGCTTTGCCGGGGCGGCGTTGCTGGCGGTGGGGCTGCGCGGTCCGTGGCCCTTCCTGCGGGCGCTGGCGGAGCGGCGGGTGGTGCACGCCGCGCTGTGGCTGGTGGTGCTGTGGCTGGTGGCCGATGCCGAAGTGTTCCGGACCATGCTGAATTCCGCCCAAAGCTACATCAAGCGGGCGGGCGATGCCGTGGCCCAGCCCGACGGCGACGTGCTGGTCTACCCTTCGGTGGCCCAGAGCATCATCGAGGTGCAGGATCTTTCGGTGGCTGAGGTGCTGGCCTACTTCCACCCGTGGATCCCTGCCGCGCTGGCGGGGCTGGCCGGGTTCGGGGTGGCTCTTGTCGCGCGCCCGGCGGCGTTGTTCCACCTGCCGCTGGCGGTGCTGGCCTTCCTGTCCATCAAGCTGGGCGGACGCATGGTCATGTTCGGGGCGCCGGTGATGGCCCTTGGCATCTGCATGCCGGTGCACTGGCTGGCGGGCCTTGTGCTGCGCGACAATTTCTACCGCACCGCCGGGCGGCTGCTGGTTTCCGCCGTGCTGCTGGTGGTGCTGGGCGCGCCGTACCTCGAAGTCATCCCGGCCATGACGCAGGGCCCCATCCTGAACCGGCGGCATGCGGCGGCGCTGAAATTCCTGCGCACCAACACGCCGGAAGAATCCATGATCTGGAACTGGTGGGACTGGGGCTATTCCACCCACCACTTCGCGCACCGCTCGACCATTGCCGACGGCGCGAGCCACGGCGGGCCTTCGCTGTTCGTGCCCGCCGCCGTGTACGCCTCGGACAATCCGCGCTTTGCCCGGCAGCTCATCAAGTACGCGGCCAGCAAGGGCAACATTCCCGGCAACGTCTTCGAGGGCATGAACAACCACGATGCCGACGACCTGATGCGCAAGCTGGCCGCCCGCAAGGAGCCGCTGGTGGCGGCGCAGGGCAGGCAGTATCTGGTGGTCAGCTTCGACATGCTGCGCCTGGGATTCTGGATAACCACCTATGGCCGTTGGGACTTCCTGGCCAAGGAAGGGCGCGGCTACCAGATCGCCTCCATCAGCAAGCCGCTGCAATTCAGCATGGAGAACGGCGTGGTGCTGGTGCAGAACATGGACCCGGTGTACGCGGAATCCATCGACGTGTTCGACGATACCGCCCTGCAACGCCAGATGTACTTCCGGTTCAACGGGCGGCACTTCATTTTCAACCGCACCACCGGCGACAAGCTGGTCATCGACGACGACATGTACAACACGCTGATGGTGCAACTGCTGCTGTCGTCACCGGAAGACCCGCGCTTCACGCCGTATTTCAAGCTGGTGTTCGACAATGTGCATACGCGCGTGTACGAGGTGCTGTAAGTCGTCCGGATGCTGTTTGCGGTAATGCTTTTGGATTCCGCGAAGAGTGATTTCGTTCGCTGGCCAGGAAAACGAGCCCGGCATGAGGGAGTATACTCTTGTTGTATTCGACCGAAATGGCGGGCGAAGTTTGACCGCGTTGCGCTCGATGCCCGTAAAGCTCGCAAGCTCGCGTAACGGGCACGCTTCGCGCCCTTCGGGTCGGTCTGCCAGCGGGCGAAAGCACCCTTCGCGGCTAGTGGTGATATGGCGAACCGCGCAAGATGCAGTCCGCACGGTACAACTGCTCCAGCAGCACCACGCGGGCCATCTCGTGGGGGAAGGTCATGGGGCCAAGGCAGACGCGCAGGGCGGCCCTTTTGAGGACGGCATCGTCCAGGCCGTAGGCGCCGCCAATGACAAAGCACGGCACCGCCGTGGCGTTTTCCGTCAGCCGGTCCAGCAGCGCGGCAAACTCGCGCGAGGTGTGGGCCTTGCCGCGCTCGTCCAAGCACACCACTATGTCGGCGGGGCCAAGGGCGGCCAGCAGGCGCGTGCCTTCGTCGGCGTTGCGTTTGGCGGGCGGCAGGGCGGCATCGCCGTCGCGGACCAGGGTTTCGGTCACGCGCCAGGTGTGGCGCAGCCGTTCCAGGTAATGCGCGGCGGCCTGCTGCCAGAACGGCGTCTTCAGCTTGCCCACCGCCAGCAGGCGCAGTGATTTCACGAAACCTCCGGATGCGTGCGTTCTCGGGCCATGGTCTATCCCGGCGCGGCACGGGCGGCAAGCCGTATGGCGCGGCGCGGCATCCTGCCGGATTTCAGGGCTTTTCCCGTCATGCCGGAACCAACAACGGATTGCTTCATGCACAGCCTGGATGATGCCGCCGCGCTGCTGCGCGCGGGACGGGTGGTGGTGTTTCCCACCGAGACCTTTTTCGGGGTGGGGTGCCTGGCCACCCATGCCGGAGCCGTGGACGAGGTGTACCGGGTGAAGCGCCGCGCCCACCGTCTGGCCCTGCCGGTCATCGTGGGCCAAGTGGACCAGTTGGCGCAGGTGGCGGCCCCTCTGAGCCCGGCGGCGGAGGGCTTGGCCCGGCGGTTCTGGCCGGGGCCGCTGTCCATCCTGCTGCCCGCCGTGCCCGGCGTGCCCGAGCCGCTTACCGGCGGCACCGGCCGCGTGGCCGTGCGTCTGACCCCGCATCCCGTGGCCCGCGAACTGTGCCTGTTGGCCGGTGGGCCGCTGGTGGCCAGCAGCGCCAACATCAGCGGACGCCCTGCCGTGACCCGCGCCACGGACCTTGATTTGGAACTGCTGGCCGAGGTGGCCGGGGTGCTGGACTTGCCCCCCGCACCGCCCGGCGGGTTGCCCTCCACGCTGGTGGAGGTACTGGATGGGGGTGGCGCCCGGACTGGCGCCCGGACTGGCGGGGGGACTGGCGGCGGTGCGCCGCGCCTGCGCGTGTTGCGGGCCGGGGCCGTGCCGGCGCAGGCCCTGCGTGATGCCGGGTATGTGCTGGAATGAGCGGGTGGGGACAACCCTACCGGGAGTACAAAAAATTTTTGCAGGGCCACGGCGGAAAAATGGCCGCAAAACCGCACGGGACGGGAAGCTCACGGCGGCGGGAAAGTGGCTGGCAAAAAAGTTGAACTGTTTGTGCAAACGGCCTGTGTTGGCCCCCAGACGGGGCTTTCTGTAAAATATATGCAAAAACAGCAGGATATTTGCTATTTTGAAAGCGACGGGGCATGCGGCAAGCCGATTTTGGGCGTTGGCACACCGCTTGCTATATCCTGATCACCTTCCTTTCTTTGCAGAGAGCCGGTCCTACAGGGGTGTGGGACCGGTTTTTCTTTTGTGCTCCATCCTCTGCCGTCGTGTGTACGCACGGTTTCTGGCTGCCGGGGGCGCATCGCACGCTTGCGCACGCATGCGCCCGCCCCATCGTGCCTATTTCCCTTCCTTGCCGGGTATCCCGAGCAATTCCCACGTCTTGTCCAGTGTCGCCTGTACGGTGATGGCGGCCATGCACGGGGATGCCCCTTCGCGGTCAACAGTGCCGCTGTGCCCCTCCTCACCGTGGGGGCTTCCGGCGTCTTGCCCCCAACCGCAGGCAAGCTCGCGCAGGGTGGCGGAGCAGGGGGCACATGCCAGCGGGCTGGTCAGGGGGATGGCACCATGCGGGCACCATACCCCGGCAGGGGCCGGGCCGAACAGGGCCAGCACCGGCACGCCGTGCAGCGCGGCAAGGTGCAGCGGTCCGGAATCGTTGCCGATCACCAGGCGCGCGCGGCGCAGCAGATGGGCCAGTTCGCCATGGTCGGCGGGGGTGACGACTGGCACCTCACTTCCCTCCGGCATCAGGTCGCCCTGATCAAGGCCACGCTCCAGTTCCGCCGGGCCCAGCACGTACAACGGATTGTACCCGGCCCGGAGCAGCGCCCCGGCCACGGCGGCGAACCGCCGGGGCGGCCACTGCTTGGCCCGGTGTCCCGCGCCCGGCACCAGCACCACGGCGCGCGAATCCGCCCCGTCCCAGCCGCCGAACAGCGTTTGCCACGTGTCCTGCCAGTGTGCGTCCCAGCGGGGCGGCCAGGGCAGGGCGGGCGGGCCTGGCCGCGCAAGATGCTTCCGCAGTACCTCGATGACGTGGCAGGTGTGCATGGCGGGTTCGGCTGCCCGATCACTCGCGCCTGCATCGCTGTCCGACATGCCTGGCCCGGCTGTCAGGCAGGGCAGGGGCACCACGCGCGGATGGGCGGCCACCGGCGCGCGGTCCAGGCAGAACCATGCCACCGTTGCCTCGGCCAGGGCGTCCGGCCAGCCGGGTGCCTCCGTCTCGCCGTACAGTCCGTCCAGCGCCCGGCGCATGGCCGGGGGGCAGGGCGCATAGCCCAGCGGGGCCAGCCAGCGCATGCGCTCCATGTTGCCCGCGAACAGCAGGCGTGGGCCATCGTTGCCCTCTCCAGCCTGCGCCCCGGCGCGTTCCGGCCCCGCGCCGTCCTTTTTCGCATCCGGCTTCGCAGCCGCCGGGGCAGCCCCCCGCGCCAGCGCCAGCAGGGCGGGCCAGGCACACAGGAAATCGCCCAACGCACCGTTGTGTACGGCTATCAACTTGTCACTTTTCATCTCTGCGCGTACTCTGGGAAAGTGGTGTCGTATCCTCGCCGCCTTCCGGGACGGTTCGTTCCGGCTTGCGGCGGCGGGGCGGACGGCCGGGACAGCCCGCCCGCAACCTCGTCACGTCAACCTCGTCCACAACCGGCAAGAACGGACACGCCCGCCATGGAACATCGCGTCCCCTGCCCGCACTGCGGCGGCCCCGTGGTCATGTACCGCAACCCCGCGCCCACCGTCGACATCCTCATTCACGAGCCGGGGCGGGGCATCGTGCTCATCCGGCGGCGCAACGAGCCGCCCGGCTGGGCGCTGCCCGGCGGGTTCATCGACTACGGCGAATCGGCGGAGGCGGCGGCGGTGCGCGAAGCCCGCGAGGAAACCGGGCTGGACGTGGAACTGACCGGCCTTGTGGGTGTATATTCCGAACCGGGCCGCGACCCGCGCCACCACACCCTCAGCGTGGTCTATGCCGCGCGGGTGCGTGGCGGTGCAGGGGCGGGACCGGCGACAGGGGATGCGGCTCCCCCGGTGGCGGGACCCGTTGCCGGCCCCGTTGCCAGCCCCGTTGCCAGCCCCGTTGCCGGACCCGTTGCAGGACCCGTTGCAGGAGATGACGCGGCGGACGCCCGGTTCTTTGCGCCGGACGAACTGCCGCAACCCATGGCCTTCGACCACGCGAAGATCATCGCCGACTGGCTGCGCGGCCGGGGGTGTTGCCCGGAGCGCACGGGGGACGGGGCCTGAGAAGCCCCGCGCCTGCCCGCGCAGGTAGACCAAACGTGCCGCGCCGCATTGCGGGGCGAAGGTTTTGTCGGGGCCGCCGCCCCGGCACGATCGGGACGCACGCGCCGGATGGCGCGCAACGCATCGCGCGGAAACGCCGCGCGCGCAAGGGGAGGAACGCGCGATCATGCGACGTGAGGTCGTTTTCGTCACCTCGGAAATGTATCCCTTTTCCAAAAGCGGGGGGCTTGGCGACGTGCTGGGCGCGCAGCCCCTGGCCCTGCACCGCATGGGCGTGCCCACCTCGGTGATCACGCCGTTCTATGGCCGCCTGCGCACGGCGGACTACGGCATCCACCTGACCATTTCCGACTGCCACGTGGGCTACCCGTGGGACCCCATCACCTGCGACGTCTACGAGGCCGACTACCACGGCATGAAGGTGTACTTCGTGCACCGTGGCGAGTACTTCGACCGCCGCTACTACTACAACGACCACAAGGGCGACTATTTCGACAACTGCGAGCGGTTCATCTTCTTCTGCCGTGCCGTCATGGCGCTGCTGCGCCGCCTGGGCACGCCGCCCGCCGTGCTGCACGCCAACGACTGGCAGAGCGGGCTGGTGCCCGCCTACCTGCACTTCTGGCGGCAGACCGACCCGTTCTGGGCCGATACGCGCAGCGTCATGACCATCCACAACCTGGCCTTCCAGGGGCGGTTCGCCTCTCGCCTGTTCACCGGCTGCGGCCTGCCGCCGCAGGCGTGGACCATGAGCGGGGTGGAATTCTGGGGCGATTTCAACGTGCTGAAGGCGGGCATCGCCTATGCCGACATGGTCACCACGGTCAGCCCCAGCTACGCCCGCGAAATCCTGGGCCCTGCCTACGGCTGCGGGCTGGAGGGCATCCTTCAGGCCCGCCAGCACGCGCTGCACGGCATCCTGAACGGGGCGGACTACGGCATCTGGAACCCGGCGCAGGACAAGTTCCTGCCGTGCCGCTACGGGCCTGAGGACCCCCAAGGCTTTGCGGGCAAGCAGCGTTGCAAGACGGCCCTGCTGGACGAACTGGGCCTTGCTCCGGAACTGGCCCACCGGCCCGTGCTGGGCTTCATCGGGCGGCTGCGCGGGCAGAAGGGCATAGACCTGCTGCTGGACATCGTGCCCCGGCTCATGGAGCGCGACGTGGGCGTGATCATCCTGGGCGAGGGCAACCTTGCGCACGAGGCGCGGGCGCTGGACCTGATGGAAACCTACCGGGGCAGGCTGTGCGCCGTGGTGGGCTACACGGAAGACCTGGCCCACCGCATCCAGGCGGGCAGCGACATCTTTCTCATGCCCTCGCGCTACGAGCCGTGCGGCCTGACCCAGATGTACGCCCTGCGCTACGGCACCCCGCCCGTGGCCACGGCGGTGGGCGGCCTGCGCGACACCATCATGCCGTGGCCGTCACCCGAGGCCACCGGCTTCACCTTCGGGCGGAGCGACCCGCAACTGTTCCTAGAAGCCATCCTGGACGCCGTGCACTACTGGGAGCACGATACCGAAGGCTGGCGCGCCATGATGATCCGCGCCATGCGCCAGGACTTTTCGTGGGAACGGGCCGGGCGCAGCTACGTGAACCTGTACCGGCAACTGGGATTCGACTTTTCCTGATTCCGGCCCGCCGCCGCTAACCGCCCGCCTCCTTCCGAACCGGTTGACCCCAAGCCACTGGACGCACACGTCATGCAGCTTACCCACCCCGCCTTCATCGAGCCCTTCGACCTGTACATGTTCGGCAAGGGCGAACACTGGGACCTCTACCGGGTGCTCGGCGCGCATCCCGCCACGCAGGACGGCGCGGAAGGCTACCGGGTGGCCGTGTGGGCGCCCTCTGCCCGCGAGGTGCATCTGGTGGGCGATTTCAACGACTGGCGCTGGGGCGAATATCCGTTGTACCCGGTGGGCGTTTCCGGCGTGTGGGCGGCCTTCGTGCCCGGCATGCGCAAAGGCGCGCTGTACAAGTTCGGCATCCGCACCGGGGATGCGGGCGGCGGGCGCATCGTCTACAAGACCGACCCCTTCGCCCTGTACGCCGAAATGCGTCCCGGCGTGGCGGCAGTGGCCTGGGACATCGACAATCACCAATGGGCCGACGACGACTGGATGCGGCGCCGCGCGGAGGCGGGCACCCCGCTCCGGCAGGCCGTGTCCATCTACGAGGTGCACGCCGGTTCGTGGCAGCGCAAGACCGACGGCACGGGCGTGGGCGGCCATCCCTTCCTGTCGTGGGACGAACTGGGCGACGGGCTGATTCCGCACGTGCAGAACCTGGGGTTCACCCACATCGAACTGCTGCCCGTGGCGGAACATCCGCTGGACCAGTCGTGGGGCTACCAGACCGGGCACTACTACGCCCCCACGTCGCGCCACGGCAGGCCGGAGGACTTCAAGCGCTTCGTGGACCGCTGCCATCAGGCGGGGATAGGGGTCATCCTGGACTGGGTGCCCGCGCACTTTCCCAAGGACGACTGGAGCCTTGGCCGTTTCGACGGCACGGCCCTGTTCGAGCATCTGGACCCCCGCCGGGGCGAGCACCCGGACTGGGGCACCTTCATCTTCAACTACGGCCGGCACGAGGTGCGCAACTTCCTGCTGGCCAACGCCCTGTACTGGCTGCGCGAATTCCACATCGACGGCCTGCGCATGGATGCCGTGGCCTCCATGCTCTACCTCGACTACTCACGCGAGGACGGCGACTGGCTGCCCAACGAGCACGGCGGGCGCGAGAATCTGGACGCCGTGGAGTTCGTGCGCCAGCTCAACGTGGTGGTGCACGGGCAGTTTCCCGGCGCCATGACCATAGCGGAGGAATCCACGGCCTGGGCCGGGGTGTCGCGCCCGGTGTACACCGGCGGCCTCGGCTTCACCTTCAAGTGGAACATGGGCTGGATGCACGACACGCTGGACTACTTCCGGCACGAGCCGGTGCACCGCGCCTACCACCACAACGCGCTGACCTTTTCGCTGCTGTACGCCTTCACCGAGAATTTCGTGCTGCCGCTCTCGCACGACGAGGTGGTGCACGGCAAGGGCGCGCTGCTGTCCAAGATGCCCGGCGATGCCTGGCAGCAGCAGGCCAGCCTGCGCGCGCTGTATGCCTACATGTGGGCGCATCCGGGCAAGAAGCTGCTGTTCATGGGCGGCGAGTTCGGCCAGTGGAACGAATGGGACGAAAGCCGCGCGCTGGACTGGTGCCTGTACCAGTTCCCCGCGCACGGGGGCATCCACGCCCTGCTGCGCGACCTGAACGGCATACTGCGGCGCGAACCGGCCATGCACGCCCACGACCACGACTGGACGGGCTTTCGCTGGATGGACTTTTCCGATTGGGGCGGCTCGGTGATCAGCTTCGTGCGGCAGTGCCCGGACGGGGAAGGCGCGCCGCCCGTGCTGTGGGTGTTCAACTTCACCCCGGTGGTGCGCGAATACTATCGGGTGCCCGCGCCCAGGGGCGGCACCTGGCGCGAGGTGCTGAACACCGACAGCGAATACTACGGCGGCTCCAACGCGGGCAATGGCGGCGCATTGCAGGCCCGCACCGACGAGTGGAGCGGGGGGCATCACCTAGTGCTTACCCTGCCGCCGCTGGCGGGGGTGGCGTTGATGCCCGCGTAGGCCGGGGGGCTCCAAATCGTCTTTTTGCCTGTTGGTGGACCGACCCGAAGGGCGCGAAGCGTGCCCGTTAAGCGAGCTTGCGAGCTTTACGGGCATCGTGCGCAACGCGGTCAAACTTCGCCTGCCATAGCTCTGCTGTCCTTATCCGTAAGGTTCGCAAGCTCACCTAACGGCTAAGGCTCGGTCGAATACGAGAAGAGTACGCGCTGCGGTCGCCATCCGTAAGGCTCGCAAGCTCGCCCAACGGCTGCCGCACTCCCTCCTGGCAGGCTCGTTTTCCTTGCCAACGAACAAAAATCCTGATTTGGAGACAGCACCCCAAGTTGCGACAATCCGCGAGTTATGAAAGATGCCCGCGTGGCCTGTCTCCTTTCCCTCGCCCTTTCCCCCTGCCTTTCCCCTTCACCTTCGGGCCGCAATTGCGTAGATTCCGCCCCGTCCTCGCTGAGTGCATGAGGCACGCCGCGCGGGCGCATTCCGGAACCGCAGAGACACACATGACCGAACCGAGAATCATCGTGCACGGCGGCGCGTGGACCATCCCCGCCGACCGGCGGAAGGCCCATGTCGACGGTTGCCGCGCGGCGGTGGATGCCGTGTGGGGCGAACTGCAACGCGGCATGCCCGCGCTGGAGGCCGTGCGCCTGGCCGTCAACGTGCTGGAGGTCGACCCCACCTACGACGCGGGGCGCGGGGCCGTGCTGAACGCCGACGGGCAGATCGAACTGGACGCCGCCATCATGGACGGGGCCACCCTGAACTTCGGGGCCGTGGCGGCGGTGCGCAACTTCCTGCACCCCGTGGACATCGCCCGCAAGGTCATGGACACCGAATTCTGCTTCCTGGTGGGCGAAGGGGCGGAACGCTTTGCGCACGAAGCAGGCATTGCCGCCATCGACCCCGCCGAACTGGTGGTGGAACGGGAAGTGCGCCTGTTCAACGAACTGCGCGCCCGCGCGGGCTTTTCCACCCACGACGCCTTCCGGCCCCAGGCCGGGGTGAACGGGGCAGCCGGGGAAACGGCTTCCACGGACGGCCCCGCATGCAACTGCCCGGTGGGGCCGGAACCCGCCATGCCCAAGGGCACCGTGGGCGCCGTGGCGCTGGATGCGGCGGGCAACATCGCCGCCGCCACCTCCACCGGGGGCACGCCCATGAAGCGGCCCGGACGGGTGGGCGATTCGCCCTTGTGCGGCGCGGGCACCTATGCGGACAATGAAACCGGCGGGGCTTCCGCCACCGGCTTCGGCGAAGGCATCATCCGGGTGCTGATGACCCGTTCCGCCTGCGATTTCCTGCGCGATGGCGGCGCATCCCCCGATGAGGCCGCACGCAGGGCCATCGACCTGCTGCACCGCCGGGTGGCGGGCCACGCCGGGCTGATCATGCTGGACCGGCACGGCCGCTACGGCGTGCACTGCAACACCGAACACATCGCCCATGCCTATGCCCTGCCGGGCGGTGGCATCCACGCGGACGTGGAATTGCGGCGCTGACGGCGGTATGGCTTTGGGAGAACATGCATGGCGGCGGCAGGCTTCGGTTTGTTGCCGCCTTTCGCATGTGACTCCAACCTGCTCACCGCGCACGGCCCATGCACCATGCGCACGGGCATCCATAGGCGTATGGACAGCCCGCGCGAATGCGCATAGCCTGTGCGGCATGCGTGCGGAACCGTTGCTGATAACCCTTGGCGATGCCAACGGCCTTGGGCCGGAACTGGCGTGCCGCCTGCTGTCCGGTGACCTGTCTCTCCATCTGGCAAACCGGGTGTTGCTGCTGCTGGGTGCGGAAGCTTCCCTGCGGGCACATCTTTCCTTCGCGGGGGGCACTCCTTTCTGGACGCGGGTGGACGATCCGGCGCGGGCGCTGGCCCTGTCCGGCGAGTCAGCCGCCCCCGGCGTGTACCTGTACGAGCCGCCGGGGATTGCCGACATCCGCGTGCAGGTGGGCCAGGCCACTCCGGACGGCGGCAGGGCGGCGGGCGTGGCCCTTGCCACGGCCTGCGACCTGCTGCTGGCTCACGTGCCTGCTGGCTCTCCTTCTCCGCGCAGACTCCGGGGACTGGTCACCCTGCCGCTGCACAAGGCCATGCTGCACGCCGCAGGCTACGACGTGCCCGGCCACACCGAATACCTTGCCCGGCGCGCGGGCCTTGGCGACGACGAGGTGTGCATGCACCTTGGCGGCGACGTGCTGCGCGTCAGCCTGGTGACCACCCACCCGCCGCTGCGCGACGTGCCCGACCTGGTCACCCGGCAGCGAGTGCTGCACTGCCTGCGCCTGACGGCGGCTCACGCACGGGCCATCGGGGCCACGGGGCCTGTTGCCGTGTGCGGGCTGAACCCGCACGCCGGGGAATCGGGCCGCATCGGCAGCGAGGAAATCGACGTCATCGCCCCTGCGGTGGCCGATGCCGTGGCCGAAGGGCTGGACGTCGTCGGGCCGCTGCCCGCCGACACGCTGTTCGTCAAGGCGGCACGGGGGGCCTACGCCGCCGTGCTGGCCATGTACCACGACCAGGGGCTGGCCCCCCTGAAGATGCTGCATTTTTCCGACGCCGTGAACGTGACCCTGGGGCTGCCCTTCGTGCGCACCTCGGTGGACCACGGCACGGGCTTCGACATCGCCGGAACCGGCACGGCGGACACCGGCAGCTTTGCCGCCGCGCTGCGCCTTGCCTGCACCCTTTGCGACGGAAAGGACTGAGCCATGTACCTGGGAATCGACGTCGGCGGCACGCATACCGATGCCGTGGTCATGGATGGCCGCACCATAGCGGCCAGCATCAAGGTGCCCACCGACCATCACGACCTGCTGGCCTCGGTGCGCGCGGCCATGCAGGGGCTGCTGCAACCCCATGGGGGGGTGGAACCGGGGCGCATCACCCGCATGAATCTCAGCACCACGCTGTCCACCAACGCCATCGTGGAAGGCAAGACCGAGGACGTGGCGGTGGTGGTGTCCGCCGGGCCGGGCATCGACCCGGAACACTTCCGCGTGGGGCGGTTCTATTTTCCGGTGGGCGGGTCCATCGACCACCGGGGCGAGGAAATTGCCCCCCTCGACCCGGCGGAGATGGCGCGGGTGTCCGCCGCCTGCTGCGACGCGGGCGTGCGCCTGTTCGCGGCGGTGGGCAAGTTCTCCACCCGCAACCCCGCGCACGAGACGGCCATGGGTGAGGCCCTGGGCGCGCGTAGCGGCGGCAGCCCCGCGCCCGGCACCGTGATCGACGGTCGCTGCGGCGACTTCGTCTCGCTGGGGCACCGTCTGTCGGGCCAGCTGAACTTTCCGCGCCGGGTGGCCACGGCCTACTACAATTCGGCGGTGTGGCGGGTGTACAACCGCTTTGCCGACGCCATAGAGCAGTCGGCCCGCGAATTCGGCATCACCGCGCCCATACACATTTTGAAGGCCGACGGCGGCACCATGCCGCTGGCCGTTTCGCGCGAGTTGCCGGTGGAATCCATCCTGTCCGGCCCGGCGGCCAGCGTCATGGGCATCATCGCCCTGTGCGACATCCGCGAGGACTGCGTGATCCTGGACATCGGCGGCACCACCACGGACATCGCCGTGTTCGCCTGCGGATCGCCGGTCATCGAGAAGGACGGCATAGAGGTGGGCAGCTACCCCACGCTGGTGCGCGCGCTGAAGACGCGGTCCATCGGGGTGGGCGGCGATTCGCGCCTGCACGTGGCCGCCGGGGCGGTGCGCGTGGGGCCGGAACGGGCCGGGGCCAGCATGGCCATGGGCGGCACGCGGCCCACGCTCATCGACGCGCTGAACTACCGGGGGCACGCCGCCGTGGGCGATGTGGCGGCTTCTGTGCGGGGCATCCGCGAACTGGCCGGGCTGTGGGACCTGTACCCGGAACGGCTGGCCGACGACGCCATCGCGGAGGCCGTGGCGCGCATCCGCGTCGCCGTCACCGACCTTGTGGACGAGGTCAACGCCCGCCCGGTGTACACCATCATGGAACTGTTGCAGGGCAGGGTGGTGGAACCCGCCGCCGTGTACCTGATGGGTGGCCCGGCCAAGGTGATGCAGCCGCTGCTGGCCCCGGCGCTGGGCAAGCGGGTGGAGGTGCCGGACGACTTTGCCGTGGCCAACGCCATCGGCGCGGCGCTGACCCGCACCACGGCGGAACTGGAGCTGTTCGCGGACACCGAAAAGGGCGTGCTGTTCATCCCCACCCTGGGCGTGGAACGCAAGACGGACCGGGGCTTCGACCTGGAACGGGCCAAGGCGGACGCGCGCGATGCCCTGCTGGAACACCTTGCGGGCCTTGGCGTTACCGGCGGCGAGGCGGCGGTGGAGGTGGTGGAGGCCTCGTCGTTCAACATGGTGGGCGACTACGGCACCGTGGGCCGCAACATCCGCGTGAAGTGCCAGGTACGGCCCGGCATCATGGGTGAGCAGGTCCGGTCAGGCCAACAGGGGAACGGGGGCAGGAACGCCTGCGGCTGCAAGCCCTGTCCCGACGAGGCCGGAGCGTGAGCAAGACGTTTTCGCGGGGCGCGATGGGGGCGACATGCCTGCGGCGCGTCCGTCTGCTGCTGTGCGCCGGGGCGATGCTGCTGGCGTGCGTCGTGTTGCCGGGCGGCGTGGGTGGGGGCGCTGGTTATTCCGGAGGACTCGTGGCGTCCGGAGCCATGGCCGCCACGGGAAACGCTGCCGCCAGTGCCACAGTTGACGGTCCCACCGCGCCTGCGGTTCCGGCACCGAAGGTGCCCGCGCCCAAGGCGCCGTCCGTTCCCGGCGTGTCCATGCCCGGTGTGTCTGGCCCTGCCAAAACGGCCAGTCCGGCAGTCCCCAAGGGAGCGGCGGCCACGTCCGCGTCAGGGACCGCACAAGGGCAGGGACAGGGCAAGGCACAGACTCCCGGCGTCCCTTCCCTTTCCGACATGATCGGCCAGATGCTCATGGTGGGCTTTCGCGGGGCAGAGGCGCAGGCCGTTGCCGCACGCGCGGGAGATGTGCTGGGCCTGGGCGGCCTGATGCAGTCGGCCCTGCCCGTGGCGACCAGCGCGAAGAAGGCAGGCGTGGCCAACGCGACGAAAGCTGGCGCGACCGCCTCAGCGGGCTCATCCGGCTCATCGGGTACCTACGGCGTCAACGAGGTGCTGGACGACGTCCGCGCCGGGCGCGTGGGCGGGGTCATCCTGTTTGACCGCGACGTGACCACCGGCAGCCCGGAACGTAACATCATTTCCCCCAAGCAGGTGCGCGCGCTGTCCGCCGCGTTGCAGGCCGCCGCCGGGGCATCCCCCGCCGGGCTGCCGCTGTTCGTGGCCGTGGACCAGGAAGGCGGGCGGGTGCAGCGGTTGAAGCCGGAGCGCGGTTTCACCCAGTATCCCCCGGCGCGCCAGTTGGGGCAGGGCACCACGGACGAAACCCGGCTGCGCGCCGTGGCCATGGGCCGCGAACTGGCCGACGTGGGGGTGAACCTGAACTTCGCGCCGGTGGTGGATGTGGACGTGAACCCGGACAGCCCGGCCATCGGCAGGTTGGGGCGGGCCTATGGGCGCGACCCGCGCACGGTGGCGGCCCACGCGGCGGCGTTCATCAACGGCATGGCCCAGGCGGGCGTGGTGTCGTGCCTCAAGCATTTTCCCGGCCACGGCAGCGCCCGCGCCGATTCGCATCTGGGCGTCACCGACGTGTCCGCCACCCGCAGGCCCGAGGAACTGTGGCCCTACCGCGCCCTGCTGCGCCCGGCGGGCAACGCCTGGGCCGACGGTTGGGGCGGCATGGTCATGGTGGGCCACCTGTACGACAACCGGCTGGACGCGGCGCACCCGGCCACCCTGTCGCGGGCGACCATCGACGGGTTGCTGCGCCGCGACATGGGCTGGCGGGGCGTGGTCATCACCGACGACTTGCAGATGGGCGCGATTACCGATCGCTACCCGCTGGAAGAGGTGGTGTTCCGCGCCGTGGACGCCGGGGCGGACATTCTGCTGTTCGGCAACAACCTGCGCTGGCAGCCGGATCTGACCGCGCGGGTGCATGCGACGCTGACCGGCCTCGTGCAGTCGGGCCGCATCTCCGAAGACCGCATCCGCCAGTCGTACCAGCGCATCGCCCGGCTGAAGGGGCTGCTGCGCGCGGACGATGCCACGCTGGGCAGCAGCGGGCTTGGCGTGCCCGATCTGTCCGGTCTGCCAGACCTGCCCGATACCGGGGGCGGTGCCGGGCAAGGCCGGGTGGGCATGGGGGTAAGCGGTAGTGTGACGCCCTAGTCTGCGCACCCATTACAAAAAGTTTAGGGGGGAGGGGGCCGGGGAGGGAGACCCTTTCCAAAGGGTCCCCTCCCCGGTTATCTCCCCTCTCCTACAACCCTTTTTTCTGTGACCACCACATGCACATCGTTTTGTACCATCCGGAAATTCCGCCCAACACGGGCAACGTGGCGCGGCTGTGCGCGGCCACGCGCACTGCACTGCACCTCATCGAGCCGTTGGGCTTCAGCCTGGACGACCGCTACCTGAAGCGGGCCGGGCTGGACTACTGGCCACACGTGGACCTTTCCGTGTGGCCGGACTGGCAGGCCTATCTGGACGGGCCGGGACGCGAACGCCGCCTGGTCATGACCAGCGCCCGCGCGGGCGCGGCGGTCCACCGGTTCGACTTCACGGAGCGCGACGCCCTGGTGTTCGGGCCGGAGACCACCGGCCTGCCCGCCGAGGTGCTGGACGCCACGCCGCACCATGTGCGCATCCCCATCTGGGGCGAGGTGCGCAGCCTGAACCTGTCCACGGCCACGGGCATCGTGCTGTATCAGGCGCTGGCGCACACCGGGGCGCTGGAAGGCCGCTGATGGATTTCCTGTGGGGCGCATGGGGGGCGTGGGGCCTGCTGGCCGTGCCGCCGCTGGCCCTGCTGCTGGACCTGTGGCTGGGCGACCCGCGCGGCCTGCCGCACCCGGTGTGCGGGGTGGGCCGCATGCTGCGCCGGGCAGAGGCCATGGCCCGCCGCCATGCCGATGGATTGCCGGAAGGGGAGCGCCCTGCCGCATTGCGCCGGGCGGGTGTGCTTGCCGTCATGGCCGTGGCGGGGGGCACCGCGCTTGCCGTGTGGGGATTGGCCTGCCTGCCCGTGCTTGCCCCGTGGCTGGGCGCGCTTGTGGCCGTGTATTTCGCCTGGGCCGGGCTGGCGCTGGGCAGCCTGCTGCGCGAGGGACGGCGCACCCTGCATGCCATCGAGCATGGCACGCTGGACGAGGCCCGCGCGGCGGTGTCCATGCTGGTCAGCCGCGACACGGCGCAACTGGATCGCCCGGACCTGCGCCGCGCGCTGGCCGAAACGCTGGCCGAGAATTTCAACGACGGCTTCGTGGCCCCGTTCTTCTGGCTGCTGCTGGGCGGCCCCGCCGTGCTGTGGGGCTACAAGGCGGTGAGCACCATGGATTCCATGTGGGGCTACCGCACGGACCGCTGGCGCGACCTGGGCCGGGCCTGCGCCCGGCTGGACGACGTGCTGGCGTGGCTGCCCGCGCGGCTGGCCGCGCTGTTCCTGTGGCTGTCGGCCCCGCTGGTTTTGACGGATAAGGGACCGGGCGGGGGGCGTTGCGGTTGGCGGGGCTTCGGCCCCATGGCCCGCGATGCGCGGAGCATGGAATCGCCCAACGCGGGGTGGCCCATGAGCGCCGCCGCGTGGCTGCATGGCGCGTCAATGGGAGGGCCTACACCTTATTTCGGGGTGGTGAAGCACAAGCCGGTGCTGGGGCCGCGCCCGTCGGGGAATGCAGTCGGGTTCCCTGGCGCGGACGGCGCAGGTGGTGAAGGGGGCTCCTGCGGGACGGTGTCTGGCCCCGTCCCGGCATGGGACGCCGAGCGGCTGGAAGGGCTGCTGCGCCACCTGCGCGTGGCCGGGCTGGTGGCGGCGGGCTGCCTGTGGAGCGCGACGCTGCTGTTGCGCGTACTGGCGTAACGGACGGGCAGAGTTGGCCAGAGCAGGTCAGCGCAGGTCAGCGCAGGGCAGGAGCACCGGACGAAAGAGCATCGACCGGAAATGCAAAGGGAGGCGCTTCGCAAAGCTCCTCCCTTTCTTTTGGCATGGCGCGCCGCTACCGGGCGTACCCCGTCCCCCCATCCGGACGACTGGCCGCCGGTTCCACTGCCGTCAGCGCAACTGGCTGTCCTTGCTGCCCTTGCGGTTGTACAGCGAAAGCGTCTGGCGGTCCCGGTCGGCCTCCTGCTGGCAGGGCACGCACAGGCGCACGCCGGGCAAGGCCTTGCGCCGGGCTTCCGGGATGGGGTCGCCGCACTCCTCGCAAAAGTCCAGCCCCGGCCCCTTGGGCAGGCTGTCGCGCGCCCGCTGCACTTCGTCGGCGATGGAATCGCGTATCTGGTCGTTGACGGCGTTGTCGCCCGCCCATCCGGTGGCCATGGTGTCTCCCCGCGCGGCGGTCTGCCCGCGCATGGATAGTCTGTAATGCCTGCGTCCGCGCTGGCAAGGGCGGGGGGGGCACTGAACGGGCGAACGGTGCCGCGCCCGGCCGCACGGGCCCGACGGCCCCGTACGGACCCGTACGGACCCGCAAGAGGCGGCAGGGACCGCGCACGGGGGCAGACCGCTTTCTACGGCGCGTCGTCGCCCACGTCGTCGGCGCGTTCCGGATCGGGGATCACCAGCACGCGGTCGATGCGGCGGCCATCCATGTCCACGATCTCGAAGCGGTGGCCGCGCCAGCGCAGGGCATCGCCCATGGCGGGCATGCGTCCCAGCCGGTGCAGCATGAACCCGGCCAGGGTCTCGTACGAGCCGGGCCGGTCGTCGGGTTCCTCGGCGGCGCCCAGCCCCGCCAGCGAGCACATCTCGTCGAAGGGCAGCAACCCGTCCAGCAGCCAGCTGCCATCCTCGCGGCGCACGGCCGCCGGGCCGGGATCGCCGCTTTCGTCGGGCAGTTCGCCCACCACGGCTTCCAGCACGTCGTTGGGGGTGACCACCCCCTGCACCTCGCCGTATTCGTCCACCACAAGGGCGAACGGCAGGCCTTCGGAGTGGCGGAACAGGTCCAGCAGGGTCAGGGCGCGGGCCGTCTCGGGAATGTACAGGGGCTGCCGGATGAAGCCGTCCATGGGAATGTCCGGGGTGGCCAGCCGCGCGGCCAGGAAGTCCCGCGCCTTCAGCACCCCGGTGGCGGCGGCGATGTCGCCCCGCGCCACGGGAAAGCAGGAATGGGACGACTGCGCGATGCGCAGCATGTTTTCCTCGTCGGGCATGTCCTGGTCCAGCCATTCCACCTGCGAACGGTGGGTCATCAGCGACCCCGCCCGCCTGTCGCCCAGCCGGAAGATGCGTTCCAGCATGTCGCGCTCTGCGTGTTCCACCACGCCGGATGCCGCGCCCTCGCCGATGAGCCCCCGGATGTCCTCTTCCGTCACGGCCCGGTCGCCGCCCTCGGGCAGGCGCAGCAGGCGCGATGCCGCGCGCGACGAGGCGCTGAGCAGATGCACCAGCGGCAGGGCCACGCGCAGCAACAGCGCCATGACCGGCGCGGTGCGGCGGGCGCAGGCCTCCGGGTTGCCGAAGGCCATGCGCTTGGGCACCAGTTCGCCAAGGATCAGCGTGAAATAGGTGATGAGCAGGATCACCAGGCCGAAGCCCAGCGGGCCGCTGTAGGGGCGCAGCACGTCCACGCGGGCCAGCGCGGCGGAAAGGTGCTCGGCCAGCGCGGCCCCGCCGTAGGCCCCGGTAAGGATACCCACCAGGGTGATGCCGATCTGCACGGTGGAAAACAGCCGGTCCGGCTCGCGCAGCAGGCGCAGGGCCGTGGCCGCGCCTTTGCTGCCGCGTTCCGCGTCCTGGCGCAGGCGCACCTTGCGCGAGGCCACCAGCGACATTTCCGCCAGCGAAAAGAACCCGTTGATCAGGATGAGCAGGAGAATGACGCCTGCCTCGAAGTAGATGGAGCCGGATGTGCCTGTGTCGTCCATGAGTGTGTGGGGTGCGGGGGCGCGTTGCGCCACATGGTCCCGGTGGGCCGGGTGGGCCGGGCGCGGGTGGTGGCCACCGGAAGGGCCTGTGGAGTGGGGGCGCGGGTCCTGTCCGGTCTTCATCATCGGACCGCGCACGTGTCATTCCGTGATGTTAGGACGCGGATGTCCCGCAGGCAAGGGCGCAGGGGGAAAAATCGTGCAAACGCCATGCAAGGGGGGCGAGCGGAGGGGCGGCGGTGAACCCTACGCAATGTCTCCCGCAGCCTTGCCGCTGGCCCACGCCCAGTGCAGGTTGTAGCCGCCAAGCTGCCCGGTGACGTCCAGTACTTCTCCGGTAAGGAACAGGCCGGGGCGCAACGCGCTTTCCATGCTGCGCGAGGAAATGTGGTCGACGCGCACGCCGCCCGCCGCGGCTTCCGCCTTGCGCATGCCCTCGGTGCCCGTGGGCACGGCGGTGTGGGCGTGTACGGCCTGGTGCAGGGCTGTGCGGGCGGCCTTGGACAGTTCCGCGATCCTGCACCCCGCCGAATCGGGGGCCACCAGCCGTTCCGCCAGCCGGTCGGGCAGCAGGCGGCCCAGCAGGGTGCGCACCAGCAGTTTGCCGTGCTCCGGGGCACGCAGCAACCCGTCCAGATTTTCACCGGGCAGAAAGTCGATCTCCACCGGCTGGCCGGGCTGCCAGTAGCAGGACGCCTGCAAGGCCGCCGGGCCGCTGATGCCCCGGTGGGTGAACAGCAGGGGCAGGGTGAACGAGGTCCCTGCCGTGGTCACGCGGGCGGGCACGGCAATGCCCGCAAGGCCGTGCAGCGGCCACTGCGGGGCCATGGCCAGCGGCACCAGCACCGGGCGCGACGGCGCCACGGCGTGGCCGAACTGGCGGGCGATGCGGTGGCCGATGTCGGTAGCCCCGATCTGCGGCCAGGCCGCGCTGCCCGTGGCCACCACCAGCGAGGCGGCGCGCAGCCGGGTGGGCTTGCCGGGGCCGTCAATTGCGTCTCTTGGCGTGCCCCCTTGCGCATGGCTGCCCGTGCCGCCCTCGGCGGCAGCAACCTGCGCCGGGGCGATGGTCACCACGAAGGCCTCGCCGTCGTGCTCCACCCCTTCCACGCGCTGGTCCAGCAGAAAGCGGCAGCCCGATGCGCGGCAGCGTTGTTCCAGCAGGTCGGCCACGTCGTCGGCGGAGCGCAGGCAGAACAGTTGCCCGTGCTCGCGTTCTTCCCAGGCGATGGCGTTTTCGGAAACCAGGCTGACCATGTCCCACGGGGTGAACCGGGCCAGGGCGGACTTGGGAAAGTGGGGGTTGCCGCCCACGTAGTGCCGGGCGTGCATTTCCAGGTTGGTGAAGTTGCACTTGCCGCCCCCGGCGATGCGCACCTTGCGCCCGGTGGCGCGGGCGTGGTCCACCAGCGTCACGCGGCGGCCCCGCGCGGCGGCGGTCATGGCGCAGAACAGGCCGGAGGCTCCGGCCCCCAGAATCAGCACGTCGGTATCGGTGCGGGTCACGTGGTGTGGTGTGCCGGGATGCGCCCGGCGCCGCCAGAAGGTTGGGGAATGGCGCGGGATGCGCCCGTGGCGGCACTCCTACCCGAGGCCGAGCCGCTTGTCACCCCGTGTGGCGGGGAGAGAGTGGTGCGTGTGCCCTGTCCGGCCTGTCCGGCCTGTCCGGCCTGTCTGGCCTGTCCGGCCTGTCCGCCGGTCACGCCGGGTGCGCAACCGCCCATCGACAGCCGTGGCCGGGTGCCGTATGGTCGCGCTCCGCGCTCACGCGTACTCCGCCATTGCGACAGCCAGCAGGCATTTCCGCGCTTTCCCCGAAAAGACTCCCCCGCGAAAGCCCCCCCAAGCCCTCTGAAAGCTCCCAAGGATCGCCGCCCCATGCCCGTCTCCTTCGCCTCCAGCTATCGCGCGCCGTTCTTTTTGCGCAACGGGCACGCGCAGACCATCTTTCCCGTGCTGTTCCGCCCCCGCCCGGAATTGGAGCAGCGCCGCGAGCGGCTGGACCTGCCCGACGACTTCATCGACCTGGACCTGACCCCCGCCGATCCCTTCGCCCCGTTCCGGGGCGTGGTCGTCATTTCGCACGGGCTGGAAGGCAATTCGCGCCGCCGCTACGTGCAGGGCATGGCCAGCGCGCTGGCTGCCACCGGCTGGGACGTGGTGGCCCGCAATTTCCGGGGCTGCGGCGGCGAAACCAACCGCCAGCCGCACATGTACCACAGCGGCGAGACGGATGACCTGCACGCCACCGTGCGGTTCTGCCTGGCGCGGGGCTACCGGCGCATCGCGCTGGTGGGCTTCAGCATGGGGGGCAACCAGACCCTGAAATATCTGGGCGAGAACCCGGACCGTGTGCCGCCCCAGGTGGTGGGCGCGGCGGCCTTTTCCGTGCCGTGCGACCTGGTGGGCGCGGCAGCCGTGCTGGACCGGCCCGCCAACCGCATCTACATGGAATACTTTCTGCGTTCGCTGCGGGTGAAGATGCGCGAAAAGGCGGCCCTGTTCCCCGGTCGGTTCGACCTGACCGGGCTGGACGCCATGCGCACCTTTGCCGAGTTCGACGAGCGGTTCACCGCGCCGCTGCACGGCTTTGCCTCGGCCATGGACTACTGGACGCGTAGCGGCTGCCTGCCGGTGCTGCATGGCATCCGGGTGCCCACCCTGCTGGTCAACGCCTGCGACGACCCCTTCCTGTCGCAAGGCTGCTTCCCCGAGGCGGAGGCGGCGCGCAACCCGGCGCTGCATCTGGAAATGCCGCGCGACGGGGGGCACGTTGGCTTCGTGACCCTGAACGGCGGCAACCGCTATTGGTCAGAGGCGCGGGCGGCGGACTTTCTGGGGGCGCTGGGCGCGGAACAGGCCGGGCACTGAGCGGAAGCCGTCGAAACCGGCGGACGTTCCCCTCTCTTTTTCCCATTCTTTGAACGCGACGCGACGACGGGACGATGCCAGTGCATCGCTCCGTCGTCGTTGCGTTCCGGGCAGAAGCGGAAGATTTGGCGGGATGGTGACCGACGCGGGCTGCCGTGCGGACAGACGATGGCGTCGCCCGTGACGTGTCCCGTGGCGCCGCGCGGGGGGGTGGCAGCAACGCCACCGGCACGCCCCCGGCGGGGCAGCCAGACGGTTCGCCAGACGATCTGCTGGCCGGTCCGGCAGTCGGTCCGCTAATTGAGCCGCTTGTTGTGCTCGGGCATGACCGCCAGCAGGGTGTCCTTGTCCAGCGCCTCGGAACGGGCCAGCAGGCTCTGGCCGCGCAGGGCGGAGGCCCCGATGCGCCGCATCACCGACTGGTAGGCGGGGTGGGCCCGGCCGGGCAGGGTGTCCAGAAAGCCGTGGCGGTTCAGCAGGGTCAGCAGGCTGCGCACCGCTTCGGCCATTTCGGCCATCTCGGCGCACAGGTCGGCGCGCAGGTCCATGTCCAGCGCGGGCTTGGTGCCGTCGGTGCGGGTGGCTTCGCCAAGGCGGCGGAGCATGTCCTGGTCTTCGTTGGTCAGGTTTTCGGCGGCCTGGCGCATGATGTTGTCTTTCATGAGTGTGCCTCCTTGGGCTTGCCGTCGGAACAGCAGGAAGCGTGCCATGTGTATATCACAATGAATTCATGAATTTTTTATGGAGTCGTGTCAGTTTTTGGACAGCCCGACCAACAGCGGGGTGGCCGTCAGTATGGCCCGAAGCGGCCCGGCGGGGCGGGGTCCACGTGGACCCCGCCCCGCCGGGCGCATGGTTATTTCAGGCTGGCGAGTTCCTTGTTGAGTTCCGCCACCAGCCCCTTGTCCTTGGGGTTCAGCGAAAGGGCCTTCATGAAGTGTTCGCGCGCCACATCGGGGGCGTTCTTTTCGTACTTCTGGATCATGCCGATGTAGTAGTGCGCCACGTAGGCGTCGGGCTTCAGCGTGACGATGGTGCCGTAGTCGGCCAGAGCGTCGTCGTACCGTTGCAGCTCAAGCAGCGCATGCCCCCGGTGGAAATAGGCGCTGGTGTCGCCCGTATCGAGCGCAATGGCCTTGCCCCAGAATATGGTGGCATTGGGCCAGTCCTTGGCCCGGCTGAACAGTTCGCTCAATTCCAGGATGGCTTCCCTGTCCCCGGGGTTTTCCTGTACCTTTTTCATCAGCGTGGCGACCTGGGACGGGTCGGGACCAGACTGGCGCGCCTGGCTTCCGTTCTGCCCGCGCGTCGCGGCGGGGTCCCGCAGAAAGGCCGTCAGGAAAATCGCGGCCACGGATACGGCCATCACCAGCAGCACGAACTTGCGCGGCGTCGTCCACGCCGCGTCCCTCGATGGCTTACCCATTGGAATCCTCCTGCGGCGCGCCCCGGCGGCGCAGGGCGAAGAACGGCAGCAGGCAGACGGCCAGGCTGCCTATCCACACCCAGTTGATCATGGGGTTGATGTTCACCTTCAGCGGCACCACCCGGTCTCCCTCAAGGTCATGGATGGTGGCGTACAGTTCCTCGCCCAGGCTGAACAGGATGGAAACCTCGCTGCTGGGATGGTTGTAGTTGCGGTATATGCGGCTTTGCGGTGCAAGCTGGCCCAGCGGCTTGCCGTCCTTGCTCACGGAAATGACCGCTTCGTCGATGGCCATTTCCGGGGTCTCGCGCTGGCGTTTTTCCACGTAGACGAAGTCGTAGCCGCCAAAGGAGAATTTTTCTCCCGGCGAGAGCGGGGTTTCGTAACTCTTCTGGAAGGGGCCGGACACGGCCACGCCAAGGACGATGACCGCAAAGGCCAGGTGCGAGCCGTGGCTGCCCAGAAACCACCGGGAGCGGGCAAGCCCCTTTCGTTGCAGCGCCAGCAGGACGCACGAGACGGTCACGGCGGCGGCAGAGGCCACGCCCGCCACCGACAGCAGCGGGTCGACGCCGGACCACCAGCCAGCGGCCAGGATGACGCACCACGTGCACGCAACGGCCACCAGGGCGCCGGGCTGGAGCACGCCGCCGGTCCAGCCCAGCCACGGCGCCACGGCCAGCAGCATGGCCATGGCCGCGAACAGGGGCAGGCAGATGGTGTTATAGAAGCCCTGGTTCACCCCGACGGGGTTGGCTTCCCAGAGTTGGCTGATCACCGGCCAGATGGTGCCCAGCAGCACCACGGCCCCCAGGGCCGAGAGCAGCCAGACCAGCATCATCACGGCGCCCCGCCTGCTGGCGGGGTGAGTATCCTCGCTGCCCGTACGCGCCTGCGGACCCACGGCCAGCACGCCCAGGCTGATGACGGCGCCGGAAATCATGGCCAGCAGCAGCGGTCCGCCCACGCCGCCACTGCCGAAGGCGTGCAGCGATTCCACCACGCCGCTGCGCACCAGATAGGTGGCGAAGAGGCACAACAGCAGATTGAGGCAGGCCAGGAAGACATTGGTGCGGCGCATGTCGCCCAGCCGCCGCTCCACCAGCATGGTGTGCAGCAGGGCCGTGGCCGAGAACCACGGAATCAGCGAGGCGTTTTCCACCGGGTCCCAGGCCCAGTAGCCGCCCCAGCCCAGTTCCATGTACGCCCACCAGCCGCCCAGCAGGATGCCGGAGGTCAGCAGCGCCCACGAGGTGATGTTCCAGTTGTGCGCGATGTCCACCCAGCGCTTGCGCTCTTCGGACATGACGGACGCCAGCGCCAGGCAGGCGGGAATGGCGAAGCCCGCGTACCCCGCGAACAGCAGTGGCGGGTGCAGGATCATGCCGATGCTGCGCAGCAGCGGGTTCAGCCCCTGCCCGTCCGGCGGGGGGGAGTCCAGCGTCACGAACGGGTTGCTCGGCCCCGTGAGCAGCAGCAGGAAAAATGCCTGCAACGCCAGAAAGAACAGCCAGAAGTGGGAGCGCGTGCGGGGGGCGAGGTCCTGGTAGCCACGGGAGAACATGAACAGCAGCCCGGCCACGGCCATGCAAAGCGCCCAGAACAGCAACGACCCCGCCTGCCCGGCCCAGAATGCGGTAACGGTGTAGAACAGGGGCAGGGTGGTGTCGGTGTACTGGGCGACATAGGCCAGTGAGAAATCGTGCAGCATCAGCGCCCGCAGCAATATGGCGGAGGCAATGATCACCAGGGACGCGGAGCCCAGGTTGGCCCGTTCCAGCCAGGGCAGGCCCCGGTCGCGGCCGTTCCAGGCTTCCAGGCAGGCGAATCCTGCCGCCAGAATGACGAGAAGCAGGGCGATGGACAGCGCCCCGTTGGCCAAAAGATACATCCATCCTCCGATATCCGGAAAAGACCGGACATGCTGAAGGCGGGACGCTCTGCGCCCCGCCGTTTATCTGGCCGTGCCGCGTGGCTACATGGGGTGGTGCGGCCCCATGCCGCCATGCATCATGCCGCCGCCCATCATGCCGCCATTCATCATGCCGCACCCCATGCCGCCCATGCCCGTGGCCGGGATGCCGGCCTTGGTCAGCGCGCGGCGCAGGTCGATCTGCGCCGCGTACAGCTTGGCGTTGATTTCGCCTACTTCCTTGGCCAGCGACTGGATTTTCCTGTCATCGCCGCCCTGCGCGTAGAGCTGGGCGTCCAGTTCGGCCTGTTTGGCGTACAGTTGCTGCTGCAACGGGGCCAGAGCGGCGTAGTGGTCGGCGTGGATATTCTGCGCGGCGGCCTGCTGTTCGGCGGAAAGGCCGTAGTACATGTGGCCGCCCATCATGTGGCCCTGGGCGAATCCCGTGGCGGACAGGGCAAGTACGGTGGCCATGGCGGCCGCAAGGGTCATCAGACGTTTGGCTGCGTTGTTCATGTCGTTCCTCGTGAAGAAGGTGGTTGTCGTGGCGGAAAGGGTGCCAGGCCCTGGAGTGGGTGGTTTCGCGCGTGGTTCCTTCCGCACCGTGCGGAAGGCGCGCGGGAAAGGGGGAAATCCCCGGGCAAGGCCCGCCGCCTGCGTTGCCGCTGTTACCAGTTGCACCCGCCATGGCCGCCATGGCCGCCGTGGTACCCGGCGCCCGTACCCACGGTGCCGCCCATGGACAGCATCACATCGGAGCGCCCGTGCATGGTGTTGAAGGCGCTGGCGGTGCCGAGATCGCCGAGAATCAGCACACTGCCCATGACGGCGGTGATGGCGAAGACCGCGGCGATCTTTTTGGTGAACTCGATCATGTCGTTCTCCTTGTTTGTGTTTCGGGGATATATCAAAGCACGTTCTTCAGTGTGTCGTACTCTGCAAGCGTGATCTCTCCGCGTGCCAGGCGGTCCTTGAGTATCTTCAGGGAATCGGAACTGTCTGACGCGTATTTCGATCTTCCTCTGTTTTTATAGAGAAGTGCCATGAATATGAACAATATCAAGAATGCGATGAGTGTATATGCAAAATATCCATGTATGTCGTGTTGAAAACCTCTGGTGAGATATGATTCGCATCCGAAGCTGTTCATATTTATATCTTCTGTTTTGCATTGACGTTTGCAGTTGTGTGTGTTTGTACTCGGGAAATCCAGAGCACAAGTCCAAGGCATGATCCGGTGAAGTTTGTCATGGACGCGCGGCTGCCATTCGCGATTCCTTTGAAGCTGGGCGTTTGACCGGACGATGTGTCTCGTAAAGCACGAGCCGTGCCATACGCGGTGCATCTGTATAATATTGTGTAATTCCTCATGTTTTATTGTGCAGTGCGGGCGGGCGCAACACGGAGGCCGTGCCGGGGTGGGGAATCGGGTTACAGGTGGCTGGACGGTGTGGGTAAAAAGGTTACATATCTGCCTGACGGGAGGACCGGATGACATTGCACCATGACGTACCCGGCCGGAAAAGCGCGGCGTTCCGGCTTTCCCCGTGGCTGGTGGTGGGCATGGCCGTCATATTGGCCCTGGCCGTGGCCGTTCTTGCGGTGCGCAATACCCAGCGGGAAAAGCGGCACATGTCGCAGAACCTCATGGACCGGGCGGAGGCCCTGGTCTGGGCGCTGGAGGCGGGCACGCGGATATGGATGGGGAAGGGAAGCGGCGGCGGGCACTTGCAGGCGCTGCTGGAGGAAACCGCCAAGCAGCCGGGCATCGCGTACATGGCGGTGACCGATGCGGACGGCGTCGTTCAGGCCCACAGCGACAGGTCCAGGATCGGCCGCCCGTTGCACGAGGCTGACGACGGCGGCATGCCGAACGTGTTGGCCGAGCGGCAATGGCGGGCCATCACCACCCCCCAGGGCAAGGTCTTCGAGGTGTACAAGGTTTTCGCACCCTCGCTGCCGCTGTTCCACGATGTCGGGCATGCCCCGGGTGCCGGATGCGGCGACGACGGCTCCGCCGCCTCGCCGCTTCGCCCATGGGGGGCGGCGGGCGCGGCGGGCGCGGCGGAACGCCACGACATTTATGTGGGACTTGCCGTGGCTCCATTCGAAGAGGCGTTGGCCGAAGACTTCCGCAATACCGTCATCGTGGCGCTGCTGGTGGGAACACTGGGGTTCGGCGGGTTCATCTCGCTGTTCTGGGCCCAGAACTACCGGCTGTCGCGGCGCCTGCTCCAGGACACGCGCGCCTTCGCGTCGGAGGTGGTCACCCATCTGCCCGTGGGGTTGCTGGCCACCGACGGCGAGGGCGTCATCACCATGGCCAACGCCTCGGTGGCGGCCATGCTGGGACAGGAGCAGGAACTGCTGGAGGGTACCCCCCTGGGCGGCAGGTGGGGCGTGGATTGGCAGGCGGCCTGCGCCGACCTTGCCGGGGGAAGGTCCGTCATCGAACGGGAGTGCGCACTGGTGGCGGAAGACGGAAGGACGATTCCCGCCAGCCTCGGCGCCTCGCGCATCGTCAACGAGGAGGGGCGGTTTCTGGGGCACCTGTTCATCCTGCGCAACCTGGAGGAAGTGAAACGCCTGCAGGACCAGGTACGGCGCAACGAACGCCTGTCCGCGCTGGGCAATCTGGCGGCGGGCGTGGCCCACGAGATCCGCAACCCCCTCAGTTCCATCAAGGGCTTCGCCACCTATCTCGCGGGGCGCCTTCAGGACGAAGGCAAGGGCAGGGACGCGGCCCGGCTCATCGTGCAGGAGGTGGACCGGCTGAACCGCGTGGTCTCGGAACTGCTGGAGTTCGCCCGCCCCGGCGTGCCGGATCTGCGCGAGGTGCACGTGGACACGGTCATCGAGCGGTCCGTGCGTCTGGCCGCGACCGATGCGGCGGCGCGGGGCGTGGAACTGCGCCGCGTGCCGGACCCAGCTCTGCCCCCGGCCTTCCTGGACGCGGAACGGTTCACCCAGGCCCTGCTGAACCTGCTGCTGAACGCGGTGGAGGCCACGCCGCCGGGCGGCAGCGTGGAGGTGCGCGCCGCCGTCCGGTCAGAGCGAGGGTCAGAGAGAGGACCGGAGAAAAGGCCGGACGGCAACCCGGACGCAGGCCCCCGCGCATGGCTGGACGTGCAGGTGGCCGACACCGGACGGGGCATGTCGCCAGACGTGCTGAAGGAGATATTCAACCCCTATTTCACCACCAAACCCTCCGGCACGGGGCTGGGGCTGGCCATCGTGCACGGGGTGGTGGAAGGGCACGGCGGCGCCATCAAGGTGGAGAGCCAGCCGGGCAAGGGGACCACCGTGACCATATCGCTGCCGCTGCGGCGGCCCGCATGAGGATGGCGGCATGACCAGAACACCCGGTACGCGGCTGCTGGTGGTGGACGACGACGCCACGCACCGCGAGATGTTGCAGACCCTGCTGGCCGACTGGGGCTACCGCACCGAATGCGCCGAAGACGGCGAAACCGCCGTCACCCTGTGCAGGGAAACCCCGTTCGACCTCATCCTGATGGACCTGCGCATGGGGGGCATGTCCGGCATCGGCGCACTGCGGGAAATCAGGGCTTACAACCCGGCCATCCCCATCCTGATCATGACGGCATATTCCAACGTGGAGTCCGCCGTGGAGGCCATCAAGTCCGGGGCTTACGACTACCTGACCAAGCCGCTGGACTTCGAGGAACTGCGCCTGACGCTGGCGCGTGCGCTGGACCATGCCGCCTTGCGCGACGAGAACGCGGCGCTCAAGACCACCCTGGCCGCCTCGTTCGATCCGGCGGGCATCATCGGGCAAAGTCCGCCCATGCACCGGCTGATGGATATGCTGGCCTCCATCGCGCCCTCGGAAGCCACGGTGCTGGTCACGGGCGAATCGGGCACCGGCAAGGAACTCATCGCCCGGGCCATCCATGCCAACAGCCAGCGCCTGCATGGGCCCTACGTGACGGTGAACTGCGCGGCCCTGTCGGAAGCATTGCTGGAATCGGAACTGTTCGGGCACGAGAAGGGCGCGTTCACCGGGGCGGAGCGGCGGCGCGAGGGGCGTTTTCAGTCCGCGGACAAGGGCACCATCTTCCTCGACGAGATCGGCGAGACGTCGCTGGCCATGCAGGCCAAGCTGCTGCGCGCCATCCAGGAGCGCGAGATACAGCGCGTGGGCAGCGACCAGACGCTTCGGGTGGACGTGCGCATCATCGCCGCCACCAACCGTGACCTGTGGGCAGAGGTGGAGGCGGGGCGCTTTCGGCAGGACCTGTACTACCGGCTCAACGTGGTCACCCTGCACGTTCCGCCCCTGCGCGAACGGGTGGAGGACATCCCCCTGCTTGCGGGGCACTTTCTGCGCCGGTTCACCGAAAAGAACGGCAAGCCGGTGAAGGGCTTCACTCCGCAGGCCATGGACAGGCTGCTCAAGCACGGCTGGCCGGGCAACGTGCGCGAACTGGAAAATGCCGTGGAGCGCGCCGTGGTGCTGCTGGTGGGGGAATACGTCAGCGATCGGGAACTGCCGCAGAACATCGCGGGCGGGGACGGAGGCGAGGCGTGCGCGGTGCCCCGGTTCAACGGCATGACGCTGGAGGAAATAGAGCGGGCCGCCATACTGGACGCCATGGACGCCTCGGAGGGCAACAAGAGCGAGGCCGCCCGGCGGCTGGGCATAACCCGCAAGACCCTGCACGCCAAGCTGAACCGCTACGCCGACGGCGAGCCGTGATGCCGGGGGGCGGGGCATGCAAACCGGCCATCGGCTTGTCCCGCGCGCCTGCCCCCCAGCGCGTTGCCATCCGCAACGAAAAGGCGGCCGGAACCCTTTCGGATTCCGGCCGCCGTGCGTTTCGATGCGGCGCGTGCCCGGCCTGCCCATGGCAGTTGTCCGGCCACGTATCTCCGTCTGCCTGCCCTTCGCCTACTTGCTCTTCTTCTTCGCCGCTTCCATCTGGTAGCGCTTCTGGGCGGGCAGGATGGTCTTGCGCAGGCGGATGGACAGGGGGGTGACCTCCACCATCTCGTCCTCGCGCACGAAGTGCAGGGCGCGCTCCAGGGTCATGGGCCGCACGGGGGTAAGGATGACGTTCTCGTCCTTGCCCGAGGCGCGCATGTTGGTGAGCTTCTTTTCCTTGGTGGGGTTCACGTCGATGTCGTTTTCGCGGTTGTGTTCACCGCAGATCAGCCCTTCGTACACCGGGTCGCCGGGCACGCAGAACATTTCGCCGCGCGGCTCCAGGTTGAACAGGGCGTAGGCCACGGCGTTGCCCGAACGGTCGGCCACCAGCGAGCCGGTGAACCGGGTGGGGAAGTCGCCGCGATACGGCTCGTACCCTTCCAGGTACGAGTTCATGATGCCGGTGCCCTTGGTGTCGGTGAGGAATTCGTCGCGGTAGCCGATGAGCCCGCGCGAGGGCACGGAAAACTCCAGCCGCACGCGGCCCGTGCCGTTGTTGGCGCAGTTGGTCATGCGGCCCTTGCGGATGGACAGCTTTTCGGTGACCACGCCCATGAACGTCTCGTCGCAGTCCACGTACAGGTGCTCGATGGGTTCCAGGCGTTCGCCGTTCTGCTCGCGCATGATGACTTCCGGACGGCCCACGCACAGTTCGAAGCCTTCGCGGCGCATGGTCTCGATAAGGATGGCCATCTGGAATTCGCCGCGCCCCTTCACGATGAAGCTGTCGCGCTCCTCGGAATCTTCCACGCGGATGGCCACGTTGGACAGCGCTTCGCGCAGCAGGCGTTCGCGGATCTTGCTGGACTGCACCAGCTTGCCTTCGCGGCCCGCCAGCGGCGAGGTGTTGATGGTGAAGCGCATGGCCACGGTGGGTTCGTCCACGCGGATGCGGGGCAGGGCGCGCGGGGCTTCGCGGGTGCAGATGGTGTCGCCGATCTTCACGTCCTCGATGCCCGCCACCACCACGATGTCGCCGGGTTCGGCCTCGTCGGCGTCGCGCAGTTGCAGCCCCTCGTAGACTTGCAGGCGGGTGACGCGCAGGGGGTTTTCCTTGCCGTCCTCGTCGATGCAGACAAGGGTGTCCTTGGCCTTGACCGAACCGTGGAACACGCGGCCCACGGCCATGCGGCCGAGGTAGTCGGAGTAGGCCAGGTCGGCCACCAGCATCTGGAAGGGTTCCGCCGGGTCGTACGCCGGGCCGGGCATTTCCTTGACGATGGTTTCGAACAGCGGGCCAAGGTCCACCTGCGCGTCCTCAAGGCCGTGCATGGCCACGCCCTCGCGGCCAATGGCGTACAGCACGGGGAATTCCAGCTGCTGTTCGTTGGCATCGAGGTCGATGAACAGGTCGTAGATTTCGTTCAGCACTTCCTGCGGGCGGGCGTCCTTGCGGTCGATCTTGTTGACCACCACGACCACCTTCAGGCCCGCTTCCAGCGTCTTGCGCAGCACGAAGCGGGTCTGGGGCAGGGGGCCTTCCGAGGCGTCCACCAGCAGGATGGCGCCGCTGGCCATGGACAGGGCACGCTCCACCTCGCCGCCGAAGTCGGCGTGGCCGGGGGTGTCGATGATGTTGATCTTCACGCCCTGCCACGACACGGCGCAGTTTTTGGCGGCAATGGTGATGCCGCGCTCGCGTTCCAGGTCCATGCGGTCCATGACGCGGTCGTCCACCTGCTGGTCGGCGCGGAACACGCCGCTCTGGCGGAACATGGCGTCCACGAGGGTGGTCTTGCCGTGGTCGACGTGGGCGATGATGGCGACGTTGCGCAGCCTGTCGTTGTGCACTGCGGTGCTCAAGGGAAATTCTCCTGGCGGGATGGGCTTCGGCCACGGGCGGGGCAGGGCCTCTGGCCCGGCGCGGCTGGTGGCTTGTGGGGGAAGACGCGTTCCCGCATGCGGCGGGGAGGCGGGGCGGGGCGACAACGTGGCGACCATGCGGCGGTGCCCGGCGAGGGGCGATGCCGGTCACGGCGTGTCGCGGACGGCATCCATACACCTACGCGAGCCGGGTGGCAAGCGTGTGTCGGCGGATTGGAATGATAAAGGAACGCTGAGGGGTGGTGGCAATGGGCATGCCGGGGCGGCGGACTTGTGCCATGCGTTGCGCATGACGCTTGTGTCCGTTACGCCATGCACCGTTTCTCTAAGACGAGACAGCACGGCGGGGGCACTGCGAACGGACCGGCGGTAAAAGTACGCCCCGGACCTTTGCCGGGGCGACGGGAGCGTTGCGCGCATGCGCATTCAGCCGGGCAGATCGCCCGGAGGCGCCTGCGCCGCAGGGAAGCTGCCCGGCGTAAGAATGCGGCGGGAGAGGCCGGGGGGATCGGGGGGCTTTGCCCCCCGAAGCGCGGGGATTGGCAAGGGGCCGCCGCTATGCGGCAGCCGTTAGGCGAGCGCATAGCGCGAGTCTTACGGATGGCGACCGCAACGCGCGGCCCCTTGCCCCACGCCGGAGGCGGCCCAAACTACGAATCAAGACATACTGTCATGAATGGCTGAACATCCGTATCGCCAACAACAGCGAAGCTCACTCTCTACTCCCCCCCCCTACACCCTCTCCACCACGGCCGCCACCAGCCGGGTCAACTTCTCCCCCGCCTCGCCCGCCACGCGGATCACTTCCTCCAGCGGGGCTTCCTTCATGCAGTCGGGCAGGTTCTTGTTGGTCAGGCACGAAATGCCCAGCACCCGCAGCCCCATGTGCCGCGCGGCGATCACCTCCAGCACCGTGGACATGCCCACGGCGTCGGCCCCCAACTGGCGGTACATGCGGGTTTCCGCAGGGGTTTCCATCTGCGGGCCGGGCACGCCCACGTACACGCCGCGCTCCAGCCGCACGCCAAGGCGCGCCGCCTCATCCATGGCGATGCGCCCCAGCGTGGCGTCATAGGGGGCGCTCATGTCGGGAAAGCGCGGTCCCCAGGCGTCGTGGTTGGGACCGGTCAGGGGGCTGCGCCCGGTGAAGTTGACGTGGTCGGTGATCAGCATCAGGTCGCCCGCGTCCCAGCGCGGGTTCAGCGCGCCCGCCGCGTTGGTGATGACCAGCATCTCCACGCCCAGTTCCGCCATGACCCGCACCCCCATGCACACGTCTTCCGGCGCGTAGCCTTCGTACAGGTGGCAGCGTCCCTGTTGCAGCACCACGTCCACCGTGCCGATGCGCCCGAACAGAAACCGCCCCTCGTGCGAGGCGACCGTGGACTGCGGGAACCCCGGTATCCGCCCGTAGGGCAGGGCAACGGGCGCGCTCAGGGCGTCGGCCAGGCCGCCCAGGCCGGTGCCGCACACCACACCCACGCGGGGCCGGGGCGTCCGTTCGGTCTGGCCGGACATCCCGGACAGGGCGGAAGTGATAACAGATGCCACATTCTGGACATTTTCCGGGTTTTGCATAAGATCACCGACATTATTGATTGTGCGAGAACGGTGGGGGGGCCACCAGACCGGTCGATCCGGTCCGCACTGCCTGCGTCCGCATTGGGGGGATCCGGCGGCGCAGCACAGCGAACAGGCAGGATGTTAGGCCGAACCTATGGATATAGCAACTTTTTTCGGGGTGCTCACGGGCTTCGGCCTGGTCATCAGCGCCATTCTCATGGGGCCGGAGCCGGGGAAGTTCATCGACATCCCCAGCGTGATGATCGTCTTCGGGGGCACCGCCGCATCCATCCTGGTCACCTTTCCGCTGGAAGAGGTGATGCAGGCGGTGCGGGGGGGGTGCAAGGCCTTCGGCACCAAGCGGGTGCAGGCGCAGGACGTGGTGAACACCATGGTCCGCATCGCCGAGATCAGCCGCCGCGAAGGTCTCATCGCCCTCGAGAACGTGCAGACCGAAAACGCCCTGATCAAGAAGGCCTGCCAACTCATCGCCGACAATGCCGACCCCGGCCTGATCCGGGGCACCGTGGCCATCGAGATCGCTTCCATGAAGCGGCGGCACAACGTGTCCATCGGCGTGTTCAACCGGCTGGCGGGGTATTCCCCGGCCTACGGCATGATCGGCACGCTCATCGGCCTGGTGCAGATGCTGGCCACCCTCAACGATCCGTCCTCCATCGGTCCGGCCATGGCCGTGGCCATCATCACCACCTTCTACGGGGCGCTGCTGTCCAACCTGCTGTTCCTGCCCATCGCCGGCAAGCTGAAGGCGCGCAGCATGCAGGAGGAACTGCACCTGCTGGTCATCTTCGAGGGCGCGAAATGCATCCTTGAAAACAACAACCCCAGGCTGGTGTACGAGAAGCTTTCCTCGTTCCTGCCCCCCAAGGAGCGCAAGGATGGCAGATGACGACGATCTGGACATGGAATCCGAAGCCGACGAGCCGCCTCAGGAATGGCTGGCCACCCTTGCCGACGTTTCCATGCTGTTGCTGTGTTTCTTCATTCTGCTGTTCGCCCTGTCCACCATCGACAAAACCAAGGTGACCGAAACGTTCGACGCGGTGCGCACGGTGTTCGGCGGCAAGGACAAGGAACTTTCCACATCTGCCGTGCGCAGCGAGGATTCGGCCGCGCTGCTGGAATCGGTGCGGCTGCAACGTCAGATCATCGAGGCCCAGCGCAACACCTATTCGGAAATGCGTACCTATCTCAACAAGACGGGGGTGGAGGGCATCATCGGGGCCGTGTTCGACGAGGGCGTCATAACCCTGCGTATTCCCGCGGAAGTCATGTTCGCCCCCGGCGAGACGGACTTGAGCCCCCAGGCCGAGCGTTACCTGAAACCGCTGGCCGATCTGTTCGTGCGCAAGAAGGACCAGTCCATAAATATCCGGGGGTTTACGGATGACTCGCAACCCGGTCAAAACTCAAGATTCCGGGATAATTGGGAACTTTCTTCGTTGCGCGCGGTGAGCGTATTACGCTATTTCCTGAAAGCGGGCATCGACTCCAAGCGGTTGACAGCCACCGGGCTTGGTGAGTTAGACCCCCTCTTCCCGAACAGCACGGAAGAAAACCGGGCGCGCAACCGGCGCGTGGAATTCATGCTGGAACGCCGGGTGACCAAGTGACACAGGGGGGCCTGCACACAACCGGGGGGTGCCGGGGATGGCGATGACGACGCACGACGAATTCGACGATTTCGATTTCACGCTGCCCTCGGACATCGAGGGCGAACGCCGGGCCTACCGCACGTCGGTGCCCGGCCTTGAAGCAAGCGTGACGGGGAAGGACGGCACATTCCCCGTGGAAAACGTGAGCGCGGTGGGCATTGCCTTGCACGCCCCCGGCCACGCCTTTGCGGAAGGGGAGGACCTTCGGGTCGACCTGCTGATCATGGGCAGGCCCTACATCACCGCGCTGCCCGCCAAGGTGGCGCGGCTGGGTGAGGGCGGCCTCGTCGGGTGCGAATTCGCCTCGCCGGATTTCTGGCAGGAATCGCGCCTGGACAAGCTGGTGCTCGAGGTTCAGAAGCGGATGATCGCCCAGCGCAAGGCGGAATCCGAAAAACGTGATGCGCAGGCCGCAGGACAGCACCGCGACGGCGGGGCTGTTCCCGATGCGTCTTCCGACGCGCCCGCAGGCGCGGGCGGTTCCACCAGATTCACGGTGGACAGCGACGCCGGGACGGAACTGGACATCTGACGGCCATGCGCGGGCATGAGGGTGCCCGTGCAGCGACCGACGATGAACCGGCGTCACGGTGGCGTCGTGCGGCCCATGAAAATGTAACAACCATATCGAGGGACATTGGTGCAGACGAAAGACCATAAGGTGCTGGTGGCGAACAGAGGGGAAATCGCCATTCGCATCGTTCAGGCCTGCCGCAAGCTGGGCCTGGCTTTCACGTGCGTGTACACGGCGGAGGACGCCGCGTCGGGCCATGTGCGCATTGCCCGAGAACTGGGTGGCGACAAGAGCCTCTGCCGCGTCTCCTCCTATCATGATGCCAACGAGCTCATGGCCGTTGCCGACGATGCGGGCGCCACCGCCGTGCATCCGGGCTACGGCTTTTTCGCCGAAGACTACCGCTTTGCCCGTCGCGTTTCCCAGCGCGATCGCAAGCTCATCTTCATCGGCCCTTCGTGGCGGGTAATCCGCGAACTGGGCGACAAGATCAATACCAAGCGCCTCGCGCGCAGCCTGGGCGTGCCCACCGTGCCCGGTTCCGACCGGCCCATCTACGACGAGATGGAAGCGGAAAAGGTGGCCCAGAGCCTGTTCGAATTCCAGGAACAGCAGGGCATCCGCAAGCCGCTGGTGCTGGTCAAGGCCTCGGCGGGCGGCGGCGGCATGGGCATCGAAGAGGTGTACGACATCGACCTCTTCCGCTCCGTGTACCGGCGCATCCGCAACTACGCCCTGCGCCAGTTCAAGGACGAGGGCGTGCTCATCGAGCAGCGCATCCGCGACTTCAACCACCTGGAAGTGCAGGTGGTGTCCGACCGCAGCGGGCGCAACCCCGTGCATTTCGGCACCCGCAACTGCTCCATCCAGTCCACCGGCCTTCAGAAGCGCATCGAGATCGCCCCCGGTTTCGATCCTTCGTCCATCGAATACGGTTTCGACGCCGCCCAGGTGCTGCGCGACATCACCCAGCACTCGCTGGCCATGGCCCGCAAGGTGGGCTACGACAACGTGGGTACCTGGGAATGGATCGTCACCCGCGACGGTCGCCCCTTCCTGATGGAAGTGAACACCCGCATCCAGGTGGAAAACGGCGTGTCGGCCACCATCGCCCGCGTGCGCGGGCAGAAGGGCGTGGACCTGATCGCCGAGCAGATCCGCATCGGCCTTGGCGAACCGCTGGGCTACGGGCAGGAAGACATCACCTTCGACGGCGTGGGCATCGAATACCGCCTCATCGCCGAAGACCCGGACAACCGCTTCACCCCGTGGGTGGGCCGCGTGGACGGCTTCGGCTGGCCCGAACGCCCCTGGCTGGCCATGCACACCCACGTGCCCAGCGACGACCCCTACGACATTCCCACCGAGTTCGACCCCAACCTGGCGCTGGCCATCATCTGGGGCAAGGACCTTGCGGAATCCAGGGAACGCGGCGTCGAATTCCTCGACACGCTGGTGCTGGAAGGCGCCAACAACGCGGGCGAGCCGCTGCGTTCCAACGTCCGGTTCCTGCGGGACAACACCGGGCGCATCCTCAAGTTCTAGGGGCGGTCTTTCCGTGGGCCTTTCGCCCGTCGGCATCGTGGCCGACGAACGAAAGTCCTGCCTCGGAAACAGCCCCCGGCCATCGCCGTCCGCCAGCCATGCCGGCGGACACGCGGCAGCCTTCGTCCGCCATGGCACCGGCGCACGGATGCCCGCCGCCAAGCATGCTACCCGAACCCGCCGGAACTGCGGGGAAGCGACATATGGATACCGAAAAGAGAACGCAGCACCTCGCCGAACGTCTGGGATACATCCGCGACGTGTTCGGCGGAAAGCACAACGAGAACATCGCGCTCCTCGAGTCCAAGTTGCAGGAATTCCACCTGCGCCTGTCCGAGGGCTCCATCAGCGACGAAAACGCCGCGCTGACCACCCTTGAAGACCTGTTCGACTTCGTGGAGCGCAAGCTGGAAGCCGAACTGACGCCCATGGACAAGGTGCGCATCGTGCGGCACCCGCAGCGCATCTGCCTGCGCGACATCCTGGAAAACGTCTACGACAACTACACCGAAATCGGCGGCAAGGACGAACACTCCATCGATCCTTCCATGCTCATCGCCCGCGCCTACATCACCCGGCGCAGCGGCAAGAAGACCATCAACCAGCCGGTTCTGGTCATCGGGCAGGAAAAGGGCCACGGAGAGGAATTCCGCAACGGCGGCTCGGTGAAGCCGTGGGGCAACGCCAAGGCCCTTCAGTACATGAAGGTCGCCGAAACCGAAGGCATCCCCATCCACACCTACGTCTTCACGCCCGGCTCCTACCCGGTGGAGGACTACCCCGGCGCGGCCCAGCAGATCGCCCGCAACCTGTACGAAATGGCGGGCCTGCGCGTGCCGGTCATCGCCGTGTTCTCGGAAGGCGGCTCCGGCGGGGCCGAGGCCATCGGTCTTTCCGACCGCCGCCTGATGCTTTCGCACGGGTACTATTCGGTCATCTCGCCCGAAGGGGCGGCAGCCATCGAAGGCCGCCTGCGCCACGGGCAGCGCGCCGCGCCCGAGCTGATCGAAAAGTGCGCCCAGCAGCTGCGCATCACGGCGGAAGACAACCTGCGCATGGGCTACATCGACCATGTGGTCACGGAACCGCCGCTCGGCGCGCGCCCGTACCACTACGACTTCTTCCGGGGCCTGCGGCAGGAGATCATCCGCGCCACGGACGAGGTGATCCTGGGCGTGAAGGGCTTTGCCCCGTTCCGGGCCATGGTGCTGCGCCGCCGCCGCGGCAAGGCCGAAACCATGGACCTCGACAACATGTACGTGCGCTGGAGCCTGTCGTCGTCCGCCAAGGACCGGCTGGTCAATCGCCGTCACCGCAAGTTCAATCGCCTGGCCCGCAACGCCGCGCGCGACAGGCGCCCCGTGCTGCGCAAGCTGTCCAACATGGGCTGGGACGCCTGGTGGGACATCTACTCCTACTTCAAGTACGACCTGCTGCGTAAGCACCAGCAGAAGATCGCCTACCTGATGGAAGAGGTGGAGGCCGAAGCCCAGGTGCTCATGGAAAAGGTGGCCGCCCCGTGGCGCAAGATCACCTGCGCGTTGCCCGGCGGATCGTGCCAGAGCAGCGAACAGACCGAGCGCGAACTGACCACCCTGTCCGACTGGGACGAGGAAGGCCAGCGCAACGGCAACTGGAGCTACGTCAGCCCCCGTGCCAAGGAAGATCGCGCCATCACCTGCCCCAACGCGGGCAGCCACGGCTGCCTCGACCTGTGGGCGCCCGACCTGTTCGGCGAATTCGCCGGGGTGTGCACCTACTGCGGGCATCACTTTCCCATGGAATACCAGTGGTACCTGCATAACGTGTTCGATGAGGGCTCCATCTTCGAGTTCAACGCCGAGATCGAGGCGGGCAATCCGCTTGGTTTCGAAGGCTTCGACGTCAAGCTGGAGCAGGCCAAGAAGCAGACCGGCCTGAAAAGCGGCTGCGTCACCTTCGAGGCGCGCATCGACAACGTGAAGCTGGTGGTGGCCATGCTGGTGGCCCCGTTCCGGGGCGGTTCCGTGGGCGCGGCGGAGGGCGAAAAGTTCGTCCAGGCCGCCGAGCGCGCCAAGAAGAAGCGCTATCCCTTCCTGGCCTACGTGCACGGCACCGCGGGCATCCGCATCCAGGAAGGCACCAACGGCGTCATCCAGATGCCCCGCTGCACCATGGCCGTGCGCCGCTACATCGAGGCCGGTGGCCTGTACCTTGTGCTGTACGACACCAACTCGTACGCCGGGCCGCTGGCCAGCTTCCTGGGCTGCTCGCCCTACCAGTTCTCCATCCGTTCGGCCAACATCGGCTTTGCCGGGCCGGGCGTCATCAAGGAGACCACGGGCGTGGACATCCCGCCGGACTACCACCGGGCCTATCGCGCCCTGTCGCGCGGGCACATCCAGGGCATCTGGGACCGCCGCGACGCGCGCATGAACCTGAAGCAGGCCCTTCTGACCATGGGCGGCCGCAACCTCTACTACCGGTAGCCCGCGCCACGGCAAGGAACAGGTGAGACTGTGTTCGACATCACGCAATTGCTGGATGAAATAAAGGCGTCTCCCTACGAGGAGATCGTCGTCACCGCGCCGCATACCGGCGTGGTCACGTTCGCCGACGTACGCGAAGGCACCCGGGTCATCGGGCCTTCCGGCACGTGGAAGGAAAAGAAGGGCACGCTGCTCGCCACCATCGAGCGCGAGCGCAACCAGAAGCCCATCCACGCCGTGGAAAAGGGTGAGGTCAAGGAAGTGCTGCGGCACCTGGAAGGCACCTTCGTCGAGGCGGGCACCCCCCTCGTGCGGCTGCGCCACTTTCTGTCGCGCGACGAAGTACTGGCCATCATCCTCAAGAAGGCCCTGCACCTCTTTGTCGCGCCAGAACGCGCCAAGTACTACTTCGCGCCCGACGTGGACAAGAAGGTCAAGGCCTCCGGCGCCAGCTCCGTCTCGCTGCACGAGGGCATGGACCTGTTCATCATGTCGCGCATGAAGCGCGAGGCCTCGCTGGCCTATTCCGGCCCCAGCGGCGTCATTTACGCCGTGTACTTCCAGCACAACGAAAACGTGGATGCGGGCCAGCCCCTCATCGGCGTGTGCCCGCCGGACCAACTGTCGCTCATCGAGGACGTGGTGGCCCGCGTGCAGACCGAGTGGGAAGAGCGGGAGTAAGCCATGGGCAAGGTGTTGCAAGTGCGCGTGTGGGCTTCCACCTACCGCGACGAGGACGTGGAAAAGGCCTGGCCGCTGCTTGTGGCCCTTGTCTGGCCCGAGCCCTTCGTCCGGCCCGTGGCCGGGCAGGTGCTGGGCCCCGCAGACCGGCGCGGCGTGCTGGAACTGGTGCAGGCCCTTGACGACGGGCTGCGCTTTGCCGGGTGGGATGCCCCCGTGCGCGATGCCCTGGCCGACCGCGTGCCCGCCATCGTGGCCCTGCGCGACAAGTTGGACGCCGCCCTTGCCGAATGGGACGCCCGCACCGCCAACCGCATCACCGATGAACTGGAAGAAGCCTTGGACCAGGCCGAAAAGGCGCTGGTGAAGGCGAAGTAGAGATAGGGCCGCCACCTTTTGAAGAGGAAAGGCGGAAGAGATAACGGGGGGGGGGGGGGGGGGGGGGGGGGGGGGGGGGGGGGGGGGGGGGGGGGGGGGGGGGGGGGGGGGGGGGGGGGGGGGGGGGGGGGGGGGGGGGGGGGGGGGGGGGGGG
>JAITSV010000008.1 GCA_031287575.1 Desulfovibrio sp.
CGCTGGGCTGTGGTCAGCACTTCCACCACTGCTCCCCCGTTAGCACTAGGTCTGGACATAGGGCTAGACCTATCTCCTATCGTTGGCGGGGTGTCCGGTCCAAATGGGGGCTACTCCAGCGTATTTCTGAACCTTTTGTAGATGGGCGTGATTTAGAGCGAAGTATTACTCAGCTTCTCGTGCCACGAATTGATGCCGCAATGAGTGGTGATGAGCCGTTTTATGTTCTTCACGGGCCGTATGAGCATGAGACGATGAAAGCCCCACCTGCACAGCCGCCTGCTTATGATATTGCTTTCATATTGCGTGCAGACGAGCGGGTTATGTGGCCTGTTGAAGCTAAAATTATTGAAACGCCAAAAGCTGTGGCTCAATATATACGAGATATACGACAAGAATTCCTTACATGCCGATACGCTCCGTTTTCTAGTTCGGGTGCCATGTTGGGCTATCTACTGTCCGGTGCGGAGAGCGATGCTTTGGGAACGATATCGGATAGACTCGGCTGTTCCTTGGAAGAGGTTTTTGAGCATCCCGGTAAACCAAACCGCTGGTCCTTGCATAAAAGAACCGTGCCTGCTGGAAAGTGTTACCCTGTTGATTTTAAGTGCTACCATGTTATTCTTGCATATCAGCATCTTAGTCGGACTAGATAGTGTGCTTGCTCACGGTCAACAAAGCCGGAAGTTATGTGCGCAGTGGTAATGTTCATTTGTAGCTATACCCTCTGCTGTGCTGTTTAAACGGTCTGATGCTTTTCACTGATTTTCTTTAGTATCGCGCCTGGCTAGGTATACAAGAAAAGCCCCGGATGTTCTCACGGACATCCGGGGCTTTCGTTCTTCCTTCTTCCTTATCTTCTCATCTTCCGCCACGCAGGAATTCCTATACGTTGAACAGGAAGTGTACCACGTCGCCGTCCTTCATCACGTATTCCTTGCCTTCCACGCGCAGCACCCCGGCGGACCGGCAGGCCGCCTCGGTGCCATGCTTCACGTAGTCGTCATAGCCGATAACTTCGGCCCGGATGAAGCCGCGTTCGAAGTCGGTGTGGATCACGCCCGCGCAGGCCGGGGCCTTCCAGCCCTGCTGAATGGTCCAGGCGCGCACTTCCTTTTCGCCCACGGTAAAGTAGCTGGCCAGGCCCAGCGTGTGGTAGCCGGTACGGATGATGCTGACGAGGCCGCTTTCCTTGATGCCGTAAGACGCCAGCATCTCGGCCTGTTCCTCGTCGGAAAGGCCCTGCAATTCTTCCTCGATCTTGGCGCAGATGACCACCATGTCGCAGCCGCGCTGCTCGGCCAGTTCGCGCACGCGGCGCACGTGGTCGTTGGTGCCGTCCAGGTTGGCCTCGTCCACGTTGGCGCAGTAGATGACCTTCTTGGCGGTGATCAGCCCCATTTCGCGCATGGCCTGCTTGAACAGGTCGTTGTCCTTGCCTTCAAAGGTGGATGCCGGGTTGCCCGCGTTCATGTGTTCCAGCAGGCGGCCCAGTTCGTCGGATGCGGCCTTGGCTTCCTTGTCGAACTTGGACATCTTGGACAGGCGATCGTACCGCTTTTCGGCGGACTGGATGTCGGCCAGCAGCAGTTCGGTCTCTATGGTTTCTATGTCGCGGATGGGGTCGATGGCGCCGTCCACGTGGGTGATGTTCTCGTCGTCGAAGCAGCGCACCACTTCAAGAATGGCGGCGCATTCGCGGATGTTGGCCAGAAACTGGTTGCCCAGCCCTTCGCCCTTGCTGGCCCCGCGCACCAGCCCGGCAATGTCGATGAAGTCCACCGTGGCGCTGATGGTCTTCTGCGGCTTGGCCATTTCGGTCAGCTTGTCGATGCGCGCATCGGGCACCGCCACCGTGGCCTTGTTGGGCTCTATGGTGCAGAAGGGGTAGTTGGCCGCCTCGGCGTTCTGGGCCTTGGTCAGCGCGTTGAACAGGGTGGACTTGCCCACGTTGGGCAGCCCGACGATGCCTATGCTGAGAGCCATGTCTGTCTCCGGAAATTGCGATGATGGCGCGTGCGCCATATGCGGCGCGGGGCGCGGGTTGGGGGGCGGCGTGGCCGCCGGGGCTTCATAGCGTCTTTTGCGCGGTTTGGAAAGGGCGCGCGGGGATGGGGGCCAGCGGGGGGTGACAGGGCGCAACAGGGGCGCGACAGGGGCGCGACGAAAGGCGGCATGCGTGCCGGGCTAGGTGCGCGCGGCCAACGCACGGCTAGCCATGGCCCGCACGCGGCGTCGGCATGGGACAGAAGGCCGCCGGGGCCGGGCACAACCTGCGCGACTACACCCGCCCGCTCGCCCGCCTTGGCTAGAACAGCGAGAATACCGAAATGGCCAGCAGCGCGCCCATCACCGCGTTGCACCAGCGCACCGCCACCGGCGAATGCAGCAGCCCGCGCAGGGCCGTGCCGCCCGCGCACCAAAGGGCCAGGGACGGGAAGGCCATGGCCGCGAACACGGCGGTAAGCACCAGCAGTTCCGTGGATACGCCGTGCAGGCCCAGCACGTTGGCGGCAAGGGCGGATTCCGTCTCGTCATGCCCGGAAACGTAGGTGGTCACCCCGGCCACGGCGGCCAGCCACGCCTTCGGGTTCACCCACTGGAACAGCGCCCCTTCGATGAAGGTCATGGGGCGCGCGGCGTTGCGGCCTTTTGCCGCTTCGCCTGGCGTGGGCGGGGCGGCGGTGGCGATGCGCCATGCCAGCCACAGCAGATAGGCGGAGCCAACCCAGCGCAGCCAGTCGTGCAGTTGCGGCACGGCGGCGAAAATCCGGTCCATGCCGAGGCCCACGGCAATGATCATCAGCGGAAAGCCCAGCGAGATGCCCAGCAGGTGGGGCATGGTGCGCCAGAAGCCGAAGGTGAGTCCCGACGACATGACCATGGTGTTGTTGGGGCCGGGGGTAACGCTCATGGCGATGGCATAGGTGCTCATGGCGGCCAAGGTCGCGAATTCCATGGGATGCTCCGGTGAGTGTGTCGTGCCGTTGTACAGGGAGCGGGGATAAAGGGAAAGCGTTGGAGCGGGGTGAGCAGAGCCGGGCGGCAGAGGCTTGGTGGCGAGCGGGGACGCTGCCCCCCGCAGCGGATATGAAAGCGCCGGGACATCCATGCGGATGCCCCGGCGCGGGAACGGCATTTTGCTAAGGGTGTTTCATGCCTCGCGCAGCCTTGCGCAGGGAGGATTTTTGTTCTCTGCCGAGGAAGAATGCTTTTTTATGGAGGGAGCGTACTTTTGTGGTACTCGACCGGAATAAAAATGCATTCTGACGAAGGCAGAGGGCAAAAGGCCCCCTGCGCGATACAGGCTAGGGCAATACCCGCACGGTATACGCGCCATCCACCTTCAGGTACTTGCGGGCCAGCGTGCGCAGGGCTTCGGCGTCCAGTTTGGCCGCCTTGTCCACCACCTGCTTGTTGAAGGCCAGCGGGTATCCCTGCGAAGTCAGCACCGCCGCCTCGGAGCTGCGGCTGCCAAGGCGTTGGTGTTCGCGGTAGTAGTCGCCTTCCAGCTGGTTCTTGCCGCGCCGCAGTTCGTCGTCGGGCAGGGTGTCGGCGTGCAGGCGGGCGATGACGTCCTTGAAGCCCTGCGTGGCCTGGTCCAGCTTGCCCGGCTCGGTGCCGATGTAGAAGATCATGAACCCGGCCTTTTCCGACTGCCAGTTCATGGCGGTGACGGTGTAGCCCAGGCCCTGCTCGTCGCGCAGGTCGCGGAACAGCAGGCCGCTCTGGCCGGACAGGATGGCCTGCATCAGCTCAAGGCCGGGGGTGTCGTCGCTTTTCAGCGGCGCGGTGGGGAACACCAGCATCAGGTGGGCCTGGTTGCGGCCCGGCAGGTGCAGGTCCAGTCCCTTGTCCTTGTTCCAGTTGGGCGCGGACAGGCTGGCGGGCTTGGCGTCGGGCGCGGGCAGTTCCCTGGCGTGGCGGATGACCGCCTCGCGGTCGTACTGGCCGCACACGGCCATCACCCACGGCTGGCGCACCTGCTGCGCCCAGAAGCCGCGCACGTCGGCCACGCCGAACTGCTGCACCGCCTCGGGCATGCCCAACTGGTAGTAGCCGTAGGTGTGGCCGGGGAACAGGAAGGGCGTCAGATGGCGGAAGGCCAGGCCCATGGGCTGGTCCTCGCGCGCCTTGATGGCGGCCACCTGGTTCACCCGTTCGCGCGCCACTTCCGCGTCGGCGAAGGCAGGCGCGGTCAGCACCTGCCCCAGCAGGGCGAACATGTCGTCATTGAAGCGCGAAGGCTGGCGCAGCGCCAGGCTGAAGGTCTGCCGCCCGGCGGACGCGCCAAGGCTGGCGGCGCGGTCGGACTGGTAGGCCTCCATGGACGGGGCGTCCAGCCCGTCCGCGATGCCCGCGGCCCTGGCCCCGGCGGCCTGCGGCGTGGGCAGGGTGCCCTTTGCCAGCGCGCTGGCGGCCAGCGTTGCCAAGCCCTGCTTGCTTTCGGGCAGCAGCGCGTTGCCGCCGCTGAACACCATGTCCACCGCCGTGTAGGGCAGGGTGGCGTCGGGCATGAGGATGAGCGTGCGGCCCTTGCCAAGGTCGATGACCTCGGTCTTGTCGGCCACGGCGGCGGATGCGGCGTCGGCACCGGCGCGGGCCGGAGCGGGCCAGGCCTTGGCCAGCGCGGCGGCAAGGTCGGGCGTCCGCGACGTTTCCGGCGTCAGGGCCACCACGGAAAGCCGTTCGGGCCGCAGCCAGCGGGTGATCAGGTCTTGCAGGGTGGCGGGGGTGACGTCGTGCAGGCCGCGCAGGTAGTTGGTTTCGCCCTGCACGCCGGTGAAGAACTGGAAGTAGCCAAGCTTGGAGGCAAGGCCGGGCAGGGTTTCCTTGGCCCGGAACATGTCGTCTTCCAGGTTCAGCTTGGCGCGTTCGATGTCTTCCGCCGTGAAGCGGCTGGCGGCCAGCGAGGCCAGGTCCGCCGTCAGGGCGGTCCAGAAGGCGTCCAGCTTGTCGGCGTCCAGTTCCGCCATGATGTTCAGCATGCCCACGCGTTCGAAGCTGTAGTTGGACACCGAGATGGAATCCACAAGCTGCTTCTCGTACTTGTAGGTGCGGTACAGCAGCGAGGTGCGGTCGCCGCCCAGCAGTTGGGCCAGCACGTCAAGCTGGGGCGACTGCGCATCGCCGAAGCCGGGTACCGGGAAGGAAATGCCCAGGTACACCTTGTTCCACGGGCCGGGTTCGATCTTGACTGTGGGAACGGGTGCGGCGAGGGGAACGGGGACAGTCGCCTTTTCCGCCTTGGCGGCCTTTTCGGATTTGGCGGGTGCGGGCGTGGCGGTCTTGCCGCCATCCGTCTTTCCGCCGTCGACCATCGACGGGGATGGGGGCAGCGGCTGGGCCAGCAGCTTTTCCGCGTCGATGGGCGCGGGCGGGGTGACCGTGGCGTCGTTCTTCAGGTCGCCGAACAGGCGCTGTGCTTCGGCCAGGGCCTCGGCGGGGCTCACGTTGCCCACCACTGCCAGCAGCATGGACTGCGGCTGGTAGTGCCTGCGGATGTAGTCGCGGATATCGTCCGCCGTGAACGACTTGATGGTCTCGCGCAGGCCGATGATGGGCGATGCGTAAGGCGTGCCGCTCAGGGTCAGGGCCTGCATGTGCTGGAAAAGCCGGTTGTCCGGGCTGTCCTCGCCGCGTTGCAGTTCGGCCAGGATGACGTCCTTTTCGGATTCAAGCTCGGCGGGGTCCAGCGTGGGGTGGAAGGCCATGTCCTTCAGCACCTCCATGCCCAGCTTCCACCGCGCGGCGGGCATGTCGGTGAGGTACACGGTGTAGTCGAAGCTGGTGGCGGCGTTCAGGTAGCCGCCCGCGCGCTCCACGTCGCGGGCCACGGCGCCCTTGGGCCGGTTTTCCGTGCCCTTGAACACCATGTGCTCCAGCACGTGGCTTATGCCCGCCTCGCGCGGGGTTTCGTAGGTGGAACCGGCGTGCACGTACAGGCGCAGCGAGGCCAACGGAAAACGCTCGTCCGGCTGGATGAGCACCGTCAGGCCGTTGGAAAGGCGGGTCAGCTGTGGGGCCGGGGCTGTGGGCGTGGCGGCCGTTGCTGCGGTCGGCATCGTCAGGGCTCCGAGGAGAAGAAACAGGGTGAGAAGGGTGCGCATTGCGAATGTCTCCGATGCGCCGCGCGGGCGGCGTGCGCTGTGTCGTACCGGCTGTCGGAACGGGGCCGGTGATGGCCGGAAAACGTGCGGCGCGGCCCTTGCATGGGCACGGCCGCGGGGCCGGGGGCGTCGGTCTGCCGACGCCGTGGGCAAAGCCGCTTGCGCGGGCTCTGCATGGCGGGGCCGACAGCTACATGTAATCGTTTCCCGGCGCAAGGCAAGGTGGCGGCGGAAGACAAAACGGCGCTTTGTTGCTACTTTCCGCAGTGGAAAGCCGTGCGGGATGGCGTTTGCGGGGGCCGGACGCGCCGCTGCCAGGCGGGGGCGGCGGCAACACAATTCCGCCCGATGCAGCCTGCCCGACGTAATCAGGGCCGTGCGGCCCGCATAATCATGTTTCCGGTATGCCTGCAGGCGTACAGATCACAAGGCAATGCAACGACTTCTCAAGCAATACCGCAACGACGTGGGCGACGTGCTGGCCGAGGCCGACGTGCACCTGCTGGAACTGGAAGTGGTGGGTGAACGGACCGACCCGGAACTGCCGGGCCGTCTGTCGCGCCTGGTGCACGGGCTGCGCGGTTCCGCGGGCCTGCTGGGGCTGGATGGCGCCTGCCGCATGGCCCGCCTGCTGGAGGCGGCCTTCGAGTTGGCGCGCGACGGATCGTTGCCGCTGACGGCGTCTGCCGTCTCCGCGCTGGAAGGATGCATGCGGGCGCTGGCCGGGCTTTCCGGCGTGGCGGAGGCGGAAGAGGGTGCCGAAAGCCCCGCCGGGGACGCACCCCCCGAGGTTGTCGGGCAGTATCCGGCGGTGTGCGTTTCCGGCGACCCCCACGCGCTGGACCGGGATGATTCACCCGCCGGACGGGCGTTGCTGCGGCTGGTGGCCCTGCTGGACGAGGCGCTGCCCGAGTCCCTGCGGGGTACCGCGCGCGAGTTGCTGCCGGTCTGCGATCCCGACGGGCATTGTCTGTTCGACCTGCACGGCATTGACGTGTTGCGCGCCCGGCGCGACGGGCTGTACTTGTACGTGGTGGAGTTTGGCGGCACCGACGATCTGCTGCGCAAGGACCTGAGCCCGCTGGGGCTGCTGGCCTTCCTGCGCAAGAGCGGTCTGGTGCTCGACGCGCGCTTCGTGCCGGGGGCGGACGGCGCGGGGCCGGGAATGCCCGGTTGCGGATTGCACGTGCTGTATGCGTCGATCCTGGAGCCGGACCTTGTGAACACGGTGTTTCAGGTGGAATCGGCCAGGGTGCACCCCATCGACGTGGACGGGGTGCGGCTCGGCGAGCCGGGTTGGCGGCGCGTACCGGCGCGTAACGCCGCCATGGCGGTGATGGCCGTGCACATGGCCCCCGACGCCGACAGCATCGACGATCTGATGCGCCAGTACGATACGGCCATGCGGAAATTGCGGGAGGATACCATGAGCAGCGACACCGACGACGAAAGCAGGTTTTCCGGCACGGTGGTGGACCCCGACGCCGAGGAGCGCAGGCTGGCGGAACTGGAGGCGGAACTTGCCGCCGGCATGGACGCCCTGGCGCTTGACGCCGACGTGGACGGAGAGCGGGCCGATGATGCCTCGCGGCGTGCCCTGGCCTCGCTGATCGGTGGCATGGTGGGCGATGATGCGGCGCCTGGCGGGTCCGGGATGGACGTTGCGGCCGGGGATCCCGATGCCGATTTGTTCGTCGATTCCGATATTGAGCCCGGACAGGAAACCGTTTCCGATCAATTCGGGCCAGAGGGAAGTGGGGCGGACCGGTTCGACGCCGAACATCCCGACACGGGCGCGAGCATGGTGGACGAGGCTGCTCCGGCTGTTCCTCCTGTTCACGCCGCCCTTCCGGTCATCGAAGACGCGGGCGCTGCACCGGTTGCCGCTCCCGTCGCCGATTCCGACGCCGATTCCGCTGTCGACCCCGACGCCGACCTGTTCGCCGACAGTGGCGACGCCCCCGACCTGTCGTACCTGGACGCCGTGCTGGCCGAACGGCCCGACAACGGCGTGGCCCTGGATCTTTCCGCCGGACCGCCCAGCCGCACCGTGGCCGGGTTCACCGTGCGCGCGGCCGATGGCGATGCTTCACCCCAGGGCGGCGCAAAGGGCGTGCTGGTGCTGTCCGGCGAGGTGACCATCGAACGCGGGGCCGACCTGCGCGAGGCGCTGCTGGACGTGCTGGAGAGCTTCGCGGCGGTGCGCATCGACATGTCCGGCGTCACGGCGGCGGACCTGACCCTGGTGCAACTGCTGCAATCGGCCGCCGTCACCGCGCGTTCGCGCGGGGTGGACCTGGCGGCCACCGGCCCGGTATCCGAAGCCGTGGCCGAGGCGGCGCGCCGCACCGGGCTGGACGCCCCGGGCATCCGCCGCGTGGGGCTGGAAAAGTTGCTGCTGATCGAGTGCGCGTAGCTTCTGCGCCACTGTCCTTTACAATTCCGCGATGCACCTGCGAAACGGCGCGCTCCCTTGGGGGAACGCGCCGTTTTCTCGTGGCGTGACGCGACGTGGAGGCGGGGGCCCGTGTGCCGTTGCGCTGGGGGCTGGAGGTGTTTGGGGAAGAGGCTGGTGGGGGCGGAAAGCTGGGGGAGAGCAGGCGGTGAGCGCGGCGCGGCAAGAGGAGAACCGGTAGTGTGCAGGGGGAAATTTTCGTGCTTCGGGTGGGCGGCTTGCCTCGCGCGGCGTCTGGCCGGGCCGTCAGGCCGCGCAGGCGGCCACTGGTCCGTCGCAATAGTAGTTGATGAACTGGCCGACCTGCACGCCCAGGTGCACGCATTCGATGCCGTCCAGGCACTTGGCGGCGTCGGTGGCGTTGATGTGCGTCCACAGTTCGTTGCCGTTCTTGCGCAGGCGGACGATCCAGGCGTCCTTGGCGTCGTCGAAGCTGACATGCAGGGCAATCCCGTGCCTGTCCAGGGCCGGATGAATCTCGCGGATCTTGCCAGCGAGGATGGTGGCGGTGACGTTCATGAAGCCTCCCCGGCGGGTGTGCCCGCCTATGGGAAAGATAGTGTCGCTTCAGGTGATGGCAACCAGTCCCCTTGCAGCGTTGGTAAAGGCTGAACATGTGATCGTTATTTTCGATTGCGCACGGCGGCGGACGGGTTTTCAGAAGAGAGCAGGGCCGCCCCCTGATGGAAACGGCCCCGTGAAGTATGCGGCATTGCGGCGGGTTATGCGCGCGCAACCCCGTCGAAGCGCTGGGACACCTTGAGCAGGTGCACCTCGTGGATCTCGGCCTGCGGAGTCACGGCGCGGGCCAGCGAAAGGGGCGACACGTACAGTTCGGTCCAGTCCATGTCCAGCAGTACGCTGCCGTCGTCGCGCACCTCGATGGACTGGAACAGGGGGCGGATGTCGGTGGTGCGCGGCCCCTTCTTGGTCTCGCGCGTCCATTCCAGCGCGGGCGCGGCGGAAAAGTCGCGCCAGGCCTGCATGAACACGGCCCGGCGGGCGTCATCAACGCCGTAGCGCAGTTCAAAGGTTTCTCCGGCGGGCTGTGGCGCGGTGTTGCGGCCCACGGGCAGTTCCTCCACGAAGGTCACCCGCATGCCGCGCGGCAGGCGGCCATCCAGGGCGCGGCGCACCTCGTCGGCGGTGCGGTGTTCGCGCAGGTACACGGCCAGCCATTCCGCCCGGCTGGCCACGCCCACGGGCAGGGCCCGCCCGAACGAGAGCAGCGGCAGGGGGTGGAACCCGCGCGAGAACGCGGGCGGCAGCCCGGCCCGGCGCAGGGCGCGCTCGAACAGCGATTGCAGTTCCAACTGGCTGAGGAACACCGCCATGTCTTCCTTGGTGTACCAGATGCGGTAGTGCCCCGCCTTCAGGGCCAGTTCGTCGGAAATCCGCGGCGGCTTGTCCGTCTTTTCCGGCATGCGCACCCGGCCGTGCTCGTCCAGCGTGGGCTGGTGGGCCTGCTGGTCGCGCTGGGGCAGGTTGGTGCGGTTGGCGTAGGCGGTGACGCCGGGCAGCTTGTCCAGGCGGGACGGGGCGGACCTGGTGTCGCACACCCCGCACAGGTGGCAGGCGCCGTAGCGGCAGTCGCCCGTCAGCTTCATGTCCAGGGCGCGGTGGCGTTCGCGCAGCAGGAATTCGCGACTGGCCCCGGCATCCAGATGGTCCCAGGGCAGCGGCTCGTCCTCGCCGCGCTCGCGGGTGTAGTCCGAGGCGGTCAGTCCGTGTTCGGTCATGGCGTCCAGCCACGGCGCAAGATCGAACCCTTCGATCCAGCTGCTGAAGATGGCGCCCTTGCGGTAGGCGCTTTCCACCACGTCGGCCAGGCGCCGGTCCCCGCGCGAGAAGATGCCCTCCAGCGCGCTCATGGAGGCCTCGTGCCAGCGCATCTTCAGGCATTTCTCGCCCTTGAAGCGCGAAAGCAGGTAGCCGATGCGCTCGCGGATTTCTTCAAGCGACAGTTGACGTTCCCACTGGAACGGGGTGTGCGGTTTGGGCACGAAGGGCGAGATGGCCGCCGTCACCTGCAAGCGGCGGATGCCCGGCCCGGCGGCGTCGCGCACCTTGCGGCACAGGTCCACGATGGCGTCGAGATCCTCGCGCGTTTCGGTGGGCAGGCCGATCATGAAATACAGTTTCACCTGCTGCCAGCCGTGCTCGAACAGCTTCTGCACGTGCAGCAGCAGGCCTTCCTCGGTGACGCCCTTGTTGATCACGTCGCGCAGGCGCTGGCTGCCCGCTTCCGGCGCAAGGGTAGCCCCGGTGCGGCGGATGCCCGCCATGCGGCGCATGATCTCGTCGTCGATGGACCCAACACGCAAGGACGGCAGCGAAACCGCCACCTGCTCCTGGGCACAGCGGTCCACCGTGGACAGGAACAACTGCTTGAGCGCGGAAAAGTCGCCCGTGCTCAGGGACAGGAAGGACACGTCGTCGTAGCCGGTTTGGCCCAGGCATTCTTCAAGCAGCGCATGAAGGTTTTCGGTGGAGCGTTCGCGCGCCGGGCGGTAGATGATGCCCGCCTGACAGAACCGGCAGCCGCGCGTGCAGCCCCGGCCTATCTCCAGCGCCAGCCGGTTGTGCACCGCGCCGAAGGGCACGGTCTGGCTGGCCGGGTAGCGGGCGGTGTCCATGTCGGCCACCACGCGCCGGGCCACGCGGGTGTAGCCCGCGTCATTGAATGAAGAAGGGGATGACGAGGGTGCCAGCAGGGGGCGCGGCGGGGTGCCGGGCACGTTGCGGGCCGTATCCGGCGGCACGGAGCCCTCGAAGAACTCCGGCACGTACACGCCGGGAATGCGCCGGGCGTCGTCCAGAAAGCGGGACCGGGAATGCCCGGCGGCACGGGCGGCGGCCAGCAGGTCCACCAGTTCCGTCATCACCTCTTCACCCTCGCCCAGCACCATCAGGTCCATGAACGGGGCCAGCGGTTCCGCCGCCAGGGTGCAGCCGCCGCCAGCCATGACCACCGGCCACGCGGTGAGCGAATCGGTCGTGGCCCGTTCCGCCGCGCGCAGGGGAATGCCAGCAAGGTCCAGCATGTACAGCACGTTGGAATAGCACAGCTCGTGCGTGATGCTGAACCCCATGAGGTGGGTGGCCGCCAGCGGGGTGTCCGACTCCAGGGTGGCCAGGGGCACGCGGCGCTCGCGCAGTACCGCGCCGGCGTCGCGGCAAGGGGTGAACACCCGCTCGGCCCATACGTCGGGCCGTTCGTTCAGGATGGCGTACAGGATCTTCTGCCCAAGGTAGGACATGCCCACCTCGTACATGTCGGGAAAGGCCAGCGCCACGCGCAGTGTGGAGGCGTCGGGCGTCTTGTGGACGGTACCTTCCTCGATGCCGATGTAGCGGCTGGGCTTGGGCAACAGGGGCAGAAGTTCGCGCATGGTTCCTGATGGGGATGAAGGGTGCGGGCGGGGCGGGTGCGCCGCCGGTCATGAAGGCGGAAAGGCGGACAGGCAGGCAAGCTGCAAGAAGACAAAGGAAACGGCCCGAAGGCGACATGAAAAGGGGGCGGCAGCGCCACCCCCTGAAATGCCGGACCGGAATTGCCCCATCCAACCAGAACAGGCCTCTCTTGGGCCTGATGTCCGCGCGGTGCCCTGTGAGACGGTCGGACGGTCGGACGGTCGGGCGGTCGGGCGGTCGGCGCCCGGCGCGAACGCGCGGTCCGTAATGCCGGGCTTACTTCTTCAGCAGGTCGGAAATGCCGGTGATCTTGCCGCCCGCCGGGCCCTTGGCCAGGTTCAGGTTGCCCAGGCCCCCGCCAAGGCCGCCGGTCGACAGCGTGAGGTTGGACGTGGCTTCGAGGTACTTGGTCTTCAGTTCCTCGGGGCAGGTCTTGTATTCGTAGATGACGTGCACGCGGCTGATCACACCGTCAAAGCCCTGCTCGAAGGGATAGCCGTACGGCAGCAGCATCATCTGCACGCCCTGCTGGGTGGGCACGGTCTGCAACGCGGCCACGTCCTTGAGCGAGTTGGAGGCTTCGTCGAACTTGCCGAGCACCAGTTCGCCGTTCACGAGCTTCACCAGTCTGATATCGTAGGCCATCGGGGGTGTCTCCTTGGTGATTGGTTCCCGGCATAGGTAGGGGCTGGGGCTGGCGCTGTCAAGCAACGGCGCGCCGTGGGCGTGCGTCAGCGGCCCGGTTCGGGCGGCAGCAGTCGCAAGGGGATGATGGAGGCCAGCGCCAGCAGGCCCAGCAGGGCGAACCCTGTCCCGAAGCTCCACGTTTGCCCCACCAGCCCCAGCAGGGCCGGGGCCGCGCCCGTGCCCAGCAGCGACGAGGCGGGCGTGGCGATGCACAGCACCGTGGGCTGGTAACCGGCGGGCCAGCAGCGGGCCAGTTCCTTGAAGATGGCGGGAAAGATGAACGCGGTCATGGCGCCCTGCACGGTCATGCCCGCCGTGACCACGGCAGCGGACGGCACCGCCATGGCCAGCAGCGCGGTGCCGGTCAGCGCGAGGCAGGCGGCGATGGCGCGGCGCGCGCCCATGCGGTCGGCCACCCAGCCGCCCGCCAGCGCGGCAAAGGGCGTGATCACGCGCGATGCCGCCAGCAGGCCGTTGGCCGTGGAGGGCGCAAGGCCCATGCCGTCCACCAGGTGCAGGGGCAGCACGCTGAACACGGCGTATTCCCCGGCCACGCCCACGGCCAGCAGCCACGCGAACAGCCACGTCAGGGGCGAGCGCAGCACCCCGGCGAACCCGCGTACGGAGGGTGGTTCCGCCAGAGTCCGCCCGCCGCGCCCCACCCAGGCGAACACGATGCCCGTCAGCATGCCCGCCACGCCCACGGCCAGCAGCACGCCCCGCCAGTCGGTGACCCGCAGGCCCGCCTCGGCCAGCAGCGGGACGGCCACGAAGCTGAGGTTGGGCCCCAGTTCGTGGATGGACACGGCCTTGCCCCAGTCGCGCTGGCGCGCCAGGGTGCCCAGCGTGGCCATGCCCGCCGGAAAATACAGCCCCGCCGCCAGTCCCATGAGCACGAACATGTACCGCGCCGTGGCGTGGTCGCGCACGGCGGCCATGCCCATGAGCACCGCGCCGGTGGCCATGCACGAAACGGCCGCCATGCGCCGGGGCGTCACCCGGCTGAGCAGGAAGGCGCTGGCCGCAAGGCTGGCGGTGAAGCCGCAGGCCATCAGGAACAGCAGGCGGGTGGCCTGGGCGTGGTCCAGACCCAGGTCCGCCTCCATGGAAAGCAGCAGCGGAGCCAGCATGGCCCGCGAGCCATAGTTGACGAAGAACAGCAGGCCCACCAGCCCCACCCACGGCAGGGCGGCGGCAAAGGCGGGCGCGGTGTCCGCCGGGGTAGGGGGCGGAGGCGCGGGCGGCGTGGCGGTGTCGGCGGTCATGGCGGTGTCCGGTAGGTGATGGCCGCAAAAAAACGGGGGGGCAGGCGCCCCCCCGTGCGTTTCGCGTGTCGTCGGGCGGCCTTACAGGCCTGCCGCTTCCTTGACGTAGGCGAAGTCGATGGAGGAGCTGACGAGCTGCGCGCCTTGTCGGATCTTGATCACGTCGCGCAGCTTGTGGCGGGACAGGATGACTTCCATCTTCTTGGCCACGGTGTACGTGTCGTCGCGCACCACCACGATGGGAATGTTCAGCACTTCCGACCGGGTAAGGATGATGTCGTTGGGGTACAGGTTGCCGGTCAGCACCAGGCACGGGCAGTTGCCTTCCAGCGCCACCAGTTGCACGTCGGACCGGTCGCCCCCCACGATGACGGCGGAATTCTTGTTCTTGCGGAAGTGGGTCATGAAGTTTTCGACCTGCATGGTGCCGATGAGGAAGTTTTCCACCACCTTGTCGGACTTGTTCTGGGCCGAGATGACCTTGCCCCCCAGCCGTTCGGCCAGGTCGCCCACCTTGATGGCCCCCATCAGCGGGTCCTTGGGGATGACGCCCACCACGCGCACGCCGTTGCGTTCCAGGAACGGCTTGATCAGCCCCTCCACCTCGTTCATGAAGTTGGCGGGGATGTCGTTCAGCACCACGCCGGCCAGGTTGTCGCCCAGGGTATCCTTGAGCACCACTAGGTAGTCGTAGTTCAGTTCCTTGTGCAGGCGGTCGATGATGATGGCCTTCAACCCCAGTTCCTTGACCACGCGGATGCCGTCCACGTTGCAGTAGCGGCCCGAATACATGCTGCCGGAACCGGCCACCACCATCACGTCGTGGCGGCTGCCAAGCTGGCGGTAGGCATCGACGATGCCGGGCATGTAGTCTTCGCACTGGCCGCTGAAGGCCCGCACCTTGAAATCTTGGGTGACCAGCACCGGAGTGACCAGGTTGGAGGGTTCGTCCAGCCCCAGCACGTCCTGCACGAAGAAGGCGTCCTCGTCGCCCAGCACGCCGCCGCGTTCCTGCGGCATGGCGCCCACGGGCTTCATGTAGCCCACGTTGTAGCCATCCTTCTGCAGGCGCAGGCCAAGGCCCATGATCACCATGTTCTTGCCGGAATACCCGGCCGTGGAACCCACGTAGATGCCCGCCGCCATAGCAGCCTCCTGTTGCTGGATCCGCGCGCATGCCCGCGCCCGGCCCTGCGGGCCGACGGCGCGATGCATCCTGCCGCCCCGCCGCCGTAAAGCCGGGCCGGTGCGACATGCAGTGTGCTTGGATGATTCTGCCCCGAATAACCGCCGAAAATCAAGGGACAACTGCAATTTCGTGGCTGTTCGCTCGCACAGCCCGCGTCGGCGCGGGCGGCTGTGGGGATTGCTGAAGAATGGCCCGGGCAGGCAGCAGGGCGGCGAGCCGGACTGGCGGGGCCGGCTGGTGGGCCGAATGCGTGGAGCCAGGTGGAGTCAGGCAGGTTGTGCCGGGCCAGCGTGGGCAGGGTGGGGGCAGGGTGGGGGCGGAAACTGTACCCCCCTGCCGTGCCGGAAATTTGACAAGCGGGCGCGGGCGACATGCGCGGCGCGGGTGGCCTTGCACAATGGGGGCGGTGCCGGTATCGTTCCCGGCCATGACCGGAGCGCCGGGCGGCAAAAGCTGCCGGGCGGCGCCCAGAAGGAGCGACCACCGACCCATGTTCGAAAAGCTGCAAAGCGACATTCATTATGCCTTCAACGACGCGGGCCTGCTGGCCACGGCCATGACCCACAGTTCGTGGGCCAACGAGCAGCAGGAGCACGTGGAGCACAACGAACGCCTGGAATTCCTGGGCGATGCCGTGCTTGAGCTGTGCGTGTCGGAAGAACTGTTCGCCCGTTTTCCCGGCGCCCGCGAGGGCGACCTGACCCGCATGCGGGCGCGCCTTGTCAGCAAACCGGCGCTGGCGGAACTTGCGCGCGACCTGCAACTGGAACTGTACCTGCGGCTTGGCAGGGGCGAGGAAAGCCAGGGAGGGCGCGAACGCAGTTCGTTGCTTTCGGACGCGCTGGAAGCCATGCTGGGGGCGGTATTTCTGGACGGGGGGTACGAGCGGGCCCGGGCCGTGGTGCGCCATGTGCTGGCCGCCCGCTGGCCCAGCGATGCCGACGGCAAGCGCAGCAAGGACTACAAGAGCCGCTTGCAGGAACTGACGCAATGTCTGTTCCGGGAGCGGCCGGTATACGCCCTGATGGGCAGCAGCGGGCCGGAGCATGAAAAGCGCTTCGAGGTGCGACTGACGCTGCCGGACGACACCGTGTTCACGGCCATCGGCCCCAGCGTCAAAAGGGCCGAACAGATGGCGGCCGGTCTGGCGCTGAAAGAGCTGGAGTCACGCAGCGAGGGCTGAGATGGAGACAATGACCGGGAAGGCCGTTCCTTCCCGGTCCTGTTGTCTTTGGTCAACCTTCGCCAACTGATGCGCGGCGTTACGCCGTGGGCGCGGTCTGCTAGCCGCCGCCGATGAGCTGCATGGCCATCTGCGGCAGCGAGTTGGCCTGCGAAAGCATGGCCACGGCGGACTGGGTGAGGATCTGGTTGCGCACGAACTCGGTCATTTCCTCGGCCACGTCCACGTCGGAAATGCGCGACTCGGAGGACTGCAGGTTTTCCGCCTGGATGGTGAGGTTGCTGATGGTGTTCTCCAGGCGGTTCTGCAGGGCGCCGAGCGCCGCGCGGATCTTGTCCTTGGAGATGATCGCCTGGTCGAGGGCGGTCAGGGCGTTCTGGGCGGCCGACTGGGTGGAGATGGTGTAGCCCCCGGCCGCCGCGCCCGAGGCGGACGCGTTGCCGATGCCCAGCTGCGATGCCGTGGCCCCGCCGATCTTGATGTAGTAGTAATCCTCGTTCGAGTCGTTGCCGGTGCCGAAGTGGATCTTCAGCTCGCCGGTCTGCCGCAGCCCCGACCCGTTGTGCGTGCCCGAAAGGGTGCCGTCCAGCAGGTGGATGCCGTTGAAGTCCGTGGCGTTGGCGATACGGGTGATTTCCGAGGCCATGGCCTGATATTCGGATTCGATCATCAGGCGTTGGTCGGAGTTGTAGGTACCCGTGGCCGCCTGTTCGGCCAGTTCCTTCATGCGGATGAGCTTTTCGTCGATGATCTGCAGCGCGCCGTCGGCGGTCTGGATCATCGAGATGGCGTCGTTGGCGTTGCGGATGCCCTGACGCATGGTGGAAATATCGGCCCGCATCAGTTCGCGAATGGCGAGGCCTGCGGCGTCGTCGGCCGCAGTGCCCACGCGCAGACCCGAGGAAAGGCGGCGGGTGGACGTTGCCAGGCGACCGTAGCTCTCGTTCAGGTTACGAGAGGCGTTCAGCGCCATCATGTTGTGATTGATGACCAAAGACATGTGGTGAACCTCCTTCGGGTTGTCTGGCCATCATTAAGCAATGTTGGTGCCAACGCATTTTTTGCAAAGAAAGGTAAAGTGTTAGCAAAACTCTAGACACCTCGTGCCCGGTTGCCGACGCGCCCATGCCAAAATTTTCCCAGGGCTTGCGGGGTGCCGCGCGGCGCGGGGGCGTGGCGGGGGAATTTTTTGCATCCCCTGCGCACGGGCCGGGCCGCGCCCTAATCCGGCGGCGCAATCTGCCGATAAAGGGTGTGAGACGATGTTTCCGGGGGAGGCAATGTCGCCTCGAGGAGGAACCATGATGCTGCTGGACGAAATCCAGACGGTAACGGCAGGTTCTTCCGCGGGATCGGATATCAAGCGCCCCCCGGCACGCGGCCTGGCCGCCGCATCTTCATCCGCTACTTCTCCATCTCTCGCGGAATGGCAGCCGACCGGGGACGAACGATCCGCGGAAACGGACAACGTGGACATGCAACAGCTTGAAAGCTCGCTGGACGACCTTTCGCGCACCCTTGAAGCCAAGGGCGCCGCGCTGAAGTTCGAGATCGTGAGCGACCAGGGTGTGGTGCAGGTCGAGGTGTCCGAAAAGAACAGCAACAAGGTGCTGATGCGCATACCGCCCGAAGGGGTGCTGCGCGTCGGCAAGGATGGAGGCATGACCCTCGGCGGGCTGCTCAACCGGCAATTCTAGGGAGCGGCGGCGGTTTTGCCCGCCGCCGCTCCATGCCCCGTTGCAGGGCTGGCTGGTTGCGCGCTCGCGTGCGCGTCCGGTTGCGTATCCGGTTGCGTGGCGTGCTACGGTCAAACGCCGGCGGGCAGGTGCACGAGGCAACGCCTTGGTCACGCGCGGCCCGCGTGGGCACCGTTGCAGCCATGCAGGTGCGGCCGCGTCGTCGTGGGGATTGCGGTTCCCACGGCGGCTGGCGGGGCAGGCGCCGTGGCCGGGAGCGCACTTCGACCGGGCGTGACGCCATGCCGTGCACGCGGGTTCCGTGCCCGTGCGATGCCTTTGCCGGAGGCCGTGGGTGGCCTTCGCCAATGGACGTGCCCCTGATGTTGTTTGATTGATCATCTGGTGTGGCTGCGGCCCGTATTTCCCCGTCGTTCGTGCCGACGCTTCATTTCCGGCCTGTCCGCCATTCCGGCTGTCATGGCCGCTGATGCAACCCTCGGAGCATCCGTGTGGCGGCCCGCAGGCCTTCGTGCAGCGGCAAGACCCCGCGCGCAGCCTGGTCCTGTACTCTTCGGTCCGCGTTCACCGGTCCCGCATCGGTCGCCTGCCCCCGGCCCAGTCCCGCCCAATCCCGCCCAATCCCGATACTCTGCGGCTGGCCCGCCGGATATTCCCGGTGCCTGGCCATGTGGTACCCGTGGCCACGACGCAAAACATCCCGGCCCGCCCTTTCACATGGGCAGACCGGGATGTTTTGCGGAAGGCTCTCGCGGGCGAGCCGCCGCCGACACGATGCGGACGCGGGTTCGGGCCCGCGTCCGCCGGTCGATCATGATCCGTCGCTAACGCTTCATGTTCACGACGGTTTCAAGCATGGTGTCCGTGGTGGTGATGACCTTGCTGTTGGACTGGAAGCCGCGCTGGGTGGTGATCATCTGCACGAACTCGCGGGCAAGGTCCACGTTGGACTGTTCCAGCGAGTTGGAGTTGACGGAGCCGTACCCGTTGGCGTTGGCCGGGCCCGCCAGCGCGTCACCCGAGGCGCGCGTTTCGGAGAACAGGTTGCCCCCCTCGCGGCGCAGGTTGGTGGGGCTGGTGAAGTCGTACAGGGTGATCTGGTACAGGTCCAGGATGACCCCGTTGGAGTACCGCCCGTGCACCACACCGTCCTGGTCCACGGTGATGTTCTGCAGGAAGCCGAAGGTGTAGCCGTCCTGCTTCTGGAAGATCATGGACGACGAGCCGCCGTAGCTGGTCATGGACGTGGACTGCCGTTCGCCCTGGGCCCCCAGGCCGCCGAGGTTGCCTGCGTTGCTGCCGATGGCGGCGGCGCTGGCCGGGGCGCTGGCCCAGGTGTTGCTGAGGTTGCGCAGGCCGAAGTTCAGTTCCATCAGGTATGGTTCGGCTTCCGTGGGCACCGTGGGTGAGGTGTAGCTGGCGTTGGAGACACCCGAGAAGTTGGCCACGAACAGCGGGTAGCCGTTGTTGGAGAAGGTGGTGGGCACCCAGTTGTTCATGTCCTTCAGCGAACCGGTGGCACCGCTGGCGATGGTAAAGGCGGTCATGTCCGTGAGCTGGCCGGAGGTGTCGAAGGTCAGCGTGCCGGTCATCAGGATGCCTGCCGCCGAGGTGCCCGCGAAATCCAGGCCGTTGACCGAGCGCAGATCGTCCGAGGGGTTCATGGTGACCATGTATTCCCAGTAACGCTTGCCGCTGGCCGCGCCCGCCACGGTGTCGGTGGCCACCTGGTCGAAGTAGACGGTCAGTTCGTGCGAGGTGCCGCCTTCGTCGTAGACCTTGATGGTGGTCTGGTAGGCAAAGCGGCTGTCCGCCAGGGGCGTGTCGGCGGAGCCGTCCCAGTTGTTGAACACCGAGAAGAACGGGTTGGCACCGTTGACCGACTTGTCGCCGCCGTCGCGCGCGTCGAGGTTGTGCGCCGAGGTGATGGTGGACGTGTGCTGCGGCTCGGCGGTGAAGCCGTCGAGCTTGATGTCCTTGGGCGAGCCGGCGCCCTTGATCTGCGAGGTGGTGGTGGTCACCTGCGCGGTGGAGGTGGACAGCGACGGGCGGGCCTTTTCGATTTCCCAGCCTTGCAGCACGTAGCCGTGCGGATCGACCAGGTAGCCGTCGTTGTCGAAGCGGAAGTTGCCCGCACGGGTGTAGTACGAGGTTTCCTGCCCCTTGGGCCGCACCTGGAAGAAGCCCTTGCCGCCGATGGCAAGGTCGGTGGCCTCGTTGGTGGTTTCAAAGGCACCCTGGCTGAAGTCGCCGAAGATGGCGCCAATGGACACGCCCCGGCCAACCTGGCTCACCCCGGCCGCGCTGTAGACGTCCTGGTTGATGAAGTCTTGGAAGTCCATGCGCGAGCCCTTGAAGCCCACGGTGTTGACGTTGGCGATGTTGTTGCCGAGAACGTTCATCTTCTCGCCGTGGGCCAGCAGTCCCGAAACGCCGGTCCACATACTTGCCGTGACACTCATGATCGACCTCCTGTGTCCATGCACCCCCGTGGGGGTGTAGTGTGCGTGCTGCCGTTCCGCAGGGGGTTAGCTGTCGCCTTCCGTGTCGCTGTCGGAATCGTCTTCGGAATCATTTCCGGAATTGTCGTCGTCCGTGTCGTCGCCGGTGTTGGTATTGGGCGCCACGATTTCGGAGACGTTGCTGAAGGCGATGTGGCGGCCGTCCGCCAGGCTCAGGTACGGTTCGTCGTCCACCTTGACCACGCCCGACACCTGGCCGGAAACCTGGGTGGTGATGTACACGGACTTGCCGTCCGTACCTTCGCCGTACATGGCAACCGCGTAGACACCGTCCGGCACGATGGTGCCCTGGTAGTCCTTGCCGTCCCACTTGTACTGGTAGGTGCCGGGCTGCTTCGCGCCCATCAGTTCCGTGCGCACCAGGTTCATTTCGCTGTCGTAAATGTTGATGTAGCCGTTGTTCACCTGTTCCTGCGTCGTGAAGTACACCGTGCTGACGGAGTTGATCGTCGCGCCCGTGCTGTCCTTCTGCGAGGTCTTGCTGATCTCGTAGCCGCTGGCGGTCACTTCCTTGCCGATGTAGCCCACGGCGGCGGACATCTGCTGCTGCTTGGCGCTGGCGTTCAGGTCGGTGATGCCGGTGGAGATGTTGGTGAGCTGTTCAAGGCTGGTGAACTGCGCCAACTGGGCGACGAATTCCTTGTCGTCCATGGGGTTCAGCGGATCCTGATGGCTCAGCTGGGCCACCAGCAGGTTCAGGAACGCCTGCTTGTCCAATTCGTCGTTCTTGGTCTTTGCGCCAAGGTAGTTGCCGAAATCTTGCTCGGCCTGGCCGATGACGGGGCTGGCTGCCATGGTGGCCTCCTATGCGATGATGTCGAGCCCGGAGGCGGTAAGAGTTGCCGGGCGTCCGGTGGAGGCTGCCGCCGCGGCGGTGTCCACGGCCTGCATGCCGGTGTCGTCGGCCCCGCCGTCGCCCCCGTCCCGAAGACGGCGCAGGCGGCGGTAGCGTTCGCGCTCCGCGTTGCGGGCCTGCTGTTCCTGGCTGGCGTTGTGCTGGGCCGCATCCTGCCAGGCCTGCGAGAACGAGTTGTCCTGCAACTGGGTCTGCACTTCCAGCCGGTCCACCTTCAGCCCCTGCTGTTCCAGCGCGGTGCGCAGCACGTGCAACTGGTCGTTGATGGCCTGCGCGGTCTCGGTGCGGTCGGGGCGGATGGTGGCGTTGACCTCGCCGTTACGCACGGAAAGGGTCACGGTCACGTTGCCCAGTTCGCCGGGGTCGAGCTTCATGGTCAGCTGGCGGGTGCCGTCCTGCATGGAGGTGAGGATGCCCCGCTCGAGCTGGGCCGCCGCCTGTTCGGAAAGATAGGGGGTCAGGGCCTGGCCCTGGCGCTGGGCCGCACCCGCCGCATTGGCGGCGTTGGCCGCGCTGGCCGAAGCGTCGGCCATGCTCTGGGCGGCGCCGCTGAGGGCCGGGCTGAGGTCGATCTTGCGCAGCAGTTCGGCCCACGGGTCGCTGCTGCCGCCGGAAGACGACCGGCCATGCTGGTCCTGCTGCCAGGCGGAACCCTTGCCGTCGCCCGACTGTGAAGATTGCCCCGATTGCTTATCCAGCCCGAACGCCTGCGCCTGGGCATTGCCCTGCGTCACCTGGGCCTGCTGGCTGTTGGCGCCGCCGTTGTTGCCCCCGTTGCCATTGTGCAGGGACGCGTTCTGCTGCAGGGCGTCGCCCGCCTGCACGGCAGCCTGGCGCGGGTCGGACAACGGCCCGGCATGTTCCTGCGTGCCGCCCCCGGTGCGCATCAGGCCCGACTGGCGGGTCTTGCCCGCGTTGGCCGATCCTCCGTCGTGGCGTTCGGCGTCCAGCGCGGGGGCCACGCCGTTGCCATTGCCCTTGCCGGTGGCGGCTTCGCGGATCAGCACCTCGCTGCGCTGGGCGGCGCGGTCACCGCGCTGGTCGGCCTGCTCGATGCGTTCTGCGGATTTCTTGGCCGCCTGCAACACCGGGTCGAGCGCGGAACCAAGGGCCGAAGCCAGGTTGCGGTCGGCCTGTTCGCGCGCGGCCATTTCCTGCCCGGCGGGCACCAGTGCCGACTTGAGCCCTGCGGCGGTGGTGGAAATTTCGGTCTGCCCGCCGAACAGCGTCTTCATGGCGGCCAGCACCTCGGGCGACAGCCGCAGCCCCTTGGCCATGGCTTCCAGTTCCGCCACGTTGACGTCGATGGCATCGCCGTCGGTCTTGCTGGTCAGCTTGTTGCTGACGGCCTTCCACACGGCGTCGGTGTTGCCCGCGTCCATCTGGGCCAGCATGCCGTCCGCTTCTTCGGGCAGCATGCCGATCTTTTGCAGGAACTGCTTGGCATCCAGGCGCTGGTTGCCGTTCAGGACGGTGGTGGCCGTGCCGTCGGCGTCCAGGTTGGCGTAGGGGCCATCCTTGCGCAGGGCGGAAATGACCTGCCCCAGCGAGTAGTTGCCGGGGGTGGAGGCCATCTGGGTGAGGCGTTCCAGCCGGTCGGGCGAAACGCCGCTCTTTTCCAGCTGGTTCCGCAGCGCGATGACGTCCTGATAGGAAAGGCTGATCTGTCCGGGCGCGGTGAGCACGCCGCCGTCCTCACCCCTGCGCACCTTGCCCTTGGCTTCCGTGGCCGCATTGGCGGCGGTGCGGAGGGCGGTGGTGCCCGCGCCGGAGATGGAGCGCGGGCTCGCCTTGTCCGCGAGCACGGAAGCGAAGTCGAGGGTGCTGGCAGTGACCTTGGGGCGCCGCGTCACATCGGACGGTGCCTTTTCGGTCTCGGGGAGAAAGGGAAAAATATGCATGCCGGGGCTCCTTGCAGCCATGGGATTACAAGGACCGTTCCAAAACTGTGCGCAACATGATTTCAGATGGTTATGACGTGCAAATGCTGCCTGACCGGCAAGGGCTGCCGTCCGTGCGCGGCGTGCTGGCCGGGCTGGTTTGCACTTCTTGACCATTCTTGATGGTCGGATGGGGCGGTGTGAAGGCGGAGAAGGACAGGCGGAGGAGGCGGGGAAAGTGGCGGAGGTGCCAACGGCGGGAAGGGCGGCATGCAACGCGCTGCAAGGTGGGGATACGTGGCCACGACCAGTTTGGGGCGGTCGGGCTATCTGGGCAGGATGGCGTCGTACAGGCTCGGCCAAGACCAGCCAAGACCAGCCGAGACCAGTCAGGACCGGTCAGGACCGGTCAGGACCGGTCGGAACCGGTCGGACGGGAGAATGGGGGGTCAGGCCGTGAGGGTGGCCAGAGCCTCCACCAGGGTCAGGGCCTCGGCCCAGGCGGCGGGGGTGGCGTCGGCGTTCTGCACCGACATGTGCAGATAGCCGGTAAGGGGACGCAGCATGGGCGGATGGCGGTGCCAGAAGTCGGGCGGCAGCGTGGCCTGTCCGGTCCCCAGTCCGCGCAGGGCAAGGGCCAGGTCGCGCCCAAGGCCCGACAGGGCACGGCGCAGGGCTTCGGCCAGGCGGGGCGAGGCGGCGGCAAGGTCGGCCCAGGCCCGGCGGGCGGCGGCCTCGCCGTGCAGGCCGAGCCGCCAGGCCCAGAATGCCTTCCAGAACTGGCCGAACAGGCGGCGGGGCGTTGCCTGCTGCCCATCGGCGGGGGGGGCCAGCGGAACGAGGTCGAACAGGCCCAGCGCGTCACGCCCCGTGCGCAGCAATTCCAGACCCGGCAGCCGCAGCCGGGCAACGCGCGAGTCGGCGGTGGCACCATCCGCGCCATTGGCCGACTGGGCCGGGGCGGCGTCCTGTTCGCGCAGCAGCGCCTGCACCAGCGAGGACACCCGCGTGGGGTCGAACCTGTCGCGGCAGAGCACGGAAGGCTGGGTGCACCGCCAGCAGCCCACGCAGCTGATGGTGGCCCGCAGCACGTGGTGGCCGGGGGAGAAGGGGGCGGTTTCCCAGGCGTTCACCGGCCCCATGGACAGATTCAGGGTGGGGGTCTGGGTCCAGGCGGCCACGTGCATGGGACCTGTATCCGGCGTGACCAGCAGGCGCAGCGAACGGGTGAAGGCCACCAGTTCCGGCAGGGTGAAGCGGCCGCACAGGTTCAGGGCCGGGGTATTGGCGCGGCGGGCCACGTCGGCCCCCAGCGCCGCCTCCGCCGGTCCGCCCAGCAGGACGGGCTTCAGCCCGCGCCGCAGCAGGTCGCGGGCCAGCGCGGCCCAGAACGGGGCGTTGGGGCGTTTTTCCGGCTCGCTGGCCCCCAGGAACAGTCCCACCCGTTGCGGGTCGCGCCCCTGATGCTGCGGAGCGGGCCAGTCGGTGCCCCGTATGCGGCGGTGGGGCACGCAGTCCAGCGCGTTCAGGTCGGCCCAGTGGAACAGGTTGTGCCGGTTGTTGTGCACCAGCGAGGTCCGGTACAGCTGCCAGCGCCCGTGCACGTATGTGGTCCGGACGTTTGCCTGCCCCGTGCCCGCATCTGCCAGACGGGGGCCGAAATGCGCGTCGGCATGCAGTTGCCCGGCTAGCGCGGCGGCCTCTGGCCGATGGCTGAGGTTGACCACCATGTGGTAGCGGTTCTGGCGCAGGCGTTCCGCCGCGCCGTAAGGAAAGAACACCGCCTCCGGCCCGACGGGCATCAGCCCCTTGAAGAACGTTTCCTCTCCCACCACCCACAGCGGACGGCGCGGGTGTTCCGCCCGCAGCCACGCCAGCAGCGGAAAGGTCAGCACCAGGTCGCCCATGCGCTGCATCTGCAACACCAGAATGGGGGAGTCGGGCGCCTTGTCCCCGGATGTGTTGCTGGTGCCGGGCGAGGTGGCGGGTGGCGGGGGCGTTGGGGCGGTGGTCATGACCGTGGTGTGGGCCTTGGTATGGATACCGGATGGGGCGTTGGCGGGGCCGGATGCGGCTATCTGGCGCGGGCCGGGCCGAAAATGCGGCGCATGTGGTCCAGCAGCGTGCGCAGCCGGTGCTCGTAGGTGTGCTGGGCCAGGATGCGCCTGCGCGCGGCGGTCACCACGCGGGCACGTTCCTCCGGGTGGTCCAGGTAGCGGCGCAGCAGGGCGTCGGCCTCTTCCGGCTCCGCGTAACAGACCACTTCGCGCCCCGGCTCGAACAGGTTCTCGATCTGGTCGCGCCAGTCGGTAAGCACGAACGACCCGGTGGCGGGCACGTCGAACACCCGCTGGTTCACCGCGCCCTTCATCTGCTTGCTGGTGCAGTTGAAGTTGATCTCCGACAGGGGGTAGAAGGCGGGCAGTTCCTTGTAGTAGTTGATCTCCGGGTGCAGTCGCCACCCTGCGGGCGCGGTGCGGAACACCGTGCGCCAGCCCTTGTCGCCCACGATCAGCGGGGCAAAGGGCAGGGTGCGCGCCACGCAGGCGGCGCGGTACTGGCGGGTGGCCTCCCAGGTGAGCATGGTCTCGTAGGACAGGCGGCGCTCGGCGGCTTCCAGCCCGCCACGCCCGCCACGTCCGTTTGGCGCATCCAGCCCCCCCAGCCCTTCATACACATCGGCCAGTCCCGGCTGATGCGCCTGCAGATAGGCCCCCACGGACCGCTCGCCGTGCGCGCCGAAGCCCGCCGCCACCTCGCGGTACGAGCGCAGCAGCGCGGCGGGCAGCTTGCCCGCCTTCATGCGGTGGGCCACCTTGTAGACCATGGAATTGCCCACGAACGACACCCGCGCCCGCCACGGATGGCTGGCGGGCGGCGGCGACGCGGGCGGGGCGAAGCGCACCGGGTCGGTGCCCAGGGGCAGGTAGGCCACGTGCTCGAAGCCCAGTTCGCGCAGCGAGGGCAGGTTGTCCGCGTCCCAGGTGAAGATGGCCGTCCACGGGCTGACGATGCGCCGGTACAGGTAAAGGATCAGGTGCGGGTTGTCCACGAACCACGAGGCCAGGGGCAGGCGCAGCTTTTCCAGCAGGTCGGTCAGCACGCCTTCGCGGTCCACGCCCAGGTGGTTGATGGTGAAGGCGAAGTCGGGCCGGAATTCCACCACGGCGCGCAACAGCTTTTCCACGAATTCGCCCCGGCCCACCTCGTCGTCGTCCAGGGTCAGCAGGTGGTAGGGCACGCCCAGGCGCTGGCAGGCGGTGACGATTTCGCCCATCAGGAAATACTGGCTGGTGATCAGCAGCATGCGTGGCAGGGCGGCCAGGTCCGCGAACTTGGGATAGGCGGCGCGTTCCCAGAAATTGAAGCGGGCGCTGGCGGACAGCACGTCGCGCAGGCGGGCGTAATGGGCGCGGTCCAGGCGCAGGTAGAAGGGGTGCGGCAGGGGCAGCAGTGGCAGCCCGCCGTGCTCGTACTGCCAGCGGGTAAGGGTGCGCAGGGCCGCGTCCGCGTCGTCGTCGGTCACCCACAGGATGCGTCCGCCGCACGTATCGTCGGCGCGGCGCTCGCGCAGGCGGGTGGCGGCAAGGATTTCCGTGGACCGGTCCACCACGGCCACGGGGCCGGGGTGCAGTTCCAGCAGGCGGTCCAGGGCCGCGCCGGTGCCCGCACCCAGAAGAACTGGCAGAACTGGCAGAACTGGCGGAGATACAGTGTCGGGGACGCCGGGCGTGCCGGGCCGGGCTGCATCGGCTCCCGCATCCGCGCGCAGTTTTTCGTAGGGGGCCAGCAGGGCCAGCTCGCGCGCCGGGCCACCGGGGCCCAGCATGGTCATGGTGCGGCCATCCACGGTCACTTCGATGTCGGTGACGGGGGCATGGTCGGCATTCGTGCCCAGCGGGCGGGGCGAGGGCAGCACGCGGGCCGCCAGCCTGGGGCGGGGGGCGGCCTGGCGCTGGGTATTGTCTGCTGGCGGCATGGTCGTGAAAGGCCTTTGCGTGGGGTTGCCCGGTTACCGTGGTGTGGTGCGGCGTGGCGGTTATCGCGCTCCGTCAGCGTTGGCCGGTTCCGTGGGTGGGCGGCAGGGCGGGCGATTCCACCGCCAGTTCGCCATCGCGCAGGACGATGCGCACGTCGCGCAATTCCTCGCGCACCTCCATCCACGATTCCTCGATGGAAATTTCCACGCCGGGCATGATGCGCCCCGGCACCACCAGGCGGCAGCGCTCCGCGATGGGGCCGCCGCGCTTCAGGTCTTCCCACAGCGCGGCGCGCTGGCGCAGCAGGCGGTCCATCTTTTTCAGCGCGGCCTCCAGGCGGCGCACCGGCTCTTCCTTGCCCGCCGGGGTGTCCGCGGCCACGGCCTCGTAGTGGATGATGCGCTGGCGCAGGTCACGGATGTTTTCCTCCAGCCGGGTGATCTTGCGGAACTTGAACGGGTCGTACCCCAGGTTGACCTTGGTGGGGGTGCCCTGGGCGCCGCCCAGCTGGTTTTCGATGTACACCACGCCCGCGCCGTGCACCGTGCCGCCCTGCACGCGGTCCTTCACGACGAGATTCGCCCCGGCGTAGATGCGGCAGTGCAGGGCAAAGCGCTCTATGTACATGTTGCCGTGCGAGCGCAGTTCCGCGTTTTCGGCAAAGGGCACGCGCAAGGTGTCGCCCGCGTCGAGCAGGCAGCCCTTGCCGCCCTTGATGCCGCTTTCGCAGGCAATGGCCCCTTGCGCGCGCACCACCGCGCCTTCCACCACGCCCTTGACCAGGATGTTGTCCGCCTGGATTTCGAAGCCGGGCTTCACGTCGGCATGGACGGCCATGTCGCCCACGAAGAAGATGTTGCCGGTGTGGAAGTCCACGTCGCGGCGCACGTTGAGCATCTTCTTCACCGTGATCAGCCCGTCGTGATAGAAGACGTACCCGTTGGCGTCGGCCATTACACGGTTGGGCGCGGCGGGATCCACCTCGCAGTTGGGGCCGCAGGGCAGTTCGGCGGGCGGGGCGTCGTACACGTAGCGCGGGTCCAGCGGGTCTTCGCCCGCTTCTTCCAGCGGCACCAGTTCCGCCAGCACCTGCCCCTTCACCACGTTCTGGACGTAGCCGAGGTTGTAGCGGTCGATGTTGCCGGCATCGTCCGCCTTTGGCTTCAGGTGCATGTAGTCGAAGTCGGGTTCGAAATGGTGGCGCAGGTAATATGGCATGTGGCGCTCTCCGTGGGCTGTGCCTGCGGCGCCGCGTGGCGCGCCGCGTATCCGGACTGCGGGCGGGGGAAGATCGTGTTCCTGCCGTGGCCGTGCTGCACGTTCTCCGTGCCTGTGGGCTCTAATCCGGCAGCAGGGCCAGCAGGTCCTCCTCGTCGCCGAGGATGGGAAAGAACCCGGTGAGTTGCGCGGTTTCCATGGTGTGCACCGCCTCGGCCGTGGGCCGGTACAGCAGCAGGCGACGGCCCATGGACCGCGCCTTGGTGCTGGCGGCCACCAGCGTGCCCAGCCCGGAGCTGTCCAGGAACGACACGGCGCCAAGGTCCAGCACCACGTCGGACACACCCTTGCGGGCGAACAGCCGTTCCAGTTCGTTGCGGACCTCCGTGGCGTTGGCCAGGGTCAGTTCGCCCGTCAGCGTCGCGACAAGGATGTTTCCGTGATCGTCAAGCTCGAGGTGCGCCATTGTTCCTCCGGGATGGCCAATTGCAGATGCAGGGTGTTGCCGTCCGGGCCGGTTTCACCCGTCACGGAATCGCACAGGCAGGCGATGATGCGCAAGCCCCGTCCGGACGTGGCTTCCGGAGCCACCCCTGTTACGCCAGCCTGACCAGCCTGACCAGCCTGACCAGTCTGACCAGACGGGCCGGACACGCCGGGCGGGGGCAGCGGGCAGACCGCGCAGCCGCGCCCCCAGTCGGTGACGGCCAGTTCCATGCCCACGCGCGGGTTCACCGTCAGGCGCACCCGCACCGGGCCGGGCTGCCCTTCGGGGTAGGCGTGGCGCACCACGTTGGCGCATGCCTCCGCCGTGACCAGTTCCAGCGGGTGCACCAGTGTGGGCACGGCCAGGTAGGCGGCCATGGTCGCGGCAATGCCGCGCACGAAGGGGCGATAGGTTTCGCGCAGGGCGGTGGTGGAGAATTCGTAGTTGTGCATGGCGCGCTTCCGTTCAAACGGCCTCGGCGGGTTCGTCCGGCCTGCCCGGTTCGTCCGGCCTGACAGGTTCGTCCGGCCTGACCAGTCCGCCCGCGATGGGTCCGTCGCGGCGTATCCACAGGACGGTCACGTCATCGCGGAAGGGCGGCATGCCGCCTGCCGCATCGCGCAGGGCCGATTCCATGGCGGCCAGCACCTCGCGGCCCGCGCGCAGGCATGGTTCGGTCAGTTCCAGAAACCGTTCCGGGCCAAGGTGCGTGCCGCCGGGCACCGTCCAGTCGTGCAGGCCGTCGGTGAACAGCAGCAACTGGCAGCCGGGCGGAAAGGCGCACAGTTCGGCCGCGAAATCGGCATTGAAGAACCCCAGCAGCGGGGCGTTGGAAGGCAGGCGGGTAATCTGCCCGTCGCCGCCGCGCAGCAGGGCGGGGCAATGCCCGGCGTTGACGTATTCCAGCGTGCCCGTGGCGAAGTCGATGTCGCCCGCGAACAGGGTGACGAAGTCCGGCTCGCCGCCGATGATGTCCACCAGGTGCCGGTTGATGCGCCGCACGGTCTCGGTCAGCGGCAGGGGGGGCATGCCGTCGGCGTGGCGGGCGGCGGCGCCGTCGTTCTGGGCGCGCACCAGGGTGCGCACGATGCTCATGAGAAAGGCGGCCCGGGCCCCGTGCCCGGACACGTCGGCAATGACCACCCGCAGCACCGGGCCATCGGTTTCGGGTGGGGCGGGCTGTGCCGGCGGCGCAGGGGGGGCGGCATCGGCGAGAACGCGCGGGGGCAGCAGGAAGTAGTCGAAATAGTCGCCGCTGGCATCGCCGGAGGGACGGTACAGGCTTTCCACGTGCAGGCCGGGCAGGTACGGCGAGGACGAAGGCAGCAGGCGCATCTGCAATTCGGCCACGCGGGCCATCTCGCGGGTCAGCCGGTCGGAATAGGCGCGCAGTTGGCGGGCCATGCGGGCCTGCCGGGCGCCCACGGACACCCGGGCGTCCAGTTCCAGCGGTTCCAGCGGCAGGCGCAACGCGTCGTTGGCGCCCATGACCAGTGCATCGGCGCGCAGGGCGTGGTCATCCGGTTCGGTGAGCACGATGAGGAACACGTCCTCGTCACCGCGTGTGGCGCGTATGGCCCGTATCAGGTCGAGCACGGGGCGGTGGCCGCCCGTGTGCCCGGCAGGTGCCGACGTGGGCACCGACGTGGGGACAGACCGGGGCGTCCCGGGGCCGTAGGGCGGCGGCGGGGGCGCGGCAAGGTGCGGGGGGGTATGCGCCGGGTCGGGGGGCGCGGGGTCGGGCAGGGCCGCGTCGATGATCACCACGTGGGGGCGGCGCGCGGCGTGCAGGGCCAGTGCCTCGGCCAGGGTGGCCGCGCGCAGCACGGTGCGGCCCGTGCCGGGCAGACGGCGCAGCGCCTCGCGCGTCAGCGGCGAGGGCGCGGCGATGAGAAGGGTGATGTCATCCGCCGCCATGGGGTGATCGCCGCTCCGGAAAGAGGTCGTCGTCGCTCAGCCAGATGGTCACCGGCCCCCAGTTGACGAGGGAGACGTCCATGTCGGCCGCGAAGATGCCACAGCGTACCCGCCCCGGCAGGCGTGCGTCAATATCGGTGGCCAGTTGGTCGAACAGGCGCTCGGCCACGGCGGGCGGCGCGGCGGCGGAAAACGACGGGCGGCGGCCCTTGCGGCAGTCGGCGTGCAGGGTGAACTGGGGCACCAGCAGCAACTGGCCCAGAGGGGCGGCGGAAGCGATGCCCCCGGTCTCCGCGTCCTGCATGCTGGCGGGCACGGCCCATTCGCGCAGGCCCACGTTCATCTTTCCGGCGTCGTCGGGAAACACGCGCAGGTCCAGCAGCTTGTCGATCATGCCCGCCCAGCGGGGTTCGCCGGGCAGCGCATCGGTGTCGCGCGGGCCAAAGCCCGCCAGCACCACCAGCCCCGGCCCGATGGCGGCCACGGTTTCACCGTTCACCGCCACCGATCCCCGGCGCGCCCGTTGCAGCAGCAGTCGCATGGTCCGTTCCTTTACCCTGGGGGGCGTGGGGTAGTGCCGGAAGCCGCAGCCTGTCCGTCAGAGAAGGCAGGAGGCAGGGGGGACAGAGCGGGCATACGGGGCAGGCAGGCCTGTCGCCCTACTGCGCCCCGTCGTCGTCGGAAGCGGCGGCTGTTGCCGGCGACGCGGCCAGTTCCGCCTTCAGCTTTTCTTCTTCCTCGGCGCGCAGGATGCGGCGCAGCACCTTGCCCACCACGGTCTTGGGCAGGTCGTCGCGGAATTCCACCTGCTTGGGCACCTTGTAGCTGGCCAGCTTTTCGCGGCAGTGGGCCACCACCTCCGCCTTGGTCAGCTTTTCGCCGGGCTTGACCACCACGAAGGCCTTGATCATCTCGCCGCGCGTGGGGTGGGGTACGCCCACGGTCACCGCTTCCTTGATCCTGGGGTGCTCGTGCAGCACCTCGTCGATCTCGCGCGGGTACACGTTGTAGCCGCCCACCAGGAACATGTCCTTCTTGCGGTCCACGATGGTGAAGTAGCCGTCCTCGTCCATGATGGCGATGTCGCCGGTGTACAGCCAGCCGTTGCGCAGGGTGTTGGCGGTTTCGTCCGGGCGGTTCCAGTAGCCCTTCATGACCTGCGGGCCGCGGATGATCAGTTCGCCCACCTTGCCCGCGGGCAGCGGCACCTGGCCCACCTCCATGTCCACGATGCGCGCCTCGGTGTCCGGGAAGGGAATGCCGATGGACCCGGTCTTGCTGACCCCGTGGATGGGGTTCAGGTGGGTGACCGGCGAGGCCTCGGTCAGGCCGAAGCCCTCGATGACCTGCGCCCCGGTAAGTTCCCTGAACCGTTTGATGTGCTCCACCGGCATGGGCGCCGACCCCGAGATGCAGTAGCGGATGGAGGTCAGGTCGTAGTCGCCCACCTCCTTCTGCTGCATCAGCGAGATGTAGATGGAGGGCGCGCCGGGGAAGATGGTGGGCTTGTGCTTCTGGATGCCCACCAGCACGTCACGCGGGACATAGCGCGGGAAGGGCACGATGGTGGCCGCGAGGGCCGTGGGCAGGGTGAGGCAGGTGGTCAGCCCGTAGACATGGAAGTAGGGCATCAGGCCCAGGAAACAGTGGTCCATGTCGCGGGCGTCGCCCAGGATGGTGGTGATCTGCTGCACGTTCACCGACATGTTGTGGTGCGTCAGCATGACCCCCTTGGAGATGCCCGTGGTGCCGCCGGTGTATTGCAGCACGGCCAGGTCTTCCGTGGGGTTGCACGTGGTGGTGGAATGACGGGCCTTGCCCTTGAGCAGGCTTTTCCACGGCAGCACGTGCTTGCCGTCAAAGGGCAGGTCGCGCCAGGTGCCCTCGCGCTTGGCCTTGAAGGCGTACAGGAAGTTGAGCGGGAAGGACAACCCGTCGCCGATGCGGGTGAGGAAATACTTGTCGATGCCCAGCTTGTCGCGCAGCGGCTCGATCTTGGGCCACACCAGGTCGAGGGCGATCATGAACCGCGCGCCGGAATCGTGGATCTGGTGGACCAGTTCCTTTTCCATGTACAGCGGGTTGGTCATCACCACCACGCCGCCCGCCTTCAGCACCGCCCAGAAGGCAATGACCGTCTGCGGCAGGTTGGGCAGCATGATCGACACCTTGTCGCCACGCCGCACGCCCTGGGCGCGCAGGTTGGCGGCCATGACCTCCGCCAGTTGGCGCAGCCTGGCGTAGCTGATGCGGTAGTTGCGGAAGGCGATGGCCGTGCGGCGGGGGGTGCGTTCCGCCGCCCTGTCCAGCAGGGTGAACAGCGGAAAGGTTTCGTAGCTGATGTTGGCGGGTACGCCCGCATCGTAGCTGGCCAGCCAGGGGAAATCGGCGAGGGTGTTGGGTTCTGTCATACGTGGTGGCGGACCGTGGCCGCCACGTCATTCCGCGCGTTCCGCCCGGCCCGGCAAGGCACATGCGGCGCACGGGCGCTGGCGCAGGCCCGTATTGTTCGTGTGTTCAAGGGGATGGAAGGCAAACCTTCGGATTTGTACTATGCGGCCCGCGCCCGCGCAAGCCCCACGGCATGGGGAAAAGGGCGCCCCGTGCCCAATGCATGCCAGCCACGCGAAATGTCTGGTTGGCGGGCGAATGCGTGTCTGGCGTGCGTACTTGGCGGCGCGGGATTTCAGCCTGGCCCCATGTGGCTCAGGAGCCGACCGTGTCGACCGTGTCGACGGGGCCGCTGGTGTCCCCGACCTCGGCGGAATCACCGGGGCGGCCAGTCCGCACGGGGCGCAGACCGGTCACGGCGGCGACAGCCTTCAGCCCCTTCTTTTCGCCGGTGAAGCCCAGCTTTTCTTCGGTGGTGGCCTTCACGTTCACCATGGTCTCGTCCAGGGCCAGCAGGCGGCAGACGTTGCGGCGGATCTGCTCGCGCCACGGGGCCAGCCGGGGCACCTGGGCGATGATGGTCAGGTCCACGTTGGTGAGTTCCAGCCCGGCGGCGCGGGTCAGGCTCAGCACCTCGTCCAGCAGCACGGCGGAGTTGGCGTTGTCCAGCGCGGCGTCGGTATCCGGAAAATGCTGGCCGATGTCGCCGCCGCCGATGCACCCCAGCAGGGCATCGGCAAGGGCGTGCAGCAGCACGTCGCCGTCGGAATGGGCCACCACCTCCGGCCCGCCGGGAATGAGCACGCCGCCCAGCTTCATGGGACGGGGGGGGCGTCCCGCCTCTTCCTTCTGCACGTAGCGGTGCACGTCGTAGCCCCAGCCGGTGCAGGGGATCAGGCGCGTCAGTCCGTTGCGGGCATTCCACGGGGCGCGGGCGGTGTCGGCATCGTCCAGCATGGCCAGGTCCTCCGGCGTGGTGATCTTGGCGTTGGCAATCTCTCCGGGCACCACGCGCACGGCAAGGCCGCAGCGTTCCAGCAGGGCGGCATCGTCGGTGACGGTCCAGCCCTCGGCGCGGGCGCGTTCATGGGCACCGCGCAGCGGGGCCAGCGCGAAGCCCTGCGGGGTCTGCACCGCCACCAGCCCGGACCTGTCCGGGGTGTGGGTGACCACGCCGTTGTCCGTCTGCTTGATGGTGTCCGTCACCGTCACGCCCGGCACCACCCCCGGCGCGCCCGCCGCCAGCGCGTCGAGCACCGCGTTGGACAGGGCCGCCGTGGCGAATGGCCGGGCCGCGTCGTGCACCAGCACCGCGTCGCACTCGCGCGGCAGGGCCGCAAGCCCCGCCGCCACCGAATCCTGCCGCAGCGCACCGCCCGCCACCGCCCGCCACGGCACGCCCAGGGCGCGCCCGGCGTCCAGCACCGTCAAACGCTCGCGCTCGGCCTCCAGCCTGTCCTGCGGAAACACGAACACCAGCCCGCGCACCCGCGCCACCGCCGCGAACGTGCGCGCCGAACGCCAGTACAACGGCGCCCCCCGGTGCTGGATGAACTGCTTGGCCGTGGACAGCCCGGCCGCAGCCAGCCGGGTGCCGCTGCCCGCCGCGAGAACAATGGCCCATGCGTGCATGTACGGTCCTTGAAAAGAAAAGTGGAAAGGAGAGGGGAAAGATACGGGGGGAAGGGGGCTTTGCGCTCTGCGGCGCCATCCGTAAGGTACGCGGGGTGCGGTCGCCATCTGTAAGCCTCACGCTTCGCGTTCGGCTAACAGCTGCGCGCACCGCGCTTACCTAACGGCTGCCGCAAAGCCCCCTGGCTCGCACCTTCACCCAACGTCGTCTTAAACCAGGG
>JAITSV010000048.1 GCA_031287575.1 Desulfovibrio sp.
CCCCCCCCCACCCCGGCCCCCCATCCCCCCAAACTTTCTAGTTGGGTGGACATCGAAGGTCTGATTTTCAATGGTGAATTCGACCAACGGAAACAGGGAGAAGGCGATTGCCTTCTCCCTGTTTCCGTATGGCGGGATAAAGGGGGGTGCAGGGGACGGCAGCCGTTATGCGAGACTTCGAGCATTACGGAGGCGATCGCAACGCGCATCGCCCCCTGCCCGCCGGAGGCGTATAAAAAACCTCTCCCCTATGCCACCGGCCCACCGGCCTGCTGGTCGCGCTCGCGGATTTCGGCGCGCTTGATCTTGCCGCTGATGGTCTTGGGCAGTTCGGCCACGTAGTCGATGATGCGCGGGTACTTGTACGGCGCGGTCACCTTCTTCACGTGGTCCTGCAGTTCCTTGGTCAGTTCGGGCGAGGCGGTGTAGCCTGCGGCCAGCACCACGGTGGCCTTCACGGCCTGCCCGCGCAGCGGATCGGGCACGCCGGTCACGGCGGCCTCCACCACGGCGGGGTGGGCCACGAGGGCGCTTTCCACCTCGAACGGTCCGATGCGGTAGCCGGAGCTCTTGATCAGGTCATCCACGCGGCCCAGGAACCAGTAGTAGCCGTCTTCGTCCATCCAGGCCTTGTCGCCGGTGTGGTAGTGACCGCCGAACATGACCGAGGCGGTCTTTTCCGGCTCTTCCAGATAGCCCCGGAACAGCCCCACGGGCAGCCCCTCGGCCACGCGCACGCAGATTTCGCCTTCCTCGCCGGGGGGGCAGACGTTGCCCGCCGCGTCCTGCAACACCACGTCCCAGCCGGGCATGGGGCGACCGATGGACCCCGCCTTGGGCGCCATGCACGGCAGCGTGGCGATTTGCAGGGTGGTTTCGGTCTGGCCATAGCCTTCGTGGATTTCAAGGCCGGTGGCGGCCTTCCAGTCGTGGAACACGCTGTCGTTCAGCAGTTCGCCCGCCGTGGTGCAGTGGCGCAGTTGCGACAGGTCGTAGGCGGACAGGTCCTGCCGGACCAGAAAGCGGTACACGGTGGGCGGCGCGCAGAAGGTGGTCACGGCGTGGTCGGCCAGCACGCCCAGCAGGGCCGCCGGGTCGAACTTGCCCCGGAAGTCGTAGACGAACACCGAGGCCCCGGCCATCCACTGGCCATAGAACTTGCCCCACACCGCCTTGCCCCAGCCGGTGTCGGCCAGGGTCAGGTGCAGGTCGCCGGGCACCAGGTCGTGCCAGTACATGCCGGTCAGCAGGTGTCCCAGCGGATAGGTGTGCACGTGCTCCACCATCTTGGGCATGCCCGTGGTGCCGGACGAAAAGAAGATCAGCAGCGGATCTTCGCCGCCCGCGAACTCCAGCGGGCTTTCCGGACGGGGGAACCTGGCCTCCGCCGGGGTGAAGATGGTGTCGTAGTCCACCCAGCCGCGCGGCAGCCCGTCGCCGCCCACCTGCACGCACACGGCAAGGCCGGGACAGTCGGGCCGGGCGGCCTCCACGCGGTCGGTGATGGAGTGATCGACGATGACGCACCGGGTTTTGGCACGCTCCACGCGGAACACGATGTCCTTGGGGGTGAGCTGCGCCGGGGCGGGAATGGCCACCGCGCCAAGACGGTGCAGGGCCAGCATGGACACCCAGAACTCGATGCGCCGGTACAGCACCAGCATCACCCTGTCGCCCTTGCGGATGCCCTGCAAACGCAGCGCATTGGCCAGCTTGGCAGAGGCCTCGGCCATCCAGGCGAAGGAGTAGTCGCGCCGCACGCCCGCATCATCCACATGGGCGATGCACAGCCGGCTCGGATTAGCCGCCGCGATGGGATCCAGCACGTCAAAAGCGAAATTGAAGGTGTCCGGGGCGTCAATGCGGAACGTGGCGCAGAATTCCTTGTAATCCCTGGCGGTAAACTTTGTCGTGTAGGTCATGGGTGCATCCCTGCGAAGCGATCCCTTGCGGGCTTGTTGACTGATGGCGTGTACGGCGCGCCCCCATAGTGGCGGCGGGGGCGATTTCCTGCGGCGTAATCATAGGGGACGTTGGCGCCGACGCTGACGCGACACCGTGCCTCAGGGACCGTCGTACGATGAGGATTTTCGTTTGCTGGCAAGGAAAACAAGCCCGGCATGAGGGAGGATACTCTTCTCGTATTCGACCGAAATGCCGGACGCAGTTTGACGCCGCCAGCAAGCGAAAAGACCATCGTACGACGGTCCCTAGCTAATTACGTCGAGAAAAACCGCATCGTTGCCATCAAGGCCGCGCAGGGCGTGCGGGATGCGCGAACTGAAGTACAGGCTGTCGCCCGCGCCCAGCACGTGGCGCGCGTCGTTCAGCCATATCTCCAGACGGCCTTCCAGGATGTAGATGAATTCCTGGCCCCGGTGGTAGTTGAACACCAGGTCCTTTTCTTCCTTGGGCGGCACGCGCACCAGAAACGGCTCCATGCGCCGGTTGGTGAAGCGCGAGGCCAGGTTCCAGTAGTCGTAGTCCTTGCGGCGCTGCACCGAAAGGCCTTCGCCCTTGCGCACCAGGCTGTAGCCGTGCAGGTGGGCATCGCCGCCGGAAATCAGCGCGGTCAGGTCCACGCCGCATTCGCGGGCCACGTCGGTGAGAAAGCTCACCGGTATCTCCACCTCGCCGCTTTCGAAGCGGGCGACTTCCGACTCGGTAACGCCCACCTTGTCCGCCAGTTCCTGCCGCGAAAAGCCGCAGGCATCGCGCAGCCCGGCCAGGCGCGGCGCGATTTCCTTGTAGGGCGGTTCTTGCATCGTCCGGTCCTCCTGTTGTGCTCCCGCGCCCCTGCACATTGCGGTAGCGCTCTCGATCGCTGGGGGAAGCATTGCGATACCCCAGCGTGCCGTAAATGAAAAGCCCGCTATGCCAATGGCATCCGCAGACTGGCCAACCAGGCTTGTGGGCTCGATTCACCAATCGGGCCAATCGGGCCAATCCCGCCAATCCCGCCAATCCGCCTAAGCCAGGCACGGACAAAACGAAAGGCGACGCGAACCGGGGAGGTCCGCGCCGCCGTCATGGCATGCGCCTTGCCGACCGCGAACGCGGCGGCACCCCCCATGGCTAGGGGTAGGTAATTCGACCGTTGCGTTCGATGAGCGACAGCGTGTTGGTCACCTGGCGGCCCAACGGCGTTTCGCGGCTCATTTCGCGCTCGATGGAGGTGATGCCCTTCAGCACCGTGGAGTGGCGACGGCTGAACCGGTCGCCGACCTCCTTCAGTGAAAGGTCGGTGTGCTTGCGGGCCAGATAGAACACGGAGTTGCGGGCAACCACGTATTCACGCTTGCGGCTGCGCGAATTGAGCTGCTTGGGCGAAATGCCGAAGCCTTCGCACACCTTGCGCACGATGCCCTCGAAGTCCATGACCACTTCCTGCTGGGCGTAGTGGCCAAGCACTTCCCAGGCCATCTCCATGGAAATCTGGCGGTTCAGCAGCTTGGCCTTCAGCACCAGGTTGTGCAGGCAGCTTTCGATCTGGCGCACGTCGGTGCGGATGCGGTCGGCCAGCAGGTCGGTGACGTTGTCGGGCAGCATCACCTGGTGCAGGCGGGCCTTTTCGCACAGGATACGGCGGCGCGTTTCGAAGCCGGGCTTGTCGATGTGGGCGAGAAAGCCGGAGCAGAACCGCGAGACAAGCTGGGTATCGAGGTTCTTGAGATCGCGCGCGGCGAACGAGCTGGACAGCACCACGCGGCTGCCGCGCGACTTCAGCGCCTTCACCGTGGCCAGCACCTCGTCCTGCATGCGTTCCTTGCCCTGCAGGAAGTGCACGTCCTCCAGCAGCAGCACGTCCACGTCGCGGTAGCGGGCCTTGAAACGGTCCACTTCCCGCGCCTTCAGGGCGGCGATGAGCCGGGTGGCGAATTCTTCGGCGGTCAGGTACTCCACGCGCGGCGTGGCGCGGTTGCTGACGTCGCACAGGGCGCGGCCCACGGCCTGCATCAGGTGCGTCTTGCCAAGGCCCGGACCGGAGCTGAGGAACAGCGTGTCGGCGGAAAGGGTTTCGCGGCAGATGCCGCGCGAGGCCGCGTAGGCCAGTTCGTTGTTGGGCCCCACCACGAACGAGTCGAACGAGAAGCGCCAGTTCAGGGCGCGGTTCGCTGCGGGCATGTCCAGCGGCAGGCCCAACTGCGAAGTCTGGGTGGCACGTGCGGTGGCGCCGGACGCGGAGCGCGCGGCCACGGCCTGCACGGCAGGGGAAATCTGGGCGGAGGGCACGGGCATGGCCCGCGTACCGTCTGCGGTATCCGCGCCCAGCGCGATGCCGGGGGCGGATGCGGAGGCATCCGCGCGGCCCGCGCGCGGCGAAAGGGTACCCGCGCCATGCGGCGCGGCGTCCACCACCACGGTGGGGGCACTGCCGAGCACGGCGGTGGCCGCCTGCACGATGTCATCCAGCAGCCGGTCACGGACCCAGGCCGCAACGAATTCGTTGGGAGCCACCAGGCGCAGCACGTCGTCCTGGACCTCTGCCGCCAACGGCGAGATCCAGACCTTGAAGAGCCCCGGATTGAGACTCTTTTCTAGAATATTCTGAATTTGGCCCCAAATTGAAATCATGGTGCTTGGTTTACGGAGTTCGTGGCCGGGTTGCAACGGAGAAAAAGCGCCTGTCGTCATGCGGAACCCGCACCCTGTTTCCCAAGATTTTTTTCGTAGCAACATACTGTAATCAAAGAATCTAACCACTCGATGGCGTCATTCCGCCGTTTTGCGCACACCTTGGGAGGCAAGACTTTCCACAGCTGTGAGCCCCTGTTTTCCACATCAACGAAAAAACTTTTCCACAGGCACATTCTTGATTTGCGTCCAAAAATTGCCCGTGCATCTAATTTTTTCCACCATGACGCCTCCGGCGTGAAACAAATGCACCACACCAGGCATGCCGCGTCACCGTGCAGGCACGTGCGGCGCCGTGTCCCGGCAAAAAAGAAGGGCAACCGCCCGCATGTGCGGCGGGAAACAACCCTGCCACCCACGCTCCGGGCACTCTTTTGATGCCTTTTATTTTCAGAGAGTTGGCAAGCATTGCGCCCGCATGGTGCGATTCCGCCCGCCATGCGGGGAAAAGACGCTGCGCGGGGCGCACCTCCTGCCTCCCCCATGGGCAGCCCTTGTCGGCTGCCCGTCGGCGTGCGCTACCGCACGACCGGTCAGGGCTGGCGCAGGGGATACCGGCCGCAGGTAAACCGCTCGCCCTCCGGGCAGTAGCCCAGCCGTTCGCACTTGGCCCCGGCCACGGCGAACAGCTCCGGCAACACACCGCGGCACAGGTCCAGCATGGCGTCGGCCATGGCCCGGATTTCCCACTGGGCGCGCATGCAGCAGCGGTGCTCGAAGAAGTTGAGCAGGCTGCGGCAGTTCATGGTCAGCACGATGCGCGTCTCCGCCGCCTGGGGCAGCACGAAGCGGGCATCCTCGTTGGACCTGGACCCGGCCCGGCCATCGGCCTCCAGCAGGGCCTTGATGTCGCGGTAGGCCTCGCCGATCTCGGCCATGCACCGCTCGAAGCGGGCCAGGGCCTGCTGGTTGCGGGCAATGGCCGGGGGCAGCACGTAGTCGAAGTTGCTGCCGTCCACGTAGCGCTGGCTTTGCTGCGAGTACGAGGCGATGCGGTGGCGCACCAGCTGGTGGGTCAGCGCGCGGGACACCCCTTCCGCCGCGAAGGTGAAGCTGACGTGCTCCACCGGGCTGGCATGGCCCGACTCCATCACCGAGGCCACGAACTGGGCCTGCTTCTCGCGCGCGATATCGCCGGACAGCAGGCGCGGCCACATGTCGGCCACGAACCCGGAATGGTAGCACTGGCGAAAGGCGGCATAGATGAGCGAGAGCGGTTCCGGGGTATGGGCCAGCAGTTCGACCCGCAGCTTCGTCGTGGGCATGGGGGTTCCGTAACCGGCCATGCGGCCGGGCATAGGGTTGGAAACATGATCTTGCGGCGCACACCGCAACGCGGCGCCACCGGCCAGGGGCAGCCGGGCCGCGCTGACCGAACCGTGCTGACCAGGCCGCGCAGGCCAGACCGCGCTGACCGGGCCGCCGCCAGCCCTCCGTCAGGCCAGCAAATTGAGGTGGCGGTAGGCCTTGGCCGTGGCCACGCGGCCGCGCGGAGTGCGCTTCAGAAAGCCGCACTGGATCAGGTACGGTTCGTAGATGTCTTCTATGGTGCGCACCTCTTCGGAACAGGCCACGGCCAGGGTCTTCACCCCCACCGGGCCGCCGCCGAAGTGCTCGATGAGCACGGACAGCAGCTTGCGGTCCATCTGGTCCAGCCCGCTCTCGTCCACGTCCATGCGTTCCAGCGCGGCGGATGCCTGTTCCGGGGTGATCGTGCCGTTGCCGTGCACGGCGGCGAAATCGCGCACCCGGCGCAGCAGCCGGTTGGCGATGCGCGGGGTGCCCCGCGAGCGGCGGCCTATCTCCACCGCGCCTTCCGGGGTCAGGTTGGCCCCCAGGATGCGCGCCGTACGGGTGACGATGCGCGCGAGGTCGGCGGGCGCGTAGAATTCCAGCCTGCTGATGATGCCGAAGCGGTCGCGCAGGGGCGACGACAGCAGGCCGATGCGGGTGGTGGCCCCCACCAGGGTGAACGGTTCGAGGTCGATCTTCACCGTGCGCGCCCCCGGCCCCTGCCCGATGACCAGGTCCAGCTTGAAGTCCTCCAGCGCGGGGTACAGCACTTCCTCGACAGCCACGGGCATGCGGTGGATCTCGTCCACGAACAGGATGTCGTGCCGCCCGAGGTTGGTCAGGATGGCCGCCAGGTCGCCGCTGCGCTCAAGCACCGGGCCGGAGGTGGACACCAGGTTCACCCCCAGTTCCGCCGCGATGATCTGGGCCAGGGTGGTCTTGCCGAGGCCGGGGTTGCCGTAGAACAGCAGGTGGTCCATGGCCTGCCCGCGCTCCAGCGCCGCCGCCACGAAAACCTTGAGGTTGGCCCGCAGTTCGTCCTGCCCGATGAAGTCGTCCAGGCTGCGCGGCCGCACGTTCTCGTCCATGCAGATGGATGCGCAGTTGCCCGCGCCCTCGCCATCCGGTCCCTTGCACTGCGCCGTCATCAGCGCCCCCTCGCCAGGGCCTTCAGGGCCGCGCGCAGCGCCCCGGCCACGTCGAGGTCGGGTTCCGCCTTCAGCGCGTCCTTCAGCACCGGGGCGGCCTCGTCCTCGAGGTAGCCAAGGTTGCCAAGCCCGGCCAGCGCATCGCGGAACACCCCGCCCGGCGCGGCCCCGCCCGCCAGCGCCAGGCCCGCGGGCAGATCTTCCACCTTCAGCTTGTACTTCAATTCCAGAAAGATATGCTGCGCGGTCTTCTTGCCGATGCCGGACACCCGCGTCAGCGCCAGCACGTCGTCCTCCACCACCAGGCGGCGCAGGTCGTCGGGGCGGAACTGCGAAAGGATGGCCAGGGCCGTGCGCGCCCCCACCTTGCTGATGGTGGTGAGCACCATGAAGGTCTGCCGCTCGTCCCAGGTGGAAAAGCCGAACAGTTCCAGGGCGTCCTCGCGCACTTCGGTCCGCACGTGAAAGGCCACCGGCCCGCCCCGCTCCGGCAGGCGCGACAGGGTGTGCGCGGGCAGGTGCACCTCGTACCCCACGCCCCCTTCCGTCACCACCACGCAGGCATTGCCGGAAATTTCGGCAACGCGGCCTTCGACATACGCAATCATGGTTCCACCTCTCGCGGGCACCCTACACAAAAAGCGACCGGGCCGGAAGAACCGCTCGGCACACCGGCCTGCCGCGTCCTTTCCCCGCCGGGCGCATCATTTGCCGCCGGGCGCCTCATTGACCACCGGGAGTCTCCGGCAGGTTGCCCAACGCGCGCTGCAACCCCAGCATGTCCTCCACGAACCATGCCTCGGCGATCTTGCCGTCGACCACCCTGTAGATGCCAATACCTTCCCACTCCGCGTGCCGTCCCGTGGCGCCGTATCCCATGAACGGCCCCGTGTTGGTGCCGCTGTTGGTGAAGCGCACCACCACCTTGTCACCATCGGCCACTATATCCTTGATATCCAGATGCATGCCGCTGAAGCCGCCGCCAACCGAGGCTTCCAGCCCCTTGCGAAACGCCTCGATGCCGTGCACCTCGCCCATGCTCGCCCCGCGCCAGACCATGTCGCGCGCCCACAACTGATCAACGATATCGATGCGCCCGCCATTGACGACCTCCGTCAGAAAGCGCGTGACCACGGCGATGTTCCCGGCCGCGCCGCCGGGCTGCGCCGCGAACGCCACGGCCCCCGAAAACAGGACAAGGCATGCCATGCCGGCGGCAAATCCTCGCCTGATGCAACTGCCCATCTTCATGAACGGAACCCCTGTTTGGGTATTGCGCACCGCCCGGCCCCATCCCTGAATGCGGACGATCCGCCTGCGGTGGACCATCGGGTGCGCCATGGAATCTATCCACGCAGAGCCCCTCCTTCAACCGTTGCCGAACGGCCGCCCGCACGAAAAAACCGTCTCCAACGGATAACGCCCTTGGTACGGAACGGAAAATCCCGTATCGTCTTTCACACCCTGCCCAGGGAAACCCGCCCGGAGCAGCCTTCATGCCCTTGCCTGCCCGCCCGCTTTCGCCCTTCACGCGGTTCCGCCAGCACGCGGAGCGCACCCCCATTCGCCTGCTGCTGCTGACGCTGGTGGTGCTGCTGCCCTGCGTGCTCTACGCGGCCGACCGGTATGCGGACATGTGGGCAGCCCGCGCCCTGGACGAGATCGTGGACGAGGCGAGGGCTCGGCTGGCCCTGCGCCAGCGCACGGTGAACGACGAATTCGAGCTGGCCTTTGCCGGGCTGCGCCGCCTGCCCGACCTGCTGGCCCTGGACGACCGCATACGCGACGAAGTGGCCCCAAGGCCCGAGGCGGCGCCGCGCAAACCGCCCCAGCCCAGCGCAGGACGTCGTGCCCCCCTCAACGCCTTCCTGAAGACCTTTGCGGAAACCATGGACCTGCACATCGCCTGGCTCATGGACCATTCCGGCACGTGCATCGCCACCAGCAACTACGACTCGGCGGACAGCCTGCTGGGCACCAACTATGCCGACCGCTCCTACTTCATTGCCGCCATGTCCGGCGAGCGCGGCCGCCAGTTCGCCGTGGGGCGCGTATCCAGCGTGCCGGGCTTCTTCTTCGCCTCTCCGGTGCGCCAGTACGGCGCGGTGCTGGGCGTGGTGGCCGTGAAAACCGACCTGCCCACCCTTTCGCGCCGGCTGCGCCTGGACGCCGCCTTCATCACCGATGAACAGGGTGTGGTGGTGCTGGCCAACGACAAGGCGCACATCTTCCATGCCCTGCCGGATGCCCCGGTGCGCGACATGCCCGTTTCGGCGCGCATCCTGCGCTACAAGCGCGAGGCGTTTCCCGAACTGTCGCTGCGCCCCTTCGTGATGCGGGGCATCAACGAAAAGCACGGGTTGACGCTCATCGGCGACGCCACGCGCCCCACGCTGCTGGGGGTGACGCATCGCCCGCAGGACGGCCTTTCGCTGCACGTGGCCGAAGAGGTCGGCGAGGCCCTGACCCTTGAGGACCGGCGGCAGGTGCGCTTCCACTTCGCGGTGCTGTGCGGGCTGGCCGTGCTGGGCACCCTGCTTTCCGCCGCCATCTACACCCTGCACAATCAGTCGCAGTTGCACATCATCGAGGGCAACAACCAGGCCCTCACCCGCCTGAACGAAGAACTGCGCCGCATGGCGGAGCGCGACCACCTGACCGGCTGCTTCAACCGGCGGCGGCTGGACGAGGCCATGAACGCGGAACTGGCCCGCAGCGCGCGCAGCGGGCACCCGCTGTCCCTGGCCATGCTGGACCTCGACCACTTCAAGGCGGTGAACGACCGGTACGGCCACGGCGTAGGCGATGCCATGCTGGCCCACGTGACCGAGATCATCCGCAACCAGTTGCGCGAGCCGGACCTGCTGGCCCGCGTGGGCGGCGAGGAATTCGCCCTGCTGCTGCCCGACACGGGCGAGCGCGAAGCCGTGGCCCTGCTGGAACGGGTGCGCCGCAAGGTGGAGGAAACCCCCCTGCCCCATGCCGACGGCCCCATTCCCATGACGGTCAGCACGGGCGTGGCCGAGGCGCGTCCGGATATCGAACCCGGCCGCTGGATGCACGAGGCGGACGCCGCGCTGTACATGGCCAAGCGCTGCGGCCGCAACCGCACGGTGCGGGCCACGCAGGTGCCGGACGAGACCCTTGCGGGCGGAAGCGCGCCGCCGCACTGTGCGGTCCTGAGTGAGGCCGAAAGCGGAGACGGGACCCGGGACGCGGGCTAGGAAGGGAGCCGGGGCGAGTCGGGACGGGAACAAGGAGCGGGAGGGAAGTCCGTGACGGAACGGCCAGGCCCGCTCATACGGAGCCCCCCGCGCGCCGGTCCACTCCGCGCCCGTGCCCCTGCAAGGCACAGGACCGCCCGGCAATGCCGGACGGCCTTTTCCGCAGGGGCCACTTCGTCCCGGAACGGGGTGCCGCAGGCCGGGATGCCCCTTGCGTCCGCGCTCCCCGGCGGGGCAGCCACACACGCGAAAGACACAGGGGCGCGGTGCCCGTCAGCCCAGCCTTGCCAGCCGGGACAGCCGCCGGGCGTTCAGGTGGCACACGGCGGCGGCCAGCGCGTCGCCGGTATCCAGCCCCCAGTCGCCCTTGGCGCCCAGCACCCGGGCCACCATGAAGCTTACCTGCTCCTTGTCCGCCCCGCCGGTGCCCACCAGGGCCTTCTTGATTTCCGTGGGTTGGTAGTCGGCCACCACCACGCCGTGCGCGGCGCAGGCGGCCACCGCCACCCCGCGCGCCTGCCCCAGCTTGAGGGCGGTGGCCACGTTGCGGGCGGCATGCACGTTCTCGATGGCGGCCTCGTCCGGCGCGTACCGGCCCACCAGGGCGTGCAGTTCGCGGAACAGGTGGCCCAGGCGTGCGGCGAAATCCTCGCCTTTGGGCCGGATGGCCCCGCAGTCCACCAGGGTGAGCACGCCCGACACCTCGCGCACCACCCCCCAGCCGGTGCACTGCGAGCCGGGGTCGATGCCGATGACGGTGACGCCGCTGGTGGCGCCACTGGTGACTGAAACCGGGCTGGCGGGCGTTCCCGCCTGGGGCGATGCGGGCTTGCGGGGGGGCATGGGGCCTCCGGCGGGTGCCGGGAATGCAGGGTGATGCCGCAACGCGGCGGATGCAAAACTTCGGACAGGTACGGAACACGCCCGCGCAACCACCCGGTCTGCCGCACTGGCTGCCACACGACCGCCGCTCCTGCTCCCGTCGTGTCACACGGGCGCCGGAAACGCCGGAGCCCGCGCAAGGCGGGCTCCGGTGCGGGGGATATCGGCTATTCCAGTTCGGCCAGCACTTCGTCGGGCAGGTCGAAGTTGGCGTGCACGTTCTGCACGTCGTCGTTGTCTTCCAGGGCGTCCACCAGGCGCATCAGCTTGCGGCCGGTTTCCGCGTCCACTTCCACCGTGTTCTGGGGAAGCATGGACAGCTCGGCGGAATCCATTTCCATGCCCACGGCTTCCAGCGCGTCGCGCACGGCGGCGAAGTCGGCCACGGCGGTGTGGATTTCCCAGGTTCCGCCCTCGTCGCGCACGTCGTCGGCGCCTGCTTCCAGCGCGGCTTCCATCACCTGGTCCTCGGTGTACTTGGCGCCGTCCAGGGTGATCACGCCCTTGCGCTCGAACATCCAGCCCACGCACCCGGCCTCGCCCATGGAACCGCCGTGCTTGGAAAGGATGTGGCGCACTTCGGCCACGGTGCGATTGCGGTTGTCGGTGGCCGCTTCCACGATCAGGGCCACGCCGCCGGGGCCGTACCCTTCGTAGGAAATTTCAAGAATGTCGCCGCCCGCCAGTTCGCCGGTGCCCTTCTTGATGGCGTTGTCGATCTTGTCCTTGGGCAGGTTCACGGCCTTGGCCGCGGCAATGGCGGCGCGCAGGCGGGCGTTGCTGGCCGGGTCGCCACCGCCCTTGGCGGCGATGATGATTTCCTTGGCGGCCTTGGTGAACAGCTTGCCGCGCTTGGCGTCCTGACGCCCCTTGCGGTGCTGGATGTTGGCCCATTTGCTATGTCCGGCCATGCGTCCTCCTGAAAGAAATGACGACGAAAGAGATGAATGCGGAAACGCCGCAACGCGGCACACGGCGGGCGGGTGCCTGCCGGGCGCGCGCCAAGGGCGCCGTGCGTCAGTCCTGCTGTCCGTCGCCCCGGTACCCGAGGCAGACGTAGAATGTTTCCTTGCTTTCGACCCGCGAGCTTTTGGGCTTGAAGGTCTTCACGGTCTCGAAGCGGGCCCGCAGCGCGTCAAGCAATTGCTTGACGTCCGGCCCCATGAAAATCTTGACCACGAAACTGCCGCCCTTTATCAGGCAATGGTCCGCCACCGCAAGGGCCTCGATGCACAATTCCAGCGAACGGGCCTGGTCGGTGAACCTGGTGCCCGTGGTGCGCGGCGCCATGTCGCTGATCACGACATGGAACGGCCCCATGGCCGCCAGCGCGTCCTCGAAGGCCTCGGAGCGGTTGAACACGTCCTCTTGCATGAAGGTGACGTTGGGCGGAAACTGGGTGTCGGTGGTTTGCAGGTCGCAGGCCAGTACCCGCCCCTTGGCCCCCACCCGCTCGGCCGCGCCAAGCGACCACGAGCCGGGGGCCGCCCCCAGGTCCAGCACCTTCATGCCCTGGCGGAACAGCTTGAAGCGATTGTCGATTTCCTTCAGCTTGTAGATGGACCGCGCGGGATAGTTCTCCTGCTTGGCCTTCAGAAAATAGTGGTCTCGGTATGTCTTCATGTGGTCACCCGTGGCCGCTTGTACCCGAAAGCCCTCCGCCCGCCAAGGACCCACATGGCCCGCCCCGCCCGACTGCGCATCCCCAACGAACTGGGTCAGCTCCGGACCCTGCCCGACGTGGCGGGGCCGGACGACGTTGTGCCGGGCGACGTTGCACCAGACGAGGTGGGGCAAGACGAGGTGGGGCCGGGCACGGTGGGGCCGGACAAGCCAACTGCGGACGGCACGCTGCCGGGCGACATCCTGCCCGCCACCTTCGACATGCTGCCCCCACGCGGGCAAGGCGCCGCCACCCCCGCCGAGGTGGTGGTGCTGGGCCTGGGGCCGAACCCGGCCACGGCGCAGCGGGCGGTGGATGCTGCGCTGGCGGGGCTGCGCAACAAGCATGCGCCCTGCCGTGGGGCAGCCGCCCCCACCGTGCACGTCATCGAATGCCCGGCGTTCATCCATCATATGGAAGAGGCCACGCACGGCGCATGGCGCGCGGCCATCCCCGCCGGATGGACGCTGGCCGCTCCGGAAGATTTTCCGCCCCAAAGGCTGTCCCGCGCGTTGTTGGTGGTCTACCGCGAGGCGGAGCGGCTGTTCCCCACTTTCTGGGGGCCGCTGCTGGGCACGGCGCGGGCGGTGCGCCTGGCCCCCGCCCTGGCGCTGCCCCCGGAAGGCATGGGGGGCCACGCCGGGCCGCGTTCCGCCCGGTCCCGCACCGTGCTGCTGCCCGGCACGCAAGGCTCGCTGCTGCTGCCGGAACTGGAGTCCGCCCTGGCCGCAGAGGGGCTGAGCCCGCGCCGGGCCGATCCGGACATCCTGCACGCCGACCTGCCCCGCCTGCTGGCCGACCAGCGCCCGGAACTGTTCCTGAGCGTGAATCTGCAAGGCCTTGACGCCTGGGGCGAACGCTTCCACCTGCTGCGCGCCTGCGGGGTGGAGGTTGCCATCTGGTGCGTGGACAACCCCTTTCACCTGCTTTCTGCCCTGCGCGGGCCGTGGTGGCGCGGGACGCTGCTGTGCGTCACCGATGCCTCGTTCCTTCCCCTGCTGCGCGCCCACGGGGCACAGCGGGTGCTGCACCTGCCGCTGGCCACCGGACCGGAGTTTTTCGGACTCGAACCATCTGTGGATAGCGGCACCGCCGGGACACCCCAGCCTTCTCCGGCGGACATGTCCGGCCTGAACCCCGTGGTGTTCGTGGGCCGGTCCGCCTTCCCCGGCAAGGGGGGCTTTTTCGCGGGGCAACGCATCGCCCCGGCCTTGCTGGACGAGGCGCTTGGCCTGCTCGATGCGCCCGGTCTCCGACCCGACGTTCACTGCCGACCCGATTTTCACTGCCGACCCGACTTTCACTGGTGGACGGCGCGCCTCGGCATTACGCGGTTGTGGCCCGGCAACGCGGTGCGCGCGGCGGGCCTGGGGGCGGAGGAATGCGCCCTTGCCCGGCGGGTGCGCTGCCTGAACGCCGCCGCCCCGCACGGCCTGACCGTGTTCGGCGACGACGGCTGGCAGTCGCTGCTGGCGCCGGGCACCGACCTGCGCCCCCCGGTGGACTACTATGCCACCCTGCCCGCCGTGTACCGCGCGGCCCGCTGGTCGCTGAACGTCACCAGCCTGCTGTTGCCCTCGGGGCTCACCCAGCGCCACTTCGACGTCTGGGCGGCGGGGGGCTTCTGCATCACCGACGACACGCCGGGCCTGGACATCTTTCCCGAAGAACTGCGCCGCGAAATCGCCTTTTCCCCGGCCCGCAGCGGCGGCAAGGGTACGGCGAACCCCGCTGCCCGTATCACCCCCCCTGATGACGAGGCCCCCGGCCTTGATGCACTGCTGCACCGCCTGGAAGGCGATCCATCCCTGCGCGCCGATCTTGCGGCGGCATGGCGGACGCACATTCTGTCCCACCATACCTACAGACACCGGGTGCGCACCCTGTTCGAGACGCTGGGGCTGGAATAGCGGCCAGCACTGCCGCAACCCGACGCTCGCCTGCCGCACCCTGCCCGCCGCATCCGTCCCGCAGTCGTCAACCGCACGGCCAAGCCCTTCACCGCCGGACCGGAACTACCAGTCGGACCGCCCTGCCGCTGACCGGCCCTACCCGCCGCCCGCGCGGCATCACCGCCCGTTCCCGCCAAAATTTTTCCGTCCCGGCCTCTTGCGGTCGGGCGGCAACAGGTATATACAGCCTTCTCCTGACTGGGGACGTAGCTCAACTGGGAGAGCGCAGCGTTCGCAATGCTGAGGTCGTGAGTTCAATCCTCATCGTCTCCACCAGCCAAAAACGGGCTTGCCGAAAACATCGGCAAGCCCTTTTCCGTTTGCAGTATCAGGATGTGACACACGGTTCCGGCGTGCTACCCCTCGTGCCCTTGCAACTGCGTCAGCAACAGCGACAGCGGACGGCGCGGGCAGCACAGTCGGTGCGCCGGTGGCCGCAGCCCGGCGGGTGGCAGGTGCGGACCGGCCACGGCCATTTCCGCCGCTTCCACGTATTCGGCCCGGCAGTGGCAGCCGATGGAGAACGGAGGCAACCACGTCGCAAGGTCAGGATGGGTGCCCGGAAGCACCACGCCATGCAGGGCCACGCATTCCGGGCAGGCACCGGCCCGGTCCTCGTCGTCCACCACCAGGCGCAGACCGCCGCCCGGCGCATCGCGCAACCGTTCCAGCACGGCCAGCGCCGCCCCCCGCCACGCAACGTAATGATCCATGAACAGGCCGCATTCGTCGTCGTCCGCGCCCGCCTCTTCCGCCAGATTCCACACCACCTGCCCGGTCAGCCGGGCCAGCAGCGGGTGGCTGTCCACCAGCTTTCCCGTGGCCGGAAGGCCGCCGGGAGCCTGTGGCTCGTCACCCTGCTCGGTGGCGTCCTGCCTGGTGGTGTCCTGTCCCGTCATGGTCAGTGCTCCTGATCTGTCAGATGAAATCTGGCCGCCATGCACGCTGGGCCAGCCGACGCGGCGGCCACGCCGGGCGCCCTTCGGATCGGCCAGCCAACAGGCCAAGGGGCCATTTGAAAACGGCCCCTACGGCTTCACGTAGGCAAACCCCTTGCGCTGCAGGTCCACCAGTTCCACGATGCCCGCAGACACCACGGTGCAGGCGGGGTTCAGCCACGCGGCATCCAGGCCGAAGTGGCGCATGGCGTTGGCACATACACGGATGTCCAGCCCCAGCGCGCGCAGTTCGCGCAGCGGCTCGGCAAAGTCCGGATCATCCGCGCCCATCAGCCGGATGCCCGGCCCGTTGACCACCAGCACGCTGCGGAAGGACACCCCTTCCAGCGCCTTGTGGTAGTTGCGCACGTTGCTGATGGCGATATTCAGTTCCGCCGGGCCGTTATCGAAATGAAAGACGATGTCGTAGTGCATGGCGGCTCCTGCCCGCAGGGCGGTGACGGTGGTGACGTGGCGTCGGAAGGATTGCCGGCGCTGGCGCGCGAATGGGTCCGACCGGACGCAATCGGGCGCGGGCACCCCCCGATTCGGGGATACGCCCCGCGCGCCACCGGGGCAAGCCGGGCACACAGGGCAAGCCCCGCCCCCGTCGGCCTGCAAGTCAACGGGCGAAAGGATGCTTTCGAAGCAGTCCTAGCGCACCATGCGCCGAAACTCCCCACTCTCCTGCAACTGCCGCAGCCCCGCGTCAAAGGCATCGCGCACGGCCGGATCGCGGAACACGAAAAAGCGGTCCTGCGCCGGAAAGATGCGGTGGACGCGCACCGGCGCGGTCACGCCCCTGGCGGCCAGCCGGGCACGGTGAAAGGCAAAGATGCGCTCGTCCAGCACGATGACCCGGTCGCGCCGCTGAAAGAACGCCTCCACCTGCGCCCGCTGGTCCACCTGTTCCTCGTAGCGGGGGTTGGCGTCGGCCATGGCCGCGAAGTCCGGCCCCATGAATACCCGCGCGTTGTGGAAGGCCGTCACCGGCAGGCCCCGCAGATCGGCCAGCGTGTTGATCTCCAGGCCGGCTGCCTCCAGCGATACCGCCACGTTGCGGTATTGCAGGTACATGTCGCCCAGAGCCAGCCCGGCCACGTCGGCATGGCGCCCCACGGGGCCGCAACCGTCCAGCGTGCCCTTGCGCACCAGTTCCAGGGCGCGCGCATGCGGCAGGAACACCGGCACGACGCGATAGCCGGACCGGTCCAGGGCGGCGGCCACCAGACGGGGCTCCAGCCCGTTCTTGTTGACCATGTCCACGTACGGCAGCGAGGAGGTGCTGAAACCGATGCGCAGTTCAGGCCCGGCGGATGCGCTGTCCGCTGGCCCGGCTGCCGAAGCTTCCGCTTCGCCGGCAACGGCCTGCCTGGCGGTATCCTGTTTGACGACATCCTGGCTGGAGCCCATGGCCTGCCGGACCGCCGCGTCGGCTTCCTGCGCGGCCCGCGCTCCGTGCGCGCCAGGCGCCAGCACGCAGACCAGCGCCAGCACGGCGCACACGGCCATGCCGTGCACAATCGCCGCGCCCCCGCGTGCCCTGTGCCCCCGGTGTATCATCGGAATGTGCCTGCCTTCGCATGGGCATGGTAAAGAATGTCATGTCAGAATACCCCGCCATCCACGTGGCGGCAAGCCGGGGCGGCTTGCCTTTTCCTCCGTCATGGCTATGTTCGGAGCGTCGCATGACACGGACTGCGCCCCCATGGCGTGTTGTCCTTATGCCCGGCCCAGGCCGGGTTTTTTGTTGTCCGCAACCTGCCGCGTACGCGCGGCGCAGGAGCCGCCATGTTCACGTGGTTCACATGGTTCACGTCGTTCATCGCTTCCCTGTCCACCCCGTCCGGTGCATTCGGTGCATCCGGCGCCCCCGGTTCATGGATCGCCCTGTTCGCCGCCGGGCTGTTCGAAGTGGGTTGGGCCGTGGGACTCAAGTACACCCAGGGCTTCACCCGCCCCGTCCCCTCGGCGCTCACCGTGGCGGCCATGGCCGTCAGCCTGTACCTGCTGGCCGTGGCCCTGCGCCACCTGCCGCTGGGCACCGCCTACGCGGTATGGACCGGCGTGGGCACGGTGGGCACCGCGCTGCTCGGCATCGTGCTGTTCGGCGAGCCCGCGACCGTGGCGCGCCTGGGTTGCATCCTGTGCATCGTGGCGGGCATTGCCGGGTTGAAGCTGCTGGCCAACTCCTGACGCGACGCACCGGCGCGCTGCCTTACGCACCGGCGCACCAGCCTCACGCAACGGCACCCCGCCCCCACGCAACGCGCGGCGCCACGCCGCACCGTTGTGCACCACCCTGACGAAACAATGCTGCCCGTCCGCCGGTAGCCCCCCATCGGGGCTCCCGGCGGCGGCGCTGGCCACAGCACGCCATCACGCCAATGGTGCTGCACGGTTGTCCGCCACCCGGCACCACCATGCCCACCATTGCGGACCGAATCCAGACTGATACCGCACACAACGATACATTGTAGTGTTTACTCACATAAACAACTGCAACTCGCCACTCATTTCACAAAGCGTCACATTCATTTCGCCGCATTAGATCAGGCGGCTGACGTCTTCTTTGGCAAATCTTTTGTACTTGCGGCATGATCCGATCAACTTTCGAAATTTTTTTCCTGCGGCGAAAAAAACTGGTCGCGCGGTCAAACATGGGCATGGACACGCTTTTTTCTCTGCCACACCCTGTTTTGTACCACTCATTCACAATCATGGGGGTTGAAAGAAGTCTCCAGTCAAAATAAGGTGGAGCCACAGACTGGTTGTTTAACCAATTTGCATCATACACGCTCAACGACGGAGACTCGCATGACCACCGCTCCGCCTGTCGCCGAACTGCCGTTCCTGGCCATGCTGGGGGCACTGCTGCTGCTCGGCGGCGCCGTGTCGGCCCTAGCGGCACGCCGACGCCCCTTCACCATGCTGGGCCTGATGTGCCTTTCCGACATCGGCCTCACGCTTCTCGGCCTTGGCCTCGGCGGGGGCGCCGGGCTGGTCGGGGGAACCACCCAATGCATCTACCAGATCGCGGCGCGGTGTCTTGCGCTGCTCACCCTTGCGCGCCTGGCCCGCACGGCGGGGTCGGCCCGGCTGGACGACCTGCGCGGCATCCGCGCGGCGCTGCCCCTGACCGGACTGTTCTTCGGCTTCGCCATGTTCGCGGGCATGGGGCTTTCCGTGTTCCTCGTGCCGGACGGGCGGGCCTTCATCCTGCATGCCGCCTTTGCCGCCGGGCATTGGGGCTACGCCGTGGCCGTGGCCTTGGCGGGCATGGCCCTGGCCGCCGCCACCGTGCTATCGGTGCAGGCCATCTGTCTTGAATCCGGCCAGTGGCGCGAATCCGCCCACGTTCCCCATGCCCCGTCCGCCACGTTCCACGTGCTGGCGGGGCTTTTTGCGGCCTTTCTGGCCGCGTTCGGCCTGGCCGGGCACGCCATCACCGCGCAGGTGGCCGACGCCCTGGGCGTGGCGCGCGACGCGCTGCCCGCCTTCGGCGCGCACTGGCACCCCGCCGCACTCGTGCCCTACGCGGGCGCCTTTGCCGTGTGGGGTCTCGGCCTTGTTTCCGGTCGCGCCCGCGCGCTGGCCGGCGTGGCCCTGGTGGCCGCCTCGGTGGCGCTTACCTGGACCGACGCCACCATCGACCCGCTGTCCCGCCTGTTCGGCCTGGTCATCGCGGGCATCGGCCTGGTGGTGGCGGTGTACTCGGTGGGCTACATCCACCACGACCGCCGCGCGGGCGGCTACTGGTTCTTCCTGCTGCTGCTATGCGGCTCGCTCTCGGGCCTGGCCCTGGCGCGCGACTTCGGCGGCTTCTACGTGTTCTGGGAACTGATGACCTTCTCGTCGTACTTCCTGGTGGCCCACGAGGCCACGGACAAGGCGTTCCACGCCGCCGTGAAGTACTTCGTGATGTGCGTGGCCGGGGCCTGCGCCATGCTGCCCGGCTTCATGCTGCTGTCCGCCCAGGCGGGCACGCTGGACTTCGCGGCCCTGGCCGGTCTTGCCGCCACCCTGCCCGCCCCCGTGGTGAAGGGCGCGGTGGTGCTGGCCTTCGTGGGCTTCGCGGTCAAGGCGGGTCTGGTGCCCGGCCACGGCTGGCTGCCCGACGCGCACCCCGCCGCCCCCTCGTCCATTTCCGGCCCGCTGTCGGGCATCCTGACCAAGACCGGCGTGTACGGCACCGTGCGGCTGATGCTGGCGGTGTTCGGCTCCGCCGTGCTGCTGAAGGCCGGGGAATCCGCCGGGGGCTTCAGCTCCATGGGCCTGCTGGTCACGGCGCTTGGCACGGCCACCATGCTCTACGGCGAACTGATGGCCCTGAAGCAGGACGACCTGAAGCGCCTGCTGGCCTACTCGACCATGGGACAGGTGGGCGAGATATTCATGGTCATCGGCCTCGGCACCTGGCTGGCCACCACCGGCTCGCTGCTGCACGTGCTGAACCACGCCATCATGAAGAACCTGCTGTTCCTCTGCGCGGGCGGCCTCATCCTGCGCGCGGGCAGCAAGAAGCTGGCGGACCTTGCGGGCATGGCCCGGGTCATGCCCTTCACCGCCGGGTGCATGGTCGTCGGCCTCATCTCCATCATGGGCCTGCCGCCGTTCAACGGTTTTGTCGGCAAGTATCTTATGCTGCAAGCGCTGGTGGCCGCTGGGCACCCCGCCGTGGCCGCCGTGCTGCTGCTGGGCAGCCTTGCCGGGTGTGTCTACTACATGCGCATCGTGCGCACGCTGGTCTTCCAGCCTTACACCGGCCCCATGGTGCAGGAAGCCCCGGCCTCCATGCGCGTGGCCACCGGCGTGCTGGCCGCGCTGTGCCTGGTGCTGGGCGTGCTGCCGCAGCTGGGCCTGTCGCTGGTCACCCCCGTGGCCGACATGCTGGCGGGCGCGGGCAAGCTGGATGCGCAGGCCCTGCCCATGCTGGCGGTGACCTGGCATCCCTTCGTGCTCATCCCCATGCTGGGCGCGGTGGTGCCCTTCCTGCTGCGGCGCGACCGCAAGGCGGCGGGCCTGGCCACCGCCATCATCCTGGCCGTGGCGGCCATGGCGGTGGTGGTGTTCGGGCGCGGGCTGGATTCCCTGTCCTTCGCCTTCGCGCTCATCGTGCCGGTCATCGGCTGCCTGAACATGTTCTACGCCGTGGGCTACATGGAGCACAGCCACACCCAGTGGCGCTTCTACACGTTCTTCCTGTTCATGGTGGGCGGGCTGATGGGCGTTGCCGCCAGCAACGACCTGTTCGGCTTCTTCACCTTCTGGGAGATCATGAGCTCGTGGAGCCTGTACTTCGTCATCGTGCATGAGGAAAACCCCGCCGCGCTGCGCGAGGGCTTCAAGTACTTCTTCTTCAACGTGCTGGGTGCGGCCTTCCTGTTCCTGGGGGTGGTCATGCTGTCCGCCATGGCGGGCGACCCCAGCTTCGGCGCGGTGCGTTCCGCCCTGCCGAACATGCCGGTGGCCCTGGCCGCCACCGCCGTGGCCCTGATGGCCGTCGGCTTCACCATGAAGGCGGCGCAGCTGCCCTTCCGCATCGACGTGCAGATGCACCCGGCAACGGCGCCCACGCCGGTTTCCGGCTACATCTCGTCGGTGCTGCTGAAGAGCGCGCTGTTCGGCCTCGCCAAGCTGTTCTTCGTGCTGGGCGGCGCGGGCTTCTTCACCGGCCTGGCCGCCCAGTGGGGCCAGCCGCAGGTGATGTACGCCATCGCCTGGGTGGGCGGCATCACCATCGTCATGGCCGCCCTGCTGGCCGTGATGCAGTCGGACCTCAAGCTGGTGCTCATCTACTCCACCGTCAGCCAGCTGGGCTACATGGTGGTGGGCGTGGCCCTGGGCACCCCGCTGGGCATGGCTGGCGGCATGCTGCACCTGGTCAACCACGTGCTGTTCAAGGACCTGCTGTTCCTTGTGGCCGGGTCGCTCATCCTGTGCACCCACAAGCACTCGCTGGACGAACTGGGCGGCATCGGGCAGCGCATGCCCGTCACCCTGACCATGTTCGCCATCGGGGCGCTTTCGGTGGTCGGCGTACCGCCCACCAACGGCTTTGCCTCCAAGTGGATTCTCTACCACGCGCTGATGGCCGAGGGCGAAGTGGCGCTGGCCCTGCTCTCGCTGGCGGGCAGCGTGCTGACCCTGGCCTACTTCGCCAAGTTCCTGCACTCGGCCTTCCTGGGCCGCCCCTCGCCCGACCTCGCCCACGTGCATGAAGCCCCGCGCATCATGCTGGTGCCCATGGGCATCCTGGCTGCCGGGTGCATCATCACCGGCGTGTTCCCCGGCCTGCCCCTGCTGGCCATCGACATGATGGGCCGCGAGCTGGGCTTCGCCGGGCTGGCGGTTGCGCCGTGGGGCGTGGCTTCCGGCGCGGGGGCGTTCAACGCCACCGCCCTGGCCGTGCTGCTGGCGGTTGCCTTCTTCGGCGGGCGTACCGCCCTGCGCGGGCTTATCGGCACCGTACGCACCACCGACATCCACACCTGCGGCGTGGCCATGAAGGCCGACGAGGCCCGCCTCGCCCCGCAGGACATCTACGGCGCACCCCTGGCCCTGCTGCGGCAGCTGGCCCAGGCGGCCATGCCCGCCCTGAAGCGGAGGTAGACCATGTCCTACGCCACCGAACTCTTCACCCAAACCGGCCTTGGCCTGCTTGGCCTGCTGGTGTTCCCGGGCGGGTTGTTCGCCCTTGCGGTGGGCCTGTTCCTGAAAGGCCTTGACCGGCGCATCGAGGCGCGCCTGCAGCGCCGCGTCGGCCCGCCCCTGATCCAGCCCTACCTGGACCTTGCCAAGCTGTTCACCAAGGAAACGGTCATGCCCGCCTCGGCCAACCGGGCCGCCTTCCTGCTGGCCCCGCTGCTGGGCCTGACCGGCATGGCGGTGTGCGCCGCGCTGCTGCCCGTGCCGGGCGTCAGCGGCGGCCTGCCCGCCATGGGCGACCTGCTGGTGATCTTCTACCTGCTGCCGCTGCCCGCCATCGCGCTGATGGTCGGCGGGTCCGCCTCCAGCTCGCCGTTCGGGGCCATGGGCTTCTCGCGCGAGATGACGCTGATGTTCGCCTACGAAATGCCGCTGCTGGCCGTGATGCTGGCGGTGGCCATGAAGGTGGGCATGGCCACCGGCGGCGGGGCCGAGTTCTCGCTGTCCAGCATCGTGGATTATCAGCTGGCCAACGGTCAGCTGGCCTTCGACCCGGTGATGATCCCCGCCCTGCTGGCCTACCTGCTGTTCCTGCCCGGCACCATGGGCACCGTGCCCTTCGACGTGCCCGAGGCCGAAACGGAAATCATCGAAGGCCCCCTGCTGGAATACTCCGGCCCGGCGCTGGCCTTCTTCCACATCACCTCGGCGCTCAAGACCGTGGTGGTGCTGGGCCTTGGCGTGGCGCTGTTCCTGCCGGGCACGGTTCCCGGCGGCATCGTCGCCAACATTCCGTGGTTCGTGCTGAAGTGCGCGGCGCTGATGGCCGTTTCGCTGACGCTGGTCAAGTCGGCCACCGGGCGCTTCCGCGTGGACCAGGCCTTCACCTTCTACCTCAAGTACCCCTCGGTGCTGGCCCTGGCGAGTCTGGTGCTGGCATGGCGCGGTATGTAGACGGAGAGGATACGATATGAACTTCCTGAAAAAGCTCTCCGTGCGGTCGCCATGGCTGTACCGGATCAACGCGGGCTCGTGCAACGGCTGCGACGTGGAACTGGCCACCACCGCCTGCATCCCCCGCTACGACGTGGAACGCCTGGGCTGCAAGTACTGCGGCAGCCCCCGCCACGCGGACATCGTGCTCATCACCGGGCCGCTGACCGCCCGCGTGAAGGACAAGGTGCTGCGCGTGTGGGACGAGATTCCCGAACCCAAGGTCACCGTGGCCGTGGGCATCTGTCCGGTGAGCGGCGGCGTGTTCCGCGACGGCTACTCCATCGAGGGCCCCATCGACCGCTACATCCCCGTGGACGTCAACGTGCCCGGCTGCCCGCCGCGCCCGCAGGCCATCATCGAAGGCGTGATCAAGGCCCGCGACGTGTGGATGGCCCGCCTCGGATTGCAGGAGTAAGCCATGCTGGGATTCCTGAAGATACTCGCCCGCAACGTGGCCCAGGGGCCGTCCACCGACCCCTTCCCCTTTGCCGAGACGCATACCCCCAGCCGCTTCCGCGGCAAGGTGACCATGGACCCCGCCAAGTGCGTGGGCTGTGCCATCTGCCGCCACGTGTGCGCGGGCGGGGCCATCCGCATCGAGCCGCGCGAGGACCGCAGCGGCTACGACTTCACGGTGTGGCACAACACCTGCGCCCTGTGCGGGCTGTGCCGCCACTACTGCCCCACTGGGGCCATCACCATGACCAACGACTGGCACAACGCGCACCTGCAGGAACGCAAGTACGACTGGGCGGAGCACCACTTCGTCCCGTACCTGCGCTGCACCGGCTGCGACGCGCACATCCGCATGCTGCCGCCGGACCTGGCCACCCGCGTGTACGCCAATCACGCCCAGGACCTGGACTTCCCGGCGCTGCTGCGCATGTGCCCCAAGTGCCGTCAAGTGGCCGCCGCCACCCGCTCCGCCGCCCTGAACGCCCATGCGGACGCCGAAGCAGCCGCCCCGTCGGACACGGGCAACGGCAACGGGTCCAACCCGGCGGCCAAGGCCGCTGCCGCCAACGAAGAAACCACCCCCGCCACCCCCCATACGGTGAAGGACGGAGGACACACCGATGCTGACACGCCCCGCGCAACTGCAAGCTAAGGCCCTGCTGGACCAGCGGCTGCCCGACGCGGCAGGCGCAGAGATATCCTGGACCGAGGACGCCCACGGCAACATCTACGGCTGGATCCTGCTGGACAACGCCCCGCGCCTTGCGGAGCTGGCCCCGGCCATGGCCCGCTGCCGCCTGCGCCTGTGCACCATGACGGCCTACGACCCGGAACGCGACCCGGCCAACCCGCGGCGCGCCATCGCCTACCACTTCGACCTGGACGGCCTGACCCTTACCGTCACCGCGCCGTTGGCCATGCCGGAAGTTGACGAGGACGGCGAAGCCACCGGCAAGCCCGAGGTGCCCTCCATCACCCCGTGGTTCCGCAACGCCGACTGGAACGAGCGCGAATTCATGGAGATGTACGACATCGCGGTGACCGGCCACCCCAACCCCAAGCGGCTGTTCCTGGACGAGCGACTGGACGCGGGCATCATGGGCCAGATGATTCCCCTGTCCACCATGATGAACGGTGCCTCCACCCAGGACCTGTGGGAGCGCATCATGTCGGCGAAGCTGCCCGAGGGCACCACCGCCGTCACGGCCTCCACCGTCACTGCCGTCACCGGCGAGGAGACCCAGGCATGAGCACCGCCGTGCATACTCCCCATATTGACGACCACGTGAACACCGACCCGCGCGCGGGCTTCACCCTGCCCGTGGGGCCGCTGCACGTGGCGCTGGAAGAGCCCATGTACTTCCGCGTGAGCGTGGAAGGCGAAACCGTGAAGCATGTCGAGATCACCGCCGGGCACGTGCACCGGGGCATGGAGGCGCTGGCCCTGCGGCGCAACCTGTTCCAGAACATCGTGCTCACCGAGCGGGTGTGCTCGCTGTGTTCCAACAGCCACCCCTTCACCTACTGCATGGCGGTGGAAAACCTGGCGGGCATCGTGGTGCCCGAACGGGCCCGCTACCTGCGCTCCATGGCCGAAGAAATCAAGCGCATCGCCTCGCACCTGTTCAACGTGGCCATTCTCGCGCACATCATCGGCTTCAAGTCGCTGTTCATGCACGTGATGGAAGTGCGCGAGATCATGCAGGACATCAAGGAGACGGTGTACGGCAACCGCATGGACCTCGCCGCCAACTGCATCGGCGGCGTGAAGTACAACGTGGACGCCGAACTGCTCACCTTCCTGACCCGCAACCTGGACCGCGTGCAGAAGCACGTGGAAGAGATCCACAACATCTACCGCAACGACCCCATGGTGCGCGGACGTACCGTGGGCGTGGGCATGCTGCCGCAGGACAAGGCGCTGGAATACGCGGTTGTCGGCCCCGTGGCGCGCGGCAGCGGCCTTGCCATGGACATCCGCAAGGACGTGCCCCACGCCGCCTACCCCCGCCTGGCCTTCGACGTGATCACCGAAACCGGCTGCGACGTGCATTCGCGCGCCATGATCCGTCTGCGCGAGGCCCTGGAATCCATCAGCCTGGTGCGCCAGTGCGCCCGCGACCTGCCCGGTGGCGAGCTGGTGGCCCGGCTGCCGGAAATTCCGGCGGGCGAGGCCGTGGCCCGCAGCGAAGCCCCGCGCGGCGAACTGATCTACTTCCTGCGCACCGACGGCACCGACGTGCCCAACCGCCTGAAGTGGCGCGTGCCCTCGTACATGAACTGGGACGCGCTGGGCGTGATGATGCACGACTGCAAGGTTTCGGACGTGCCGCTCATCGTCAACTCCATCGACCCGTGCATTTCGTGCACCGAACGTTAACAGCACGACACGATACGGAATAACGGAGACAGGCGGTCATGCACGAATCGTCCATCGTCGAAGGCATCCTGCGCATCGTCTCCGACGAGGCGGCGCGCCACGGCGCACCCCGCATCAGCCGGGTGAACCTTGCCGTGGGCCTTCTGGCATGTGTCGAGGCGCGCACCCTGACCGCCTGTTTCGAACTGCTGGCCGAAGGGACACCCGCCGATGGCGCGCCGCTGGACGTGCAACTGCTGCCCCTGCGCGGCGTCTGCCCCGGCTGCGGCGACGTGGAAACCCGGAAACGGAAATTCTCCTGCCCTTCGTGCGGCGACGACGCCGTGCACTGGATTGGCGGCAGGGAACTGTACATCGCAAGCATAGAAGTGCCCGGCCCGGATGCCACCGACCTTCCGGCAACGGCGCAAACCACGGAAGGATAGCATCATGACCAATTCGCTCATGCGGTACGTCGTCTTCGCCGAAGCAGACAAGTGCAAGGCCTGCAAGAAGTGCGAACTTGCCTGCATCGCCTCGCACAACAACATGACCATCAAGGAGGCGGTGAAGAAGCGCAACCTCTTCCAGCCCCGCGTGCACGTCATCAAGACCGACAGCGTCAAGATGCCCGTGCAGTGCCGCCAGTGCGCCGATGCACCTTGTGCCCGCGTGTGCCCCACCGACGCGCTGGTCCAGGAAGACGGCGTGGTGGTGATGCGCCAGCAGTACTGCGCCGCCTGCCAGCTGTGCGTCATGGCCTGCCCGTACGGCGCCATCGAGCTGTCCTTCATCGGCCTGCCCGAGGAAGGTGCCGATGCCACCCAGCCCGCCCAGCACCGCCGCGAAGTGGCCGTGCGCTGCGACGTGTGCGCCGACTGGCGCGCCAAGGAAGGCAAGGACCAGGGTGCCTGCGTGGAGGCCTGCCCGGTCAAGGCCCTGCACATGGTCACCATTGACGAATACCGCGCCATGCAGCGCTAGGGGCTGCACGTCGCACCCCTCCGATTCCCGCCCCCCCCACGGCCCTCATGCACCGGAAGTCCGCTTCCGGCACATGAGGGCCTTTTTTACTTGACGGCTGAGAGGCCCGTGCCTATGAATGCATCATAAACAAGCCATTTTGAATTTTTTGACGTATAAAAACGCAAATACCATGTCAAAGCCAGCCACTCGCGCCTATTCGCGCCATACCACCGCCGCGCTCGTCCTGCTCGGCAACCTGATCCGCGAAGCCCGCACCACGTCACGGCTTACAGCCGGAGAACTGGCCGAGCGGGCGGGCATTTCGCGCGACCTGCTGCGGCGGGTGGAACGGGGCGACCCCGGTTGTTCCATCGGCGTGGTGTTCGAGGTTGCCACCCTCCTCGGGGTGCCCCTGATGGAGGCCGACCCCGGGCACCTGGCCTTGCGCCTGCAACACAGCATGGAAAAGCGCGCCCTGCTGCCCAGGGCCGTGCATGCCGCCCGAGGAAAGGTGAAGGATGACTTCTAGCCCGCCCCCCGCAGAAGCCTATGTCTGGGTCTGGCTGCCCGGTCGCGTCGAACCGGTGGTGGCTGGCCTGTTGCGCCGCCACGGGACGCGCCTGTTCTTCAACTACGGCCGCAGCTACCTTGCCCGGCCGGACGCCATTCCCCTGTACACCCCCGAACTGCCCCTGCGGCAGGGGGAACTTCCCCTCCTGCCCGGCCTGTCCATGCCCGGATGCATCCGCGACGCCTCGCCGGACGCCTGGGGGCGACGGGTCATCGTCAACCGCCTGTTCGGGCTCAAGGGCACGCAGGCCGCCGCCATCGAACTGGACGAGCTGACCTTTCTTCTGGAATCGGGCTCGGACCGGGTGGGCGCGCTGGATTTCCAGTTGTCCGCCACCCGGTACCAGCCCCGGCTGCGGCAGACCGCCACCCTCGATGAACTGGCCGAGGGCGTTCACGCGGTGGAACGGGGCATGCCGCTGGCGCCCGCGCTGGACCAGGCCCTGCGCCACGGCACGTCGCTGGGCGGGGCCCGCCCCAAGGTGCTGGTGGACGCGGACGCCCGCCAGTACATCGCCAAGTTTTCCTCTTCCGGCGACCTGTACGGCATGGTCAAGGCGGAATACGTCGCCATGCGCCTGGCCGCCGAGGCGGGGCTGACCGTGGCTCCGGTGCGGCTCACCGCCGCGCTGGGCAAGGACGTGCTGCTGGTGGAACGCTTCGACCGCGAAAAAACCCAAGAGGGCTGGGCCCGCAAGGCCACGGTGTCGGCCCTGACCATGCTGGAACTGGACGAAATGCTGGCCGCCCACGCCAGCTACCAGGACCTTGCCGAAATCATCCGCCACCGCTTCGTCGGCCCCGCCGCCACGTTGCGGGAACTGTTCGGCCGCATCGTCTTCAACGTGCTGTGCGGCAATACCGACGACCACGCCCGCAACCATGCCGCGTTCTGGGACGGCACCCGCCTTGCCCTTACCCCCGGCTACGACATCTGCCCCCAGCCTCGCACCGGCGGCGAAGCCAGCCAGGCCATGCTCATCCACGGCAACGACCGCATGAGCCGCATCGCCACCTGCCTGGACGGGGCGCACGCCTTCCTGCTGGCGCCCGATGCGGCCAGGGCCGTGGTGGCGCACCAGATCGCCGTCATCCGCAGCCGCTGGGACGCCATCTGCGACGAGGCCGCCCTGCCCGATGCCGACCGCCGCCTGCTGTATGGACGGCAATTCCTGAACCCCTTTGCCTTTTACGACGCTCCCGCCGACCTGGAACAGGCCTGAGGCGGGGCCGAGCCTGTCACACCCGCCGTACCCGGCGTCCCGGACCCGTCGGACAGGCCTGCCATGACCGGCATATCCGTCGTGTTCGTCTCGGGGCTACCGGCACGCCTGGCTTGCGCCGCACCGGGACCTTTCCGGCACACCCTTCCGCCAATGGCAACTGCCCCCCTCCTTGCCCTTTCCCGACAGTTACGCCCCTCCCTGGCCACCTCGCGCACAACGTCACACAACTCGCCCCTCGCGACTGTTCAATCGCTCAACATACTGGCACGATTGGACTTCTCGAAACATCGCCGCCCGTCACCATTCCGTAACAAAACCGCGTTATTTCGTGACGGATTCACGACGATGCCGGTTGCCCGGACGCCGGGGGAAGCGTAGAATCCCCGCGGTCCCGACCGGCCTTTTTTGCGCACGGGGCAGTACCCTCCGGCATGCGCCGGGTTGCAACACATCCGTAACTTCCCGCCGCTCATGGCGGGCCGACGTCACAGATGGACCCGGCCGGCACGATGGGCCAGCCGAACCCGGGGCCGACAGGCCCACGAGCAAAACGACAACACCGGAGCCACCGCATGGCCTTGAACCTGTTCCCCAAAACCGTCCGCTTCTTCGAACTGCTAAGCCGCCAGAACGCCATGCTGGTGGAAGCGGCCGACTTGCTCACCCGCATCCTCGAGGACTTCGGCAAGGTTGACGACGCCTGCAAGCGCGTGAACCTGGTAGAGGTGGAGGCCGACGACCTGTGCCGCGAAATCTCGCGCCAGCTCTCGCTCACCTTCATCACCCCCATCGACCGCGAGGACATCTACCGGCTGAACCTGGCGCAGGAAGACTCCATCAACCTCATCAAGGGCATCGCCACCCGCGCGCGGCTGTACGGGTTCACCTACATCCGCTTTCCCGCCCGCAAGATGGTCCGCAACCTGCGCGAGATGGCCGCCGTCACCGGCGAGATGATCTGTTGCCTGAAGGACAAGACCGACGTGGTGGCGCAGGTCAAGCAGCTGAAGGCCATCAAGGGCGAATGCGAGATGCTGCTGGGCACCGGCCTTGCCGAACTGCACGATACCGAAAATCTCGACATGCGCGCCGTGGTGGACATCATGAAGTGGACCCAGGTGTACGACCGCATCGAGCTGGCCGTGGAACGCCTGGACGATCTTTCCGACGCCATCGAGGAAGTGGTGCTGAAGAATGCTTGAGATACCGGTGCTGCTCGTCGTCATCGTCCTCGTCGCGCTGATCTTCGACTTCACCAACGGGGCGCACGACTGCGCCAACGCCATCGCCACCGTGGTCTCCACCAAGGTGCTCTCCCCTCGCACCGCCGTGGCCATGGCCGCCGTGCTGAACCTTTTCGGGGCCATGCTGGGCGAAGAGGTGGCGCACACCCTGGGCCAGGGCATCGTGAACACCGACATGGTCATGGGCAGCCAGGCCCTGGTGCTGGCGGCGCTCATCGGGGCCATCGCCTGGAACCTGATCACCTGGTACTACGGCCTGCCGTCCTCGTCCTCGCACGCGCTCATCGGCGGGCTGATGGGGGCCGCCATCACCCACGCGGGATTCAGCACCCTGAACGCCATGTCCATCGTCAAGAAGATCCTGATGCCGCTGGTGCTTTCGCCCCTGGCGGGCTTTGCCGTCAGCTACGCGTGCATGACGCTGCTGATGCTGCTGTTCTGGCGCACCAACCGGCGCACGGTGACGCGGTCGTTCGAAAAATTGCAGATCGTCTCCTCCGCGTTCATGGCCACCAGCCATGGGCTCAACGACGCGCAGAAGACCATGGGCGTCATCACCCTGGCCCTGTTCCTGTTCCACCAGATCGACACCATCCACGTGCCGCTGTGGGTCAAGCTGTCGTGCGCCATGGCCATGGCCATGGGCACCGCCCTTGGCGGCTGGAAGATCGTCAAGACCATGGGCCACCGCATCTTCAAGCTGGAACCGGTGCACGGCTTCGCGGCGGAAACGTCAGCCGCCATGGTCATCACCGGGGCCTCGCTGATGGGCGCGCCCATCTCCACCACCCACACCATCACCGCCTGCGTGTTCGGCGTGGGGGCCACCAAGCGCCTGTCCGCCGTGCGCTGGGGCATTGCCGGCAACCTGGTTGTGGCCTGGATACTCACCATTCCCGCCGCCGCCACCATGGCGTCCATCAGCTTCCTGATCCTGGAGTTGCTGGGCATCGCCGACTAGGGCCGCCCCCGGTCGAAACGCCCTTTTGCAATGAAAGAGGGGGTACATGTCACGGCATGTACCCCCTCTTGTATTGGTGCGCGGTGCGCGTTGCGCCGGTCATCACTCCCGGCCATGCCCCACGTGCCCCAATTCACGCAGGTAGGCACAGAACATGTCGGCCATGGCGTCGGCGAAGCTCTCCACCTCTTCCGGCGTGCGCGGCGTTTCCGAAAAGCGCTTGCCCACGGCGGCGAACGTGGCGGTGACCAGTTCTCCGGCCAATGTCCGGGTGGCGTCGGTGGCCGTGGGCAGCACCTCGCGCATGAAGGACTGGATGGCCCCGCTGGCCGATGCCTTCGCCGCCCGTGCCTCCGGCTCGTTGCGGTACAGCGGGGCCGCGTCGCTGAGCGCGAGGCGCATGGCCGACTCGTCGCATTCGGAGCGGATGAAGGCATGGACCAAGGCGCGCAACCGCTCCAACGGCGGGGAGCCGACATCCTCCAGGATGCCGTGCAGGACATCCGAGGTTTGCCGCCACTCGTCGCGTTGCAGGCGGAACAGGATGGCCGCCTTGTTGGGGAAGTACTGATACAGCGACCCCACGCTTACCCCGGCCCGTTCGGCCACGCGGGCGGTGGTGAAGCGGTGCGCCCCTTCCCTGGCCAGAACCTGAGCCGCAGCGGCCAGAATGGCGCCGACAAGTTCCGACGACCTGGCCTGTTTCGGCTGTTTTCTCGGCGAGATAGTGCTTTCCTGACGTTCCGGCATGGGGCCTTCCGCAATGCGAATTGTGAATGCGAATGAACATTCGTATTTTACTCCGGTGCCCGAAGACATGCAACCTGCAACCGGAGAATCCCATGACCACATCGCCCCAATCGCCTCTCCGCTCCCTTCAGACGACCCTGACCACCCCGCCCCTTGCCCCCCTGCTGGAACGCCTGTTCCGCGAGGACGAAGAAGCGTCGTTCCGGGCAAACCCGGCCATGGCTGCCCTTTCCGACGAGGAGCGTGAGCGCCGTCTGCGCAGCAGAACCGGCTACCTCGACTTCTACGGACAGCTCAAGGACATGCCGCTGGCCGTCTCGCGCGAGACGGGCGCCCTGCTCTACATGCTGGCGCGCGGCTGCCGGGCGCGGTCCATCGTGGAATTCGGCACCTCGTTCGGCATCTCCACCCTGCACCTTGCGGCGGCGTTGCGCGACAACGGTGGGGGGCGCCTGATCACCAGCGAGTTCGAACCGTCCAAGGTGGCGCGGGCCAAGGACAACCTGGCCTCCAGCGGCCTCGCTGACCTGGTGGACATCCGCCAGGGGGACGCGCTGCACACCCTTGCCGCCGACCTTCCCGATTCCGTGGACATGCTGCTGCTGGACGGCGCCAAGGCCCTCTACCCCGAAATCCTGGATCTGATTGAATCACGCCTGCGGCCCGGCGCGCTCGTCATCGCCGACAACGCGGAGTACAGCGCGGACTACCTGGCGCGGGTGCGTTCACCCGCGTGCGGGTACATGTCCATTCCGTTCGCCGAGGACGTGGAACTCAGCATGCGCATCGGCTGATACCCCGACGCGGGCACTGGCACCCGCCGGCGGCCCAGCGCCATCACAACGCGGAACGGCCCGCGAGCATCAGCGTCGCGAGCCGTTCGGGGGTGACCGGGATGGGGGCTAGCTGCCCCCTTCCATCTCTTCCTGGCAGGCCTTGCACAGTCCCACGCCCGGCACGGCGGCCAGCCGGGCGGGGGGAATGGGTTCGCCGCACTCGCGGCAGCAGGCAACGCCGTCGATCCATTCGGGCCCCTCGCGCCCCTGCGCGGAGGCGCTCCGCGCACGGGACAAGGCGGCTTCGCGTTCCAGCCGCTCCAGTTCCTGGGCCTGATCGAAAATGTCCATGAGACCTCCTGGTTGTCCCGATCCGCTCCCTGTCAGTACCAGGTCCGCCCCCCTTGGCGCGGGTGGTGCCCACGCGCATCCGGCCTGACTTCATCAGCCGTCGATATGTCTCGATTCCCCGCCGGTTCCACCACTCACGTGTTCCCGCGTGTTCCCGCCCGCCGCAGGTCCGGCACCTGTTTGTCCGCGCTCGTTGGTCTGGCGCCTGTCTGTCTGGCGCTTCCGCCCCTTGCTACCCGTCCAGCCCCCGCGACGGGATGCCCGCCACCGCCAGGGCGTCCACGCGCACCTTGGCCACCGCCTTGACCATGGCGGACGGGCCGCCCTGCACGGCAATGCCCGGCATGTGCGCATCTTCCGGAAACAGCGCGGCGAAGGTGCCGGGTTGCAGCAGCACGCGGGTGCAGGGGTGCGCCGTCACGGAAAAGAACCGCACGTCCCTGTCGTCGGCATACGGACCCAGGGCAGCCAGACCGGGCAATGGCGTCCAGTCCAACCATTCCATACCCGAAAGAACGTACTGGATGTCAATATGCCTGCGGTGGGCCTCCAGCCGCCCGCTGCCTTCCGGCCTGGTGTCGTAGCGTCCCACTTCCACGTACACGCTGCCTTCCGGCGCATCCGCGCAGGGCACGGGATGGCGGCCGGTGGCCGCATCGGGCTTCAGGTTCGCCAGAAAGGCGAAGGCCGCCCGCCATGCCGGGCCAAGGTCGTAGCGCATCCACGTGTCCGCCGTGCCGATGATCATCGTTTCCTCCAGATTGGTAGCCGGGTTCCGCCGTGTCGGCGGCGGACAATATAGTGTCGCCGTGTGGCGCGCAACCGGCCGCGACGGCTCGCGCCGGATCGAAACCGGCCGCGACCTGACGCAACTGGTCACGATCTGGTCGTGCTGCCGGGACGCTGCCGGTCTCAAGCGCGCGAAACTGCGCATGACGGTGCAATGCCGCCGAGCCGTAACACAACCGTCACCCACACGGGGTGTGGTACCGCCACGGTATCCTGCATCATGCGATGCAACCCGCGCCTTGCCAATCATCACGAATGGGGGCATGAAAGCCGCGCGGCACGCGGATGCAGCTGGGGAGCCATCCGAATGTCGCAGCGGGACACACTCACGCAACCCCGCGCACGCGCGACGGAAGGGTTCACGGCGGGCAAACCGTAAACAGTCAAGTCGCCTTGGGGGGCACCATGTCTTTGACCATCCGCAGCAAACTCATCATCGCCTTTCTCCTGTCCATCGTCGTCGCCATCGGCAGCGTTTCCGCCGTGGTGTCCATCGAAATCCGGCGCGCCTCGCTGCGCGACTTCGAGGATTCGTCCGGCGCCCAACTGGAACGGGTGAACGACTTCGTCACCACCTTCTTCGAGGCGGCCCAGCGCAACGTGGTCTACCTGTCCTCGCTGCCCCGCGTGGTGGACGCCAAGGGGCAGGTGGCCTCGTACGCCGACACCAGGCAGGACAACAAGCTGCACCATGCCTCGCTCACGCAGGAGGAACAGGCGCTGGCCAAGGTGTTCACCCTGATGGGCAAGGCCAACAACTGGTACGACGAAATCTTCATCGGCTACCAGGACGGCGGCTTTCTCAGCCACATCGACGGTTCCGGCGTGCCCGCCGGGTACGACCCGCGCAAGCGCCCGTGGTACAAGGAAGCCATGGCCCACTCGGGCGACACCCTGATCAGCAAGGCCTACATGTCCACCACCGGCTATCCGGTGGCCAGTGTCATGAGCAAGGTGCGCGCCGGATCGGGCGAAATCGTGGGCGTCATGGGCGTGGACATCAACCTTTCCACCCTGACCAAGGTCACCTCCAACCTGCGCATCGGCAAGACCGGCTACGTCATGCTGCTGGAGGACACCTCGGTCATCCTGTCCGACCCCAGGCACGAGAAGTTCGGCTTCAAGAAGGCCGAGGACACCGGCGTGCCCGCGCTTGCCCAGATCATGAAGCTGCAGCGCGGCACCTTCGAATCGTCCATGGACGGCACGGACAAGCTGATCACCGTGTTCACCGGCTACCAGGGCTGGAAGCTGGTGGCCGTCATCGACAAGGCCGAGGTGTACGCCCAGTCGGCCAGCGTGGTGAACTACATTCTGATGGTGGGCGCGGGCATTGCCCTGGCCCTGATGGTGGTGGCCTGGCTGCTGGCCCGTTCCGTGGCCAACCCGGTGCAGATGCTGGTGGCCGCGTCCGGCCGCGTGGCGGCGGGCGAATTCGACGCCCTGCCCGACGCGCGACACTTCTCGGGCGAACTGCTGGACCTGCACGGCAGCCTGCGCGCCATGGTGGGCAACCTGGGCGAACTGCTGGCCACCGGCAAGGCCAAGACCGCCGAGGCCGAGGAACAGACCCGCAAGGCGGAAACCGCCCTGCGCGAGGCCGAACAGGCCCGCCTGCGTGGCGAGCAGGCCCGCAGGGAAGGTATCCGCCACACGGCGGAGCGGCTGGAAGGCATCGTGGCCAACGTGCGCAACGCCTCGCACGAACTGGCCGGGCAGGTGGACGAAGCCCGGTCCGGTGCCGAGGTGCAGCGCGCCCGCACGGCGGAAGCCGCCACCGCCATGGAGCAGATGAACGCATCCGTGCTCGAGGTGGCCGCCAATGCCTCGCGCGCGGCGGAAAGCGCCGAAAGCGCCAGGGCGCAGGCCGAGGCGGGCGGGGCCATCGTGCGCGACGTGGTGGACAGCATCCGCAAGGTGGACGAGTTCACCCGCGAGATGAGCGGCGGCCTGGGCGACCTGGGCAAGCGGGCCGAGGGCATCGGCAACATCATGACGGTCATCACCGACATCGCCGACCAGACCAACCTGCTGGCGCTGAACGCCGCCATCGAGGCGGCCCGCGCCGGTGACGCGGGGCGCGGATTCGCCGTCGTCGCCGACGAGGTGCGCAAGCTGGCCGAAAAGACCATGACCGCCACCAAGGAAGTGGGCGACGCCATCACCGCCATCCAGCGCGGCACGCAGGACAACATCACCGGCATGGGCCGCGCGGCGGAAGTGGTGCAGCGCAGCACCGACCTTGCCTCACGGGCGGGCGAGGCACTGGCGCGCATCGTGTCCATCGTGGAATCCACCGCCGACCAGGTGCGGTCCATAGCAACGGCGTCGGAGCAGCAGTCCGCCGCGTCCGAGCAGATCAACCGGGGCACCGACGAGGTGAACCGCATCGCTTCGGAAATGGCCGAGGCCATGGCCCAGTCCACCCGCGAGGTGGGCGAACTGGCCCGGCTGTCGTCGGAATTGCAGGACGTCATCCGCGAACTGAAGGAAGACAGCTAGGCAGAGGACCTTCAATCTGCCCCTGACGCAAGACACGGCGCCCCGGCATCACCCGATGCCGGGGCGCTTCGCGTCTCCGGGCACATGGCGCGTACGGGTGCGGTGGGGCACCCGGGGGACCGCCGGGCCGGTTTTCCCGGCCTGTCTGGTTTGTCTGGCCTGCCCCCCATTTCCCACCAAAACGGGAGGAAATCGTGACAACCGGGGCCGAAGTGCTTACTCTCTGCCCCGTGGCAAGGTGCGCCCCTTCCGGCAGTGCCTCCATGGACCGCAACGGCCCACGGATGCACGACAAGTTCCGAAGGCCATCATGCGCCGCCATTGGCCGGACGCATGTGGGACGCGCCCGGCACCCCGCCCGGCCGCACGCTTGCCGTGGGTCCGGGCGTCTTCCGGCAACCGTCAGCACGCGAGGCGTCGCATGAAGTACCGCATCCACCCCATCGTCATGGGTTCCAAGGTGTTCGACAAGGGCATGATGACCTACCAGCACGACTACGGCACGCCCTACACCATCCCCATCTACACCTGGTACATCGAGGGCGGCGACAAGCGCATCCTGGTGGACACCGGCGAGCTGAACCCCATCGTCTCGCCCGACCGCGAGGCGGCCCTGGGTGGCAAGATATACACCTTCGAGGCGGGGCTGGCCAAATTCGGCCTCACCCCGGCGGACATCGACGTGGTCATCCACACCCACCTGCACAACGACCACTGCGAAAACGACTACAAGTGCGAAAACGCGGAAATCTGGGTGCACGAAAAGGAACTGGAATCCATCCATAACCCGCATCCGCTGGATTTCCGCTACCTTGAAGACTACATCAGCGACGTGGAAGACAACGGCCAGTTACGCGTGATCACGGAAGAAGAGCGCGAAATCCTGCCCGGCATCCGCGTGGTGCACACCCCGGTGCACACCGAGGGCGGCCTGACCGTGTTCGTGGACACGGAACAGGGCACCGCCGCCATCACCGGGTTCTGCATCATCGACGAGAACATGAACCCGCCCGCCGCCATCCGGGGCATGGAGATGGAGGTCATTCCTCCCGGCACCTGCATCAACCCCAAGCAGGGCTACGACATCATGCTCAAGGTGAAGGAAGCGGCGGACATCGTCATTCCGCTGCACGAACCGCGCTTTGCCCGCATGGAGACCATCGGCTGACCAGGCGCCGCCCCGCGCGGCGCACCGCACGCGGCCATGCCGCCAGACGGCGCCCGGCAACGGCGCCACGTACCACCGGACACCACCCGACACTGCCCGACAGGACACCGGACACGGCGCGCCGTTCCCGCGCCCGCTCCGCCGCACCTGAATGCCGGAACATCCACAGGAGCCGCACATGACCATGAAGTTCATCGACGTCGCCTTCAACGGCGGCATGAAGATCGACGCCATACTCCACCCTGTCGTCACGGGCGACGCCGCCGTGTCGGGCACCCCCGCCCCCGCGTCCACCGTCATCCACACCGACCAGCCGGTGAAGGACGGCGGCGACGGCACCGCCCCCACCCCGTTCGAACTGTTCCTGGCCTCGCTGGCCACCTGCGCGGGCGTGTACGCCCAGCGCTTCTGCGAGGCGCGCAAGATTTCCACGGAAGGGCTGGGCATTCGCGTGGGCTGCGAATTCGCGCCCAAGGGGTTTCAGGTCACCCGCATGACCTTCGTGGTCACCCCGCCGCAGGGCTTTCCCGGCGAATACCGCGATGCGCTGGTGCGTGCCGTGGAACTGTGCACCGTGAAGAAGCACATCATGACGCCGCCTGCCTTCGAGGTGGTGCTGGCGTAGGCACCTCACGCCATGGTCCTTTTGCTCTCTGCCTGCGTCAGACCAGCCTTTTTATTCCGGTCGAATACGACAAAAGTATACTCCCTCCATAAAAAAGCAGTCTTCCTTGGCAGAGAACAAAAATCCTCATGGCGCCCCACCCTTGCCTGTCAACGACTCGCCATCTGTTTCACCTGTAATCGCAGCGCCGTGGTCCGCCACGGCGCTGTCGTTTTTGCGAAAAAGCCGTGCGGCATGATGCTCCTGCCGGGCGGCATTCCCCTCCTTTGCCCATTCCCACGCGGGCGGTCCTGTGGCAGATTCGTCATGCCCAACATATCCACCATGGGGAGCAGTTCCGCCCCGCGTATCGCCCCGCAACGAACCGCCAACCAGAATCGCCGCCACCGGAGCCGCCATGCCTCACCGTTCCGTCAACCTTGCGCTGCATGTCATGAAGGACCCGGCCGCCATGGCCGAAAAGACCGCCCAACTGCTGCTGGAACGTTGCGAACGGGCCGTGGCCGCGCGCGGCGTGTTCACCCTGGCCCTGTCCGGTGGCAGCACGCCCATCCCGCTGTTCCGCCTGCTGGCCACCCCCGCCTGGCTCGACCGCCTGCCGTGGGAAAAGATCGCCGTGTACTGGGTGGACGAACGCTGCGTGGAGCCGGACAACCCGCAGAGCAACTACGGCGTGGCCCGGCGCGAACTGCTGTCGCTGGCCCCGGCCACCCGCTTCTACCGCATGAAGGGCGAGATGGACCCCATGGAGGGCGCCGCCGCCTACGAAGCGCTGCTGCGCGAACATTTCGACCTGGAGGACGGCGCCTGGCCGCGCTTCGACATGGTGCTGCTGGGCATGGGCGAGGACGGCCACACCGCGTCGCTGTTCCCCGATTCCACCGGCCTTGCCGAGCACACGCGCCTGGTCATCGACCAGTACGTGCTGGCCACCAAGAGCGACCGGCTTACCCTGACCCTGCCGGTGCTGAACAACGCCCGTTGCTGCGTGTTCCTTGTTTCCGGCGGGGAAAAGCACCCCGTGCTGGCACGGGCGCTGGACCTGCTGGCGGAGCCCACCCTGCCCGCGCAGTTCGTGAAGCCCGCCAACGGGGACTTGGTGTGGATTGTGGACGAGGGCGCGGCGAAAGGGTAGTTCAACGCGTTCTTTCGCCCGCTGGCTCCGTCAAACGCGCCTGCCATTACGGTCACATACGACAAGAGCGCGATGCGGTCGCCATCCGAAATGTTCGAGAACTCACATGACGGCTGCCGCATGCTCCCTTCATGGCCGCCACGTTTTCCTTGCCGGCGGACAAAATCCCTGCGTTGAACAAGGTTGTACCGCAACCGGGTCAGTCTTCAGCAGGCGGCAGCACGTCCACCAGCGCCTCACCGGCGGCCATGTCGATGACGGCGGCCATGAACGCGGCGGAGTGCTCCACGGGCAGCCCGATGATGCACTCCACGTCGGCCCCGTGCACTTCGGACAGGATGGCCGCCTCGTACGCGGGCAGCAGCCGCCGCAGGGCTCCGGCCCTGCCGTGGGCCAGCACCACGGACACCCGCGCGGGCACGATGCGCTGACGCAGGGGCAGGCCGTCCAGCCCCAGCCGGGCCATGGCCGCATAGGCCCGCACCAGCCCGCCGGTGCCCAGCTTGACCCCGCCGAAATATCGTGTCACCACCGCCGCCACCTCGCCCACGCCGCCGTGCAGCAGTTGTTGCAACATGGGACGCCCGGCGGTGCCGTGGGGTTCGCCGTCGTCACTGCACCCGATGCGGGCCGTGTCGCCCGGCGGCCCGGCGGCAAAGGCCCAGCAGTTGTGGGTGGCATCGGCGAATTCGGTGCGCACCGCCTCTATGAAGGCCCGCGCCGTGGCCGTGTCCGGCGCGTGGGCCACGCTGACGATGAACCGGCTGCGCTTGATGGAATCTTCCCGCCGGTACACACCCCCGGCAAACCCGGTACCGCGCACCATTTCCGCCCCCGGCGCCAAGCCCTCCGGGCCTGCCGCGTCCGGGCTGCCCGACTGGCCGGACAGGAAGGGCACCGGGTAGCGGGCGGGAGCGGGCCGCCCCGCGGCAGGTGCGGATTCGCCCGTTGCGGATCCAGTTCCCGGCGCGGCCCCGGATGGGGTACCAGAGGGGGTACCAGAGGGGGCACCGGAGGGGGTAGAGGTACGCTGGTCGGTCATGGACTCCGGCTGTAGCCGCCCGCCCGTGGCGGGTCAAGGTACTGGTCAGGGTGTCTCAAGATGCCGTCGATACACCGCTCGGGCACACCGTGCCCGTAACGACCCCGCACTCCAACATTTCACCCGTCGCCCCCGGCAACCACCTAATTCACCATGTCCAAGACCCTGATCATCGCGGAAAAACCCTCCGTCGCGCGCGAACTGGCCCCCCTGGTGGGCGCCACGCAGCGCCGGGCGGGCTTTCTGGAAGGGCCGGACCATCTGGTCAGCTGGGCCGTGGGGCACCTTGTGGGCATTGCCGAGCCGGAAGAGCAGGACCCGGCCTGGGCGGGCCGCTGGACCCTGGACCAGTTGCCCATGCTGCCGCCGCGCTTTCGGCTGCGGGTGCTGCCGGAAACGGCGGACCAGTTCGCCGTGCTGCGCCGCCTGCTGACCGACGAGCGCGTTACCGGCGTCATCAACGCCACCGACGCCGGGCGCGAGGGCGAGCTGATCTTTCGGCGCATCTACCTGACGGCCGAATGCGCCAAACCGGTGCGCCGCCTGTGGGCCAGCGACATGACCGAAGAAGGCCTGCGCAAGAGCCTGGCCCGGCTGCTGCCCGACGCGGAAAAGCGCAACCTGGGGCTGGCCTCCTTTGCCAGGGCCGAGGCCGACTGGCTGGTGGGCATGAACTATTCGCGCCTGTTCACGGTAAAGACCGGCGGCCTTGTCTCCGTGGGGCGCGTGCAGACCCCGGTGCTGTGCCTGCTCACCGCCCGCCGCCGGGAAATCGAACAGTTCGTGCCGCAGGATTTCTGGACCGTGGAAGGGGTGTTCACCCCCGGCGGCAAAGGGCGCGCCGCGCAGGGCGGCGAGGCAGCCCCCGATGCCTCACCGGGCGCGACAGCCGATGCTTCGCCCGATGCGTCACCGGGCACGCCCCCCGCTTCCGACGCGACTTCCCCCGCCTCCGGCACGACTTCCCCCGCCTCCGACGCGCCGGACGCCTTCCCCGCCGTATGGCACCGCCCGCCGGAACTGCGCGAAACCCGCGTGGACAGCGAGGACGAGGCCTCGGCCATCGCCGACGCCTGCACCGGACGCGAAGGCGTGGTGGAATCGGTGGCCAGCAAGGCGGGCAGCCAGCAGCCGCCCCTGCCCTTCGACCTGACCACCCTGCAGCGGGAGGCCAACACCCGCTTCGGCCTCTCCGCCAAGGACACCCTGGCCCACGCCCAGGCACTGTACGAAACGCACAAGCTGATCACTTACCCGCGTACCGATTCCCGCCACCTGACCAAGGAACTGTTCGCGGAAATCCTCAACCACTTCCGGGCCATCCACCACCTGTACCCGGACGAGACCATGCTGGCGGTCGCGCGCATCAAGTCCGGCAAGATCAAATTCCCCTGCGTGGACGACCGCAAGGTCACCGACCACCACGCCATCATCCCCACCGCCCGCAAGGGCGACCCGGTCCGCCTCTCGCAGGCGGAACGGCAGATCTACGAGATGATCTGCCGCCGGTTCATCGCCGCCTTCTGCGCCGAGGCCAGGTTCGCCACCTCCACTATTACGGTGAAGGTGGGCGAGCATGCCTTCATCGCGCGGGGCAAGGTGTTCAAGGAAAAGGGCTGGCTGGCCGTGGAGCCGTGGCGCGCGGCGGAAGACACCCCCCTGCCCCCCCTGCGCAAGGGCGCCAGGCTGCACACGGACGACATCCGCCGGGTGACGCGCCAGACCAAGGCCCCGGCGCACTACACCGATGCTTCGCTGCTGGCGGCCATGGAAACCGCCGGCAAGCTGGTGGAGGACGAGGAACTGCGCCAGGCCATGAAGGAACGCGGCCTCGGCACCCCGGCCACCCGCGCCCAGGTCATCGAAACGCTGCTCCAGCGCGGCTATGTGGGCAGGCACGGCAAGCGGCTGATTGCCAGCGACCGGGGCATGCAGGTGGCCGAGGTCATCGAGGCGCTGCTGCCCGACGTGGCCTCGCCCGAGCTGACCGGCACATGGGAAAAGGCCCTCAAGGACATGGAGGCGGGCACCGCCACCTACCCGCAGTTCATGCACGGGATACGCGAAAGCGTGTGGAACGGCGTGCACCGCATCAAGCGGATGGGCGGGCGCAACCTGGACCGTTTGCTGGACACGGCGTCCGAACGGTACGCCCGCACGCCCGACGGTCTGTGCCCCCTGTGCGGCGGCGAGGTGCGCGAAACCCCGCGCGGCTGGGCCTGCACCGGGCAGCCGCCCGCCAAAAAGCGAGGCAAGGCGGCGGCAAATGGGGACGACGACGCCGGGCAGGACGTCGCGCGCGCCAAACGCGGCGCGAAAAAGACCGGCGCGCCAAACGGAGAGCCAAACGCCGCCGTGAACGGAGAAGCAGACGGCGGGACGTCGCCGGTCACCAACAATGGCGGCCGCTGTCCGTTCATCCTCTGGCGCACCTCCTTCGGGCGCGAACTGGACGAACCCACCGCGCGCGAACTGCTGGGCACCGGGCGCACCGCGCAGGCCATGGACTTTACCTCGCGCCAGGGCAAACCGTTCCGGGCGCATCTGGTGTTGAAGGGGGGCCGCCTGCGCCCCGAATTCGTGCCGGACGGGCCACGTTCGGCCCAGGCCAGAATGCCGGAACAGGAAACGCCGGGGTCAGCTGCCGCACCGGCGGCGGAAACCCCGTCGCGCCCCGATGACGTTGCACCCAACGGTGAAGCCCCCGGCATGCCCGAAACCATCCCCTCCATCGACAGCTAGCTCCGGCATCCCCCGCCTTTCCGATGCGCCCGATCCCGGCATGCACCATGCCGGGCAGCCCTGGCGTGCCGCACCGCCACGCCGCCACACTGCTGTCCGTGCCCATCCGTGCCCATCCGTGCCTATCCGTGCCCCTCTGGATTCTTCTGTGTCCGTTCGGACACTCCCCCCTGTCTCTTCCCGCCCCCTTCAGGCCAGACCCCGCGATCCCACCGGCCCGGCCCTTATCTTCCGTTTTTTGCGCCCGCACCTTCCCCCGTTCGGTCCCATGGCGTATGGTCTGAACGATTTCTTTCCACAAACTTCAAAAAAGTGCTTTACAAGTCCATGGATGGCATCTAAATAGGAATTGTTCCTGACAAGGAACCCCACACCGAAACCAACAAGGAGCATATCGATGAGCAAGACCCACGAGAACATGATGGCGGCCTTTGCCGGTGAATCCCAGGCCAACCGCAAGTACCTTGCCTTCGCCAAGCAGGCCGACAAGGAAGGTATGCCCCAGGTCGCCAAACTGTTCCGCGCCGCCGCCGAGGCGGAAACCATCCACGCCCACGGCCACCTGCGCAACGCGGGCAAGATCGGTTCCACCCTCGACAACCTCAAGTCCGCCATCGACGGCGAAACCTACGAATTCACCAAGATGTACCCGCAGATGATCGCCGAGGCCGAAGCCGAAGGCGAAAAGGTGCCCGCCCGCTACTTCGGCTGGGCCAACGCCGTGGAAGAGGTGCACGCCAACCTCTACAAGAAGGCGCTGGAAAACCCCTCCGCCCTGGCCGACGTGGACTACTACGTCTGTTCCGTGTGCGGCTACACCCACGAGGGCCCGCACGACGACAAGTGCCCCATCTGCAACGCCGCGGCGTCCGCGTTCTACAAGGTCGCGTAGCCCGTATTCCACAAGGTGACCCTCCGCTCCCTGCGCGGGCGGCGCACCCTTTCGGAGGGCTCTGGTGTGCATCACCGGGGCCCTCCCGTCATTTGCGTGTTCGAGCCCGGCGCGCCCGTTGGCCTGCCGCGTTCGGCCCTGACGCCCTCGACACCGTGCGGTGGGTGCAGTATCCCGGCTCATGCGCACCCGCTTCTCCGCTCCGGGATACCCATGCTGATCCTGCTCCGCACCGCCGACGCGCGCATCGCCGCGCACATGACCGCCACCCTGGCCGAGGCCGGGCTGCGGCTGGTGGTGGAACTGCCTTACGTCGCGGATGCGCGGATGCAGGCCCCGGAAGGAACGATGCCAGCGCTGCATCCGGAGCCGGGCGCACTGGTGGCCGACCTGGATCTACTGGCCCCGTCGTGCCCCAGCGACGGAGCGGACGGCAATACTCCCCCTGCCCCCCCTTCGTGTATCCCCCCCGGCATTCCCTCGGGCATTCCATTAGTTCTGCTGCACACCGCAACGGCCCGCCAGGAATCGCGCCGCGTGCGCGCTGCCGGGCTGCCCGCGTCCGCCCGCCTGCTGCGCGCACCCTTCGCCGCCGGGGCGCTGGTCACCGCGTTGCGGGCGGCGGGACTGACCGCTCCGCCCGGCAGGGGGCCACTGGCTGCCGGGGTGCTGGCGCTGGGCGACATCGTGTTCGACCCGGTCAGCGGGCGCGCCACCCGCGACTTTCGTCCCCTTTCGCTGCACCCGCAGGAACGGCTGCTGCTGGAACTGCTGCTGCGCCGGGCGGGCAGCGTGGTGCACCGGGCGGACATCGCCCGCTGGTGCCTGGATTACGCCGCGCCAATTCCCGACAATAGCGCCCCCGCGCCCCATTCCCCCCATGCAGTGGACGTGCTTGTCTCGCGCCTGCGGCGCACGCTGGAACGCGCGGCGGGCTCCGGCGTCCCCAATTCGCACGGTCCCTCCGTTCCCACGGGCGGCACGCGCCTGCGCACTGTGCGCGGCGTGGGCTACCGGCTGGAAGCGGACTGACGCCCGCGCAGGACACGGGCCGCCCGGCCTGCCGCAGCCGTCACGGTACCGCGACGTTCCCTCCTCCGCCTCCGGCCCTCTCCCTGTTTCCGTCCTTGCGTCCACTCCACCCTTGTCCCCCCACTCCAGGCTTGCGTCGCGGGCAAGCTTGTCGCATTGTCGCATTCCCGAACCCCGCCGCGCCCGCCGGTCATCACCAATCGCCACCGCGACTCCCGGCGGCAACTGCCCGCCCGATCTGCGCGAACCGTTTTGGGCTAACCAGTCTGGGCGAACCATAGCCATCACGCCGTCAGCACGAGGAACCCGTGACCTACCGCAATCTTTCCGCCTGCGTCGCCGACCTTGAACGCCACAAGCACCTCGTGCGCATCGACGCGGAGGTGGACGCCAACCTCGAAATCGCCGCCATCCAGCGCCGCGCCTACCGCGCGGGCGCGCCCGCCATGCTGTTCACGCGGGTAAAGGGCTGCCGCTTTCCCATGCTGGCCAACCTGTTCGGCACCATGGAACGCACGAAGTTCATCTTTCGCGATACGTTGCGCGCCGTGGAAGGCATTTTCCGCCTGAAGCTGGACCCCTTCGACGCCTTCCGCCATCCCCTGCGCTACACCGGCGTGCCGCGCGCCCTGTGGTCCATGCTGCCCAAATCGGTGTCCGACGGCCCGGTGCTGCGCCACCGCTGCGCCGTCAGCGATCTGCCGCGCCTGATATCCTGGCCCATGGACGGCGGCGGCTACGTCACCCTGCCCCAGGTGTACACCGAAAGCCCCGACGCGCCCGGCCCCATGCAGTCCAACATCGGCATGTACCGCGTGCAGCTCGACGGCCCGGACTACGAGAAGGACCGCGAGGTGGGCCTGCACTACCAGATCCACCGAGGCATCGGGTACCACCACGCCCAGGCCCTGCGCCGGGGCGAGCCGCTGAAGGTGAACGTCTTCGTGGGCGGGCCGCCCGCCATGACCCTGGCCGCCGTCATGCCCCTGCCGGAAGGCCTTGCCGAAATCCTGTTCGCCGGGGCCATGGCGGGCTTCCGCATTCCCATGATCCGTCAATCGCGCAGGCCCGGTGGACAGGGCGGCTTGCCCATTCTGGCGGAGGCCGACTTCTGCATCAGCGGCACCATCGCCCCGTACCAGAAGCCGGAAGGCCCCTTCGGCGACCACCTGGGCTACTACAGCCTGGCGCACGACTTTCCCGTGCTGCGGGTGGACGCGGTGCACCACCGCCCGGACGCCATCTGGCCGTTCACCACGGTGGGCCGCCCCCCGCAGGAAGACACCGTGTTCGGCGACTTCATCCACCAGCTTACCGCAGACCTGGTGCCCCAGGTGTTCGCGGGCGTGCGCGAAATCCACGCCGTGGACGCCGCCGGGGTGCACCCGCTGCTGCTGGCCATCGGCAGCGAACGCTACGTGCCCTACGCCGGTGAACGCCAGCCGCAGGAACTGATCACCTGCGGCATGGCCCTGCTGGGTTCCACCCAGACATCCCTGTCCAAGTACGTGCTGATCATGGCCCACGAGGACGCGCCCTCCATGTCCACGCACGACTTTCCCGGCTTCTTCACGCACATGCTGGAGCGCACCGACTTCACCCGCGACCTGCACTTCGTCACCCGTACCACCATCGACACCCTGGACTACACCGGCATCAGCCTGAACCAGGGCTCCAAACTGGTATGGGCGGCGGCGGGCCCGCGCAAGCGGCAACTGGCCGATACCCTGCCCGGCGACCTGCCGCTGGATGCGCGATCGGACGACGGCCACATGGCCACTTCGGGCGGCAGCTTCGGCGATCCGCGCCTGTTCGGCAGGGGCGTCGTGGTGCTGCGCGGGCCGAAGCACACCGCGAAGCGCGACCAGCACGACCCGGCCATGCACGCCCTGGCCGCCCGGCTGGCCCACGCGCACGGGCTGGACGGCCTGCCCCTGTTCGTGGTGGTGGACGACCCGGCCTTCACCGCCGCCAACTGGGAAAACTTCCTGTGGGTGGTCTTCACCCGGTCCGACCCGGCCACCGACATGTACGGCGCGGGCGAATTCACCCACTGCAAGCACTGGGGCTGCACCGGCCCGCTGATCATCGACGCGCGGCTGAAGTCGTTCCACGCCCCGGCGCTGGAAACGGACCCCGACGTGGAACGCCGCGTGGACGCGCTGGCCGCACCCGGCGGCCCGCTGCACGGGTACCTGTAGTTTCCCCTCTTCCCTCCACCTTCCACCCGAACATTCCGGCGGCGCGGCGAGCAATCGCCGCGCCGCCTTTTTTGTCAGCAACCATTTACGAATATTCCCCTTTGTCGCCCCCGACGCAGCATTCCGCCACCCTGCCGTCACCCGTTTGCAACGCGCAACTCCCCTTTTCCGCTGTCCTTTTCTTGAACTTGTGCTACATTTGATGCATTCTTGCATGCCCATCCCCACCGGCACTGCCCTCTGGCGCGCCGTCGGGACCGTTTCACACCGTTCACAGAGGTTGCCATGCCCCACTCCGGCTCCGAGCTGCTGACCCGGCCCGCCGCCCTCTCCATCGGCCCCGCCCGCATTCCCGATGCGAACGCGGACTCCGGCATGTGCACCGTTGCCTTGCAGCCCTTTGCCGCCAAGATGGCCCGTGCCGGTCTGCCATCCCCGCTCGTGGCGCTGTTCGCCTCGTACCTGGAGGAACTGGCCTGCGGCAGCACCGGACTGATCTCCGAAGCGGACATCCTGCCCGTGGGCCGCGACGACCTGCCCCTGCTGGACGACCTGGCCCCCTACGCCGCCACCGGGCGCGCCCGACTGCGCGAGGCCGCGTGCATCAAGCTGAACGGCGGCCTTGGCACCAGCATGGGCATGACCCATGCCAAGTCGCTGCTGCCCGCCAAGGACGGGGCCACCTTTCTCGAACTCATCGTGCGCCAGGCCGAGCACCAGCGCCGTACCCACGGCGGGCCTTCGCCGCTGCTGTTCATGAACAGCTTCTCCACCCATCAGGACACCCTGCGCGCGCTGGACGTGCTGGGACTGCACCACACCGGCAGGCCGGGCACCTTCCTGCAGCACCGCTTTCCCAAGGTGTCCCGGGCAACCCTGCTGCCCGTGGAATACCCGGAAAACCCGGACCTGGAATGGAACCCGCCCGGCCACGGCGACCTGTACGCCGCCCTGGCCCTGTCCGGGCATCTTGCCCGGCTGCTGGAATCGGGCCGCCGCTACGCGCTCATCTCCAACGCGGACAACCTTGGCGCCACGCTGGACCCGGCCATTCTCGGCTACCTCATGGAAGAGGACATCCCCTTCCTGATGGAATGCGCGCCGCGCACCCCGTCCGACCGCAAGGGCGGCCACCTGGCCCGATCGCGCGGTGGCGGGCTGGCGCTGCGCGAACTGGCCCAGTGCCCGGACGGGGACCTGCCCCGCTTCCAGGACATCGCCCGGTACGGGCTGTTCAACACCAACAACATCTGGCTGGACCTGCTCGCCCTGCGTCAGCACATCGACGAGCACGGCCTGCTGCGCCTGCCCATGATCCGCAACCCCAAGACCGTGAACCCCCGCGACCCCGAATCGGAAAAGGTCTGGCAGGTGGAAACGGCCATGGGCGCGGCCATTTCGCTGTTCCCCAAGGCGCGGGCCATCGTCACCCGGCGCGAACGCTTCCTGCCGGTGAAACGGTGCAGCGACCTGCTGGTGCTGTGGTCCGACCGCACCCTGCTGGAACCCGACGGCCGCGTGCGCCCCAACCCCGCCTGCACCACCCCCAACGTGCTGGTGGAACTGGATGGCGCGCACTACGGCACGTGGGACCGGCTGATGGCCCGCTTTCCGCACGGGGCGCCATCGCTGCTGCACTGCGACGCGCTGGCCGTGCACGGCGACGTGCTGTTCGGTGGCAACGTGACCGCGCGCGGGCGGGTGGTGGTGCGCAATCCCTCGTGCATGCAGGCCGCCATTCCCCACGGCACGGTGCTGGAAGGCGAGGTGCACCTGTAGCCGCCCCCCCCCAGCATAGCCACTCCGTTTCCAGCCGCACCCGTTGCCGCAGCTGCAACTGCGTACGGCAGCAGGCACTTTCACCCTGTGGCACAACACATTCGTTCTTTTTCCACCCTCTTCCCCCCACCGCGCGGCCCTGCGCACCCGTGCGCGCAGCCGTAGGTGCGCCACCGCACGCGCAAGCACGCCCGTAACCACGCGCGGCCATTTCTAGATTTTTTCTTGAGCTTTTTTTCGCTCTGACCTAACGTGCCCCGTGAGACCGGTGTGCACGGGGGCATGCTTGGCAATGGCATTGCGCCCGTGTGGCGCGCATGCAGGCCATGCGGCCCGGCCCGCCGGAACGGAGACGCAGGTGGAGCACGCCGTGCCCGCCGCCGTCACCGCCCCGCAGGACGACAGCCGCACCCCGAGCAGGGAGGGCGAACATGCCTCAGGTTGCCGCCAGGATATCGTCGGACCAGGAACGCTGGCTCAAGGACTACTTCCGCACCAAGAGCGCCGGGGCGGAATTCATCCTGCCGTGGGCCGTGGACACCTTCTTCCGCGCCATTTCCGCCATCAAGGGCATCTTTTCCGGGCCCGAACTCAAGACCATCATCGAGGCGCACCGCGACCTGCGCCTGCTGCCCGACCACACCCGGCTGTCCTACCTGCTGCTGCGGGTCATGGATGCCTGCGACGTGGGCATGGTGCACACCAAGCACGGGGCCAGCAAGGCCAGCCTGGAAGCCAAGCTGAAACGCCTGGACGACACCCAGGCCACCGCGCTGATGGTCTGGGCCGCCGCCTACTGGGTCAGCCGTAACTGCACTGCCGACAGCCTGGACGAATACATCAAGGAATACTAGGCCGTTGTGGATTCGGCCCGCCGCTGGCGCACCCGCACATGCGGGCAGCCGAAACTGACGAAACCGGACCACCGGACGGAACGGCAAGGGGCGCCGGATCATCATGATCCGGCGCCCCTTGCGTTTTCTCCACGACGTAGGGCTACGCGTCCTTCTCCGGCCCGCTTTCCCGACCGCCTTCCGGTCCGTTATCCGTCGAGAAGAAGCGTAGCCGCAACGCATTGCTGACCACGGAAACCGACGAAAGGGCCATGGCCCCGCCCGCGATCATGGGCGACAGGGTGGGCCCGCCAAAGGCGTGCAGCAGCCCGGCCGCCACGGGAATGCCCAGCACGTTGTAGCCAAAGGCCCAGAACAGGTTCTGGCGGATGTTGCGCACCGTGGCCCGGCTGAGGGCAAGGGCCGTGAGCACCCCGTCCAGCCCGCCGCGCAGCAGCACGATGTCGCCCGCCTCCACCGCCACGTCGATGCCGGTGCCCATGGCGATACCCACGTGGGCGCGGGCCAGGGCCGGGGCATCGTTGATGCCGTCACCCACCAGGCCCACCACGTGGCCCTCGGCCTGCAACGCGCTGATGGCCTGTTCCGTCTGGTCGGGCAGCACTTCGGCCCGCACGTCGTCGATGCCCGCCTGCCGGGCCACGGCCAGGGCGGTACGGCGATTGTCGCCGGTCAGCATCACCACGCGCACACCCATGCCCCGCAGGCGGCGCACCACCGCCGGGGCCTCCGGCTTCAGCGGGTCGGCCACGCCCAGCAGGGCGGCCATGCGGCCGTCCACGGCCATGTACAGCGGGGTGCGGCCCTGCTCGGCCAGCGCATCGGCGCGGGCGGTCACGTGGGGGGCATCGTGCCCGGCCACGTTCTCCGCCGCCATGAAGGCCGCATTGCCGATGGCGACGGCCCGTTGCGAACCATCATCGGGCACAACACTGCCGCGCACGCCCTTGCCGGGCACGGCCAGAAAGTCCTGCACCTGCCACGGGGCAAGGCCGCGTTCCGTGGCTCCGGCGGCCACGGCCTCGGCCAGGGGGTGTTCGGACAGGGCTTCCAGCGAGGCGGCAAGGCGCACCAGCGTGGCTTCGCCATCTACCCCGTCGCCCGGCTCGCCAGTTGGCGCGCCGGAGTACCCTTCGCCCTCTGCACCCGCCGCCACGTCCGTCACAGCCACCATGCCTGCCAGCGCAACAACATCCGTCAGGCGCGGGCTGCCCACGGTGAGCGTGCCGGTCTTGTCGAACACCAGCGCGGTCAACCGCCCGGCCTGTTCCAGCGCCTCGCCGCTCTTGATCAGCACGCCCAGTTGCGCGCCGCGCCCGGTGCCCACCATGATGGACGTGGGCGTGGCAAGACCCATGGCGCACGGGCAGGCGATGACCATCACCGCCACGAAGATGCGCAGGGCAAAGGTGAATTCCGCACCGGCGGCGTACCACGCCACGCCGGCCAGCACCGCCAGCGCCATCACCGCCGGGACGAACCACAGGCTCACCCGGTCGGCCAGGTTGGCGATGGGCGCCTTGGAGCCCTGGGCGTCCTGCACCAGCCGGATGATCCGGGCCAGCACGGTGTCCGCGCCCACCCGCTCGGCCCGCATGACGAAAGAGCCGTGCCGGTTGATGGTGCCACCCGCCACCGGGTCGCCGGGGTTCTTGGTCACGGGCAGGCTTTCGCCGGTCAGCATGGCCTCGTCCACGCTGCTGGTGCCCTCCTCCACCACGCCGTCCACGGCGATGCGCGCGCCGGGCCGCACCAGCAGCCGGTCACCGGCCCTTACGGACGCCACGGGCACCTCGCGCGCCTCGCGCGTCTCGCCGTCCTCCATGCGCAGGGCGGTGTCCGGCGCGAGTTCCATCAGGGCCTTGATGGCCTCGGACGTGCGGGTGCGCGAACGCAGCTCGAAGTACTTGCCCAGCGACACCAGCGCGATGAGCACCGCCGCCGACTCGTAGTACAGGTCCATGACCCGCCGGGCCACCTCCACCCCAAGGCCGATCTCCACGGTGTTCCACAGGCTGTAGGCAAAGGCCGCGCCCGTGCCCACGGCCACCAGCGAATCCATGTTGGGGGCGCGGCGCGCCAGGTTGCCGAAGCCGATGCGGTAGAAATCGCGTCCGAACCACATCACCGGCAGCGTCAGCAGCAGTTGCGCCAGCGCGAAGGCCAGCGGCGCGTGGTGCGGGTCGAGCCAGGCGGGCAGGGGCAGGCCCGCCATGTGCCCCATGGACAGCACCAGCAGCGGAATGGTGAAGGCGAACTCGCGCGCCAGCTTGCCGCGCATGCGGGCGAGGCGGGCGGCGGCTTCCTCGCGCTGGGATTCCCACAGGGCGGTGCCGGAATCCTGCCGGGGCAGGATGCGCTCCGCCGCAAAGCCAAGATCCGCGATGCGTGCGGGAATGGCGGCGGCAAGGGCGTCCACGGCGTCGGCTGTCAGGCCGGGCGTGGGCGTGACCTGCGCCGTTTCCGTGGCCAGGCTGACGGTGACGGCGGCCACCCCCTCCATCTGACCCACGGCGCGCTCGATGCGCGCGGAGCAGGCCGCGCAGTGCATGCCGCGCACGGCGTAGCGCAGCATGCCGTCGTCTGCGGCAGTGGACAACGCGGGGTCGGGCAGCACTGCCTCGAAACCAAGGTCCTTCACCCGCTCTGCAATGTCGTCCAGATGCAGGGCCGCGGGGTTCCATGCCACATCCATGGTCTCGGTGGCCAGGTTCACGCTGATGCGCGACACCCCGTCCAACTGCCCCACCATGCGCTCTATGCGGCCCGCGCACACCGCGCAGGTCATGCCGCGCACCGGCAGCACCAGCCGGGACAGGTCGGGGGCGCCACCGCCGGGAGCGGCGGCGGAAGGGGGAACGGCGGCGCCCGGAGTGGCGACGGTTCTGGAAGATGCGCCGGACCCTTGCGAAACGGCGGACAGTTCGTCGGGGGTGGTCATGCGTTCTCCTGCGGCCAGCGGGACGAGGCCGTTGCCCCGGCGCCAACCGAAACGGCGGCCCCGAATCGCGGCGGCCTGTTGCCAAACCGCACCCCGGAGCCTATGTTGTTGAAAGGCGTTCTCATTCAAGTAATCCCGTGCCCGCCGCAATGCAAGGGCGCGCGCATCATTCATGACCCGCAAGCCAAGGAGCCAGACCATGCCCAGCGTTACCGTGAAGGGAATGTCGTGCAATCACTGCAAGATGTCCGTGACCAAGGCCGTTGCCGGGGTTTCCGGCGTCAAGGACGTGGACGTCAGCCTGGAAAAGGGCGAGGCCGCATGGACCGAATCGGCCCCGGTGGACGTGGACGCCGTGAAGGCCGCCATCCGCAAGGCCGGGTTCGACGTGGAATAGACCCCTCCGGGCCACGCGTCGTGCCCTTGCGGACGGCGGACATGAAAAAGCGGGACGGCACATGCCATCCCGCTTTTTGCGTCTGCAAAGAATTCCGACTAGTAAGAACTACTTCCAAATCGGGATTTTTGTTCGTTGGCAAGGAAAACAAGCCTGCCATGCAGGAGTATGCCTCAGCCGTTAGGCGAGCTTGCGAGCCTTACGGATGAGGACCGCAACGCGTACTCTTATCGTATTCGACCGGAGCCTTAGCCGTTAGGTGAGTAAAGCGAACCTTACGGCTAAGGACAGCAACGCTATGGGAGGCAAAGTTTGACCGCGTTGCGCACGATGCCCGTAAGGTTCGCAAGCTCACCTGACGGGCACGCTTCGCGCCCTTCGGGTCGGTCCGCCAACGGGCAAAAAGACGATTTGGAGACAGCCCCTATTGAACGCGGACCTCTATGCCCTTGTCCCCGCTCTTGACCACCTCGTGCTTGGTCGGCGCGGCCTTCAGGTCCAGCACGATGCGGGTATTTTCGCCGTAGCGGCCCACGCGCACCTTTTCGATGACCCGGTTGGAAGGCACCGCGGGCGCGGACACCGACCAAGCGCCGACCAGGTCCAGGGCCAGCCGGTCGGGGTTGGGCAACACGATGTACTTGTACTGGATGGGCGCATCGCCTTGCAGGTGCAGGATGGCCGTGCTGCCCGAGAACTTGATGGTGGCCGAGGTGATGGCATGGTCACCCTTGGCCGTCTGCGGCGATGCAGGGGCGGGTGCGGCCTTGGCCGGGGTGGACTGGGCTGCGGGAGCGGAGGGTGCAGCCGGGGTGGCGGCCTGCGGCTTGGCGGCGGGGGCGGCCTTTTCCGCCTTGGCGGGGGCCGGAGCAGCCTTCTCCGCCTGCTTGGCCGGGGCAGCCTTGTCCGTGCCCTTGACCGGTTCCTTCTTCTTGCTTTCCAGCGGGGCGGCAAGGTCGGCACCAGACTTGGAGGCCATGCGGCCCAGCGCGGTGCGCGGCTCGCCGGACGCTGTCGGGCCAGTCGGGATGGCGGGCTCGCCCTCGCCGGGAGAAACCATGCCTGCCGGGGTTTCGGTCATCATGCCGCCGGGCTGGCCGCCGGATTGACCGGGGGCCAGGGCGCCCTGCCCGCCCTGTTCGAAATAGGGCATGCCGGGCTGGCCCGCTTGCGTTGGTTGCGTTGGTTGCCCCGGTTGCGGTTGGCCCGGCACGGGATTCTGCACCGGGGCCTGCACGGAGGGGCCTTCCACCGGGGCGGACTTTTCGTCACCGGAGCCGAAATGGTTGAACAGGATGAGCGCCATGGCGAACAGCACCACGGTGGGGATCAGCATGGCGATGGTTTTGTTCATCTCGCGAAAGTCTCCTTACCGGGCGACCGTGCTGGCCGTCCCATCAGCGTTGGCGGCGCCGGCCTTCCGCTCCAGCACAAAGTCGAGAAAGCGGCGCGAGGGATCGAGGTCGGGCGTCAGGTCCAGCGACGCGCGCAGGTGTCGTTCCGCCCGGTCCATATCGCCCATGTCGTAGTAGGCCCGGGCGATGTTGAAATGCACGTGGCTGTCGTCCGGCGAAAGGTCCAGCGCGCGCAGATGATGCTGGATGGCGATGCGCGGCAGCTTGCTCTTGCGCAGGTTGATGCCGAAATCCGTGAACATGTGGCGATGGGCGGGCACGAATTCGCCGGGGGTCTCGGCCAGCCGTTCCAGCGCGCGCACGGCGCGGTCGCGGTCGCCGCGCCGCAGTTGGGCCAGTGCGGTGGCAAAGTCCGCCCGCAACGCACGTTCGGTCTGCGCGCCCACCTCGAGCCCGGCGATGTCGCCGGAACGGCGGGCGGCATCGCGCCCGGCGGCCATGCCGGAAGCCTGGGCGCCGCCACTGGCGGGATTCACCCGCCGGGCCTGCCTGGCCAGACTGGCCGGACTGGCAAGACTGGCCGCATCTGCCCCGCCTGCCTCGGCCTGACCAAAAGCCGCTGGACGGGCAATGTCCTCCCGTTCCCCGTAGGCTGCCGCCACGGGCGCGGTCCTGATCGGCGCGGCAAGGATGTCCGGCTCGAAGGCGTAGCTGCGCGCCAGTTCCGCCGTGCCGACGGCACGGCGCTCGCCCGTGGGTTCCATGCTGGCCGACAGGGGCTGCACCACGTACCCGCCCGCGTCGTGCTCCCACACGAACCAGTAGCGCTTGCGCGCGGCGTTGCGCCCCGGTACCCCGCCGCCGGGCCTCCCGGCCTGACGGGGCTCGATGCTGGAATAGACGCCCTTGAAGATGCCGGTTTCCATATCTGCTCCTGTGGCGGCACGGCACGCCGCCTGACGCGGGCGCGCCGGGCCCAGATGTACCCTTTTTCGCGGGCGTTGCAAACGGGCCGAGACATGCGGGACGGCGGCAGCGCGCCTGCCATGCTCGTTGCCGTTTCTGTCCGCCCTGCCTGCCCTGTCCGCCCTGCCTGCCCTGCCTGCCCTGCCTGCCCTGTCCGCCCTGTCCACCCTGTCCGGCAACGGTAGTCGGCTGGGTCCGGCGGAATATGGCAAGGCCGGGTTGAGGCGGGCTCTCCGCGGCAAGGCACGCCAGGACTCTCCGGGCCGCTTCCCCCAACTGGACGCGCCGTGGCTTTTCCTTTATCCATGCCGGATGCATGAAATGTCCGTCGCATCCAGCGTCATTTCCATCGTTCAGGAAGAGCTGGCCAAGCACTCCGCCACCCGGCTGCTGCTGGTGCGCGTGCGCTTCGGCGCGCTGGCCAACCTTGTGCCCGAGGCCATGGAATTCGCCTTCGAGGCCATGACCATCGGCACCGACTTCGAAGGCGCCAAGCTGGAACTGGCCATGGCCCCGGTGAAGCTGCTGTGCGGCGGCTGCGGCAAGGAGTTCGAGCCGCAGGGCAAGGAACTGCTGTTCGCGCCCTGCCCCGCCTGCGGCGAGGAGGCCGGGCACCACGTGCTGGCCGGGCGCGAGCTGTACGTCGAACACATCGAAGCCGAATAGGGGGCTAGCGTGGAAATACCCGTGGTCAGGAACGTGCTGGAAGCCAACGACAAGATGGCCGTGCAACTGAAAGGCCTGTTCGCCCGGCACGGCATTCTGGTCCTGAACATGATCAGTTCGCCCGGCGCGGGCAAGACCTCGGTGCTCGAGCGCACCCTGTCCGATCTGCGCGGCGAGTTCCGCATGGCGGTCATCGAGGGCGACCTGCAAACCGACAACGACGCCCGCCGCGTGGCCGCCACCGGGGCCAAGGCCGTGCAGATCAACACCGACGGCGGCTGCCACCTGGACAGCAACATGATCCTTGAGGCGCTGTCCAACTTCGACCTCGCGGAGATCGACATCCTGTTCATCGAGAACGTGGGCAACCTGGTCTGCCCGGTGGAATTCGACTGCGGCGAAGACCACAAGGTGGCCCTGCTCAGCGTGACCGAAGGCGACGACAAGCCCGAAAAATACCCGCTGCTGTTCAATCTTTCCAAGGTCATGCTGCTGAACAAGGTGGATCTTTTGCCCTACGTGGACTTTGACGTGGAGCGGGCCAAGCGCTTTGCCAGGCACCTGAACAAGGAGCTGACCATCTTCCCCATGTCCTGCCGCAGCGGCGAAGGGCTGGAAGGCTGGTACGACTGGCTGCGCACGGCGCGAGCCGCCAAGCGCGGGTAGCGACGGACGGAACATTCACGCCACGGGCTTGCGGCATGGCGGGCGCGTGGTTACAGTTGCATACGTCGGGCAGCATCCCCGTACCGACGTCGAATTCACCCCCCGGCCCGTCCGGCGCCCTGTGCGTGCCCGGACGGTTCCGGGGGTATGCCATTGCCGGAGGCAACACCCCATGAGCGATTCTTCTTCCTGTCAGGGCTGCCCCAGCGCGGCCGGTTGCGGCTCCGCCGGAAATCCCGAGGGCTGCCCCTCGTCCGCTTCTTCTGCCGCAAGCTCCGGCTGCGGCGGCGGGTGCGGCGGCCCCACCCCGGAACAGCAGGCCGAAGAGGCCCGCTTGCAGGCCACGCTGTCGCACATCCGCAACACCATCGTGGTCATGTCCGGCAAGGGCGGCGTGGGCAAAAGCTCCACCGCCGCCAACATCGCCGCCGGTCTTGCCTTGGCGGGCAAGCGCGTGGGCCTGCTGGACGTGGACGTGCACGGCCCGTCCATCCCCCGCCTGCTGAAGCTGGACGCGGCGCGGGCCGACGTGGACGGCGACACCATCCAGCCCGTGCAATGGCGCGAGGGTGTTTCGCTTTCCGTCATGTCGCTGGGCTTCTTTCTGCCCGATGGCCGCCAGGCGGTGATCTGGCGCGGCCCGGTGAAGATGGGCTTCATCAAGCAACTGCTGTCCGACGTGGCCTGGGGCGAACTGGACTTTCTGGTGGTGGACTGCCCCCCCGGCACCGGCGACGAGCCGCTGTCCGTGCTGCAACTGCTGGGCGACGCCGCCCGCGCGCTCATCGTCACCACGCCGCAGGCCGTGGCCGTGGACGACGTGCGCCGCTCGCTGGGCTTCTGCGAAGACCTGAACGTGCCGGTGCTGGGCGTCATCGAAAACATGAGCGGCATCGTCTGTTCCAAGTGCGGCAACGTGGAATCGCTGTTCGGACAGGGCGGCGGCGAACGCCTGGCCAAGGAAATGAACGTGCCCTTCCTGGGCGCGGTGCCGCTGGACCCGGAAATCGTCCGCGCGGGCGACGAGGGCAACATCTACATCGCCTCGCACCCCGACCGACCCGCCGCCACCGTGCTGCGCACCATCGTGGATGCGCTGGTGGAAGCGGACGCGCCGGGGGCGTAGTTACAAAAGCACCCGGGGGAAGGAACCTTTTGGAAAAGGTTCCTTCCCCCGGACCCCC
>JAITSV010000046.1 GCA_031287575.1 Desulfovibrio sp.
CGGCACGCTGTTCCTCGACGAGGTGGGCGAAATTTCACCCAGCGGCCAGGCCAAGCTGCTGAAGGCGCTGGACGAACGGGAATTCCTGCCGCTGGGCAGCAACAAGCCCCGCCCGCTGGAATGCAACATCATCGCCGCCACCAACCGTGACCTGAAGGCCATGACCGAGGCCAAGAAGTTTCGCGAGGACCTGTTGTACCGCCTGAAGACCTTCACCGTGTCCATCCCGCCGCTACGCGAACGGCGCGAAGACCTGTTCGAACTGGTCACCCTGCTGCTGAAGCAGAACAACGAGCGCTACGGCACCCACAAGCGCATCACCCCCCGCTTTCTGGATACGCTGCAGCAGTACCCCTTTCCCGGCAACGTGCGCGAACTGACGGGACTGATCCGCCAGGGCGTGGTCATGTGCGACGACGTGGTGCTGGACGACTTTCTGCAAGACCAGATCGGCAGCAAGGCGGAACAGCAGGACGCGGAGGCGGCCACCTCGCTCACCGCCGCCGTGGACGCGGTGGAGCGCGAAATGCTCATCAAGGCCCGCGCCGTCTGCCACGGCACCCGCGAAATGGCCGCCTACCTCGGCATCAGCCAGCCCACGGTGGTGCGCAAGCTGCGCCGCCACGGCATCCGCCCGCCCCGCAACGCCGAATAGCCCGCCGCCCCACGGCGGCGCACCGCGCCCCATGGCGGCCATGCCGGAACGGCCCACGCCACTCCCGGCCTCTCCATCCCCCGTTTCCGTTCCCCCCGCAGTTGCGCCCCGGTTCCCGGCCTGCGCAACGCCCCATTTGCATCCAGTTCCGCCCAGTTCCGTCCGGTTCCGCCCAGTTTCGTCCGGTTTTGTCCGGATTCGCCCGGTCCTGCCCCGTTTCCGTGGCGGCCCCGCACCCAGTGCCGTTCCCGCCCAATCCCCACCCGCTCCCCGTGCCGCCGCGCCGCCGCGCGGGGATGCCGCACAGCCACCGCGCCTCCTTCCGTCGCACCCGTCCCGTTCCGGATGCCCGATGCCTGTCCGCTCCTGCCCGCTCCGGACAGTCCCTGACAGGTTCCGGCAGGTTCCGGCAGGTTCCGGCGGCCTCGGGGAGTACCGCCGTCAGCCCGATGCAAAATCAAATCACCCCCTGCCGCCCCCCTTGCGCAGCGCCCCGTGCTTCCGGCCCCAGCAACCTGATTTCATTGCATAAAAAATAAACATTTTTGTAATAATATGACGCCGGTTTGTCGCTCAATGAAAAATTTCACCAATGATTCCGGAATAGATTCAATTCTGCATCGTTTTACATGTCGATAGCGCCTAAAACGACTCAAAACGATTCAATATCGTATCGAGGAACCACGTTCCGCCCACCTCCAGACTTCATAACCCGCTGAAACGCATACCCATCGAACCAACGGCACACGGGTTGATAGGGGAACCCCCAGGCAACAGCATCCCACAGAGAGGGTTCTCATGAATCAGCAGACCAAAGACCTGATGGAACGAAGGGCCAAGGCCGTCGCCAAGGGCGTGTTCAACGCGGCGCCGGTGTTCGCGGCCAAGGCGGAAGGGGCCGTGATCACCGACGTGGAGGGCCGCGAGTTCATCGACTTTGCCGGTGGCATCGGCGTGATGAACGTGGGGCACAACCATCCGAAGGTGGTGGAGGCCATCAAGCGGCAGGCGGACAAGCTGCTGCACTCGTGCTTCCACATCGTCATGTACGAGGAATACGTGGCCCTGGCCGAAAAGCTGGCCGCGCTCACGCCGGGATCGTTCCCCAAAAAGGCCGCCCTGTTCAACAGCGGGGCCGAGGCGGTGGAAAACGCCGTCAAGATCGCCCGCCACGCCACCGGCAGGCAGGGCGTGGTGGTGTTCGAAAACAGCTTCCATGGCCGCACCCTGCTGGCCATGTCCCTGACCAGCAAGGTCAAGCCCTACAAGTTCGGCTTCGGCCCCTACGCGCCGGAAATCTACCGCATTCCCTACGCCTACTGTTACCGCTGCCCCGTGGGCAAGGAATACCCCTCGTGCGACGTGGCCTGCGCCGACCTTCTGCGCAAGGCCTTCGTCAACAGCTTCGCACCCGAGAACATCGCCTGCCTGCTCGTGGAGCCCATCGTGGGCGAGGGCGGCTTCGCCACGCCGCCGCCGGAATACTTCGCCCGGCTGAAGGCCATCTGCGAGGAATTCGGCATCGTGTTCATCGCCGACGAGGTGCAGACCGGCGCCGCCCGCACCGGCAAGATGTTCGCCATGGAGCACTGGGGCGTGGAACCGGACCTGATGTGCATGGCCAAGTCCATCGGCGGGGGCATGCCCATTTCCGCCGTGGCGGGCAAGGCGGAACTGATGGATTCGCCCCAGGTGGGCGGCCTTGGCGGCACCTACGGCGGCAACCCGGTGTGCTGCGCCGCCGCGCTGGCCGCGCTGGAAGCCATAGAGGCGGACGGCCTGGTGGCCCGGTCCGAGGCGCTGGGCACAAGGCTGTTCGCCGCCTTCGGCGACATGCAGCGCAAGTATCCCCTCATCGGCGACGTGCGCGGCAAGGGTGCCATGATCGCCCTTGAACTGGTGCACGACCGCGCCGCCAAAACCCCGGCGGCGGACAAGGCCAAGGCCCTGACGGCCCACTGCTTCGACAAGGGCCTGATCCTGCTGTCGTGCGGCAACTACGGCAACGTCATCCGCACGCTGATGCCGCTGGCCATCACCGATGCCCAGCTGGACAAGGCCATATCCATCATCGACGAGGGCTTCGCCGCCATCGCATAACCCCCACCGCCCCGAAAGGAGAGAGAGGAATGAAACGCTCACACTTGTTGTCTGCCGTCCTGACGCTGTGCCTGGCCGTTCCGGCCCTGGCCTTCGCCGCCCCCTCCGTGAAGGTGGGCAACATCCTGCCCCTTTCCGGGCCGTCCGCCTCGGTGGGCTTGCAGGCCAAACAGGCCCGCGAGATGGCCATCGAGGAAATCAACGGCGCGGGCGGCATCAAGTCGCTTGGCGGGGCCAAGATCGAACTCCTGTACGCCGACTCCAAGTCCGACCCCAACGTGGGCGTGACCGAGGCCGAACGCTTCATCAACACGGAAAAGGTGCACCTGCTCGCGGGCGCGTGGAACTCCGGCGTCACCTATCCCACCACGGCGGTGGCAGAACGCTACGGCATTCCGTACATCGTGCCGGTTTCGGTGCGCGACACCATCACCGAGCGCGGCTTCAAGAACGTGTTCCGCATCGCCGCCAAGGACTCGTGGTGGACGCGCGACCAGTTCACCTTCCTGAAGGACATGCAGCAGGAATTCGGCGGCACCCTGTCCACCGTGGCCTTCGTGTATGAAAACGGCGACTGGGGCACCGGCTTTGCCGCGCAGTGGAAGGAACTGGTGAAGTCCTCGGGCATGCAGGTGGTGCTGGACGAACCCTACTCCTCTTCCGCCACCGACCTGACCCCGCTGGTGAACAAGATCCGCCGGGCCAAGCCCGACGTGCTGCTGCTGGTCTCCAACGCCGCCGACGCCATCCTGCTCACCAATACCCTGGCCGACTACAAGGTCAGCCCCAAGGTCATCCTGGGTTCCGGCGGCGGCCATGCCGACCCCACCTTCATCTCCGCCTGCGGCGCCAACGCCCGCTATGTCTTCGACATCGTGGAATGGGAAACGGACGTGAACAAGCCCGGCGCCAGGGAAGCCAACGAGAAGTACCGCGCGAAGTACGGCACCAACCTCACCGGCGAGGCGGTGGACGCTTACGTGGCCATGTACGTGATGGCCGACGCGCTGGAACGCGCCGGCTCGCTCGACCCCGCCGCCATCCGCAAGGCCCTGGCCGAAACCGACTACAAGTCCGGCCCCGGCATGATCGTGACCTACGACGCCATCAAGTTCGACGAGTCCGGCCAGAACCGGAACGCCGCCCTGTCCATCGTGCAGATCAACGACCTGGGCAAGGGGCTCGAGCGCATCACCGTGTGGCCCAAGGCAGCCCGCCGCGCGGGGTACACCCCCGTGTTCCCCATGCCCGCGAAGTAACCGCCACCGACGCGGGGCAGGGCGCGCGCCCTGCCCCGCAAACCGCCTGGAGCTTTCATGGATCCGGTCTTTCTCGCGCAGGATTGCATCAACGGCGTGCTCATGGGCCTGATCTATGGCCTGGTGGCCCTGGGGCTGACCCTGATCTTCGGAGTGCTCAAGGTCATCAACTTCGCCCACGGCTCGTTCCTGATGGTGGGCATGTACGTGGCCTACTGGGCCGTCACCCTTTCCGGCCTGTCCCCCTACCCGGCCCTGGTGATCATCGTTCCGGCCATGTTCCTGTTCGGGTACTGGGTCCAGCACCTGCTGATCCGCCCCATCTTCATCGCCGAAAAGAACGTGCGCGAACCCATCACGGTCATCATCGTCACCACCGGTCTGTGGTACGTGCTGGACAACCTGGCCTTGCTGGTGTTCGGCCCCGACTACCGCGCCCTGAACCCCAACCCGCTCAAGGGCCAGATGCTGGAGATGGGCGAGATTATCGTCTCCGTGCCCAAGCTGTACGGGGCCCTGGCCACCCTGGCCACCGCCGGGGGGCTGCACCTTTTCCTGCAACACACCCGGCTTGGCCGCGCCGTGCGCGCCACCAGCCTGGACCGCGAGGCCGCCAGCCTGATGGGCATCGGCCAGTGGAAGATCTTCAACATCGCCTTCGGCATCGGCACCGCCGTGGCCGGCATTTCCGGCGCGGTGCTGACGCCGTTCTACAACGTCTACCCCACGGTGGGCATTCCCTTCGACATCAAGTCGTTCGTCATCGTCGTGCTGGGCGGGCTGGGCTCCATCTGGGGCGCCCTGGTCGGCGGGGTCATCATCGGGCTCATCGAGTCCATCGGGCCCAACTTCATGACCTCCACCTGGACGGAAGGCATCGTCTACGCCCTTTTTCTGCTGGTGCTTTTCGTCAAACCTTCCGGCCTGTTCGGGCAGAAACAGGACTGGTAAGCGCACCGCGAGCGACACATGACACAACAGGAATTCAAGCGGAACTGTCTCATCGCCGTAACGCTGGCCGCCTTTGCCCTGCCCTTGGTGGTGCGCAGCGCGACCTATCTGCACATCCTGATCATCCTGTACCTGTACGCGTACATGACCACCACCTGGAACCTGGTGGGCGGCTTTGCCGGGGTATTGCCGCTGGGGCATTCGGTATTCGTGGGCATAGGGGCCTACACCTCCACCATTCTCTGGCTGCAATACGGCATCAGCCCGTGGATCGGCATGCTGGTGGGGGCCGTGCTGGCCGCCGGGGTGGGCTACCTGATCGGCAAGCCCACCCTGAAGATGCGCGGTGCCTACTTCGCCCTGTCCACCATGGCCTTCGTGGAAGGCATCCGGGTGATGGTCGAGAACATCGACATGCTGGGCCCGCTGAAGCTGAACGGCCCGCGCGGCCTGAACATACCGCCGCTGCAAATGGGCGAGGGCAGCTTCTGGGCCTTCCAGTTCTCCAGCAAGGAGCCGTACTACTACATCATCCTGACCATGCTGGTGGCGGTGCTGGCCATGACCTCGGCCATCTCCCGCTCGAAGATGGGCTATTACCTGAAGAGCGGCGGCGAGGACCCGGACGCCGCGCAGGCCCTGGGCGTGAACGTGGCCCGCTACAAGGTCGCCGCCATGGTCATCTCGTCGTTTCTCACGGCGCTGGCGGGCACCTTTCTGGCCCAGCTGACCCTGTTCATCTACCCCAAGAGCGTGCTGACGCTGGACCTTTCCTTCGAACTGGCGTTCATCGCGCTGATCGGCGGGCGCGGCTCCATCGCCGGGCCCATCATCGGCGCGCTGCTGCTGCGCCCGGTGACGGAATTCAGCCGCATCTACTTTTCGGCCACCTTGCCGGGGCTGCACCTGATCATCCTCGGCGTGGTGCTGATCGTCGTCATGCTGTACCAGCCGCGCGGCCTTACGGAGCCGTTGCTGCGGATATTCGACAAGGTGGCCGCGCGATTTGCCCCGGCTCTGCCGGATACGCCAGACACGCCAGACACGCCAGACACGCCGGATTCGCCAGATTCGCCAAATTCGCCAGATTCGCCAAATTTGCCGGACACGCCCGATGCGCCCGCCGGGCCCGACACACAGGGTACACCGGCTGCGCCCGGCGCCACGGCCAGCGCATCGCCACGGGAGGAACGTCCATGAGCCTTCTGCAAGTCCAGGAAGTGACCATGCGCTTCGGCGGCCTTATCGCCGTCAACGACCTGAGCCTGGAAATCGGTCGGGGGCAGATTCTCGGTCTCATCGGTCCCAACGGCGCGGGCAAGTCCACCGCCTTCAACTGCGTGGCGGGGCTGTACAAGCCCACCGAGGGGCGCATCCTGTTCGACGGAGAGGACGTGACCGGCCAGAAGCCATGGGATTTGTGCAAAAAGGGCCTTGCCCGCACCTTCCAGATCGTCAAGCCCTTCCAGTCCATGACCGTGCTGGACAACGTGACCGTGGGGGCCTTTGCCGTCACCGACCACCGCGACGAGGCCCGCGACAGGGCCATGGAGGTGCTGCGGCTGCTGGGCATGGGCGGCAAGGGCCGCGCCCTGCCCGGCTCGCTGACCATCGCCGACCGCAAGCGGCTGGAGATCGCCCGCGCCCTGGCCACGGACCCCAAGCTGCTGCTGCTGGACGAGGTCATGGCAGGCCTGCGCCCCACCGAGGTGGACGAGATGATCGACATCATCCGCGCCCTGCGCGAGCGCGGCATGACCATCTTCGTCATCGAGCACATCATGCGGGCCATCATGGCCCTGTCGGACGAGATCGTGGTCATCCACTTCGGCCAGAAGATCTGCCGCGGCAAACCGGAACAGGTGGCCCGGGACGAGAACGTCATCAAGGCCTACCTGGGAGAGAACTATGGCACTGCTTGACATGGACAAGGTCAACGTCGCCTATGGCGACGTGCAGGTACTGTACGACCTGAGCATCTCCGTTCGCGAAGGCGAGGTGGTGTCCATCATCGGCGGCAACGGCGCGGGCAAGACCACCATGCTGAAGACGGTGTCGTCGCTGCTGCGGCCCGACAGCGGCTCCATCACCTTCAACGGCGCGCCCATGCACGCCCTGCCTCCGGAAGAAGTGGTGAACCACGGCCTGGTGCACGTGCCGGAAGGCAGGCGGCTGTTCTCGCTGATGAGCGTGAAGGACAACCTGCTGGCCGGGGCGCACAACAGAAAGGCCTACGCCGTGCGCGAACGGACGCTGGAAGAGGTCTTCACCATGTTCCCCCGCCTGCGCGAACGCCAGAACCAGGCGGCCATGACCCTTTCCGGCGGCGAGCAGCAAATGGTGGCCATAGGCCGGGGCCTGATGGCCTGCCCCAGGATGCTGATGCTGGACGAACCCTCGCTGGGCCTTGCGCCCATCCTGATCGCGGAAATCTTCCGCACCATCCGCGCCATCGCCGACAAGGGGCTGACCGTGCTGCTGGTGGAACAGGACGTGAAGCACTCGCTGAACCTGTCCGACCGGGGCTACGTGCTGGAACATGGCCGCGCGGCCATGGAAGGCCCGGCCAGCGAACTGCTGGACAGCCCGTACATCCGCGAGGCGTACCTGGGCATCTAGGCCGCGACCGAGGCCCCAGCCGTGCACGCCTCCCCCTTCCCGCACAACGCAAACGAACGGCGGCCCTCCCCAGGGAGGACCGCCGTTTTTTCATACGCCTCGACCACCACGCCCCCCCTTATGAAAAGTTTTGAAGGAGGGGAGGGGGTACGGGGGAGGGGA
>JAITSV010000059.1 GCA_031287575.1 Desulfovibrio sp.
CGCTGGGCTGTGGTCAGCACTTCCACCACTGCTCCCCCGTTAGCACTAGGTCTGGACATAGGGCTAGACCTATCTCCTATCGTTGGCGGGGTGTCCGGTCCAAATGGGGGCTACTCCAGGCATACCCGATGCCCAACTGCACAGCATCTTCGACCCGTTCACCCAGGGCGACAATTCGTACGTGCGGCGGCATCAGGGCGCGGGGCTGGGGCTGTCCATCGTGCGGCGGCTGGTGGCGCTGCTGGGCGGCACCATCTGCGTGGACAGCGAGGAAGGGCGCGGCACCGCGTTCTACGTGACCCTGCCCTTCCGCACGGTGGAGCGGTGCGAAGTGCCGCAGGAAGTGGCCCACTGTCCGCCCCCGTCGCAGGGCGGCGCGCCGGTGCGGGTGCTGCTGGCGGAAGACGACGCCACCACCCGTCTGGTGGGTCAGCGACTGCTGCAAAAGGCAGGATACCACGTGACCCTGGCCGAGGACGGCGACGACGCGCTGACCCGGCTGGCCGCCGAAGAGGTGGACGTGGTGCTGATGGACATCCACATGCCCAATACCGACGGCATTACTGCCGCCAGCACCATCCGCACCTCCCCCCGCTTTGCGGACAAGCGCAACGTGCCCATCCTGGCCGTGACAGCCGCCGCCATGGCGGGCGACCGGGAACGCTTTCTGGCTGCGGGCCTGGATGGCTACGTGGCCAAACCCTTCGACATGGCTGACCTTGTCGAGGAGATCGAGTGTGCGCGGAGGAAGAGGCAGGTGTGTTGAGAAGGGGCAGTAGGATATAACGGTACAGATTAAAAGTGTTGATTGCGCTTTTGGGCGGCGTAGTAAAAAGAAATGTGACTTTGGAGGAAGTTTGTATGTCATGCTCTAAGGGCGCCAGTCTGGCTGAGATTGTTAGAGAGATACGGAATTGTCTTGATTGGTTGATTAAGCTTCCGAGTAATATTTTAAAAGAGATTGAAGAGTTCAGCAGGGTCGGGTTGCGAAGAAAGGAGAGGATAGAAGCGCAAATAATGATTGCTCGCTATAAAGAACTTGGGAAAATGATTCAAAATTTGTATTTTACAAAAGGTAATATTGTTTCTTTGGCTAAAGACATTCTTGAAACATATCCAAACAATAAAAATAATATTTTGTATTTTCGAGAATTAATAGGTGATATTGTTTTAACACTCAAGGAAATTAAGGAATCATTGCCGGATTTAGGCATAGAAAATCAAATCATTATGTTTGAACTTGTTGTGTACTTAAATAGACTTGTATTATTTTATGAAAAATATTTAACGTATTCTGACGATGATGTCGTATATTGTGGAGAGATTGATAAAATTTCAGAATACATTGAAAGCGTTAGAATCGAGGCTGATTTTTTTATTGAAGAATTAAATAGAGTAAGAAGAGTTTTAGATTACACGCATGGGTAAGTTTAAGGGGCGATAATGTGGTGAAAGTGTGTGCAAAAATAGTATTCACTTGACACTGACGTGCCATGCGGAGATTAATACGGGTGAGATGCCTGTCTGTGTATTACCCACCCCCCCTCACCCCAACTCCTGCCCCATGCACTGCAACAACCCCAGGCACCACGGGCAGTCGCCGCACGGCACGGGTTCGCCGTAGCAGTCGGTTTCGAAGGTGGTGGTTTCTATGTCGTCGCAGGGGTACACGTTGCAGTTGGTGCAGAACGGGTAGCCCTTGGCCGTCACCCTGTCGCGGAATGTCCGGTACTCGGCACCGTTCCACACGTCGATGATGTCCTGCCCCTGCGCGGGGCCGACTGTGCCGAAAAAGCGCCCCACCACCTGTTTCCGCATGCCGTACATGTGGCAGTGGTAATCGCGCCACAGAAAGTAGCAGGGGGCCACCTTGCCATCCCAGGCGATGAAGGCCCCGCCTTCGTCCACGGCGGGGCAGTGGCGCAGGTTGCGCGGTTGCAGGGCGGGCAGGCGCAGGTGCAGGCAGTATTCGCGGGCAACGGCCCGTGCGGCGTCGAATACCACCTCGGCCTCGGGCACGTGGGCGTCGGCGTCGTGCAGCAGGTTGTGCAGGTGCAAGGGCACGTCCGCCTCGCGCGCGGCCTCGGTCATTTCGCGGATGAAGCTGGTGATCCGCGTTTCCTCCTCGGTAAAGCGAAACCGCCATACCACGTCGAAGTAGCGGCGAATGTCTATGCCGTCGCGCTCGGCCCGCGCCTGCCATTCCCGGTAGAAGCGCATCGATGCTTCCGTGTTGGCGCCGAACACGGCCTGCCCGGACATCCCCGGCGCATAGGGCAGCACGTGCGAGACAATGGCGAAGTCCGCGCCGCGCTTTGCGGCCCAGCGCAGGGTGGCGGGCAGTTCGTGCAGGTTGTCGCGCATCACCACAAATTCCACACCCACCGCAAGCGGCGAACCGGGCCGCGCCGCGCGTGCCGCCGCCAGATTGGCCAGCGCCCGTTGCATGTGGTCCACGTCGCCCCCGGCCCGGCAGGTGGAAAACAGTTCCGGCGAAACCGCGTCGATGGACAGGCATATCCTGTCCAGCCCGGCGTCCAGCAGCGCGTGCGCCCGGCTTTCCGTCAGCAGGTGCCCGTTGGTCTGAAAGCCCACCCAGCCTTCCGGCGGCATGTGCTGTCTGGCAAGGCGGATGAACGTTTCCAGGGCACGGTGCAACAGCGGTTCGCCCACGCCGTTCAGCACAAGGGCGTTCAGGTGCGGCATGGCGGGCAGCAGGGCGGCATACGTTTCCGGCGTCATGTCGCCTTCCGGTGCCCTGATGGCGGAAGAATGCTTAACGCACATCCGGCAGTGCAGGTTGCAGCGCGAGGTAACCTCCACGAACAGCTTGCGCGGATAGGGCAGCTGGGCATCCTGCTGCGGGGCCGGGTGTGCGGTAATGGCGGCTGTGGGCATGGGGGGCCTTTGCGGGGTTGGCTCCGCGTCATTGGAAGGGCAGGGGTGCGAGGCGTGCGTATTTGGCAATTTAGCCAAGCGTGATAGGTGCGTCAATTGCGGACGCATGCAGGAGTGCGGCGATGCACCGGGCCGCGCAACCACGATTCGCGCGCAAACGAAGAAGGCCGCCGATCTTTCGATCGACGGCCTTTGCGTGTCTAAGCTGGTCGGGATGAGAGGATTTGAACCTCCGACCCCCTGAACCCCATTCAGGTGCGCTCCCAGGCTGCGCTACATCCCGACACGCGAGAAGAGGTGTGTAGCCCCGGTGGCCGAAGCTGTCAACATGAAAGTGGGTTGAAAGTGGGCGAAAGGGCGGGAAGGTGGGAGGGGCGGGGGCAAGGTGACACGGGGGCGATGCCGGGGCGAAGGCAGGGGTATGCCGAGCGGCGGGCAGGTACGATGCCCTTGCAGGTACGGCTGTGTCGGGTAGAATGGCGGCGTGCGGCACGCGCTGCCGTGGCGTGCCCCCGGACTGGTAGTGTCTGGCACGCCACCCCCTTGTCCGCATGCCCGGCGTGCCGTCATTGTCCGCATGTCCCCCGGCCGCGAGCCATCCCGTCGCATCCACCCGCAGGAGGCACCATGAGCCCATCGCCCCGCGTCCCCGTCGCATCCATTTCCGCGCAGGCCCTGCGCGACTACATGGCCGCCCGGCCAGAGGGCAGCTACGTGCTGGTGGACGTGCGCCAGCCCGAGGAATACCGGCAGGAGCACATCCCCGGCGCGCGGCTGGTGCCCGTGGGCGAACTGGCGGCCCTGCTGCCCACGCTGGACCCGGCGCAGGATCACGTCTTCTACTGCCGCAGTGGGGGGCGATCCGCGGCGGCGGCGGTGATGGCGGCGGAAAGCGGCGTGTTCGCCGCCACATCGAGTGATGGGGGGGATGGGGGCGATACGGGCGCCACGGGAGCCCCGGCAGCCATGGCGGGGGGGCGCATCCTGAGCCTGACGGGCGGCCTGAACGCCTGGACCGGACAGGCCGTGGCCGACAGCCCGCGCATTCAGGTGTTCGCCGGGGTGCGCAGCATGGTCGAACTGCTGCGCCGCGCGCTGGACATGGAAAAGGCCGCCCACCTGCTGTACACCCGCGTGCGCGACGCCGGGCCGAAGCCCGCCGTGTGCGCGCTGATGGACCGGCTGATCGGCGTGGAACTGGCCCACGCCAAGGTGGTCTACCACCACCTCGCGCAACGCTGGGACGCGGACGCTCACGCCGACGCCACGCGCGGCCCGCTGCCGCCCTTCGACCAGATGTTCGATGCGCTGGAAGGTCGCGTGCTGGAAGGCGGCATGGCCGTGGCCGACCTGGACCCGTGGGTGCGCGACGCCGCCAGCGGCGACTGCCTGGACATCGCGGAACTGGCGCTGGAAGTGGAAATGAACGCCTACGACCTGTACCGCACCCTGGCCGACGAGGCGCGGCGCGGCAGCGGGCTGGGCGGCCTTGCGGAGCGCGCCTTCCTGGACCTGGCCACGCAGGAAAAGACCCACGCCCGCATGATCATCGACCAGATCGCCACCTTTTCCACGGACGGGGAGGCCCGGTGACCCACGCGTTCCGGCATTCGGACCAGCCCTGCGAATCCGGCACGCCCGGTCATTCCGGCTTGCCCGTGCCCCTGCCCGCCCCGTGGCGAAGGGATGGGGCGGCCATGCCTTCCGGCGCGGCTGACCGGACAGGCGGCGTGTCAGCCCTGTCTGGTCCGTCCGTTTCCACCGGTTCGGAAGCCGCCCCGCCCACGTCCATGCCGCCCGCTTTCATCCCGCCTTCTGCCGCCCCGCCCATCCCCGTGGCCCTGCTGCGTTGCCCGGACTATGACCCGCAGCGCATCGGGCGCGTGGTGGCCGATGCGCTGGACGCCTCCGGCTGGACCCCGCCGCGCGGGCACGTGCTGGTAAAGCCCAACCTGCTGCGCGCCGCCCCTGCGCTCAGCTGCACCCATCCGCAGGTGGTGCGCGCCGCCTGCGCGTGGCTGCTGGACAGCGGATGCCGCATCACCGTGGCGGATTCGCCGGGCTTCGGCACGGCGCGCGGCGTGGCCGAGGCCATCGGCCTTGCCGAGGTCCTGCGCCCCCTCGGCCTGTCCGTCGTTCCGCTTGATGACGCGGTGCAGGTGCCCCTGTCGTTCGGCGGGTCCATCGGCGTGGCCCGCCGCGCGCTGGAGGCGGACGGCGTGCTCGGCGTGCCGCGCCTGAAGGCGCACAGCCAGATGCGCGTCACCCTGGCGGTAAAGAATCTGTTCGGCTGCGTGCCCGGCGTGCGCAAGGCCTTCGTGCATACCCGCCACGGCGACCGCGATCACCGCTTCGAGGGGGCGCTGGTGGAGGTGGCGGCGGCGCTGCCGCCCACGGCGGCCCTGCTGGACGGAGTGGAGGCCATGCACGTGACCGGGCCGGGGTCCGGCAGGCCGTATCATCTGGGGCTGGTGGGGGCTTCGGCGTCGGGCGTGGCGCTGGATGCGGTGGTCTGCGGGCTGCTGGGCCTGACGCCCGCACAGGTGCCCTTGTGGGCCGAACTGGCGTGGCGCGGCGCCCCCGGCGCGCTGCCCGGCCAGGTTGCGCTGGTGCGCGAGGGGCCGAACGCCTTCGATGCCAGCCGGTTCGAGGTGCCCGGGGTGCTCAAGCCCATGAGCTTCCGCCCCGGCACGCTGTTGCGCAGCACCGTGCGCCGCCTGTGGGCGGCATGGCGGTCGTGATGCGGGGCTGCTGCACGGTTCGCAAGCGCTCCTGACGGGCGCGCTTCGCGCCCTTCGGGGCGGAAGCCGACGGGCAAAAGAGTCTCCTCCCTTTCCCCTCTCCCTCCAACACATTTATTTGTATTTCCTACATATTACGAAAATACAGAATATAGGGTTCCAAGGGGCGGTAGCCGCTCTGCGATCGCCATCCGTAAGGCTCGCAAGCTCGCCTAACGGCTGCCGTCCTTGGCCGCCGGAGGCGTCCAAAAACAGATGTTGCCAACAGCCTTCTACGCCCCCGCCCCCTTGCGCGCACCATCCACCACCCACGCGTTGCCGTTTACGTTCAGGATGTCGGACAGGTTGCGCAGCCGGGTAATGGAGGCGTCGCTCACCCGTTGCCCGGCCAGCAGCAGGGGGGTGCCCTCCACGTTGGCCAGGTCGCGCGCCAGCACCATGCCGGGGCGCAGCGCCGCCACGGGCACCTCGCGCATGGGCACGTCCGATGCGGCGGCCAGCCCGGCGGCCAGCGCGTCCAGCACGGCGGGGTCATAGCGTTCCGGCACGGCCCGCAGGGCGGCCACCGCCTGCACGGGGGCAAGGCCGCGCCGCAGCTCCACGTCGTAATCCAGCGCCGCCCGCAATATCCGCGCGCCCAGCGGCACGTCCGGCCCCGGCGGCATCTGCTGCGCGCCGATCATGGACGCCACCTCGCCCAGCCGGGGGATGTGGGCCAGCAGCCCGGCGGCGATTTCCGGATGCATCCCCCATATCTGCTGTTCCTCGGCGTTCAGGGCTTCTCCGGCAAGGCGCTTGCGCAGGGTGTCCGGCGGCAGGGCCACGCAGCCCAGCTGGCAGAGCATGGCGGCAAGTTCCAGTTGCCACAGGGGCTTGGCGTCCAGCCGGGCGCCCACCTTCACCACCAGGTCGCGGATGCGCTCGCTGCGGCCGAAGGCCTCGGGGTTCACCAGCGCCAGCACGTCGGTCAGCACCTGCACGCTGCCGCGCAGGGTGCCGCGCAGCAGTTCGCGTTCGGCCACCACCAGCCGGTACTGGCGCAGCGCGTCGCGCAGCACGCCCACCAGCTCTTCCGGCGGGCAGGGCTTGGTCAGAAAGCGGAACACGGCCCCCCGGTTGACGGCGGCCACGGCCGTGGCGAAGTCGCCGTGGCCGGAAAGGATGATGCGCACCGCGTCGGGCGCGCGCTGGCGCACGTGCTCCAGAAAGGTGATGCCGTCCATGCCCGGCATGCGCAGGTCGGACACCACGACGGCGAACGGCCCCTTGCCCTCCAGCGCCAGCAGGCCCTGCTCCGGGCCTTCCGCCGTGGCCACGTCGAAGGCGCGGCGCAGGTTGCGCCGGAAGGTATCGAGGATGTTGGGTTCGTCGTCCACGAACAGGATGCGTTCGGTCATGCGGTGCTCCGTGTGGGGGCGGAAAGGGCGGGGCGGTGGGCGGTATGGCGGCGCGGCTGCCGCAAGGTCACGCGGGCGGGGCGGCGTCCGCCGGGCCGTCGTTCGGGATGTCTGCCGCGTCGCGGGCGGGCAGCGGCGGGAACAGCCGTTCGGTGGGCATGGCGGGGGCGGCCTCCACCGCCACCCGGTGCGCGGCGGGCCGCCAGACGTACTGTACCCCGGTATCGGCGGGAATGGCGTCGTGCCCGCGCCCGCCAAACTGCACCCGCACCCCGCCGTGGGTGCGGCGGCGTATGATGATGGGGCTGGTCGCCAGGTCCGCGTGGTGGCGTTTGCGGCCCAGGGCGATTTCGCCGCCCAGTTCCCGCTGGCGGGCGTCAAGCTGGCTGCGCATGTGCATCAGCGCCTCGACCAGGGTGCGGTCTTCCTCCGGCGTTTGCAGCAGCACGGCCACGTCCGGGCCGGGGGGCAGTTCCGCCGATATGCGCGCCATGCGGTCGGCCAGTTCGTCGCGCTCGCGCAGCAGGGCGTTGAGGTGCGTGGTGTCCGGCTGCACCATCAGCCGGGTGGGCACTTCCGCCACCGATCCCGCCTCGCCGATGTCGATGCCGCCGCCCGCGCGGATGACGCTGCCGATGACCACGCCGCGCCCCGGTGCCAGAAACCGTCCGCCCGCCGTGATGCGCGACCCGGTGACCCCGGAGGGGATCACCACGTCGCCGCCCGCCGTCACCAGCGCGAAGGCGGCGTGCGCGGACACCACGTTGCCGCCCGCCTCGATGCCCGCGTCTACTACGGAAAGAGGCACGGCGGGAGTCACGGAAGGCGCACCGGACGGCGTGCCGGGGCGTTGGTCCGGAGTCGGGGGCGCGGCACCGGGTGCCGGCCGCGACGGGCTGGCCGGTGCGACGGCACTGGCGCGCATGCCCGGCGGGGGCGGCGGGACTGTCGGGGCTGTCGGGCCAGGCAGGTTCGCAGGGCCGGGCTTGTCCGTCAGACCGGCGGTGGAGGCGCCCGCCGCGCCCGTCGCGTCCACTGCGTCCATCGCGTCCACCGCATCGGTCACGCTGCCCACGGCCTCGCGTCCGGCGCGGCCCATGACGATGCCGCCGCGCACCATCAGGTCGCCGCCGCAGCGCACCCTGGCGTTTTCCACCGCATCCTCCACCAGCACGTGGTGGCGCACGGTCAGGGTCACGCCGCTGCGCACCGAACCCCGCACATAGGCCGAGCCGTCGGGCACGGAAACGTCGCCCGTGGTCAGGTCCACGTCGCCGTCGATGACCCGCAGCGGGGTGACGGCCACCGCGCCGTGCGTAACGTCCACCAGCCCGGGGGCCGTGGCCGCGAACAGCACCGAATCGCCGTCCTCGTCCTGCCCCCGGATGCCGGGGCCGGGCGCAAGGCGCAGCGGGGCGCCGGGGCGCTGGGCCACATGTGCGCCGAACACGTCCACGCCCGGCGTGCCGGGAGTGGGCGGGTGCAGCCGGGCCACCGGCTCGCCGGGGGCCACGGTGAAGTGGGGCCAGCGGTCGGAGCAGACCACCCGCCCCTCGTCCTGTTCCAGCACGCAGGTGGCGTCGGTGGTGACCAGAAATTCCAGCCAGGCGTCGCCGCCGTGCACGGGGGGCGTGCCGTGGGCCAGCACCACCCCGGTGCGGGGCCCCAGCCGGGCGGCATCATGCAGGGCGACCTGCAAGGCGGCGGCATCCAGCGGGGGGGCGTCCGGCGCGGGGCTGATGCCAAGGCGCGTGGCCGCCGCCAGATAGGCGTCCGGACCCAGGGGGCGGTTGCGATGGTCGGTGGCGTGCACGTCGGCCAGCACGGCCAGCCCGTCCGGGCTTGCGGAGAGCAGCGGGCGCAGGGTGAGGGTGTGCGTCGTGACCGTGGTGACTGGGGTGACTGGGGTGACTGTAGTGACTGTAGTGACCGGGGCGCCGGGCGCAGCCGCGGGATTTCCGGATGCCGCCGCAACGACCCGCTCCACGCGCTCCAGCACCCCCAGTTCGCGGGCCATCAACTCGCCGGTGACCAGGTCGATGCCAAGGGGCGCGCGGGTGTCGCCCAGGGCGGCAAAGGCCGTGCCGTCCAGCACCCGGCCCACGGCATCGCCGGGGCGCACCGGCCGGGTGGGGTCGCCATAGGGTTGCAGCAGCCCGGCAAGGTCGGCGGGCTGCACGGGCCGCCACGAGGCGGGCGGATACCCTGACGGTGGCGGGGCGGAAGCGGGAGTGGCCGTGGGGGATGCGGCAGGTTGTTCCGACCTGGAGGCGCTGTCGGTCATGGGAACTCCGGGGATTGCTCCGGTAGCTGTGCGGCGGCTGGCGTGAGGGCACCGGCCAGCCGGTGCATGGCGTCGGGCCGGGACACGGCTGTGGATGCATGCGTGGGTCTGCATCAGCATAGCATTACCGATGGCGCGTTGTCAGTCCCCCGGCGGCAGGGCGCCTTTCACCGTGGCATTGCCGTCGGGCGGGACATGCCGGCGCCGGGTGCGCCATGTACGCCGGGTGCGCGGATGCGCGAGGCAAAGGCGAACGGGCCGGAAGGTGCCCCCTCCGGCCCGTGATGTCTTTACATGGGCATGGGTCGTGGAATGCCGAGCGGTTACGCGGCTTCCTTCTTCATGCCCTCGATCAGGCGGCGCAGTTCGGCGGCCTGGTCGGCCAGGTTGCGCAGGTCGGTGTTGGTGGCGTTGACCAGCGTGCCGTTTTCGCGGGCGATGCGGTCGATTTCCTCCACCGAGCGGGTGATCTGTTCGCTGGCGGCGGACTGTTCCTCCGCCGCCGTGGCGATGGCCTGCACCTGACCGGCGGCGTCGTGGGCCATGGTCACGATCTGCTGCAACAACTCGCCCGAACTGCTGGAAAGGCGCGCCGCGCCGTCGATGGCGTTGACCGCGTCGTCCATGCCCGTGACGTTGGTGCGGGCCAGGTCCTGGATGGCCTTGATGGAATCGCCCACTTCCTTGGTGGCGCCCATGGTCTTTTCGGCCAGCTTGCGCACTTCGTCGGCGACGACGGCGAAGCCGCGCCCGGCGTCGCCGGCGCGGGCGGCCTCGATGGCGGCGTTCAGCGCCAGCAGGTTGGTCTGGTCGGCGATGTCGTTGATCACGTTCATCACGTGGCCGATGGCCTCGGACTGCTGCCCCAGGCGGTGCATGTTGTCCTTGAGGTTGCTGGCCAGGTTCTTCAGGTCCTGCATGGCCTTCACGGTCTGGCCGACCATGCCCGAGCCCTCGTCGGCCTTGGTGCGCGAAGCCTCGGTCTGGTCGGCGGCGCGCCCTGCGTTGCGCGCCACTTCCAGCACGGTGGCGTTCATTTCTTCCATGGCCGTGGCCGTCTCGTTGATGCGGGCCATCTGGGTGTCGGTGCCCCGGCTGATTTCCTCGGACCGGCGCGAGATGTCGTCCGCCGCGTGGTCGATGACGCGCACCACGCCTTCCAGCCGTTCGGCGGCGGTAAGGATGCCTTCCTTGGTGGCTACTGCGGCCTTGGCCATGGCCTCTTCCGCCTGCTGGGCGGACGCGCGCGCGGCGTCGGCCTGGCGGCCCGCCTCGCGCTGCTTTTCGGTGATGTCGGCGATGTTGTTCTTGAGCGTGGTGACCATGGTGTTCAGCGCGGCCTGCAGGGCGGATACCTCGTCGCGGCCCTTGGCCTCTATGCGTATCTCCAGGTTGCCTTCGGCCACGGCCTGGGCCGCCGCCGTGGCTTCACGCAACGGACGCACGATGGACGCGATGAGCATGATACACACGGGTATGACGACCAGAAGCAGGATCGCCGTCATGACCGAAAGCTGCCAGGTCAGGGCCTTGTTGGACAGCCCTTCGAGGTTGGCGTTGATGGCGGCCTTGGCCTCGTCGATGTTGTCGATGTACACCCCGGTGCCGATCCAGAACCTGGTGCCGGGAATCATTTCGGAATAGGCCAGCTTGGGCTGGTCGCCCTTGCCCGGCTTCGGGAAGATGTACTCGACGAACCCCCCTCCGGATGACGCGCGCTGCGCCAGTTCGCGTACGAAGTAGACCCCGTTCTTGTCCTTGTTCTCGGACAGGTCCTTGCCCTGCACGCTCTTGTTGGGGGGCAGGGCCACGTTGGTGGTGCCCTGGTAGACGAAGTAGTACCCGGACTGGTCCTTTTCGAAGCGGATGGTGTCGATGGCCTTGCGCACCATTTCGATACGGGCCGCCTCGCCCGGCCCGGCGGGCACGTCGGCCAGCAACTGGCCCAGGGCCAGGGCCACGGAGTGGGTGGCCACCTGCAACTTGGCCTTTTCCTCTTCCAGCATCACCTGCTGGGTCTCGGTGACGCCGTGGTCCTTCACCGTGTCGATGGTGGCCACGAAGCCGCCCACCACGCCGGTGACGAACAGCACCATGAAGACGAGCAGCGCGATGACGCGCGCGCCGATGGAGAAATTCCTGAACATGCGATCCCCCTTGAGTGTTCGCACGAGTCGCCTGCCGTCGGTGTGCCTGCCGCGGACCAGCTCCCGGATACTGGTTTGGAACAATACTATACGGATGTGATACTCTTGCAAAGGGTGTTAGCGAATTTGCCCGGTAAACGCGGCTGCCTTGTCGGGGTGTTCGGAACGCAAAGGGCCGCCCCCGCAAATGCGGGAACGGCCCCCCTTATGTCACCTGTCGGCGGAAATCACGCTTACTTCAGGTTTTCCGCCAGAAGTTCGGCGATGTGGCCGACCTTCATGCGGCTGCCGCGCTTTTCGGCGCCGCCGCGAATCTGCATGATGCAGCCGGGGCAGTCGGCCACCATGCGGGTGGCGCCGGTGGCTTCGGCGTTGTTCAGCTTCTTGTCCAGCAGTTCCTTGGACAGTTCCGGGAACTTCATGGAGAAGGTGCCGCCAAAGCCGCAGCACACCGCTTCTTCCTGGGCCGGGCAGTATTCCGAGCCGGAAGAGGCGATGAGCGCGCGGGGCTGTTCCACCACGCCAAGGCCACGGCACAGGTGGCACGAGGAATGGTAGGCCACCTTCTCGCCCTTGCCCTTGAAGTCGTCGGCGGTCATGCCGAGCACGTCATGGACGAAGGAGCTGAAGTCGATGACCTTGGAGGCGAACAGCTTCACCTTGCCCGTCATGTCGGCCTGCCCCGCCAGGATGTTGGGGTAGCCTTCCTTCAGGTGCGAGGCGCACGAGGCGCACAGGGTGAGGATGTAGTCGTACTTGGCCGCGTCGAACGCCATGACGTTCTGGCGCGCCACGTCGATGGTGGCCTGGCGTTCGGCCATCATCTGCACGGGCAGGCCGCAGCAGCTCTGGTCCATGGGGAAGTCCATCTCCACCCCGCGCGAGGCCAGCACCTTGACGGCGGCCTTCATCTGCTCGGGGTAGACGAAGTCCTGCACGCAGCCGGAGAACAGGGCCACGCGCAGCTTGGCGTTGCTGACGCGGGGACGGATGGTTTCCCATTCGTCGCGGAAGGCCTTGTCCGCGATGGCGGGCAGCGCGCGGAACCCGTGGTCCTTCATGAATATCTGCGGCAGATGGCGCAGATACGGGGTGCCGCCGGTAACCGGCTTCTGGGCGTACTTGCCGAAGCGCAGCAGGGTGTGGAACAGCTTGCGGTTCTTCAGCACCTTGCCGAGCAGGGTGGCTTCCACGGGGGCGCCGTCCTCTTCGCTGAGGCGGGCACGGATTTCCTTGATCAGGCGGGGCAGGTCGATGCCACCCGCGCAGATGCTCTTGCACGATTCGCAGTTGATGCAGTTCTGCACCAGGTTGCGGGCCTTGTCCTTGCCGTGGAAGAAGTAGGTGAGGATGAGGCCGATGGCGCCGATGTAGATGTGGCCCATCTTGTGGCCGCCCACCAGGCGGTACACCGGGCACACGTTGGCGCACGCGCCGCAGCGCACGCAGCGCATCACCTGCGAGAACAGCGGGTCCTGGGCCAGGGCGCGGCGGCCGTTGTCCAGGAACACGATGTGCATTTCCTTCTTTTCGTCGGCAGCGGCCTTGCACTCGTTGGCACCGGTGATCCAGGTGACGTACGAGGTGATGGCCTGGCCGGTGGCGTTGCGGGGCAGCACGCGCAGCGACTTCAGGGCGTCGTTCAGGCTGGGGGTCAGCTTGTCCAGGCCGCACAGGGCCACGTGCACGCGGGGCAGCGTGGTGACGAGGCGCGCGTTGCCTTCGTTGGTGACCAGGCCGATGGTGCCCGATTCCGCGATGGCGAAGTTGGCGCCCGAGATGCCCATGTCGGCGGTGGCGAAGTGCTGGCGCAGTTCGCGGCGGGCCACCTTGACCAGGCGCTGGATGTCCACTTCCTGCTTCTGCTTGGTCACCTCGGAGAAGAGGTCGGCCACCTGGTAGCGCGAAAGGTGGATGGCGGGCATGACCATGTGGGTCGGCCCTTCGTGGCGCAGCTGGATGATCCATTCGCCAAGGTCGGTCTCGATCACTTCAAGGCCGTCGTCCTCCAGGCGGTGGTTGAGCAGCGTTTCTTCCGCCGTCATGGACTTGGACTTGACGATCTTCTTGCAGTTCGAGTTCTTGGCGATGCGCGCGATGATCTCGTTGGCCTCGGCGGCATCCTTGGCCATGTGCACCTTGACGCCGCGCTTTTCGGCCTCTGCCTTGAACTGGGCGTACAGGGCGTCCATGTTGCGGGCAGCGGCGTCCTTGGCGGCGGCCACTTCGGCGATCATGGCCTTTTCGTCCAGCCCGCGGAAGGCGTTGGCGCGGCCCACGGGGTAGGCCGTGGCGAACTTGTCCATGGCCTCGCGCAGAAACTCGTTGTCGAGGGATTCGCGCAGTTCCTTGCGGTATTCTTTCAGGGTCTTGGCGGTTTGCATCAGACTAGTCCTCCAGCATCAGGATGTGCAGTTCCAGCGGACCGTGCACGCCGATGGCCAGCACGCGCTCGATGTCGGCGGTACGGCTGGGCCCGGTGACGAACGCGGTGTAACGCGGCGTGCCGGTGTTGATCAGCGCGTTGACGTCCCGCTCGGCGTCGAAGGCCGTGGCCTTGATGCGCGACTTGGGCAGGATCGCCATGTGGATCTCGCTGATCATGGAGGACAGGCGCAGTTCCTCGCTGGTGGAGTCGATGACGCAGGTGCCGGTTTCGGCGATGGCCATGTCGGCATGGGCCACGCCGATGTCGATGCCCGCGAGATGGGCGCGCATGCCTTCACGGATGCACGTGATCCCGCGCTCGGCGCACAGGGCCGAGAAGACGGCGTATTCGTCGTCGGAAAGGTTGGGTGCGGCGACGATCTTTTCCTGCTTGGTTTCGCACAGGGCCTCGGCCTTGTCCGAAAGCTTTTCCTCGCAGCCGGAAACCAGCAGCTGGCAGGCTTCCTTCTTGTCACAGACGTCGAGGGCGTAGGCGAAGGCCTCTTTCAGGTCCTTCAGTTCCACCACGGTGGCGCCGACCGCCTCGGCTTTCTCACGCATGAGCCGGGCAAGGTCATTGGTAGCACTCATCAGTACTCTCCCTTTGAAACGGATTTACTGTGCAACGCGCCCTTCGGCGCATGACGGCGAAACGCGGTTTCGCCCGCGCCTGCGGGGCGGACGGCGCATGCGCGCCGCCAGGGCATTTCTCCCATGTCGAAATGCCCTACTGGATGCCGAGTTGCGCCGTCAGCCGCGCAAGGTCCAGGGCATGCGCCACGAGGTCGGCCCCGCGGCGTATCTTGACCAGTTCGCGCAGCTTCTGGCTGTTCAGGATCTCTTCCATCTTCCGGGCCACGGTGTACGTGTCCTCGCGGACCACGACCACCGGAACCCCCAGCGCCTCTGACCTGGCGCGTATGATCTCATCGGGGGGGATGTTTCCGGTCAGGACCAGGCAAGGGCACTGCCCCTCCAGTGCGACGAGTTGCAGGTCCGTCCGGTCTCCTCCCACGATGGTTGCGCAGTTGGCGTGCCGCCGAAAGTGCGCCATGAAGTTCTCCACCTGCATGGTGCCGATGAGGAACCCATCCACGATGCGGCTGGCCCGCGCCGTGCCCGAGACCATGCGACCGCCCAGGCGGTGCGCCAGCTCCGACACCTTGATGGCGTTGAGGAGCGGGTCGTTGGGCACGATGCCGAGCACGGGCACGCCCCGTTCCGCCAGGAACGGGACAAGCACCTCTTCGGCGTCGCGCAGGTAGCTTTCGGGCACGTCGTTGTACAGGACGCCCGCAAGGGCGTCTCCCAGCAGTTCCTTTGCGTACAGGATGGCATCGTAGTCGATGCCGTGGGCATACCGTTCCACCAGCAGCACCTTGAGATCGAGCCGCCGGACGACCGAAGGGCCGTCCACGCCGCGCGCCTTGCCGGTGGTCAGGAATGCGCCGGCACCGCCCACCAGCATGGTGTCGTGCCCGCGCGACAGCGCCCCGTAGGCAGAGGCCACGCGCTCCAGCGCGTTGCCCCCCGACAGGGCGGCCGCCCGGATGTTGCCGGGCATGATCACGGGGGTGAGCACTTCGGGCGGGGCGGAAAGCCCCAGCACCTCCTGCACCAGCAGGGCGTCCTCGTCGCCGGTCTGTTCGTCCACGGTGCGGGGCAACGTTCCCAGAGGCTTCATGAAGCCAACGTTGCGTCCGGTCTGCCGCAGCGCAAGACCAAGCGCCATGCAGACAAGGTTCTTGCCTGCCCGAGCCGCCGTAGATCCGATGTAGATGCCCACCATGTCCGTATGTCCGTTGTACGCAAGGCCGTGGGATGGTCCGTGGGATGGGGGGATGCCCTGGGCCGTGGCCGCGGGCGGTGCCCCCGTTTTCTCCGGGCGTGGCCCGGAGAAACCCCGCCGCACGGTCCGGAAACCGATCCGGGCGGCGGGGTGTGCAGTCTTGTCGATCAGGGCCTGTTGTCGCCATGAGGATTTTTGTTCTCTGCCAAGGGAGAACCGCTTTTTATGGAGGGCGTGCCGCAGCCGTTAGGTGAGCGGAGCGAACCTTACGGATGAGGACCGCAGAGCGTACTCTTGTGGTATTCAGCCGGAATAAAAAGCTGTTCTGACGAAGGCAGAGGGCAGAAGGCCCATGGCGGCGGCAGGCCTAGTTCTTGCCGTTCAGCACGGCAACCGTGGTCTGGGCGATTTCCAGTTCCTCGTTGGTGGGCACCACCAGCACGGGCACGCGCTGGCCGGGCTTGCCGATGTGGCGCGCCTGGCCCGAACGCTTGGCGTTGACCGTCTCGTCGATGTCGATGCCCAGGATGTCCATGTCCTTGCACACCGCGGCGCGCAGGAAGTCGTCGTTCTCGCCGATGCCGGCGGTGAACACGATGGCGTCCAGCTTGCCCACCACCACGGCGAACGAGCCGATGTACTTGCGGATGCGGTAGACGAACATCTGGAAGGCCAGTTCGGCCATCTCGTCGCCCTTTTCACGGGCGGCGTGGATGTCGCGCATGTCGTTCATGCCGCAGATGCCCTTCAGGCCGCTCTGCTTGTTCATCACGTTGTCGATCTCGGCGCCGGACCAGCCCTTCTTTTCCATCAGGAAGGGGACTAGGGCGGGGTCGATGTCGCCGCAGCGGGTGCCCATCATCAGGCCTTCCAGCGGGGTGATGCCCATGGTGGTGTCCACGCACTGGCCGTTCTTCACGGCGGCCATGGAGCACCCGTTGCCGAGGTGGCAGGTGATGATGTTCAGCTGGTCCAGGGGCTTGTCCAGGAACTGCGCCGTCTTCTTGGTGATGTAGCGGTGCGAGGTGCCGTGGAAGCCGTAGCGGCGGATGCGCAGCGTCTTGTACAGGTCGTAGGGCAGCGGGTACAGGTACGCCTTCTTGGGCATGGTCTGGTGGAACTCGGTGTCGAACACGCCCACGGACGGCGCGTGCGGGAAGAGTTCTTCGGCCACTTCGATGCCCGCGAGGTTGGCGGGGTTGTGCAGCGGTCCCAGCGGAATGTAGTCGCGGATGATGCCCTTGGCCCATTCGTCGATCTGGACGGACTGCTTGATCTCTTCGCCGCCGAGCAGCACGCGGTGACCCACGGCGTAGATTTCGCCCTTGTCGGCGATGACGCCCTTCTCGGCATCGGTGATCAGGTCCACGACTTTCTTCATGCCTTCGACATGATTGGCGAACGCCTGTTCGAGGACGATCTTTTCCTCGGCGTCGGTGTCGGGCTTGATCTTGTGGGTCAGTTTGCCCATGCCTTCGCCGATGCGCTCGACAAGACCGGAGCACAGGGACTTCTCGGTGGTCATGTCGATGAGCTGGTACTTGATGGACGAGCTGCCGGAGTTGATGACGAGTACGTTCATGCGGGTCGTTTCCTTTCGGGGTGTGGCCCTCCGGGCCGTGTGGGCGGCCCGGAGGGGCGGGTGCCGGGGGCGTGTTGGCTTGCCCCCCGGCCGTGGTTGCCGGTGTGAAGGCCGCGCGGCGTGGTTGTGCCCCGCGGCGCGGAGGGCGTTAAGGGCCTGTTTCCAATTGGAGACAGCCCCCTGAATCAAACTAGATGAGGCCCTTCTCAGCCTGCGCCTGAATGGCGGTGATGGCCACGGTGTTCACGATGTCGGGCACCGTGCAGCCGCGCGACAGGTCGTTGACGGGCTTGTTCAGGCCCTGCAGCACCGGGCCGATGGCCACGGCCCCGGCGGCGCGCTGGACGGCCTTGTAGGTATTGTTGCCGGTGTTCAGGTCGGGGAAGATGAACACCGTGGCCTGGCCGGCCACCTGGCTGCCGGGCAGCTTGGTGCGCGCCACGTCCATGTCGATGGCGGCGTCGTACTGCAGCGGACCTTCCAGCAAGAGTTCCGGCGCGCGTTCCTTGGCGATGCGGGTGGCCTCGATGACCTTTTCCACGTCCGCGCCCTTGCCGGACGAGCCGGTGGAGTACGACAGCATGGCCACGCGCGGTTCGATGCCGAAGATGCGCGCGGTGTGGGCCGAGTTGATGGCGATTTCCGCCAGCTGTTCCGCCGTGGGGTTGGGGTTCACCGCGCAGTCGCCGAAGGCCAGCACGCGGTCCTTCAGGCACATCAGGAACACGCTGGACACGATGGAAAAGCCGGGCTTGGTCTTGATGAACTCGAACGCCGGGCGGATGGTGTGCGCCGTGGTGTTGATGGAGCCGGAGACCATGCCCTCGGCGTCGCCCTTGTACACCATCATGGTGCCGAAGTAGGTGACGTCGTTCATGGTGTCGCGGGCACGCTCGATGCTGACGCCCTTGTGCTTGCGCAGTTCGAAGTAGGCCTGGGCGTATTCCTCGAACTTGGGCGACAGGTTGGGCTGGATGATCTGCACGCCGTCCAGGTCGATGCCCAGTTCGCTGACCTTGGCGCCCACCTTGTCGGCGTCGCCCAGCAGGATGATGTCGGCAACCTCGCGCCGGGCCAGGATGTCGGCGGCGCGCAGGATGCGTTCCTCCACCCCTTCGGGCAGCACGATGCGCATGCGGTTCTGCTTGGCGCGCTCGATCAGGTTGAACTCGAACATCATGGGGGTGATGCGGGAAGACTTGCGGTTGATCAGGCGACGGCCCAGCTCCTGGCTGTCCACGCAGCGCTCGAACAGGCCGAGGGCGGTGTTGATCTTGCGCTCGTTGTCCGGCTCGATCTTGCCGTACAGTTCGTTCAGGGTCTGGATGGTCTTGTAGGTGTGGTCCTTTACCGACAGGATGGGAATGGGCACCCCGGTCCAGCCTTCGATGAGGCGGTGCACGTTGGGCGCGGGCTGGATGCCGCCGGTCAGCAGCATGCCGGAAATGTCGGGGTAGGCGCCGGAAAGGCGGGTGGCAAGGCCGGTGAGGATGATGTCCGAACGATCGCCGGGGGTGATCACCAGGCACCCGGGGGTGACGTAGTCGAGGAAGTTGCCGATCTGCATGGCGGCGATGACGTAGTCGTCCACCAGGGTGTCCATGCGGCCGTGGCCGTACAGCACCTGCGCGTTCAGCCACTTCTTCACGTCGCCCATGGTGGGCTTGCCCAGGGTGGGTTCCTCGGGCACCACGTACACGGCCAGGGGGTTGGAGCAGTTGACCTTGCACTCCAGGCTGCTGATCACCTCGTCGCGCTCGGTGTCGGTGACCGAGGCGCGGTTGATGACGGCGGCCACGATGTCCAGCCCCTTCTCGTCCAGCAGGTCGATGGTCAGCTGGGTGGAGGCGATGATTTCGTGGGCGGTCTTCTGCTGGCCGTTGGCCACCACCATCACGGGGCAGCCGAGGTTGGCGGCGATGTCGGCGTTCAGGTCGAACTCGAAGGCGGCATCCTTGCCCAGAAAGTCGGTGCCCTCGCAGAGCACGAAGTCGTAGCTGTCTTCCAGCTGCTTGTACTTCTTCAGGATGTTTTCAAGCAGCGAGGCGTGCTGACCGTTGTTGATCAGCTCCCGGGCGTCCTGCAGCGAGTAGGCGTAGGTGTCGGCCACGGGCACGTCGAGGTTGAAGTGGGTCAGGATGAGGTTGGTGTCGTGGTCCACCGCTTCCGTGACCGGCCGGTTGATGATGGGGCGGAAGAAGGCGACCTTGCGGATGTCGCGCAGCAATAGCTGCATCATGCCGAGCACCACGGCGGACTTGCCGCTCTTCGATTCCGTCGCGGTGATGTACAGATTGTTGGCCATGCATATCTCCTTGCGTGCCACTGGCGGGCGCGGCGAGGCGTCCGTGGATCCACATCGGCGGCACGGCCGCCGGTGTTTCCGGGCCTGGCCCGGTGAGCCAAACGGCCCGCGGAACATTCCGCGGGTCCGAAATCCCCTGACGGGGGGCCGCCGTTCGGCCCCCCGCCGGGGAATGATACCAGAGCGCGGCGCGGCGTGCGCGCCCGTTCGATAACTCTATAACCCTCGGGCGCATCAAGCCGCGCCCGTTCGTCATGCACCAGCCCATCGCGCGTAGCGCCGTGGTCGTCATCTTGCCAGACCATCGCGCGTAGCGCCGTGGTCGTCATGCACCAGACCATCGCGCGTAGCGCCGTGGTCGTCATCTTGCCAGCCCATCGCGCGCAGCGCCGTGGTCGTCATCTTGCCAGGCGCGCGGCGCGGCATGCACGCCCGACCCTCAAGCATATAATCCGGGGCACGGCAGGCCGTGCCCCGGATGTTGGTTCTAGCGCAGCGAATCCGCGTACAGTTCGATGGAGTGCTTCACCGCCACCTTGGCCCCATGCTGCGAGAGCATGTCGGTGATCTGCAGCATGCAGGCGGGGCAGCCCGTGGACACCACCTGGGCGCCGGTGGCCAGGATGTTGTCGCGCTTGCGCTCGCCGATCTGCTTGGACAGGTCGTAGTGGTACAGGTTGAAGCTGCCGCCCGAACCGCAGCAGCGGTCGCATTCGGCCATTTCCACCAGTTCGTACTTGGGGTTCATGCCGATGAGGGCGCGCGGCTGCGAGGTGACGCCGAGCGACTTCTTCATGTGGCAGGAATCGTGGAAGGTCACCTTCACGCCGCCCTTGGCCGGGGCCTCGGGCTTAACGCCCAGCACGTCCACCACGAACTGGTTTACGTCCATGACCTTGTCGTGCAGGGCGCGGATCTGGTCGCGCATGGTCGCCGGATACTCGTCCATGAGCTTGGGCCAGATTTCCTTGATGGTGGCGGTGCAGGTGGCGCACGGGGTCACCAGGTAGTCGAAGCCGCCCTTGGAGAACAGGTCGAGGTTGATCTTGACCAGCTTGTCGTAGGCCACGCGGTCGCCCGACGAGATGGCGGGGATGCCGCAGCAGGCCTGGCCTTCGGGCATGTACACGCCCACGCCGTGGTGTTCGAACACCTTCAGGCAGGCTTCGGCCACGCTGACGAACATCTTGTCGCCAAGACAGCCCGGGAAGAAGGCGACGCGCTTGCCGCTCTTGCCCGCCGGGGTGTCCAGCGCCTTGATCTTGCTGTGCAGCGACTGCTTGGCCAGCCCCACGAAGTGGCGGTCGCCGATGACGGGCGACAGCACCTTGGAGCAGGAGGAGCCGAGCAGGTCGTCCACCTTGCTGGTGAAGATGCCCTGGAACTTCGAGCCGATGTCCAGCAGGGCGTTGAACAGGGCGGGCTTGGTCAGCATGCCGCGCAGGATGGCCTTCTTGACCGGCGAGAGCCCCATGTAGGTGTTCACGATGACACGGGCACGCAGGAAGATGTCCATGACCTTGACGCCCGAGGGGCAGTTGGCCCCGCACGAGCCGCACAGCAGACACTTGTTCAGCTTTTCCTGAACGCCCGCCGCGTCGTGGATCATTTCCTTGGCCAGGTTTTCGAGCAGCGCGATCTTGCCGCGCGTCACGTCCGCCTCTTTCATGGTCTCGGCAAACACGGGGCAGACGGCCTGGCACATGCCGCACTTCATGCAGCCGACCATCTGGTCGTCCAGCTCCTGAAGCAGCTTGGCGAGTTTGGTAAGGTCTGCCATGGCGTTAGGCTCCGATGATCTTGCCGGGATTCAGGATGTACTTGGGGTCGATGGCGCGCTTCATGTTGCGCGAGAACTCGATGGTGGCCTTGGAGGTTTCCTTCTCCATCCACTTGGACTTGGCCATGCCGATGCCGTGTTCGCCGGACAGGGTGCCGTGCAGCGAAAGGGCCACGTCGAAGATTTCGTCCACGGCGTGTTCCACGCGCTCGAACTCTTGCTTGTCGCGGCGGTCGCACAGGATGGTCGGGTGCAGGTTGCCGTCGCCCGCGTGGCCGAAGGTGCCGATGGAGATGTTGTACTTGGCCGCGATGTCGTTGATGGCCTTGACCATGGCGGGAATCTTGGAACGCGGCACGGTGGCGTCTTCGAGCACGGTGGTGGGTTTGGCGCGGGCGAGGGCGGGCAGCGCGTTGCGGCGGGCTTCCCACAGCTTGAACTTCTCGGCGGCGTCCTTGGCCACCTTGATTTCGGTGGCGCCGACCTTGTTCAGCACCTTTTCCACCTTCTCGGCGTCGTCGGCCACCTGGCCGGGGTGGCCGTCCACTTCGATGAGCAGGATGGCCTGGGCGTCGCGCGGCAGGCCGGCCTTGGTGAAGTCGTCGACGTAGCGGATGGTGGCCTGGTCCATGAATTCCAGGGTGCAGGGCACCACGTGGGCGGCGATGATGCCGGCAACCGCTTCCGACGCCTTGTTCACGTCGTCGAACACGGCCATCATGGCCTTGGAGGCCTGCGGCGGCGGCACCAGCTTGAGCACGATGTTGCTGAACACGCCAAGGGTGCCTTCGGACGCCACCATCAGGCCGGCAAGGTTGTAGCCGGTCACGCACTTGACGGTGCGCGAGCCGGTCTTCACCAGGCCGCCGTTGACGTCGAAAAATTCGATCCCCATCACGTAGTCCTTGGTCACGCCGTACTTCAGGCCGCGCAGGCCACCGGCGTTTTCGGCCACGTTGCCACCAAGGGTGGAAACGGCCTGCGAACCCGGATCCGGCGGGTAGAAGAGGCCGCGCTTGGCCACTTCGGCCGCGAACTTGGCGGTGACCACGCCGGGTTCGACCACGGCGTACAGGTCTTCTTCGTTGATTTCGATGATGCGGTTCAGGCTGTTGGTCAGGATGACGATGCCTTCACGCGGGTCGGGGATGGTGCCGCCCGAAAGGTTGGTGCCGGCGCCGCGAACGGTGATGGGGTTGCCGTTCTCGTTGCACAGGCGAACGACCTTGCCGAGCTGCTCGGTGGAGGTGGGGCGCACCACAAGGGCGGGCACCACGGCTTCGAGCACGGCGGAATCGTAGGAGTACGACTGGCGGTCGGCCTCGCTGGTGAACACGTTGTCCTTGCCGACGACGGCTTCGAATTCCTTGATCAGGGCTGCACTGGGCATGCGGATAGTCCTCCGGGTCAAGCGTTGCTCCGCCTCCGTCACCGGGAAAGGGCGAGGCGGCGGAAACTTCCGTGGAGCAGGTGTTCCCGCTCCCGTCCTGGCTGTACGTTCAGCCACTCCTCTGTCGAAAACATGGGGCATGCGCCCCGCAGCGGCCGCCGTACCACGACACCGCGAACGGGTCGCGGGCCGGCGGTTTCCGGTGCGGGATCACGTGTCGCCGGAACATCCGCGACACCGGCCAGGAAGCGCGGCACGCCGCGCCTCAGGGCCGCTGTGCTCCTCTTGGATCTTGACGCCCGCCCCGGAGTGCACCCGCCGGTTTGGGAGTATGCGAAGGCCGGAGGGGAGAGGCTCCCCTCCGGCGCTTTCATCAGACAGGTCTATTCAGCGGCCCGACCATCGTCGCAGGCATCGCCACCCTTGCGCCGGGCATGTTCCGGCGTTTCGGTGACGGCGCAGAAGCCGCTATCCCCGTTTCCCACGGTCACCGGATCCCCGGCGGGGGCGGTAACGGCGGGCGCTTCGGAGATCTGCTTCAGCAGCAGATAGCGTTCGTTGTACTCCTTCTCGATGGCCGCGCGCAGGCGCTTGGACTCTTCGGGAGCGATCTTCTCGAGGGCGGCGTAACGGGTTTCACCAGCCATGAATTCCTGCATGGTGCCGTTGGGCGCCTTCGATTCGAGCACGAACGGGTTCTTGCCTTCGTCGGCAAGTTCGGGGTTGAAGCGGTACAGGGGCCAGTAGCCGGATTCCACGGCCATCTTGGCTTCTTCCATGGACTTGCCCATGCCCTTGCGCAGGCCCTGGTTGATGCAGGGGGCGTAGGCGATGATCAGCGAGGGGCCCTTGTAGGCTTCGGCTTCCTTGAAGGCCTTCAGCACCTGCTGCTTGTTGGCGCCCATGGAGACGCAGGCGACGTAGACGTAGCCGTAGGTCATGGCCATGCGGCCAAGGTCCTTCTTGCCGGTCTTCTTGCCCGAGGCGGCGAACTTGGCGATGGAGCCCAGCGGGGTGGCCTTGGAGGCCTGGCCGCCGGTGTTGGAGTACACTTCGGTGTCCATGACCAGGATGTTGATGTCCTCGCCGCTGGCCAGCACGTGGTCCACGCCGCCGTAGCCGATGTCGTAGGCCCAGCCGTCACCGCCGAAGATCCACACGGACTTCTTGGTGAACTGGTCGCTCATGTGCCACAGCTCGTCCAGCAGCGGATGGTCGTCCGCGCCGCCGAGCAGGCCAAGGATCTCTTCGCCGTACTTCCTGGAGCCTTCGGCGTCGTCCTTGCTGTCCAGCCAGCCCTGCAGGGCGGCCTTCAGGTCGGCGTCGATGTCCATGGCCAGGGCTTCGGTCACCACGTCGGCAAGCTTGCCGCGGCGCTGGTTGTAGGCCATGGCCATGCCGTAGCCGAATTCGGCGGCGTCTTCGAACAGCGAGTTGCCCCAGGCCGGGCCGTGGCCGTCCTTGTTGGTGGTGTACGGCGTGGTGGGGGCGGAAGCGCCCCAGATGGACGAGCAGCCGGTGGCGTTGGCCACCACCATGCGTTCGCCGAACATCTGGGTAAGCAGCTTGACGTACGGGGTTTCACCGCAGCCCGCGCAGGCGCCGGAGAATTCCATCAGCGGCTGCTGGAACTGCGAGCCCTTCAGGCTGTCGCGGGCCATCAGGGTGTCCTTGATGGCGATGTTGGCGTCGGCGTAGGCAAGGTTGGCGACCTGGTCGGCCATCTGGGTTTCGATGGGCTTCATGACCAGGGCCTTGTTCTTGGCCGGGCAGACGTCGGCGCACGAGCCGCAGCCCATGCAGTCCTGGGCGTAGACCTGCATGCGGTACTTCAGGCCGTTCAGTTCCTTGCCCTTGGCTTCGATGGCCACGAACGAGGCGGGCGCGCCGGCCAGTTCCTCATCGGAAGCCAGGATGGGGCGGATGGCCGCGTGCGGGCACACGAACGAGCACTGGTTGCACTGGATGCAGTTTTCGGACAGCCATTCGGGCACGTTGATGGCCACGCCGCGCTTTTCGAAGGCGGCGGTGCCCACCGGGAACAGGCCGTCGGGCTCGAAGGCCGAAACCGGCAGCTTGTCGCCCTGCTGGGCCAGGATGGGACGCACCACGTTGGTGATGAAGTCGGGGTCCGAGGAGGCCACGGCAGCGGTGTCGGCGGCGGTGGTCCAGGATTCGGGGTACTTGATCTCGGTGACGGCCTCGATGGCCTTGTCGACGGCGGCCACGTTCATGGCCACGATCTTTTCGCCCTTCTTGCCGTAAGCCTTGTGGATGGAGTCCTTCAGCAGCGCCACGGCCTGCTCGAAGGGAATCACGCTGGACAGCTTGAAGAACGCGGTCTGCATGATCATGTTGATGCGCCCGCCAAGGCCCACTTCGGTGGCCACCTTCACGGCATCCACGTTGTAGAACTTCAGCTTCTTGCGGGCGATGGTGCGCAGCATGGAGGCGGGCAGTTCCTTCTCCATGTCTTCCACGCTGTTCCAGTGCGAGTTCAGCACGAAGGTGCCGCCGGTCTTGATGCCGTCGAGCACGTCGTACTGGTGCACGTAGGCCGACTTGTGACAGGCGATGTAGTCGGCGCTGTTGACCAGGTAGGTGGACTGGATGGGGCTGTTGCCGAAGCGCAGGTGCGACACGGTGAAGCCGCCCGACTTCTTGGAGTCGTAGGCAAAGTAGCCCTGGGCGTACATGCCGGTGTTGTCGCCGATGATCTTGATGGCCTGCTTGTTGGCGCCCACGGTGCCGTCGGCGCCAAGGCCGAAGAACTTGCACTGCACGGTGCCGGTGGGCACGGTGTCCACGCCTTCGATCACTTCCAGCGAGGTGTCGGTGACGTCGTCGATGATGCCCACGGTGAAGTGGTTCTTGGGGCCGACGACCTTCATGTTGTCGTACACGGCCTTGGCCATGGCCGGGGTGAATTCCTTCGAACCCAGGCCGTAGCGACCGGCGAGGAGCTTGGGCATTTCGCCGCGCTCCATGAAGGCGGTACACACGTCGAGGTACAGCGGTTCGCCCAGCGAGCCGGCTTCCTTGGTGCGGTCGAGCACGGTGATGGTGTCGGCGGTGGCGGGCAGCACCGACAGCATGTGGTCGATGGAGAACGGACGGTACAGGCGCACCTTGACCAGGCCCACGCGCTCGCCCTTGGCGTTCAGGAAGTTGACCACTTCCTCGATGGTTTCGCAGGCGGAACCCATGGCGATGATCACGCGCTCGGCTTCGGGGTGGCCCACGTAGTCGAACAGCTTGTAGGGACGGCCGGTGATCTCGCCGACCTTCTTCATGTAGTTCGCCACGATGCCGGGCACGGCGTTGTAGAACGAGTTGCAGGCTTCACGCGCCTGGAAGTAGATGTCCGGGTTCTGCGCGGTGCCGCGGATGTGCGGGTGCTCGGGGTTCATGGCGTTCTGGCGGAAGGCTTCCACCTTCTCCCAGTTCACCAGCTTCTTCATGTCGTCGTATTCGATGACTTCGATCTTCTGCAGTTCGTGCGAGGTGCGGAAGCCGTCGAAGAAGTGACAGAACGGCACGCTGGACTCGATGGCGGCCAGGTGGGCGACCAGCGCCATGTCCATGGCTTCCTGCACCGAGTTGGAGTTCAGGAAGGCGAAACCGGTCTGGCGGGCGGCCATGACGTCCTGGTGGTCGCCGAAGATGGACAGCGCGTGCGAGGCCAGGGCGCGGGCCGAAACATGGAAGACGCCGGGAAGCAGTTCACCGGCGATCTTGTACATGTTCGGGATCATCAGCAAGAGGCCCTGCGAGGCGGTGAAGGTGGAGGTCAGCGCGCCAGCGGCCAGCGAGCCGTGCACGGCGCCCGCGGCGCCCGCTTCGGACTGCAGCTGGCGGACGGAAACCGTCTGCCCGAAAAGGTTCTTCTTGCCCTGGGCGGCCCATTCGTCCGCCGATTCACCCATGTTGGAAGAAGGGGTGATGGGGTAGATGGCAGAGGTATCGCTGAGCGCGTAGGCGACGTACGCGGCAGCGGTGTTGCCATCCATGGTCTTCATTTTCTTGGCCATTGATCTCTCCTTGGGGATTGCTAACCTTGAAGCGGGGGTGAAAGGTCAGCCGTGCCTTGCGGCGCGGTCCTTGACATGACTCCGGAAGGGACATGACTCCGGAATGGGCATGGCCCGTGGGCATGAACCCGGTATCGTGCCTCGTCATGCCGGCCCTTGTGGCGCGGTTTCGCTGCCGTTGCCGGGCCGTTGGTGTCGCGTTGCGGCGTGTGCCCGTCTGCCTGGCCTTTTCGGGTGGTGCCCCGGTCCTTGTGGATCTTGCGGTCCTTGGGTCCCTGTGGATCTAGTGGACCCTGGCGGACCCTGGCGGACCCTGGCGGACCCGGCACCGGCACCCTGAAGGCGGGCGGGCAGGCTACGGCCTCTACGCAACAACAAGAAGTGTGCCAGTTCCGTTACGTCGGTGCGTCGGCTGCATCCTCCTTGGATTGTTGAAGTATCGATTCATCTTATGAAACTGACGCCAGCGGGTGGTCCGATAATTCGGACGGCGGGCGTTGCGGCGCATGGAAAGGCGGGGCCGTGGAATGGCAGCGCTGAAGCCTAACGCCGCCGAATTGAATGGTCAAACGGTTCGTCGGGGCGGACTGCGCCCCGTGTCCGAAAAAACGGATGGCGGAAAGGGCATGGGGGCCGCGTCCGAAAGGTAGGACACCTGTCGGGGGGATGTACCCGCAGGTTACTCCGCTCCGCTCACAGCGACATATTATTCTTTTTCAGCAGGGCATAGAAGTGCGAGCGCGACAGGCCGGAGACGTCCAGCATCTCCTGCAGGTTCCCGCCGGCCTGGCCGATGAGGATTTCAAGGTACTTGCGCTCCATGAGACGCTTGAAGCCCTTGAGCGGCGGCAAGGGGCTGGTGAAGGCGGCGTCCGGACCATGCAGGCCGTCGGCGCGTTTGGCCGGCGGCACCATGTCCTGCGCGCCGCCGGAACCGTCGCCGTTGCCGTCGGCGGCGGAGGGGCTGGTGGCGGATTCGCCGCCGATGCCACCTTCGCCCGTGGCGGGGCGGGCGATGGCGGCGCGGGTGATCTTGATGCGGACGTCCTGGGGCAGGTGCAGCGCGTAGAGCACGCTTTCAAGCCCGGAGATGACGAACGAGCGCTCCAGCACGTTGTACAGCTCGCGCACGTTGCCCGGCCAGTCGTACTGGGCCAGCTGCTGGAAGAAGTCGGGCGAAAAGCCCTTGTGGGGCACCCCGTACTGCTCGCACAGCCGGTTCACGTGGTAGATGGCCAGGGGCTTCAGGTCTTCCGGGCGGCTGCGCAGCGGGGGCAGCTCCACGTGTACGGTCTTCAGCCGGAACAGCAGGTCCTTGCGGAATTCGCCGCGTTCCACCATGGCGTCCAGGTCGCGGTTGGTGGCGGAGATGAGCCGGAAGTCGCTCTTGATTTCCTGGGTGCCGCCCACCGGGCGGAAGGTGCGTTCCTGCAGGAAGCGCAGGAACGAACGCTGGATGGACAGGGGCATTTCGCCCACCTCGTCCAGGAACAGGGTGCCGCCGTCGGCCAGCTTGACCAGGCCGTCGCGGTCGGTGAGGGCGCTGGTGAAGGCCCCCTTGCGGTGGCCGAACAGGGTCGACTCCACCAGGCTTTCGGTCAGCGCGGCACAGTCCACCACCACGAAGTTGCCCGCGCGGCGGGTGCTGTTGCGGTGGATGGTGCGGGCGAAAAGTTCCTTGCCGGTGCCCGTTTCGCCGGTGACCAGCACGTTGGCGTCGGACGAGGCGGCGTGCGCCACCAGGTCGAAACACTGGCGCATGGAGGGGCTGGTGCCCACCACGCCGTCCAGGTCCAGCGCCACGGCGGCGGCATCGCCGCGCGCCAGCTTTTCCTCGCGGTACTGCAGGGCGCGGTGCAGGGTGAGGGTGGTCTGCTTGATGGGCGAAGGCTTGACCAGGTAGTCCCATACGCCGCCCTGGATGGCCAGTTCCGCGCCGTCGGGGTCGCCCTCGCCGGTCAGGATGATGACCTCGGGCCGCGACGGGGAAAGCCGGATGCGCGGCAGCGCGTCCAGCCCGTTGCCGTCGGGCAGGCGCACGTCCAGGAACACCACGTCCACGTCGGTGGTTTCCAGCTTGCGCAGCCCTTCCTCCAGCGTGTGGGCCGTTTCGCAGGCGTAGCGCAGGCGGGCCAGCAGGCTGGCGATGGTCTCGCAGACCTGGACGTCGTCGTCGATGACGAGGATGGTGGGCACGCTTGCTAGCTCCCCAGCCGGGCGAACACCCGGCGGATGGCGTCGGCCAGGATGTTCCGGTTGTACGGCTTGTGGACCATGGCCTTGATGTTTCCGGCGACGGCCGCCCCTTCGGCCGCCACTTCGCGGCCCGAAACGAGGATTATCGGCATGTTCGGCGCAATATCGCCCATTTTGCGGGCAAGCTCAAGGCCGTTTGCCTCGGGCATGTCGAAGTCGGTGATGACGAGGTCGAACGAGGCGGGGTGTTCGCGCACGGCGGCCAGCGCCAGCAGCGGGTTCTTGAAGGGCCGCACGGTGTAGCCGAGGCTCTCGAGCACCCGGGGAATGGTGTGCAACTGGTCGTCGTCGTCCTCCACGAACAGGATGCGTTCGCTGCCCGTTTCCGGGGCCAGCAGGGCCGGGTCGATGAGGCAGGCGTCCTGCGCGTGCATGGGCAGGTAGATCTCGAATTCCGTGCGCCGCCACGGCACGCTGGCAACGCGCACCGCGCCCCGGTGGCCCTTGATGATGCCGTGCACCACGGCGAGGCCGAGGCCGGTGCCTTCGGTTTTGCCCTTGGTGGTGAAGAACGGGTCGAAGATCTTGTCCACGATTTCCGGCGCAATGCCGGGGCCGTCGTCGGCCACGGTCAGGCGCAGGGCGCAGCCCGGTTCCATGCCCAGTTCCAGGGCGCGTTCGTCGGACAGCATCTCCTGCTCCAGGTTCACCTCCAGCACGCCGCCCGTGTCGCGCAGGGCCTGGAACGAGTTGGTGCACAGGTTCATGAGCACCTGGTGGATCTGGGTGGGGTCCGCCCGGGTGATGGACGGGCGCGGCGGAATGGCCTTGCGGATCTCGATGTTGCGGGGCAGCGAGGCCTTGATGAGCACCAGCGCCTCGGTGAGCACCTCGTTGATGTCGGTGATGACGAAGCCTTCCACCGAGGGGCGGCTGAAGGTCAGGATCTGCTTGACCAGGCGGCTGCCGCGCTGGGCGGCCTTCAGGGCGCGCATCAGGTCGTTGCAGGTCAGCGAATCCGCCGCGATGTCGCTGATGGCCAGCTCGATGGAATTGATGATCGACGTCAGGATGTTGTTGAAATCGTGCGAGATGCCGCCCGCCAGCGTGCCGATGGCCTCCATCTTCTGCGACTGGAGCAGCTGGCGTTCCAGCCGGATGCGCTGGGTGACGTCTTCCGCGGTGGTCAAAAGGCCCACCACGTCGCCGCCGTCGCCTTCCTTCTGCCCGCCACGGTCGCTCAGCAGGGGCACGCGGTTGGTTTCCAGCCACACCGCCTCGCCGCCGGGCGAGGTGATGGTGATCTTGGTCTGGTAGCGCGGCTGGCCGGAGCGCACCACCTCCTTGTCGTCGCCGTGCACGCGGGCGGCGTCCTCGGTGGAGGGCAGCACCTCTTCGTCGGTGCGGCCCAGCAGCGCCTCGGCGTTGTCCAGCCCCACGAAGCCGAGGAAGGACTTGTTGGCGCCCATGTATTTCAGGTCGCGGTCCTTCCAGTAGACGAACTGGGGGATGTTATCGAGCACCAGCTGCAACATGCGTTGCGAGGCGGAAAGGGCCCGCTCGGCGGCCTTGCGCTGGGTGATGTCTTCCGCGTAGCCCTCGATGTGGCGGACCTTGCCCGCCTCGTCGCGCAGGGGGCGCATGGTCAGGTGCATGGTCACGGTGTCGCCGCCGGGCCGGTCCACGCTGGAATCGAACGAGATCACCGTGTCCTGTCCCGTGCCCGGCCCGGTGCCGAGCATGTCCGGCGCCCCGTGCAGCCGGGCGAAGGTGCCCGCGCCCGACGCCAGCAGCAGGGCCGGCGAGGCGTAGCCCGACATGCGCGCCATGGCCGGGTTGGCGTCCAGGTAGCCGCCGTCCGGGGTGACGCGGAAGATGCCCAGCGGCGAGCTTTCGAACAGCGAGCGGTACTTTTCCTCGGCGGCGCGCAGCAGGTCCTCGGCCTTCTTGCGGTCGGTGTAGTCGAAGACCACGCCCACCAGGCCCGCCACCGCCCCCCTGGAATTGCGGTAGGTGGCCTTGTGCATGATGATGGAATGGGGCGAACCCTCGGGGCCGGGCAGGGTGGTTTCATAGCTGGCCACGCCCGGCTCGTGCATCAGGCTGGTGTCCGAGGCGTCGCGCAGCATGGCCACGCCTTCCGGCCCGGCCTGCCATTCGTAGCGGCCCAGCAGCGCCTCGCGGTCCACGCCGAAGAACCGTTCGAAGGCCACGTTGCATTCGCGCACCCGGCCGTCGGCGTCCTTGCTGTAGATGGGGATGGGTATGGTGTCCATCAGCGAGCGCAGGAACGACAGCTGGTCCTTGATCTTGCCTTCGACGCGTCGCTTTTCCAGGATGTTCATGACCAGCAGCACCAGGGTCACGGACAGGATGACCATGCTGACGATGATGGTCCAGAAGACCTGCTTGTTCAGTTCGTAGAACCGGCTGGGCTCGTTGATGATGATGCGGTCGGGCGGCAGTTGCGAGGGGCTGATGAACAGCCGCTGCAACTCGTTGTTGTCGAACATGAAGGCCTGGTCGGCCTGGTCCACGATGGGAATGGACGAGGCGCGGATGCCGCTCAGCACCTGCATGGCCATGCGCGCGGCCATTTCGCCGTGGCGCACCCCGGAGATGAGCTTGCCGCCCACGATGCCGTGCCCCAGCAGGAAGGCCCAGTTGCTGTACAGCGGCGCGCGCGAGGCGGCGTGCACCTTTTCCAGCAGTTCTTCGGCCGAGTAGAACTGGCCGTCGATGTCGCGGTAGATGGGCACGAAATAGAAGAAGGTGTCCGGGGTCTGGTCGCGCACCCAGTCCAGCATCTGCTCCAGGCTGTATTCGCTCCATTCCTCCACCACCAGGCGGTCCTTGAACGGCCCCAGCTGGGCCAGCACCTGGTTGCGGATGGCCGCGCCGGTGACCGAGTCGTCGCCGATGATCACCATGCGCCGCAACTGCGGGTTCAGGCGCAGGGCCAGCTCTATGTTGTAGACCACGTCGTAGTTTTCGAGCACCCCGGTGATCTCGCGCCCGGTGGCGCGCAGGGTTTCGGGCTGCACGTCGTTGAGCCCGCAGAACACGATGGGCACGCCGGGGAACAGTTCTTCGCCGAACTGGAGCAGGAAATCCACCGCCACGTTGTCCGAGGCGATGATGATGTCGAACTTCTTGTTGCGGAACTTGTCGCGGTACAGGGCGTACAGGGTGGAAACCGTGTCCTGGTAGTGGAACTTCTTGGAGTCCATGTACTCCACCTGGAACACGATGCTGTACGGGCTTTCGGCCAGCGTCTGGCGGATGCCCTCCTGGATGTGGTCGGACCAGGCGTACCCGTTGTGGTACGAGTTCAGGTACAGCACGTTCTTGCGCGCGCCTTCCTGCGCGCCCAGCGAACCGGCGGCGCCGGTGGCGGATGCGGCGGTGTCCGGGGACTGCGGGGATTGAGAGGTCTGGGCCCAGGCGGACGCGGGGCCGCCAGACAGGAAGGGGCCAGACAGGAAGAAACCGGGCCGGGGTGCCGTTGTCAGGCAGGGCGACAGGCACAGCAAAAGGGCCAGCGCCGCCAGCACGAAGGCCAGGCGGCGGAGCGGGGTACGGCATGCCGTCTGGCGGAGCCGTGGGGGAAGGGCGGTGCGGCGCGGGGACCGGGCCGACGGGAACGGGCTGGTATGCATGCGGAGGTTCCGCCGAAAGGCTGTGGTGCGAGGAAGATCGGGACACCGGGCCGGACGGGCGAGTAGCCTGCACGTCATTCCGGGCGGTGACGCCCGCATGCGGCCCCGCCGGGGTGGTGCCAAGGTAATGCCAAGGGGATGCCAAGCTGTTGCCACGCGGTTGTTTGACCGCACGGTTTGCAGTGATGCCACCGTGAGTGCAACTAATGCTGGACTTCCCCGCCAAGGTCAAGGTCCGCCCCGTGTGGCCCTGTCGCATGCAGACCTACGCGGTCATGTGCCGGCGCGCATGGCCGCGCTTGTGCGGCCGGTCCACCGGGGATATTCTGGCCGGTAAGGCCATCGGCGCGCCATATGCGTGCCATCTGCACGCCAGGCGTGGCAGACCCCGGCCCGGCAGCCGGGGCTGGTCGGGAATGGGTGGGAATGGACGCGGGCACGGAACTGTCCGCAAGGAGCCACAATGACGAAACAGGCTGCGCAGCGCGCTGCGGAACGGAAGCGGGATGTCACGGACGAGGGCGCCTGCGGCCTGCCGCCGGATGTCGGGGACCGCGTTGGTGGTGGGGGCGGCACAGTGGCCGGGCAGGGCGGAATGGTTACGGGCCAGCCCGACGACTACGAACGCGTCGGCCCGTCCTGGCGCAACGACGCCTGCGACTTGTGCGAGGAATACCGCTTCCTGCTCCAGGTGCTGGGCAGCGAGGCCGAGGTGTGGAAGAGCCTGCAACAGCAGTTCGGCATCGTCACCCAGCGCACCCAGATGGTCTTTGGCGTGGGCGCGCTGGCCATTTCCGTGGCCGGGTTCTCCGGCCACCGGCTGGCGGCGGCCGGGCCGTTCAGCGGGTTGACCCTGATGGCCGGGCTGGTGTGCATCCTGGCCGGGCTGTTCGTGGCGCTGTACGGCGTGGTGCGGGTGCGCTGGATGTCCAGCCTGCGCGGCGACACGGTGGAGGCCAGCTTTCTGCGGCTGCTGGCCGTGCGCAACCGCAAGACGCGCTATTTCCTGTGGTCGCTCAAGCTGGTCATCGTGGGGCTGGTGCTGTACGTGGCCGCGCTGGGCTGGTTCCTGTTCCGGGCCTCGCTGGGGCTGGTGCCGCTGGTGTAGCCGGACCCCGGCAAAGAGGGATGCGGGATTGCGGCGCGCAATGGCGGCGCCGGGATGTGCCGGGCGGTGTCGTATTCTCGACACGGCCCGGCAGTTGTTTTACGGATCATTTGTAAATACAGCATGATGCGCGCGCGGCAAGGCTCTTGCATCATTCGGCGGCGTGGCGGCATTCCGCCGGATTCAACGCAAGGAGGCTTCCCCATGCTGTTTCTGCTTGGCGGCAACGACAAAAAGGCGCGCAAGGCCGAGGCCGCGCAGACCGAAAACCTCGAACGGGTGCGTGAACTGTTCCTGTCCGGGCGCTTTCCCGTGGTCACCACCGATGGCGTGGAAGACCGCAGGATAGGCCGCGTGCTGGGCCTGGTGGCCTGCCGGGGTTACGATTCGGACGAGACGTTCTTCGGCATGGCGGCCCGCGCCGTGAACAAGGGCGCCCAGGCCATCGTGGGCTATCAGGAAAACGTGGCCTTCCATCCCGACGGCTCCAAGTTCTTCTCCTGCTACGGCACCGCCGTGCAGTTCAGCCGCGAGGAAAAGGACGGCGGCAACGGCAACGGGCCGTTGCGCTTGCAGGCGTAAGGCCGGTGGATTCCCTTCCCGCGCATGCGGGCCATACGGCACAGGAGGCCGATGCCGATGTTGCAGATCGCTGAGTGGTGCGCCGACCGCGTGCGGGCATCCACCTATGTTCACGACGGGAAGACGCAGTGGTACGCGCCGTCCCTGGCCGGGGCCTCGACGCTGGCCGCCGCCCTGTACAAGCCGGAGGTCTACGCCGGGGTGCTCGACGTGCTGGGCAGGCTGGACGAGGACGACTACGCCGCCTACCTCAAGGGGTTCATGCGGCGCGGCATGGCGCGGTTCGGCGAATCCTGGCGTTATGCGGACATCTGCACCGTGCTGTACGTCCTGGCGGACCTGCTGGGCGTGGAGTCGTACCTGGAGATCGGCGTGCGGCGCGGCCGCAGCCTGGCCATGGTGCTCGACCGCCGCCCCTCCGCCGACGTGGTGGGCTTCGACCTGTGGCTGCGCGACTACGCGGGCATGGAGAATCCCGGCCCGGATTACGTGGCCGCCCAGATGGCGCAGCTTGGCCACAAGGGCGGGCTGCGCTTCGTCACCGGCGATTCGGCCAGGACGGTGCCCGCGCATTTCGCGGCGCATCCGGACGCCACCTACGACCTCATCACCGTGGACGGCGACCACGGCCCGGAAGGGGCCCTGCGCGACCTGGCCACCGTGCTGCCGCGCCTGCGCATTGGCGGGGCCATCGTGTTCGACGACATTTCGCATCCGGAACTGGGCTACCTGCGCGGCATCTGGCAGCGGGTGGTGCAGTCGCAGCCCAACATGAGCTGCCACGTCTTCGACGAAACCGGCTACGGCGTGGCCTTCGCCATCAGGATGCGCTAGCCATGGCCGGGGGCACGGTGCTGGTCACGGGGGCCACGGGGTTCATCGGCAGCCACGTGCTGCGGGCGCTGCCGCCCGACAGCGAGGTGGTGGGCTTGGCGTCGTCCGTCTATCCGTCGTCGCGCGATGCCGTGCGCCTGGTGCGCATGACCCTGCCGCATCCCGACCTGGACGAACTGATCGCGCGGCTGCGCCCCGCCGTGGTGGTGCATTGCGCGGGGGTGGCCTCGGTGGGGCTGTCCATGACCAGCCCCGGCGTGGACTTTCAGTCCGGCCCGCCCGTGGTGTTCCAGTTGTACGACGCCATCCGCAAGGCGGGCACCGGCACCCGCGTGGTGCAGCTTTCCAGCGCGGCGGTGTACGGCAACCCCGGCGCGCTGCCCGTGGCGGAGCATGCCCCCCTTGGCCCCATATCGCCCTATGGCTGGCACAAGCGCATGTGCGAGGACATCGCGCACGAGTTTTGCGGACTGTACGGCATTTCCAGCGCGGTGCTGCGCGTGTTTTCGTGCTACGGGGCGGGGCTGCGCAAGCAGCTGCTGTGGGACGTGGGGCACAAGCTGTGCGCGGGCGACGCGGTGTTTTCGGGAACGGGAGAGGAAACGCGCGATTACGTCCACGTGCGCGATCTTGCCCGGTTCATCGTGCACCTTGCCAAGGCGTGGCCCGGACCGGGCGTGCACGTCTGCAACGTGGGCAGCGGGCAGGAAACCAGCGTGCGCGCCATGGTGGAACACATGGCGGCGGGGTGCGGCCTGCACCACGTGACCCCGGAATTTTCGGGGGCCGCCCGCAAGGGCGACCCGCAGAACTGGCGGGCGGACATCGGACGGGCGCGGCAACTGGGGCTGGAGCTCACGGTTCCGCTGCAAGACGGCGTGCACGAGTACGCGCGCTGGTTTCTGGAGCAGATGAAGGGCACGGCCCGGCAGTAGCCGGGCGCGTTGCGTTTGGGCATACGCCCCGTGTCTGGTGCAATTGGCGCCGTTGGCACGGTTGGCACGGTTGGCACATTGGGCGGATTCGGGGCACGGCACTATTCGGGCAAAGGGTGGCAGCGCATGCGCATCGGCATCTACGTGCAGTGGGGAGTGGAAGGCTGGACCGGCGGCATCAACTACGTCCGCCATCTGGTGATGGGGGCCGCCGCCCTGCCGCCGCGCCTGCGCCCGCATGTCGTGCTGCTGTTCGACGCCGCCCAGGCCCCGGCCCTGCATTGCTACGAAGGCATCCTGCCGCTGGTGGACGAGGTGCGCGTGGTGTCCGGCGGGCGCGACGCCGACGGCGTGTTCCGCGTGCAGGACCCGGAAACGGCCTTTGCCGGGCTGGACCTGGCCTATCCCCTGCCGCACGGGTTCTGGAATCCTCCGTCCCACCTGCCCCGGGTGTTCTGGATACCCGACTTCCAGCACAAGCGGCTGCCCCGGTTCTTTTCCGGACAGGAACTGGCCAACCGGGACGCGCTGTTCGCGGAAATCGCCGGGCAGGCCGACATGGTGGTGCTGAGCAGCGAGGCCGCGCGGCGCGACCTGGCGGAATTCTACGGGGTGGAGGCCGACCGTTCCTTCGTCCTGCCGTTCTGCACGGTGGGCGAGGCGGACTGGTACACCGGCGACGTGGCCGGGGCCATGGCCAGGCATGACGTGCCTGGCGGCTACCTGATGTGCTGCAACCAGTTCTGGGCGCACAAGGACCACCTGACGCTGTTCCGCGCGCTGGCGCGGCTGCGCGACGGCGGGGTGGAACTGCCGCTGGTGTGCACCGGCAGCGTGCACGACTATCGGGCGCCCGGCCATTTCCCCCTATTGCAGCGCGAGGTGCAGCGGCTTGGCATTGCCGGGCAGGTACGCATTCTGGGGCTGATCGACCGGGGCGACCAGATCCAGTTGCTGCGCGGCGCCGATGCCGTGGTGCATCCCTCGCTGTTCGAGGGGTGGAGCACCGTGGTGGAGGATGCCCGGGCACTGGGCAAGACCATCGTGTATTCCGACATTGACGTGCATCTGGAACAGAACCCGCCGCACGGGGTGGTGTTCCGGGCCGGGGACCCCGTGGATCTGGCCCGTGCGCTGCTGCAATCGCGGTCCGGCTTCGGCCCGACGGCGGGTACGGAGCGCGAGGCGCAGGCCCGCGAACAGGGCGCGGAGCGCTTGCTGCGCTTCGGCATGGGGCTGGTGCACCTTGCCCGCGCCGCCGCCGCGGGGCGCGGGGCACGCTGACGGCTTTTGCTTCCGGCTTTCGGACCACGCCCGGCCCAAGGGGCACCAGCGGACAGGCCCGCCATCACGAATCGCGTGATGGCGGGCCTGTCCGCTGGTGCGTCTGCGGCGGGATGATGACGGGGGAAGGCCGGGGAGGGGGGGCGCTTGCTCCGCGCCCCAGTCCGGCCTGCTCTGGGCCGACTCGGCGAGATGCGGTGTGTCCCGGCCTGATTTGGGCCGGGCTTGCCGCATCAGGCCTGCGGTTTTCCGGTTCCCGGCAGGCGGGCCTGCACGGCGGCGTTGGCACGGCGCAGGCTGGCGGGCATGCGCAGGTCTGGCATGCTGCCCGCGCCCTCCAGAAGTGTCGCCAATGCCTGCGCGCACCGTTCCGGGCGGAGGCAGGCATCCCAGTGCGCCGCGCCCAACGCGCCCAGGGCCGTGGCCGCGTCGGCATCGCGCAGCAGGGCACGGATGGCCTGGGGGAAGTGGTCCGGCTCCGCGATCAGGCCGCCCGCCGCGTCCGCCAGGGCGGTGCAGCGGGGGGTGGCGATCCACGGCGTGCCCAGGGCCATGGCCTCGAGGGCGGCATACGGCAGGGCGGATTCCGCGCCGCCGGGCAGCAGCAGGATGTCGGCGTCACGCAGGGCGGACTGCACCTGCGGGCGGGGCAGCGGCCCCAGCAGGTGCACGCGCGGATCGGCGTGGGCGCGGCTGGGCACGCCGCCGTCGGGGCCGTCGCCGGAGCCGTCACCAGGGCCATCGCTGGTCGGGCCGCCGATGATGGCCAGTTGCCACTGCCCGTCGTCGTGCGCCAGCCCGTGCAGCACGTCGAGCAGTTTGGGCACATTCGGCAGATCGGGCAGGCCGTTCTCCGGCAGGGAGCCGGCCACGGCGACCAGCAGCGGGATGTCCGGCGCAAGGCCGTGCTGCCGCCGGAAGTCGCCGGGCGCGGGCGCGGGCAGGACGGCGCGCGGCACGAAGTGGCTGGTTGCACCCATGAGGTGCAGCACCTGCGCGTCGCAGCCCGATTCGGAACCCCGAACCACCTCGTCCGCGCAGGCCAGCGCAAAGCGCAGGTAGGGCAGGTCGCCGCCCTGCCGGACCGTGGCAAGGTCGGCTGCGCTGATGGAGGGCAGCAGCACGGTGCGCACGTCGTGCTTGCGCAGCAGCCTGCATGCGGGCAGCAGCCACGCGCCGGGAGGGCCCGCGAGAAGGGCGGCACGGGTGGCGCTGCTTTCGGCCAGCCGGTCCAGCCGGTACAGGTCGGGCAGGCCGGGGGTGTCCCATAGTCCGGTTTCGGTGATGGTGATGCCGTGCGGGGCAGGTTCCGCGTGATCCGGGCCTGGCCCGGTCACCACGTGCGGGGTATATCCCGACTGCGCGAGTGCCGCGCCCAGTTCTTCCATGTGGCGGGCCGTGTCCGATTTTTCAGCACGGGGGGCCGCTGCCCCTTGGCTGGGCGGGAAGGATTCGCCGAACAGCAGCACGCGGGGCGCCCCGTTGCGGTCGGCACCGTCCCACCCCGTGCCCGTGTTGCCCGTGTTAGCGGACGGGATGTCCGCCACATGGGCGGCGGCCAGCGAAAGCTGCGAGGGAAAGCCCAGCGGCGACGGCGCGTGGCGCAGCGAAAGCAGATGGCCGGGCCTGGATGCGGCCCGCGCGATGACGCGCAGGTTCCGTTCCGCCAGCGCCGCGCACGGACCAGCGCGCAGCTCGTCCAGCGCCGTGACGGCCTTTTGCACGTCCCCCCGCAGGGCGTCGATGATGGCCAGCGACAGCCTGGGGGCGTCGCGGCCGGGGGCCAGGCGCAGGGCATGCAGAAAGCAGCGGCGCGCGAAGTCCGCATCCTGCCCGAACGCGCCATCCGACCACGGCGTGAGAAATTCCAGGGCGCGCAGCCCCATGTCGTGGTGGACGTCGGCTTGCTGTTCCGGCGTGGTCAGGGGGGCGTCCGCCATGGCGTACAGCTGTTCTACGACGTCCGCCCTGCGCCAGAAACGGCGTATCCGCTCGTTTTCCTTGCGCATGGTGTCATCGCGAAAGGTGATGGCCCCCTGGTGGGCAAGGTACAGGCCCATGGCCTCGGGCACGTGCGCCACCTTGCCCACCAGCGATGCCCGGATGGCGAAGTCCCAGTCCCCGGCGGCGGAGTACGTGGCGTCGAACGGGCCGATCCTGTCGTGCAGGTCGCGCCGCCACATGGGCTGCGGGCCAAAGGGAAAATACAGCAGCGTGGCGGGCGCGAACGGCGTGGGCGTGAGGAAGGGGCGCGACCTGTCGTTCTCGCCGAAGGTTTCGTTTTCCGTGCCGGTGGTGAAGCTGGTGCCGTATGCCAGCACGCGGTCGGGGCGTTCTTCCAGCGCGTTGGCCAGCAGGCCGAGGCAGGCGGGGTGGTGGCGGTCGTCGCTGTTGGCGTTGGTCAGGTACCGGCCCCGCGCCGCCGCCGCCCCACGGTTCCACGCGGCGTAGACGTTTTCGCGTTGGGGGGTGCGCAGGTAGGTGATGTTGCCATGCCGTGCGAGGTAGGTGTCGATGATGGCGCGCTCGTTCTGGGGCGAGCAGGAATCGACGATGACGATCTCGATGACGTCGGCAATGGTCTGGGCCAGCAGGTCGTCCAGGCACCCGGCCAGGAACCGTTCGGCCTTGTAGACGGAAACGATGGCGGAAACCAGGTAGTCCCGGTCTTCTGACGGTAGGAATGCTTCCAGGTGGTCCGACATCGCGGTCTTGCTCCGGATTTGAGAACGTTCACGCCGCGCGGCGGCGGGGGCGCGGCGTGCCCCGTTCAGCAACTGCCCGCAAGGCAGTCGGCGGTCGTGCCGGTGGGGACGGGCGGGGCCTCGGGCATGGGCGCATGCGCCCCCATGCCGATGGGAAAGGGCGGCTGGGCCGGGACATCGGCGAACAGCAGGCCGCGCAAGGGCGGAAGCTGCGCGCCCGGTGCGCCGCGCAGCAGGGCCCGTGCGTGCCCGAAGAACGTGGCGGCCTTGGCGGGTATATCGAAGTATTCCATGGCACGTTCCTGTGTCGTCAAGGAAGCATCATGCCCCGGGGTGGGCAGGGGAGGACTGGATGATGTCCAGGGCGCGGTGTTCAAGGTCCGGGGCCAGGGCGACGGCCTGTTCGGCGAAACGGAGCAAGTGCAGCCTGTTGCCCGCGTGGTGCGCTTCTAGCGCCTTCGCCAGCAGCATGAGCGCCAGCAGGCGGTTGCCATCGGGCGCGGTGGCCTGCGAAAGGCTCCATATGTCTTCCCCGAGTTGGAAGATGCGCCGCAGCTCCTCCGGCGTCTTGCGGTGGTCGATGCCAAAGAGGGTGGCGAGGAATGCCCGCTGCTCCGGGGTGATGTCGTCCCGCAACTCGCCGAACAGTTGCGCGATGTGTCGTGTGATGGGTTTTTCTTCTATTGTACTGTCGATTTTCTGAAAATAATGATCGTGCGCGCTGTGCCATCGGGTTGCTGCAGAGAGATGGAAATACGGCTTTCCAAGAGATGCGCCATGGCCCATGCACGATCCAGGAGTCATTGCGGCTATGACTGTGGCTGATTCCATGATTTCGCGTAGTCTGCTGTAGAAGTTTGCATCATAGATATGCCCCGCGCAGTGTACGGAAAAACCTTCCTGCAGGTATTTTCTGTGCAGCCCGCGCTGGATGTCCCTCCAGTACACGCAGACCCGTACCGTATCAAACTGCTTGCCGATGTCGTGAAGGCGTGCGCAGACGTCCGAGACATCGTATTCGTTGTCTACCCAATGGGTCGAATGACTGGGGAAAAACAGCAGGTTTCGGCCGTACGTTTCGGCAAGGGCCGCCAGGCGCTCGGGCCTTGGGCCGGGGACGTACTGGATCATGGGGCCCAGGGCGAAGCACGCCTTGTTCGCGGCGCCGCGAATGGTGTCGAACCGTTCTGGGGACCAGCAGAAATATATGAAGTAGGGTGCGTTGATTTCGGCATCCCAGTTGGTGTCGCCGATACGGGAGCCGTGCTCGATGATGACCCGCAGAGGGAGTGCTCGGGGGAGTTTCACGTGACGCTTGAGTATGGTGGCGTGACCGTAGAAATCGTTGAATTCGAACTGCTCCGTGGTCTTCAATTTGCGCTCGGCGGAAAGCCGAAGCAGCATGTCGTCCGAGGCGGCTGGCTGCAACATGGTTATTGGCCTTTGCTGATGCGGTATGTTTTTGAACGCCGGTCGCGCTGGGCGGGCAGGTAATCAGCGTGATCTCCGCGCGGGTGTTCGATGCGCGAAGGCATCAGGAATATCCCCAGCCCATCGTGCCCCAGGCCGCATTCCGCAAGCGTGGCCTGCGTGCGGGCCGCATCTGCAACCGTGTCGTGCAATTGGCGACGGGTGGCCTGGTCGAGCCAGAGCCGCCGCACGTTCTGGGCGGGAACGCAGGCGGGGCTGTTCAGAGGGGACGGGAAGCCCGGCTGGATACACTCGCGCATATCGTGCTGATCTCCTTCATGAACAGTTTCGCGTCCCATGCGGCAAGGCCCGAGGACAACATGCCCCTGGCCAGGAAGGCCGCGATGACGGCGGCCTCGTTGTCGGTGCTGGCAATGGCCAGCGTGGCAAGCCCGAGCGCATGGCATTCGTACAGCGTGCGCCCACCCGCGCAGAGCACCAGGTCCGCGTCGCACAGGATGGGCAGCAGGCGTTCCGGAGCCCGGATCACCGTGGCTGCAAGAGATTCCGCCAGCGGCTCGATGGGTGTTTCGGCTGCAAAACCCGGACCAAGGATGACCGTCAGGGAAAGCGGCAGCGCGGCCTCCGCCAGCGTGGCGAGCACCTTGCCGGTGAGGCCCGTGGGGTCCGATCCGCCGAATGTCAGGGCCACGCGCGGTCGGGTGTCCGGCGTGGGCTGGGTGACCGGGCTGGACTGGGCGCTTGGTATGGCTGGGGTGTTCGGGGCGACTGGGGCGCCCGGTACATTTGATGCGGTACGGCCCCCGCAACGGCGGGAAAGCGCCGCGTCTTCCGGCGGCATGAAGAAATGGGCCGGCCCCAGCAGCGCCGTGCGGACCAGGGGGTACATGTCCGGCGTCGCGAGGATCGAGGAATTGAGCACCACGTCGGCGGCGATGTGCGAGCGCCCGGTGTCGTCAAGGTACGCCAGCAGCAGCCCCGCCGACCGGGCAGCCTCCAGCAGTTCCGGTTCCGGATCGTAGGGCAGGTCGATCACCAGCGTCCGGACGGAGGCCCGGCGCAGTGCCTCCGGGGTGGGGGCAAGCACGCGTTCGCCCTGGCTGCGGGCGTAGGCCACGCCATCGGGCAGGCCGCCCATGAGCAGGGCGGTATCGGCCCCCCGCTGGCGCAGCCCGCGCGAGAGCAGCAGGCAGCGCGACAGGTGGCCGTACGACAGCCCCGGCGCGCGCCCCGCGTCCACCCGGAAAAGTATCGTTCCCGCCGGGCCGGTGCCTTCAAGCAGCAGGTCGCGGAATTCGGGCGAGGATGTCGTCAAAGTCCAGCAACTCCTCTGGGCGGCTGCCCCCGGCCAGGCGCAGCGCGGCGGCGTAGTCGTCGGGCGTGTCCACGGTCAGCCGGACATCGGGCCGTCGCCACGCCGTGGGAATGGAGGGCGTGCGGATGGCGAACGCCCCCGGCTGCCGCAGCATGCGCAGGTTGATGTGCTCTCGCTCCGCCGGGTCTGGCGCCGCGTCGGCCACCCGGCGCAACGCCCCGGCGCTGAAGGCGTCCACGCCCGCGCCATGGGGGCACCCCTGTGGCAGGGCCACGTAGTCCGCGCCCTGGGCAAGGCTCGCCAGCGCAAGGCGCAGCATCTCCAGGCTGGTGAAGGGATTGTCCGCCGTCACGCGCACCGCGCCGTCCGGGGCAAAACAGTCCAGGCAGCGCAGGTAGCGGGCCAGGACGTCCTCGCATTCGCCCCGGACCACGGGCACGCTGAGCGATGCGGCCAGCGCGGCCAGGGCATCGTCCTCGGGCCGGGTGGTGGTGGCCAGGCAGCAGGGCGCATCCAGCCCGCCAGCCAGCAGTCGGCGCAACAGAAAGGCCAGCATGGGCACCCCGGCAAGGGGCTTCAGGGCCTTGCCGGGCAGCCGCGTGGAGGCCGCGCGGGCCTGGACGACCACGATGGCGGGCATGCGGACCTTCCTCAGGCGTTCGTGCCGTCCACGTCGCCCTGGCTCAGGGGGGCATGGGCGGTGACCGGTCGCACGGCCTTGCGTCCCAGCACGGCTTCGACGCTGCGCGGCGTCAGTTCCGATTCGGGGCGGCAGAACAGCAGGTCGGCCATGGTCAGGGTTTCGCCGGGGGCGATGTCCCGCGCCGCGTACACGCCGCGACGGTAGGCGGCGGCATGCTGGCGGTCGGGCCGCCGGTTGAAGAAGTCCTGCCCGCCGAACATGGGGGCCATGCGGCGCATTTCGTCCACCAGGGCCAGCATGCCCGCGGGGTCCAGGGAGTGGCCGTGGTCGCCGCCGGGGGTCGCGGTGTCCAGCGTGAAGTGGGTTTCGATGATGTCCGCGCCCACGCAGAAGGCCGCCAGGCAGGCGCTGGAGCCGGGGTAGTGGTCGGACCAGCCCGTGGGCAGGCCGAAGGCGCGCTTCAGTTCGCCGATGGCGGCCAGATTGCAGTCCCCGGCCTCTGCCGGGTACAGCGACAGGCAGTGCAGCAGGGCGATGTCCGCGGCTCCGGCGCGCCGCAACCGGTCGATGGCGGTGCCGGTTTCGCCCAGGGTGGCCATGCCGGTGGACAGGATGACCGGCTTGCCGGTGCGCGCCACGGCGTCCAGCAGGTAGGGCGTGGCCAGGTCCATGGAGGCGACCTTGTAGGCCGGTACCCCCACGGCCTCGAGCATGGCCACGGCGTCCAGGCTGAAGGGCGTGGAAAAGAAGGCGATGCCCGCCTCGCGGGCCGTGTCCGCCAGCGCGCGGGCCTGTTCCGGACTCATTTCCGCCGAGCGGATCAGTTCGAAGTGCGGCGCCGTGGGCAGGGCCAGATCCGCCGCCCGGAACGTCTGGAACTTGACGGCGTCGGCCCCGGATGCGGCAGCCGCGCGGATCATGGTCCGGGCCTGGTCCAGGCTGCCTTCGTGGTTGAACCCCACTTCGGCGATCAGCAGCGGCAGTCCCGTTTGCTCGCGCTTGCGCAGATTCATGACATGCTCCGTGGCGATCAGAGATCGAAGACGTAGAGTGTATGTTGGCCCTGTTGAACTTGCCGAAGGCGTCGGATCAAAGGTGACAAGCGCAGTCCGTTGAGCTTGCCCGGTCCCGATGATTGGCCCAGTAGTCGCGCTGGTCGCGCAGCTTGGGCAGGGTGATGCCGAAGGTCTTGTACAGGAATTCCTTGAGCCGGTATTCCACCTTGAACGGTTCGATGCCGCAGACGGTTTTCCAGTGCTTGTCCCGCGTGGCCATATCAGCCCTGTTCCTTGCTTTCGTAGGTGTAGTCCTCGCGGCGTTCGCCATCCAGCTGGACGGCTTCCTTCTTCTTCCTGGCCCCGTGGTGGCACGCGGCGCAGACCGCGCTTTCCAGCCGCCGCCCGGTCAGGTGCAGGGTGCGCTGGTGTTCCTGCAACACGTCCCACGCCTGCTTCACGCCGGTTTCCCGCACGTTGCCCAGGATTTCCCGCATGGTGAAGTCGGACGGACATTTGAGATAGTTGCCGGAACTGGTGATGCACAGGCGGTGCCACAGGCGCGGGCAGACGAAGGCGGGGTCCGGCACCACGGTGTTGTGGTCGAAATGCATGTCCGGATTGTAGGCCACGCGGTCCACGATGCCCTTCATGGTGCGGATGTAGGCCTGCGGATCGTCCTTGATGGCCGACCAGATGCCCTGCACGTTGAGCAGGGTGGGCGCGCCCAGTTCGTCGCGCACGCGGCGCAGGGTCTTCAGCTTGCGCAGCGAGTCCTCGTACTTCAGCGGCACGCGCACGGCTTCGTAGTTGGCGCCCAGGCCGTCGAAGCTCATGGTTATCCAGTCCACACCGGCGCCAATGATGCCCCTGGCCAGGTCTTCGGTGATGGGGCCGCCGTTGGTGTTGATCCAGACTTCCCGGACGCCCGCCGCCTTGGCCAGCCGGACCATTTCCACGATGTCCGGGTGCAGCAGCGGTTCGCCGCGCATGCTGAACTTGAGGGTGAACAGGCCGTGCCGGCCGCACTCCTCCACGATGGAACGGTACATGTCCAGCGGCATGAAGCCGTTTTCACCGATGTCCATGTACTGGCGGAAGCAGTGGGTGCACTTGATCTGGCACACGCTGCTGACCTCGATGTCGACGTTGAGCGGGAACGGGGCCACCTTGCGCTTTCTGGGGTAGGTGTTCCAGGCGTAGCGGTTGGCAAGGTAGGCCAGCCGCTTGCCGCTGCTGCGGCGCCATTCGTTCCTCAGGTATTCCCACTGCGTTTCGCAGCTGAACTGGACACGGGTCTCGGACGTTTTCATGAGGGGGTTCCTTCCATGACAGGGGCATAGGTGGCCAGGGACGCATCCTGCGGCACAGGATGGAACGCCGGGTCCAGCAAATTTTCGACGGTGCCGCGCACCAGGGGCGCGGCGCCTTCCTTCAGGGTGTCCAGCAGGTCCGCCAGGGTTTCGTCCCCGCGCAGGCCCAGCCGCACCTGGTGGATGATGGGGCCGGTGTCCACGCCGTCATCCACGAAATGGCTGGTCAGGCCGGTTTCCGGGTCGCGGTTGCGCAGCACGTGGTGATGCGGCGCCGGGCCCCGGTAGGCCGGCAGGAGCGAGGCGTGCACGTTCACCGTGCCCAGCCTGGCGGCGGTGTAGACCGGGCGCGGCAGCAGGCGCATGTAGGCGTGCAGCCACAGCACGTCCGCCTCCAGGTCGTGGACCAGCTGGCCGAGGCCGGTCGGCTGCACCTGCCGCTCGTCCCATACGGAAAGCCCGGCGGCCCTGGCCCGGCGGCATGCCGCGTCGGCCCACGGGTCGTCCGCCACGGGGGCGCACCGGGTGACCACGCCCAGCAGGGCCACCTCGGGGCAGGCCAGCAGGGCATCCAGCAGCCGTTCGCCCAGCCCCCAGTTGGCGGCCAGCAGCACGCGCAGGGGGGCGGTTACCATTTGCGTTCCACGATCTGGGCGATGGTGACGTTGGGGTCGCTCTCCGAACCATGGCGGCATTGCTGGCAGCTGCCGATATCCATGCGCCGGCCTTCGTGGTGCAACTGGCGGACCTCGTCCATCCTTTCCGAGTGCCACATGTCGCGGATGGACAGGTTGCGGGCGTTGCCGAGGGCGATGTCGGTGGCGTTCCAGCCCGTGCAGCATTGCCCCACGCCATCCCAGCCGATGACGATGCGTTCCCACGGGTACTGGCAGACGAAGCCTTCCTTCAGCACCATGGGGCCCTTGAAGTTGATGTACGGGTTCTTGACCATGTAGTCCGCCACCTCGGCCATGGTGCGCTGGTAGGCGCCGGGGTCGTGGCTGATGGCGGGCCAGACGGTGCACGTGCGGATCTGCGGCAGCGACGAACCGGCGGCCTCGCGTTTGCGGCGCAGCAGGCGCAGCCGGTCCATGCTTTCGGAAAATCTGGCCGGGGCGCGGATGGTTTCGTACACCTCGCCGATGCCGTCGAAGGAAACGGCCACGTAGCTCACCCCGTTTTCCACCAGACAGTCGCTGATGCGCTCGTCGATGTAGAAGGCGTTGGTCAGGAACGACACGTTGGGGATGCGGGCCGCCGCGTAGGCGATCATTTCCGTGATGCGCGGGTGCGTCAGGGTCTCGCCGCGCCAGGAAAGGCGCACGGAGTACAGGTCGTTGGCGGCGCACTCGTCGATGAGGTCGCGGAACAGCCCCATGTCCATCTGTCCGGTGCTTTCCAGCATGTCGCGGTAGCACATGGGGCAGCGCATGTTGCAGGTGCTGGCCGATTCCAGGTCCACGTGCAGCGGGAACGGCGTGACGATCCGGTGCGTGGGCGCCAGATGCCAGGCCAGCCGGTTGAAGACGTAGTCGACGAAGCGGCCCTGGTTCAGCGTGAACAGCCAGGCCCGTTCGGGGGTGTCGAAGGGATGCTGGTGAAAGTTGACGTGCAGGCCGTCGTTCCGGGGGGCGGACGGCCGCCCGGCCAGTTCGGCGGCGCAATGGCGGTGGCAGGCCGCCACGCCCGGCGGCAGCAGCGGGCCGAAGGCCTCCACGAGGGGCAGGTAGGGGACGTGGAACGACGTCTGGACACCCCCGGGGCCCGGGCGCAGGCCGGGTACGTCGGCCAGGCGCGACAGGAACAGCTTCAGTTCGGGATGCTCCTGGACCGTGGGAGACGGAGGATTGTCCCAGGAAAGATGCAGTTCGCCCGAGGTTCCGGCGTGGGTGCAGCGCAGCATGAAGAACGACCCCCTACATCGTAAACGTTAGGTTCCGGAAATGGAGCACGTCGTACCGGCGCAAGGGGCGACACCCCACCGCGCCGTACAGCGCGGCAGCCGCACGGTTCTCGGCGTGCGCCTCCACCAGCAGTGCGCGCTGGTGCCCGTGGCGGGCGATGACCGCTTCCAGCAGCCGGCGCCCGACTCCCTGCCCCCTGGCCCAGGCCAGTACGCCCACGATGTGCAGGCGGACCGTTTCCGGATCGAGATGCAGCGTGGCCATGCCTGCCGGTCGGCCCCCGAGCGTGCCCACTGCCGTCTCCTGGGCGAAGCCCCGGCAATGGTCGGTGATGGAGGCCTCCCACAGGGCGGCGGCACGGGTGGTACTTATTTCCGGATCCAGGTGATACCGGCTGTATAGCATGTCCCATGCCAAAGGGAGAAACGGCGTGGGATCGGCGGTGCCTGCGTAAAACGTGACGTCGTCGCGGTCCCCCCGGCCACTGCGTGTGTCATGGACGCCACGGACGCCACGGACGCCGGACGCGCCGGCGGGGCGGTGATGCACCACCTCCACGCCCAGCATTCGCACGCGCCACCCCGGCAGCGCCGCCTGCATCGCAGACGGTTCGCAAAGCCCGGCAGGCAGTTTGCCGACCACAAGGGCCGTACGCGCGGCGTCGCGCAGTGCGGCCACCGTCGCCGTCAAAAGTTCGTCTGGCAGCCGTTCGTTCGGCAACGCGTCATCTGGGCGGGCCTGCGCGGGTGCCTCCCAATCCAGGCGGGCGCACGGCAGGCCGAGGTGGGCGGAATCCCAGGGCAATGGCGTGAGCACGGCGTTCATGCGGCAGCCCCGGAGGCGGGCGGCGCGCCATGCCCCATCATCAGGCCGTCCAGCGCCGAGAGCCCCGGCTCGAACGCGCCATGCAGCTGCGGATACACGGGGTGCTCGAAGGCCTGCCATTCGACGCGCACGCCCTGTTCCCGGAACAGCGCCTCGTCCAGGTACGCCCGCGACCCCGTGCCCGTGAGATAGGAGGTTGCGCCATGCAGGCGGCACAACTCCACGAGCCGCGCCGTGCCCTGCTGCCGCACCGCGCTGGCCGAGGCCAGGGCCATGGGCGCGGTGATGCCGAAGTGCGCGGCGAACCAGCGCAGCAGATCCAGATTGAGATCCACGAGCCGTTGGTGGGAGCGCGCGTAGAGGGATTCCAGCTGCGGGAACAGTTCCGCGAAACGCGGGGCGCGGCCATAGGCGGCGCGGATGGCCGCAAGGTGCTTGCGCTTCCACGCGTCGCCGTCCAGCGCCACCTCGCCGATGAGCTGATCGTAGCGGCCCTTCTGCTGCACGGGCACGGTGAGCCAGGCCGGGCCGGCGGCGGTCTTGATCCTGTCGCGGTGGTGCCAGCCGCGCCGCAGGAACTGCACGTCGTCGAGCACGATGTACAGGTCGCTGGCGCGCCAGCGGTCGAAAAAGCCCAGCCAGGGCATGAAATCGGGCTGGTGGATGGTGACGCGCATGCGGTTCAGATGAGATAGCGGACGATTTCGAAGCATTCCGCGTAGTCCACGCCGATCTTCTGTCCGTCGTTGGAATTGAGGCGGGTGAAGAAATCGACCCACTGGTAGCGCACCCGTTCCAGCTCCGACTTGTGGGACTTGATGACCTCTATCTTCCGGTCCATGACCCCGGAAATGTCGGAGTAGATGTTGCCCGCGAAGGTATGGGGGGTGTCGTAGTGGTTGCTGCGGTACATCAGCACGCGGGGCACGTGGCGCGAGGCCATGATGGTGTTCTGCGCGGCGCACTGGTGGTCGCGGTGCAGGTCGTGGATCCAGTGGCAGTAGACGGTGTCTATCTCGCGGTCCTTGATGAGCTTGTTCAGGGACATGGTGACTTCTTCGTTGAACGGCAGGTAGAACGTCCTGTAGTCCAGCGTCAGCAGTTCCGCGCCCATGATGGCGGCCGCGGCCCGGCCTTCGGCCAGTGCGATGTCGTCCGAACGCACCATGTTGCCGTTGGGGTCCATGTAGCCGGAACTCGTCAGCACCAGCAGGGTGACGTTGTCACCCTTGCGGACGTGATTCATCAGGGTGCCGCTGCATCCCAGTTCCACATCGTCGAAGTGCGCGCCGACCGCCAGAATGTTCATGTCGCGTCCTGTTGCAAGAGGTGTGTCCGCAAAGCGCCGACCACGTCATGGATCATGGATTCGGTCATGGAAGGAAACAGGGGGAGTGTCAACTCGCGGGCGCATACCCCGGCGGCGACGGGCGTGTCGCGAAACTGGCCCGCATAGGCGGTGAAGGACTGCGGGGCGGGGTAATGGATCGACGTCTGGATGCCCTCGCCGCGCATGCCGGCCATGACGGCGGCCCGGTCCGTGCCCTGCGGCAGCAGCACGGGCAGGATGTGGCAGGAGGACTGGCGGGTGTCGTCGCCGCTGTCGCTGCTGTCGTCGCTGTCGGGCCAGGGCCGGGACAGGCCGGGCACGGAATCCAGGGCGCGGGCGTAGCGGTCCGTCAGGTGCCTGCGACGGTCGTTGTTGGCCGCCAGCTTGGCCAGCTGCACCCGACCCAGGGCCGCGCCCATTTCGGTGATGCGGCAGTTGAGCCCCGGCGAGAGCACGTCGTAGCTGTCCGCGCGACCCTTGTGGCGGTCGAGGGTCAGCGTGGTCATGCCGTGCGAGCGGAACAGGCGGGCCTGTTCGATGCGCCGGGCATCGCGCGACACGAACATGCCGCCTTCGCCGCAGGACAGGTTCTTGTTGCTGAAGAAGCTGAAGCAGGCCATGTCCCCGAAGGTGCCGCACTGCCTGCCGTCGAGGGTGGCGCCCACGGCGTGGGCCACGTCTTCCACCAGCACCAGGCCGCGCTCGCGGCACAGGGCCACGATGGGCTCCATGCGGCAGGGCTGCCCGGCATAGTGCACCACCACCACGGCACGGGTGCGGGGGGTCAGGACGCGGGCGATGGTGTCGGCGTTCATGTTCCAGTCGCGCGGCGAGGCGCAGTCCGCCAGCACGGGGGTGCCGCCGCACATGGCCACCACGTTGGCGTCGGCCACGAAGGTCAGGGCCGGGACGACCACCTCGTCGCCGGGGCGCAGCCCCAGCTGGTGCATGGCGGCATGCAGGGCGGCGGTGCAACTGGACATGGCCAGGCACCGGGCGCCCTGCCCCAGCATGGCGGCGAATTCCTCCTCGAACAGCCTGGTCTCGTCGCCCATGGTCAGCCAGCGCCGCCGCAGCACGGCCAGCACGGCGTCTTCCTCGCGGGCGTCGAAGTCCAGGTCAAACAGCGGCACGCGCCACACGCGGGGCTCCTTGTCTGAGGAACATGGCGGGATTGGCCTCGAACATGTCGATGGCCGTCATGTAGTCGTCGGGGCGCCCGATATCCAGCCAGTATCCGTTGTAGCGGTAGACATGCACGGCGTGCCGGGCGCGCATCATGTCCAGCACCAGGTTGTCGAAGCCGTAGGCCTCGTCGTCGGGAATGAAGTCGAGGATGCGCCGCGAAGCCATGTAGATGCCCATGCTGACGTTGTAGTTGACCACGGGCTTTTCGCGGAATCCGTGCAGCGTGTCGTCGCCGTTGAGTTCCAGCACCCCGAATTCCGAGCGCATTTCACGGGGGCAGGTGGCCACCGTGAAGGTGTTGTCCCGTGTGGCGTGGTGGCTGTACAGGGCGCCGAAATCAAGGTCCGTGAGCACGTCGCCGTTCATGATCAGGAAATGTTCCGGCATGTCGCGGATCAGCTTGAGGGGGCCCATGGTGCCCAGCGGCTTCTTTTCCATGGAATAGCTGATGTGCACCCCCCAGCGCTTGCCGGAGTTGCAGTAGGCCTTGATGATCTCCGCCTGGTGGTTCACGGCCAGGGTGATGTCGGTGAACCCGGCCATGGCCAGCTGGCGGATGACCACCTCAAGGATGGGGTAGGGGCCTATGGGCATCAGGGGCTTGGGCAGCACCACGGTATAGGGCCGCAGCCTGCTGCCGAGGCCGCCCGCCAGGATGATCGCGTGCTTAGACATTGTACGCTCCCGCGGTGTACCGCTTGAGGTTGCCGGGGTCCTGGAACCATTGGGCCGTGAGGGCAAGGCCGCGCCGGAATCCTTCGCGGCCCGCGTATTCGGGGGCCCAGCCCGTCAGGGTGCGGGCCAGGGTGTTGTCGCACCACAGGCGCTCCACTTCGCTGCCCGTGGGCCGCAGGCGCTGGGTGTCGCAGACGATCTCGAAGTCCACGCCCATGGCTTCGCCGATGAGCCGGGCCGTGTCCTCTATGGAAATCTCGAAGTTGCTGCCGACGTTCACCACCCTGCCCAGTACGTCGGGGGCCTTGGCCATGGCCATGAACCCCCGCACCGTATCCGCCACGAAGTTGAAGTCCCGCGTGGGGGCCAGCGCGCCAAGCCTGATCCGCCGCTGCCCGGCGGCCAGCTGGGTGATGATGGTGGGGATCACCGCCCGCGTGGACTGGCGCGGGCCGTAGGTGTTGAACGGGCGGATGACCGTCACCGGCGTTCCGAAGGCGTGGTGGTAGGACAGGGCGATCTGGTCCGCCCCGATCTTGCTGGCAGAATACGGAGACTGCGGTTGCAGGGGGTGGTCTTCCGTGATGGGGACGAACCGTGCCGTGCCGTACACCTCGCTGGTGGAGGTGTGCACCAGCCGGGGCACGTCCAGGTCGCGGCAGGCCTGCACCACGTTCAGCGTGCCGATGACGTTGGTGTCCGCATAGGAGCGGGGCGCCACGTAGGAATAGGGAATGGCGATGAGGGCGGCCAGGTGGAAGACCACGTCGCACCCGGCCACGGCCCGGCGCATGAAGTGTTCGTCGCGCACGTCGCCCGCGATGATCTCCATGTCCCGCGCATGGGGCGAACCGTCCAGCCAGCCGTTGCTGCTGAAGGAGTTGTACTGGACCATGGCGCGCACGTTGTCGCCGCCAAGCAGCAGGGCTTCGGCCAGATGGGAGCCGATGAAGCCGTCGGCTCCGGTGACGAGTACGGTGCGGCCCGTGGCTGCGAGTGGCGATGCGGTGTTTTCCACGACAGGCGGCTCTCTTCGGGTGATTCGGTTGGCCGTCGGCCCATGTTGCGGGGCGGCGGCTGATTCTGGGGGAAATTTTGCAAAAACCGGGCCGCTGTTGCGGCGGCAGGCCGGATGCCGTTACGCCTTGCGCCGTGCCGGTGCGCCGGACGCGTCGAACACGGTGCGCCGCACCGTGGCGAGCGGGCGGCCTGTGCGGACGGGCAAGGCGGGCGGCCCGGAACGCCCCGGGATGGCGCGCATCCGCTGCGGGCCGCGTGCGGGGCGCAAGGCGCATGGATGGAACATTCTTCCGGCTTTCCCGGGTGCGGTATTGCGACGGGCCGTCATTTCTTCGACGCAGGGTTGTTCCGGAACGGCTGCCAGGCCTGACTGACCCGCCAGGCCCGCCAGTCCCGCCGGGCCCGGCAGGCGCGTGGCGCAACAGGCCGAAGCCGGAAGGCACCCTCCGTTCCCGCTGTCATCCACGGATGGGACGGTTCTGTTCGGGGGGAATTTCCATGGAAATCAGGCGCTACGGTTCGCAGGGGGAAGGAACCGACTACACCGGGTGGGCGGCGCTCGCAAGCGGGGGATGGCGGGAGACAAGAGCAGGGGCAAGAGGGAAGGCGTTGGGGGTGGCGTGCGGCCAGCACGCGCGGCAGGCAGTGGCACGGCCTTCAGGCCGGGGCTGGTGCGGGTCCGGTCCGGACCAGGTGTTCGACCCGGACCCGGCGGGCCTCACGCGCCCAGCACGGCATCCGCCAACTGCTGCCGCGCGGCGCGCAGGTCGTCGGGCATGCGTGCCCCGGCGGGTGCGGAGCCGTTGCGTACCAGCGCGTCGAACAGCGGGGCCACCGTGGCCCAGCGGAAGCAGCGTTCCCAGTGCGCGTGCCCGTTGCGGGCCAATTCGTCCGCCAGATCCGGCCGTGTCAGCAACTGCCCGATCACGCGGGGAAAGTCCTCCAGCGGGGCGATGACGCCGCCGCCTTCGTCGTGCACCGCGTTGCACTGCGGCGTGGCCACCCACGGGGTGTCAAGGGCCATGGCCTCCAGCACCACCAGCGGCCCCGCGCTTTCGCCTTGCGAGGGCACCAGCAGCAGGTCGGCGTCACGGATGAGCGCGGTGGCTTCTTCCGGCGGCAGGGGGCCCAGCATGCGCACGCGCGGGTTCTGCCGGGCCAGTTGCCAGCATTCCTCGAAGTAGCGGCGTTCCTTCTCCCACGGCAGCGCGCCCCCGGCCAGCACCAGCCGCCAGTCCGGGGTACCGTCGGGAGGGGCATCGGGGGGGGCGTCGGCCAGGCGGCGCAGCAGGGCCAGCTGGTTTTTCACCGGCCAGAAGTTGCCCACGCAGGCCAGCAGGGGCACGCCGCGCGGCAGGCCCAGGCGCGCGCGCATGTCCCAGGGCGCGGGAGCGGGGTCCATGGCATGCGGGACGAAGGCCTGCGGCACGCCGAGCTCGGTGAACAGGCGGCTGTCGTGCCCGTGTTCCGAAACGGCCACGCAGACGTCGGCGGCGCGCAGGGTGCGGGCGATGTCGTCCAGAACGCCGCGTTCCGCCCAGTGTTCCATGTTTTCGGCGTTGATGCTGGGCAGCATGATGATGCGCGGGTGCGGCCGGGGCAGGTCCGCCAGCAGGTGGCAGGCCCAGTTGTCCGGGTGGGCCAGCACGATGACCGCGTCGTACCCGCCGTTGCGGACCAGGGCGCGGTACCGTTCCGTGTCCGGCCCCATGGTGGGGTCCGTGAACTTGCCGTGGCAGCGAAAGGCGTGGATGGGCATGCCGTGGCGCATTTCCGAGGCCCGGTTCTCCTGCCAGCGGCAGGCGATTTCCACGTGGTGCCCCAAGGCGCGCAGGTGCAGGCCCAGGGTTTCGATGAACAGTTCGGTGCCTCCCACCGACGGCCAGAAGAAGTTGCAGGCCAGCAGCACGCGCTTGCCCGCGTGGGGCGGCGCGGCGGTGGGCCGCGCCATGCCGTCCGCCACATTGTCCGGCGCATTGTCCGGCACGTAACCCGGCGCGGCATCCGGAGCCGGGAGGGGCGGGGCATCGGGGCAGAACCTGCGGATGGTGTCCACCCCGCATACGCCGATGGTGTCGTGAAAGAAGCGGATGAACAACTGCGCGGGGTACAGCCGGGCCGCGCATTCCTGCATGGCCGCGCCGCGTTCGGCGGCGTGCAGGGCGTCCAGGGCCATGCGTTCCACCCCGTCGATGACCTGAAGCAGTTCGCGCGTGCGCAGGGGCCACAGCCCCAGGCAGAGGCGGTGCATGTCGTCGTAATCGTCACGGCGCAGGTAAGGGGCCGGGGTACCCTCCGAAGCGGGGGCCGTGTCGGGGGCCAGCGCGGGCCGCAGGTCTTCCGTCCGGGCCAGCACCGCGTGCAGTTCGCCCATGCGTTCGGTCACGCGGGTGGGCAGGTTGCGCCAGTAGGCCACGTCGCGCGCGCCGATGCGGGCGTAGTGGGGCGAACCGCCGTGCTTGGCGAACAGCCACACCGCGCCGCCGCCCCGCACCAGCGCGGTGCGCGCCAGCCCCTCCACGCCCACGTCGTGCACGTGGACCGAGCGGCTGTCGTCGCGGAACAGCACCGGCACCGGCAGCGCGGCCAGGCGCATGCCGAACTCCATGTCCTCGGCGCCCCACTGGCCGCCGGTGAACGCCTCGTCGAAAAGCCCGGCCTGCACCAGCTGCCGCCGGGGCGTGCTGATGTTGCAGGTATAGTACGAGGTGTGCCCGTGCAGCCCGTTGTGGGTGAACGTGGGGTAGCGGAACAGCAGGTCGCCGTGTTGCAGGGTGTAGCCCCACAGGGTGTCGGTGAAGGGCGGGGCGAAGTCGAACCGGCCCAGCACGGAAACGGGAGTGTCGGCCAGGGCCTCGTGCAGGGTGGCGTGCAGGGCGAGCACGTTGGGTTCTATCAGCGCATCGTCGTTGAGAAAGTGCACGATGTCGCCCCGCGCCGCGCGGATGCCCGCGTTGCGCGCCTTGCCCGGTCCGCCCCGCCGGGGCATGACGATGGGCCGAAGGGTGAACGGCGGGTGGTGCCCGGCCAGGAAGTCGGCGGTCCCGTCGGTGGAGGCGTCGTCCACCACGATCACCTCGAACCGGTCGCGGGGCAGGGTTTGCCGTTCCAGGCAGTGCAGGCAGCGCTGCAGGATGTCCAGCCGGTTGCAGGTGGGGATGACCACGGAATAGCCCGGCGCGGCAAGCGCGGCGATGCGTTCGCGCACGGCCAGCGCCAGGGGTTGGCCGGCGTGCAGGGACAGGGCCCGCGCCGCCAGGGCGCCGGCGGCCTGCACGTCGCCGCGCGCCATGCTGCGTTCGGCTTCCGCCGCCAGCGCGGCGGCCTTGTGTTCGACGAGTTCCTGCATCCTCTCCGTCCGTGTGGTTCCGCATGGAGCCACGTGGGCCAGTGGGCCTTTGGTGGCGGTGGGCCGTTACCCGTTGGCGAAGGTGGCCTGCACCTGCTGCCAGTCTTCCAGAAAGTCCACTTCGATGCAGCGGTACGCCGAAATATCGTGAGGCTTCCACGCCACGCCTTCGCGCAGGCACAGTTCCATGCCCTTTTCGAAGTAGTCCATGTCGTCGCAGCGTTGCAGCGCATCCACGAAGGCGGGCAGACCGGCGCGGGAGATCATGTTGATGCCCACGGCCTCGCCCTGCGGGTTGGCCACGGTCTTGGATATTTCCGCGATGTTGCCCGTGCCGTCCACGCGGTACTTCACCTCTTCTTCGGCGCAGCGCTTCTTGTCCACGCAGACCAGGTTCTCTCCGGCCCTCGCCAGCACCTCGGGCAGGATGTCGCCGTCGAACACCACGTCGCCGTTCATCCACAGCACGTCCTCGTCCAGGCGGGACAGGCAGTGCAGCAGGCTCTTGGAGGTGTTGGTCACGTAGTACACCGGGTTGTAGCAGTACAGCACGTCCGGGTACTCCTCCATGATCAGGGACATCTTGAATCCCACGACCACGATGACCCTGGTGATGCCCGCCTCGCGCAGCAGGCGGATCTGGCGACCGAGGATGCGTTCGCCCGTGGGCAGCACCGACAGCGACTTCGGGAACGGGCGGCCAAGGCGTGTCCCGACCCCCGCGGCAAGAATGACGGCGTACATCTCAACACTCCTTGTTACTGGTTACCAGGTCCTTGATGTGGTTGCACACGCGGTGGGCCGACAGGGCGTCGACCCGTGCGAAGACGGTGTCCCGCAACCCGCGCCGGGCTTCGGCGTGCTGATCGTCGCCGTGCGCGACGGTGCGGAGGATGGCGGAAACGAGTTCTTCCTGCGAACGGACGTGCAGCCCCGGCGTCATGGAGGCGTAGTCGCAGAACAGTTCCCTGTCGCGCGAGATGTATTTTTCCTTGTCGTAGGGGAAGAAGACCAGGGGTTTGTCCAGCAGCATGAAATCGAAGTATATGGAGGAGTAGTCCGTTATCAGCGCATCGGCCATGGGCAGCAGGGGATAGATGTCGCACCCGCTGTTGTACACGCAGAAGCCCGGCAGTTTGCGGAAGGAATCCACCCGGATGGAATGGTGGAACTTGGCCAGGAAGAGGATGTCGTGCCGGGCGCAGAAGGCGTTGACGACCAAGGGGTCGATGACGCCGTCTTCCAGGAACGAGCCGCCCGTGTCGCGAAAGGTGGGCATGTACACCACCACCTTGCCGCCCGCCTTGCGGTGGCGCGCCACGTGGGCGTACAGGTCCACGTCCACGCCCAGCATGTCGTGGCGGCCGGGGGCGCGCAGCAACACGTCGTTGCGCGCGAAGCCCAGTTCCGGAAAGGCATCCGCCCGGAACACCCTGGAGAACAGCTGTTCCGTCATCCATGGCGAGGTGGACGGGACGGAGGCATAGCCGGAGTACCGCCGGGTGAGCCAGGCGGCCTTTTCCGGTGTCATGTTCACGGCGGAAGAAATTTCCGGAAAGCCGATCTTTTTCAGGGGCACCCCGTGCCACAGCTGGATCACGGGCACGCGGGGCAGGGGCAGCTGCTTCAGGGCCGTGTTGTCCACGAAGTCGTCCAGCACGATGGCGGCGGCGTCCGCCACGTCGGCCGGGGTGCAGCGGGCAAGCACGGGCAGGCCCGCCTCGCGCAGCGGCTTGTGATCGTCGCCGGGGTCCGCCGCCAGCAGGGGGTCGAAGCCGTAGTCGGCGGCAACGGCTTGCAGGAAGGCGTATTTGACGTTGAGAAGGCCGCCCGTCTTTCCGGCAAATATCACCTTGGGCCGGTTGGCCGGACCATCCTTTCCGTCTGTCGCGAGCATGTGCATCTCGTTGGTCTCGAACGCGGGTTGCCCTGGGGCCTTCCGTCAGTACTCCGGCGGACGTCCTTTTCCGTCCGGAGCCCGTTGCCGCCGCCGTGTCCCCGTGCCCTTCGGAACGTTTGCGCCGTGCCAACAGGGGATTGGGACAGGCCGGGGCGCCCGGTGCGGAACCACGGCGCGGCGGTGTCAGCGCGGCGCGGCGGTGCCGGAATGGGCCGGTGGCCGGTATCGTGGAATATCATGCAAGTAGTGTGCAAGTAATAAGCAAGTGCCGGGCGGGGATGTACGGCGGAATCGTCCGCATGGGGGACGCGTGGCCGGGACCGGGCGGGTCATCCCCGCCGTGCGTCGAACACGCCGATGTAGTGGGGGCCGCGCCCCCCGCGCGAGCAGGCGTCGATGTAGGCGCAGGCGTCGGCGATGGTGGCGTCGAACAGGGGGACAAGCTCCGGCATGCGGCATACCTCGCCGATGTAGGCGCGGGTGGTGTCGTGGAAGAAGGTGGGCGGCAGGGGCGATTCGGCGTGCAGGTACTTCAGCGAGGCCAGGCTGGTGTTGGCGTAGACCGTGGTGTCGAAGCCGTGCGCCCGGCAGCGCGCGGCGATTTCCACGGGGTGGAACAGGTGCTTGTCTTCCGCCGTGCTCTTGTCGATGTCCTGGCGGCAGTAGAACTCCACCATGCGCCGGAACAGGTCCACCAGTTCCAGTTGGCGCGGGGTCACCTCCACCCCGCGCGCGGCGGCCAGCTCCGGCATCTGGGCCACCAGCACGCCCATCAGCAGCAGGGCCTCGCGGCAGGGTTCCTCGAACACCAGGTGCCCGCCGGGACGCAGCACGCGCGCCGCCTGGGCCAGAAAGGCGTCCACGTCGGCCACGTGGTGCAGGGTGGCGCGCATGGCGATGCACGACAGGCTGGCATCGGGGATTTCCTGCATGGCGTCGCCGGACAGGATGCCCAGCCGGACGGTGTCGGTGCCGGATGCGCGGGTGTCGGACACGCCGGGGACGTCATGGGCGTCGTCGCCCGCCCGCCATACCACGCCGTGGGCGTCCAGCCGATCACCCAGAATGCGCAGGAAGCCCGGCGAGGTATCGGTCAGCAGCAGCAGCGGAAAGGGATTGTCCCTGGCCAGCCCCAGGCTGAGGTAGCCGAAGCCGCAGCCTATTTCCAGCGCCGGGGCGGACATGTCCGCGCCCGTGGCCCGCAGCAGGGCCGCCAGCCCCTGCCCCGCGTCGAAGGGGGCGGGGTCTTCGCCGTGGTGGGCGGTATAGGCGGCCTCGTCGTGGAAGAACGGGCGGGCATCGCCCAGCAGCAGCATGCCGTCCTGGGTGCGCTGGGAGGCCAGCCATGCACGGAAGGAGTGCGCGGCGTCCGATGATGCGTATGGCTGGGTGGCGGGGGCTGCGCCATGGCGGGCGGCGTCCGCCATGTTGTCGTTGGGGGTGCGGCAATCCTGTGTCATGCGGGCATCTCCTGCGCGCGGGGTGTGCGGAAGGGGTGAAGGCCGGGGGCGCGCGGTGCGTCAGGCATGCCCGCGTTCCAGAAGGTCGGCGCAGCGAGCCAGTGCCGGGTCGGGGTGGGTGGCGGCCAGCGCGCGCAGCCGGGTCAGCGCGTCCGGGCAGGGCGGCAGGGCAAGGGCCTCCGGTCGGCGCAACGCGCCCAGCTCCACGGGCAGCCTGCGCTGGTCGGCGGGCAGGAAGAATTCCTCCGGCGCGGCGGCCAGGATGCGCACCGCCCAGTCCGGCGTGTTGCGCAGGATGGCGCGCACCTTCTGCACGAATTGCAGCTCCTGCGCCACGGGCAGGGGGCAGCGGTCGCACACCGTGCCGGCCGCGCCGCCGGTGCCGGAAACATCGGACGCCGGAGCGCAACCGCCGTCTCGTTTCTTTCCGTTGCCGTCATCGCCCGCCGCGAAGGCCGCGCGCGAGCGCAGAAAGGCCGGGGCGTTCCACGCCGCGCCAAAGTCGGGGTGCGCATCCAGCCGGGTGAAGTCGTCGTCGGCGTCGGTGGCCACGCAGCACGGGCCGAATGCGCCGTCCGGGTAGATCATGCCGCTGTGGTACAGCCAGTCGCAGCGGCGCGGGTCGCCGGGACCGTTGGCGGGGCTGGGGGTGGGTGCCGCCTGCCCGGCGGTGAGCCGCTGCACCAGCGTCTCGCGCCGGGCCAGGCCCGCCTCGTACGCCGGGCCGGAAACGGGCCGTCGCGGCATGGGGATGGTCATGGGGTGCACCCCCTGCTCGCCGGGGTCGCCGGGCGGCAGGGCGTAGCCGGGAAAGAATTCCAGCAGGTCCAGCCCCATGTCCGTGGCCAGGGCGCGGGCCGCGTCCACCTCGTGCTGGTTGTGGGCGAACAGCAGAAAGCGCCATTCCAGCAGGGGGAATTGCAGCCCCATCTCCCGCTTGCGTCGGGCCAGCCCCGCCAGGTTGTCCATGACCAGGGCGAAGTCGCCCCCGCGCCGATATTGGGCATAGGTGGCCGCGCTGGCCCCGTCCACCGATGCGCTGAGCATGCCGAGGCCGGAACGCAGCAGAGCCTCCTGCCGGGCCGGGGACAGGGGCACGCTGAGGTTGGTGGAAACCACGGTGAACGCCTCTTCCCCGGCGGTGCGGGCCAGGTGCTCGTGCAGACGCGGGTGCAGCAGCGGTTCACCGGCGCTGAAGTACCAGGCCAGGAACAGGTCCGGGGCCACGTCCGCGGCCAGCCGCTCGTGCAGGGCCGCGTCCATCAGGGAGGGTTTGCGGCGGATGGTGCCGTTGCCCACGGCGCAGTACGGGCAGTGCAGCTGGCACTGGGTGGCGCAGTCGACGGTGAGGTCGAAGGGGTGGTGCGCCACGCGCGCGGCCCCGGCGCGGCGGGCGCGCAGGGCCAGCAGGAAGTTGGCGTACTTGCGCGCCTCGCGCCGGGCATCGCGCACGCGGGGCAGGATGTGCGGCAGGGCCAGGTCACCCACGGCGGGCCTCCTCGTCGTCGTCCGGCGGGGGAGGCGGCGGGGACGGCGTGGCCGCGCCGTTTCCTTCCGTGAAGAAGCTGCGCTCCTCGTCGGTAAGCACCACGCGTTCGGCCACCGGATGCGGGCCATGGGCGGTATGGGTGGCATGGGGTGCGCGTCCCGCACCCGGCGCGCCGTCGGCGTCCGGTGCGCCCGGTGCGCCCGGTGCGGCAGGTGCGGCAAGTGCGCCGGTGCTCACCATTTCCTCGCGCCACGCGCCGGGCGGGGCGGGTTCCCGCTCGCGCGCCATCAGGGTGAGCCGTTTGGAATGCTCCAGCAGCCGGGCGAAGCGCCCCGGCGCGTGCAGGCCGGTTTCGCGCCCTTGGTGGCTGCGCACCGAATACAGGGTGTGCGGCACGTGGACGAAGCGCGCCCCGCCCAGGGCAAAGCGCAGGAAGCATTCGTGGTCGTCGGCGTCGGCGGTTTCGTCAAAGGGGCCGAAGCGGTCGTGCAGGGCACGGCGGTACAGCTTGGCCACGCCGCACAGGTACCAGCTGCGGAACGAGGCATCGAAGGAATGCTCCGGCAGGCGGAATTCGCGCAGGATGCGCATGTCGTCGTCCACCACGAACATGTCGGCGTAGGCGAAGTCCGCCGTGTCGTCCATGAGCGGCCAGGCCAGGGTGGAGAACAGTTGGGGGTGGCAGATGTCGTCCGCCGGGACGAAGGTGCAGTACTCGCCCGTGCACTGGGAGAGGCCCTGGTTGTAGTTGGCCGTGGAACCCGCGTTGGCCTCGGCCCGCAGGAACACGATGCGGCGCCCCGTACGGGCGTAGCGGGGGTGCACGGCGCGCTCGACGACGTCCGCCGCCGGGTCGTAGCGGCAGGCGTACGAGGCGGTGGCGTGGGCCACGTCGCGCAGGAAGCGCCGGATCACCGCCACGGAATCGTCGGTGGAGGCGTCGTCGGTGATGATGATTTCCAGATTGGGATAGTCCTGGAACATCAGCGAATCGAGGCAGGCCCCGATGTACCGCCCATGGTTGTAGCTGGGCACCACCACCGAGATCAGCGGGTGGCCGGAGCGGGTGGCGGCATGGAGGTGTTGGTCCGGGTTCATGGCTGCTCCTTGGCGGACGTGGCCGCGCTCCCCCCGGTATCCCCCCCGGTTTTTCCCCCGTCTGGAAAGCCGTAGTAACTGGTCCGGAACGGAGCGGGGTAGGCCCCGGCGCCTCCGGCGTCAAGGATGGCCCGCGCCAGTTCCGGCGGTGCGGGCGTGGCCGCGCAGGCCAGCAGGGCGGCGTTGATGCCCGCCGGGTCGCGCATCAGGTCCACCGGCAGGCACTGGCCGTATCCCCATGCGGCCATGCGTTCGGCGGGAGCGCCCAGGTCGAAGGTGACCGGGTACAGTCCGGCCAGCACCGCCTCGGACAGGGTGTAGGAATATGTTTCCGGCCACACGGCGGGCAGGAAGGCCAGATGGTGGCCGCCGTGCCCGTTTCCGTCAGTTCCGGTTCCGCCCTGTCCGATTCCGTTTGTCGAGACCAGCAGGCCGGGCAGTTCGTCCTCGCCGTAGCGGCCCGTGACGGTTACCCCATGCCCGCGCAGCACGTCGTCGCGGTCGGTGTAGCCCACCACGGTGAAGTGCAGGGGCAACCCGGCATCGCGGGCGTGGCGGGCGCAGGCTTCCAGCACGTGCGATCCCTTGTGCGGGCCGATGGCCCCGATCACCGCCACTCGCAGCACCTCGCCGGGCTTGCGGGGCGCGGCGGCGGGGGCGTTCCCCTGCCGTGGCGTGGGCGCATGGGTCATGATCGCATCTGTCAGGGGCGGATTTTTCGGGGCCGCACGGGTCATGATCGCACGGGTTAGGGGCGAGGTTTCCGGGTGGGGCCGCACGGTGATGCGCGCCGCGCAATCGGGAAAATGGGTGGCCAGCCGCCGCGCCGTGTCTCCACTGGGCGTGAAGATGGCGCGCGCGCCGTCCAGCAGCGTGCCCCACGCCGCGCGCCAGCGCACGATGTCCGTATTGCCCAGTTGCGGCGTTTCCGCCGCGATGCACGCCCCACAGCGCCACGGCGCGCCGTGCGCGGTCCCCCCGTCCTCGGCCAGCGCCGTGGGGCAGGGGTAGCCGTCCGGTCCGATGCAGGTGATGCGCGGGCACAGGGCGGAAAGGTCGTGTGCGGTGACGTCGTACGGGATTTCCAGCAGCCGGGTCATCAGCGGCAGCAGTTCCGGCGTGGCATGGGGGTACCCGGCCAGATTGTGCACGTGGATGTGGGCCACGCGCAGGTCGGCCAGCACTTCCAGCAGCGCGCCGAAGTCGGGCGGCAGGTCGAAGGCCAGGTTGGGCAGGTGCAGGGGGCCAGCGTCGCGGGCAGGACCAGCATCGCAGATAGGGGCGGACCCGCAGGAGGGCAGATTCAGCGTCCACACGCACCCCGCGTCGTTGCCGCGCGGGCGCAGCACCAGCGCGGGCGTGCCTTCCGCCGCCAGCCGTTCGCACAGGTCGCGCACGTGGCGTTCGGTGCCGCCGCCCCAGTCGTGGGTGACCATCAGCACCGGGCGGGCCGCGTCGGTGCCAGGCGCGTGCGCCGTGGTCTTGCCAGGCGTGTGCACCGTACTGTGGGCAGACGTGTGCGCCACATTTTCGCCGGGCGACCTCTCCGTTCCGGAAAAGCGCCGGGCCAGCGCGCCGCGCAGCCGCGCCAGATCCAGCGCCCGGCGGGCCGGGCGGGCCGGGTCCGCCGCGCAGTGGGCGGCCACGGTGCGCAGGTAGTCCGGATACATCCGCTGGATGGTCGCAAAGGCCGCTTCCTTCAAGGGGGCGGCGACATCGCCGAAGGACGTCTCGCCCGCATGGCGCACGAAGACGTCGGCGGCCAGCAGGTGGCGCCAGCCCAGCGCGGCGGCGCGCATGCAGAAGTCGTTTTCCTCGCCGTAGCCCCGGCCGAAGGTGGCCTCGTCAAAGGGGCCGGTTGCCGCCAGGCAGGCCCGGCGGATCAGCATGCAGAAGCCCACCGCCGTGGGAATGTCCACGGCCACCCCGGCGTTGACCGTGGCGGCCAGCGCGTCCAGCGCGACGGATGGCAATTCCAGCCCGGCGCGGTTGTCGCGCTCCGTCACCGGGTAGCTGCAGATGGTGGCGTTGTTGGACAGCGGGGTGACGCTGCCCGCGTCGGGCCGGGCGGCCAGGTGCGCGGCCATGCGGCCCAGCCAGCCGGGAAAGACCACGGTGTCGGAGTTCAGCAGCACCACGTCGCGCTCCGGGTGCAGGACCATGCCGGCGTTGACCGAGGCCACGAAGCCCCGGTTGGCGGGGTGCTCCACCAACTCGATCAGTCCCAGCCCGGCCAGGTGGCGCAGGGTCTGCGTCAGCTCCGGTTCGGGGCTGGCGTCGTTGACCACCACCACGTGGGCGCGGGGCGCGGCGGCGCTTTCCGATGCAAGGTCCGCGACAAGCACGGAATGCAGGCAGGCCAGGGTCTGGTCCGTGCCTGCGTACACGGGTACGATGACGTCGATGACCGGGCGCGGCGGCGTGCCATCTGATACGGCAGAAAGCGCGGCCCGGCGCGCGGCCAGTTCGGTCCAGAGGGTGTCATTCGGGATGTCGGGCGCGATGTCGGGCGCGATGTCGGGCGCAATGTCGGGCGGCGCGGGCCACGGCTCGCGGGTGTCCGGCTCGATGATGGATGGCCGTTCCGGGGCGGTGGCGTCCAGCGCGGCCAGCAGGCGGGCGCGGGCGTCTTCCGTGACGGACGGAACAGTCGGGGCGGACGGAACTGTCGGGGCTGCCGGGGTGGTCGCCCCCGTTGCGCTGTCCATCCCCCCCAGCAGGGATTCCGCCGCCCTGGCTGCCGCGCGCAGGGTGGTGATGCGCCCGTGCTGGCGACCGGCGCGGGCATTGGCCGCCACGCAGTGTTCCTCGGCCCGCTTGCGGCGCAGGTCGGACAGGGCCAGGTCCAGCCGCACGGCGGCGGGGATGCGCTCTTCCGGCTGGCCGTAGGCGCGGGTTTCCAGCAGGGCGCGGGCGAGATGGGCGGGGTCGCGGATTTCCGTGCCGCAGGGCGCGGGCAGGCTGCCGTCTTGCAGCCGTTCGCGCGGGATGCACAGCAGCGCGCCTTCTTCCGCCGCGCCGAACACGTTGCGGCTGGCCCCCCGGAAATTGGCCGGGTTGAAGGCGGGCAGGCGCAGGTGGAACACCGCGTAGCCCCAGGCCAGCGCCTGCCGCGCGCAGGGCCAGGCCCGCGCGAAGCCGGGGCATTCCAGATGCAGCACCGGGCGGCAGGCTTGGATGGTGTCCGCCGCCCCGCGCAGGATGGCGGCCTCGTCCCCTTCGGCGTCAATCTTGATGAGGTCCAGCCGTCCGGCGGTGCCCGCCGTTCCGGCTTCCGGCTTGATGAGGTCCAGCCGCCCGGCGGTGCCCGGCCTTTCCGGCGCGGGCAGGTGCAGCCCCAGTCCGTCGATGGTCAGCAGGGGGATTTCATCCGTGGGGTGGGCCGGGTCCTGCGGAGATTCGCCCACGCCGAGCAGGCGCACCGCGCCCAGATTCTGCCCTTCCGGAGCGGCGATGCGCGGCACCCGCGCCGTGCCTGCGTGTCCTGCCGCCCCGGCCCGCACCGGGGTGACCACGTCCGCAAGGCCGTTCACGGCCACGGTGCGTTGCAGCAGGGCGAACACCTCTGCCTGCGGCTCCAGCGCGGTCACGTGCCCGCTTGCCCCGACCATGCGGGCAAAGGCCACGGCGTGGGTGCCCACGTTGGACCCCACGTCCAGCACGCGGCCCCCGGCGGGCACGTAGGGGGCCAGCGCGTCCAGTTCCGCCTGCGCCCATTCGCCGTAGATGGCCAGGGCCATGCCCACCGGGCCGTCGAAATCGAAATGATGGATGGTGCCCTGGCGGCACGGGGTGGCCATGACGTGGTCTTCGAGGTGCGCGGGCAGGTCGCCGATACCGGAGGTGCCTGATGTCATGTTGCCGGACGGGGCGTCTACTGTTGGGGCATCTTTCGCGGTGGTCACATCGGCGGCAACGGTCGCCATGCCTCGTCCCTTGGGTCGCTCGTTTCCTTCGCGCCCCTCTTCCTCCGCGTCGTCGTACAGGAACAGTTCCAGCGGCCCCACGGTGAACAGGTCGCCCTCCCGCTCCGAAGGGTCGAAGCGGACGGAGCGCAGCGTTGTCTCTCCACGCATGGCCGTTTCCACGTCGGCGCGGGTGAAGCCGTTCATGTGCGGCACGGAATGCAGGGTGCGGTCGGCGTACACGGCCCCGCTTTCCTCCAGCCGGAAGTAGGCCTTGGCGAAATTGTGCTCGCGGAATTCGCTCAGGTTGGCCGAGCGCACGTTGACCATGGCGATGCGCCCCACGGCCACGTCGGGCAGGCGGTAGGTGATGCCGGGGTCGTCGGTGACGGCGCGGAACACTGGCTGGATGGCGCCCAGGTGTTCACGGTCTGTCCCGCCGTCAAGCCCGGTGGGCAGCGCGGTATTCGGATCGCCGCCCGCCACGGGCACGGCGTTGGCGATGTGTTCCGGCCACACCAGCAGGTGGCGCAGGGGGCGCGTCTTGCGCAGTTCCGCCGCGAAGGAGATGCCCGATTCGTCACGCAGGTTGATGTTGCACAGCCTGGGGTCGTCCGAGGCTGCGCAGGGGGTGCGCCGCGCGGCAAAGCCGCATTCCTCCGCCGCCCGGCGCAGGCTGGTGAAGTCGTGCAGCCAGCGGTGGCCGCCCATGCGCAGCCCGGTGTTCACGGCGTCCATGCCGTTGCGGCAGCGCATCACGTCGGCGAAATAGTCGCCGCTGCCCACGAGGACGGCGGGGTCGAAGCGCTGCCCGTAGGTCCACAGCTGGCCGATGTCCGGTGTGAGCAGCCGGGCCACGCCGCCGGGGCGCAGCAGCACGTTCATGGAGCACAGGATGTACAGTTGTTCGGTGAGAAAGAAATGCTCGATGACGTCTTCCGCGTAGAAGGCGGCCACCTGCCCGGCAAGGCGGCGCGGCCACACGTCCAGCAGGCGGCATTCGCGCACCCGCGCGTCGTGGGGCAGAAAGTCCAGGTTCACGAAGCCGTCCAGCACCGCGCCGCCGCAGCCCAGATGCACGTACCCCCCGGCGGCGTCCGCGCCCTGCCAGTCGTCGTGCGACCAGGCGAACCACGCGGCCAGCCGGGGGTTGCAGCGGGATAGCCCCCCCATGTCGGGTGTGGCGGAGGCGTGGGGAGTGTCGGTCATGGTGGCGATGTCGGGGCTGGTCATGCGGGGCGGTGTCCTGCGGTTACGGGCGGTTGCGGGCTGTTATGGGCGGTTATGGGCGGCGGCGGGCAGTGTAGGGCGGTGGTGGCGATTCAGGGCGGAGTCCGAGGCCGCGTTCAGGCGCGGGGCTTCACGCCCATGCGGCCCGTGTAGTCCGTCCGGGTCAGCAGCGGCGGGGTGGTCCCGGCGCGGGCCAGGTCCGCGAAATAGGCGTCCACGGCGCGGCCCACGCCGGGAAAGTGGCCGTAGTCGTCGATGCACAGCACCCCGCCCGGCGACAGGCGTGGGTAGAGGTGGGTCAGTTCGTGCAGTACGGAGGCCGCGTCGTCGGTATCCAGATGCAGCAGGGCGATGGCGTCCGGCAGGGGACCGCCGGGAATGGTGTCCTGCACCGGGCCGCGCAGCACGTGCAGCCGCTGCGCCGGGTAGCCGGTGCGGGTGAAGTTGGCCATGGCCACGGGCAGCACGTCGTCCTTGGGGAAGGCTTGCAGGGTCTCGCCGGTGATGGAGGCTTCCTCCACCCCATCGGGAAAGCCCTGGAAGGTGTCGCACCAGAAAAGGTCGCGTTCCGTATGGCCCAATCGGGCCAGTACGGTGGCGCAGAAGCAGGCCGATCCGCCCCGGTATACCCCGCACTCCAGCAGCGCGCCGGGCACGCTGGCCGCGCCGGGCACGCCGACCGCATCAGGGGCCGTGATGTGGCGCAGGGCCAGGTACAGGGCGTGGAACCGCTCCACCGACAGCAGCGAGGCGTCGCGCCACGCGAAGTAGGCGTCCCAGAACAGCGTGTCGGTGATGTCGGGGTAGCGGGGGCGCGGGTCGCCCCGTTCTGCATTGATGGAGGCGGCGTTCACGGGGCGTTTCCTGTGGCGGCTTGGGGGGTGCTGTCGGGGTGCCCGTCGTGGGTGGCCAGGGCCATGCCCTGTGCGGCGTCCAGACGTGAGGCCACAAGAGTGGCTTGCGCCCGTCCGATGGGGATGGGGCGATAGGGCAGGCTGGTGGATTCGTCGGGGGGGGAATAGTGCGGGCCGGGGGCGCCGTCGGCGGCGCCTTCCGTTGTGCTTTCTGTGGTGCCGCCCCCAACGCGCAGCAGGGTCAGCGCGCCGTCGCGGCACAGTACGTCGGGCAGGTCCTGCCGCCGGGCGGGCACGCCCGGCGCGGAAAGCACGGAGCCTGCCGCGTCCACCCGCTTGAGGTGCGCAGGATGCACGGGCGCGGGCGATACGGAGCAGGCGGGCAGGCCGCATCCGGCGTTTGCGGGGGCACTGGCGGCCCGCGCCGAGCCGACGAAGGCGTGCACGGTGGCCGCATCCAGCAGGGCGGCCCGACCGTCAATGCACAGGATGTCCCGTCCGGAACAACCGGGCGCGTCTGGCGAGGCATCTGCGAAGGCACCGAGAACGGTATGGGGCCAGACTGCGCTGCCCGTCGCAAGGTCGCCAGCGGCCAGCAGCGGCACCGGCCATGCGGCGCGACGTTGCGCGAGAAATTCCGGCAGGGGCAGCAGGGAAAGTCCGTAACGGCGGGCCACGGCGCGGGCCATGTCCCCTTCGCCGCACACTGCCAGCGGGACGTGGGGCAGGGCGGCACGCACCGCGTCCAGCACCCGGCACGGCGCGGGAATACCGGCGATGCGCAGGTGCGTGCCGTCCGGTTCCGTAACATGTTCAAGGTCGTCCGGTGCGCCCGGTCCTTCGGGCGGCAGCACCACCACGCAGGCAAGGTCGGCAGGGGCCGCCATGTTTTCCACGCCGGGGATGTCGTGCCCGGCCACGTCCGCCGGGGTGCACCCCGGAAACGGGTCGTCCCCGTCCAGCAGCAGGCGGCAGGTGGCGAGATCCCACGGTTCGTCGATGTCCACGCCCTGCCGGGCGGACAGCACGTGGGCCAGGGGTTCCGCCGGGGGCGCGGGAATATCGGTCATGTATGGCCGGAACCACGGCTGCACGTGGTAGTACGGGCGGTTGCAGGTGATGGAAAACGCCCCGCATTGCAGAAACCGCTCGTCGTTCGGGTAGCCGTGTTCCGGGCTGCCATGTCTCGGGCCGCCGCCTTCCGGTCCTGATTCGTTCGTGCCGTCGCCTTGCGCCGGTGCCGGTTCGCAGTCAAGCGGCCGGAAGTCCGGGGTCAGGAATTCCAGTGACACGGCGGGCAGTTGGGCCACGGTCTGGAGCGCAGGCCGGTTGGCCGCCGCCAGCCGGTCCACGGCGCGGCGCATCTCGTCCGGGTGCAGGCAGGGGTGGGTGGCCGAGACGGACAGCAGAAAATCGGGCACGCGGCGCTCCACCAGCAGCATCCACACCTGCGCGAAGACCCAGGCGTCCAGCGGGGATGCCTCGTCCGTGGCCAGTTCCGCCGGGCGCAGGAAGGGCACGTCCGCCCCGGCGGCGCGGGCCGCCGCAGCGATGTCCGGGCAGTCGGTGTTGACCATGACCCGCGTGATGGATTCCACCGACCGGCAGGCCGCCACGGCCCGCGCGATGAGCGGCACGCCGCCCACGGTGCGCAACGCCTTGCGCGGCACCCCGCGCGAACCGCCGCGCGCCGCGATGACGGCCACCACGTCCCAGTCCGCGCGCGGTATGTTCACGTCGCGCCGGGCCGGGTCGCACAGGTGCTGGTGGCGCACCTGCCCGCAATCCATGATCCAGTCGTACAGGACGGATGAGGGCAGGCCGTGGGCCAGCACCCTGCGTACACCGCTGTCCGCGCGGCCCAGCCAAGATTCCGTCACCGCCAGCACGCACTGCTCGGCGGGCATGATGGCCTGATCGGGTAAATGGGGAAGACCAGGCAAATGGGGCAGCAGGCCGCCGCCGGGCGCGCCGGGCTGCGTGGGGAGGAGATCGGGCGCGTCCGACGCGTGGTTGGACTGCGCGGGCGAAAGAGGATGGCGTGCGCTCATGGCCGGTCCCCCGCCAAGGGTGCAGTTTCCGGAGCGGCGGGCGCCCCATCGACGGATACGGCCCCCTGCGCCGTCTGGCGTCGCGCCGCGTGCACCACATCCGGCAGGGTCACGGCGAAGAAGCGGTCCGCCGGGGTGTCCAGCGCAAGGTCCGGCTGTCGCCAGTCATGGGCGGCGGCCACCGGGTCGCGGGCCAGGTCCGCGTATGCCGCGCCGTAGGCGGCGGCAATGCGTTCCGGCTGCCAGTGGGCCTCCATCCAGGCCCGCGCGGCGCGGCCCACCTCTTGCGCGTCCGCAGGATGGTCCAGCAGGTGGCCCAGCACGTGGGCGGCATCCTCCAGCCGTACGTCGATGAAGGGGCAGGCGTCAGTGTCCGCCATGCGCGCCAGTACCCGGCGGCAGCGGGTATCCAGATGGGCCAGCACCGGCTTGCCCTGGGCCAGCCCTTCCAGCCCGGTCAGGTGGCAGCTGCCGGTGACCAGGTCGTCCACCACGATGCGGGACAGCCGCTTGGCGGCAAGGGTGGCGGCCAGCGGCGTCTTGTGCACCAGATGCCAGGTGGCGCCGCGCGGCAGACAGGCGGCGCGCACGGCGGCCTCGGCCTCTGGCCGGGCCTTGGTGTTCCAGCGGTCGGCCCAGGCCGAATGCAGCCGGGTGGGCGACAGGAACACGTCGTGGCGCAGCGGGCCGTGCAGGGCCGGGGCGTGCGGCAGGTGGTCCGCGTCGTGGATGGGCAGGGGGTTGGGCACCACCCGCGCGCGGGGGTAGCAGCGTTCCTGGAACTGCCCCACCACCAGCGCGGGAATGGGCTGGGCCAGCAGCGCGGCGGGGGTGATGCCCATGCGCCCCGCCACCAGCCCCGGTTCGCTGTGGAACTGCCGGATTACCAACGTGCCCTTTTCCGCCAGCGCCCGGAAGTCGATGGGCGCGAAGTGGCGCGAATCCAGGTCCAGATAGTTGTGGAAGTGCAGGATGTCGGCCTGTTCCGCCAACTCGCGGGCCAGATCGGGCGTTTCGTCGAACACCACGTCCTGCCCGAAGTCCTCGCTGCCGTAGCGCGTCAGGTCCACCAGCCGGGCTGTGCAGCCGGGCAGGTGGGCATTCAGCGCCCGGACCAGGCGCAGCGGCGCGCCCGCCAGCGGGGTGACGGCGAAATGGACGACGCGCATCACGCGGCCCCGGCCTTGCGGGGGATTTCAGGCACGGACACGGACAGGGACGCGGACGGGGATTCCGGGGCGGAACCGGCTGCGGCGTCAGGCACGGAACCGGCTGTGGCCTTGGGCGCGGCACTGTTCCTGTCTTCAACTCCATCGGGGTCGTCCTGTTCCTCCGGCTCGCCCGTCTGCACCGGCATGGCCAGCATGGCGGGCAAAAGCTGCCCGTCGCGCGGCAGGTCCACGGTCAGGGAATTGCCGATCACCGCGTCCCACAGTTCCGGCGACAGGCCGTCGCCGGGGCTTTTCACGGTCAGGTCGTCCGGGGCCAGCACGGTGCCCGCCGCCAGGTCGCGCGCGGCCACCAGGCTTTTGCGCAGCTTCACGGCCATGGCCGCCTCGTGCGGGGTGACGCGCTTTTCGGTCACGGTCATGGCCCGTTCCACCTCGCGGATCATCCGGACCATGAGGGCCAGGTCGTCCGGTTCCAGCGAGGCCTGATGGTCGGTGCCGCGCTGGGCGCGGTCGAGGGTGAAGTGGCGCTCCACCAGGCACGCCCCGCGCGCCACGGCGGCCACGCTGGGGCCGATGCCCCGCTCGTGGCCGGAATAGCCCACGGGCAGGCCGTAACGCTGGGCCAGCTGGTCCACCACCGGCAGGGCGATGTCCGCCTCGTCGCAGGGGTAGCTGGAATTGCAGTGCAGCACCACCACGCCGCCCCGCCCGGCGGAAAGCTCGGCCACGGCCCGGTCCACCTGGGCAAGGGTGCTCATGCCCGTGGACAGCACCACAGGCAGCCCCAGCGCGGCCACCCGGCGCAGCATGGGCACGTTGACCACGTCGGCGGAGCAGACCTTCAGCAGTTCCACCTTCAGGTCGGCCAGCACGGCAAGGCTGGGCGCGTCCCAGGCCGAGGCGAAAAAGACCATGCCCAGCGATTCGGCCAGTTGCTTCAGTTCCGCGAACTGGGCGGCGGAAAGTTCCAGCGCGTCGCGGTGTTCACCGTAGGTGGCCCCGAAGCTGTTGGGGCCGCCGTACGCGGCTTGCGCGCCCTCGGTGGTGAGCAGGGCGGAGGTGTCGCGCTTCTGGAACTTCACGGCGTCCGCCCCGGCGCGGGCGGCCTCGCGCACCATGCTCCGGGCCGTGGCCATGTCGCCCTGGTGGTTGTTGCCCACCTCGGCCACGACGAAGCACGGGCAGCCATGGCCGATGCGCCTGCCGGAGGCCAGGGTGATGCAGGGGGCGGCGGGGCCGCCCGGAATGTTGGCGGGTGCGTTCATAACAGCACGACGACCTCCCGCGCCGATTCGGGCATGCCGGGCATGGCCAGCAGCTGTTGCTGGATGGCGCGCTGGTGCGCGAACGAGGACACCACCACCGCATCCACGGCCAGTTGGCCGGGTGCGGCCAGCAGGGCCGCCGGGGGCTGCACGGTGTGCCCGTGGAAGGGGGTGCCGTGCTTGGCGGCGTCGTTGTCCACCACCAGGGTCACTTCGAAGGAGGTGCCTTCCAGCGCCGCCAGCACCACTTCGCCCGTTTCGGCGGCGCCGAAGAGGGCAATCCGCAACGGGGTGGCGTGCGGTCCGGGCTGCGCCCCGGGCTCCCGAACGTCCGCCGTGCCTGGCGCGGCACGCCGTTTCGCCAGCGGTTCCAGGCGCCGCCGCACCAGTTCCTTGATGGAGGCGAACCCGCGCACCATCTCGGCGCAGTACTGCTCCATCATGTTGCGTCGGGCTTCCTGCCCCTTGTCGGTAAGCCGGTAGGCAAAGCTCTTGCGGTTCACCGGGGCGAACTGGACCATGCCCTCGCGGTGCAGTTCCGCCAGGTACTGGTTGACCATGGCGCTGCTGGTGCGGCTGAACCGGGCCAGCTGGGTCTGGCTGAGCCGTTCGTTCTCGGTCAGCGCCTGCACCACGGACAGCAGGCGCAGTTTCTTGGACGGACGGATGTAGTCCTTGCCCTGGAAGAACATGAGGCCCCCGAAAAATCGTTCAGTATGTTTATGATCGATTTTGGCAGGCGCGGGGGGATGTGTCAAGCACGGTGCGGAAAATTCATGGCTGGCGGGGGTTGGCGGGGAATGGGCCATGTCCGCGAGGGGTTGCGTCGGGGCGGAGTTGCGCTGGGCGGGGCATGCAGGGCAGGGGCGGAAGGAAGGGATGCCGTCACCGTGCCGCCCCGGAGTTGTGGCAACACGGACGTGCTCGCGGAAGACCGGGCGTGCGGAGGTGGCCCGCGCGAATGCTTGCAGCGGTTACCCTTGACGCATGGCGGCTTCCGGGGCAGTGCTCATGAACGCGCGGCGCAGGGGCATGGCCCCGCTCGGGGGAGTTCAGGCCGCCGCGCGAGACACCACGGACGCACGAACATTCGGGGCATGCCACGCGCCAGGGCATGTTGCAGGAGCATCAATGGCATTGTTCGGCAAGAAGGACGAGGAACACACGGCGAATCTGGTGTTCCAGCAACTGCGCCTTGCGGCGGACCGCCGGGCGCGGTTCTACGTGGTGGTGCGCACCCGCGACGGCAAGCAGCATTCGCTGCCGGGGCTCATCGATTCGTACGAAGGCCCCACCCTGCTCATCGACATGTCCACCGGGGTGCGGCTTTCCTCGGCGTGGAAGGGCCAGACGGTGGAATGCTACTTCCGCATCGTGGCCATGGCCCCCCAGCGCACGGAACAGCATTTCATGTTCGCCTCGCGCATTCTCGACATCCGCGCCCTGTCCACCGGGCTCATCGTGGAGCTGCAAAAGCCCGCCGCCATCGAATCTGGCCAGCGCCGCCGCAGCGTGCGGGTGCGCCCGGTGCCGGAACTGGTGGGCCTGCTGGATGTGCGCCGCGACCAGTCGCCCGACGACGGCCCGCTGTCCCTGGCCGCGCTGGACGGTTACCAGCGCATCATCGGGGTGGCCGCCCAGAACCCGCTGGAGGGCGAGGCGCCAACGGTTACCGTGGCCCCAGCATCAGCCGCCGACCAGGCCGCCGTGCCCGCATCCAGCCCGGCCAGCGATCCGCAGCCCGGTCTCGTGGACGTCTCCGCCGGGGGGCTGCGCGCCTGCATCGCCCCCCGCGCGGGCGAAGGCGGCGAAAAGGGGCCGCTGTCGCGCGGCGACAAGGTGCTGCTGCGCGCCATCCTGCACTGGCCCGGCGGCGCGCATCAGCCCCTGGACGTGCTGCTGAAGGCGGAGGTTTCCACCCGCATGCACACGGGCAGCGTGGCTGGCGGGGTGGACGTGGGCGTGGAGTTTCTGTGCGACGGCAAGATCGACGCCGACGGCACGGTGACCTGGGTGCCCGTGCGCGACGGGGTGTACCGCATCGCCCAGTGGGTGAATGCCGTGTACATGGAGTACATGCGCAAGGTGCGCTCCCAGTAGGGTTTTCACATCGTCTTTGCGCCCGCTGGCAGACGTAGCCCCGTTCTTTCCCCGCCAGATCCGCAACGACCGCCGCACCCGTGCAGGGCGCGGCGGTCGTTGCATGTTCCGGCTACAGGCTGATTTCACGGTACATTTCCGTAGTGTGATTTAACAATATTCGCACTGCGCGCGGCTTGACGCACCTGCCGCCGGATGGTCTACAGGACTGTCGGTCCCATTGCATCGGACAACGCGTCGGCTGCGCCGGACGTACGGCCACGGGACGAGCCGTGCCCGGCCAGCGGGGCGTCATTGTAGCAACAACCGCTGGAGGTACTGGATGAAACGGACTCTCGTACTGCTTCTGATGATGTTGGCGGCCGTGCTGGCGTTCGGCCCCAAGGCCGAAGCCGCCGAAGGCAAGACCTTCCGCGTCGGCATCTCGTCCGACCCTGAATCGCTCGATCCGCACATGCAGCTTTCCGGGCCCATGCTGGCCTACTCGCACTGGGTGTTCGATCCCCTGGTGCGCTGGACCCAGGACATGAAGTTCGAACCGCGCCTGGCCGAAAAGTGGGAACAGGTGAACCCCACCACCATGCGCTTCCACCTGCGCAAGGGCGTCAAGTTCCACAGCGGCAACCCGCTCACCGCCGCCGACGTGGCCTGGACCATCAAGCGCCTGAAGGAATCCCCGGACTTCAAGGGCCTGTACGTCAAGTTCGCCGAGCCCAAGGTGGTGGACGACAGCACCATCGACATCATCACCACCGAGCCCTACGGCCTGGTGATGAACCTGGCCACCTACATTTTCCCCATGGACTCCAAGTTCTACTCCGGCACCGACGCCGCTGGCCAGCCCAAGGGCGCCGTGGTGAAGAACGGCCCCTCGTTCGCCAACGAGAACGCCTCGGGCACCGGCCCGTTCATGGTGGCCCAGCGTGAACACGGCGTGAAGCTGGTGCTGAAGGCCAACCCCAACTACTGGGGCAAGCACGGCAACGTCGACACCATCGAGCTTACCCCCATCAAGAACGAAGCCACCCGCGTGGCCGCCATCCTGAAGGGCGACGTGGACTTCATCACCCCCGTGCCCGTGCAGGACTACGACCAGCTGGCCAAGAACCCCGACGTCGAGCTGATCACCATGGCCAGCACCCGCATCATCACCTTCCAGCTGAACGGCAAGCGCAACCCCGCCCTGGCCAACCCCAAGGTGCGTGAGGCCATCATCGCCGCCACCGACCATGCGGGCATCGTGGCCAAGATCATGAAGGGCTACACCGTGGTCACCCAGCAGCAGGCGCCCAAGGGCTACCCCGGCTACATCGCCGACCTGAAGCCGCGCTTCGACCTGGCCAAGGCCCAGAAGCTGATGAAGGAAGCGGGCTACGAGAAGGGTCTGGAACTGACCATGATCGCGCCCAACAACCGCTACGTGAACGACGAAAAGGTGGCCCAGGCCTTCGTTTCCATGATGGCCAAGATCGGCATCAAGGTGAACCTGAAGACCATGCCCAAGGCCCAGTACTGGGATGAGTACGACGCCCAGGTGGCCGACATCCAGATGATCGGCTGGCACCCGGATACCGAAGATACCGCCAACTACGGCGAGTACCTGCTGATGTGCATCAACAAGGACACCGGCATGGGCCAGTACAACAGCGGCAACTACTGCAACAAGAAGTACGACGCGCTGATCGAGGAAGCCAACCGCACCACCGATCTCAAGAAGCGTGACGCCCTGCTGCAGGAATCCGAGAAGCTGGCCTACGACGAGGCCGCCTTCGTGCCGCTGCACATGGAACCGCTGTCGTGGGCTGCCCGCAAGACGGTGAAGAACGCGAAAGCGATCATCAACGTGCAGGACTTCCCCTACTTCGGCGACGTGGTGATGCAGTAACAATGAATGGGCGCGGTGGGTTGCAAGCCTCCCGCGCCTTTTCGACGGTTTCGTGAAGGCGGGCGGGCAGGGGAACACCCCTTGCCTGCCCCGCCGAAATTTTGTAGCCCACCGGGCGGGGATCACCCCGTTACCGACGCGCGGCATTCCGCCGCCCCCCGCATTCCGGCGTTGTGTCGGGCTCTTGGCCAGGCTATGCCGGACGCGCGGCGGGCGTTCCCCGCAGGCTCACCGGAGCACGGTGCGCCGTTCGAGGCCGGGTTGCGGACAACGCCGCGCACGCCGTTTCGCGCCTTCGCGCTTTCGTGGCCGCAGCACGCGGACCCGCCGTCCCTGATCCGCAGGGCGCCATGGGGCATACCCTGGCCGGGACGTTCGCACGCATCAGGCCGCCGCGCGCGGGCGCTGCCGCCGTCAGCCGCCCCAGTCCCCCGTCATGCGGGACCCGCATTGTGCGGGAACCTGCATCGTGCGGAGGCCCGCACCGGATGGGGGCCATGCGGTACAAGACGCGCGGCCAGCGGCACCGCGGCAACCAGCAACGCCGTTACCGGCAACGAGACGCACATGTTCGCATTCATCATCCGCAGGGTGGCGCAAGCCCTGCTGGTCATGTTCATCATCAGCTTCATCGGGTTCGCCATCAAGCAGTCCGTCGGCGACCCCACGCGCGAGATGGTGGGCGTGTCCGTATCCGTCAAGGAACGCGAGGCCCTGCGCGAAAAGCTGGGGCTGAACGACCCGTACCTGGTCCAGTGGGCGCGCTTTACCAAGAACGCCGTGCAGGGCGACCTGGGCACCTCGTACTTCTACCGCAAGCCCGCGCTGGACGTGATCCTGGCCAAAGCCCCGGCCACGCTGGAACTGGTATTCGTGGCCCAGTGCATCATCGTGCTGATCTCCGTGCCGGTGGGCGTGTATTCCGCCTGCCGCCCGCGTTCGGTGCTGTCGCGCCTGTTCATGGGCATCAGCATCGTGGGGGTTTCGGTGCCGGTGTTCCTGACGGCCATCTTCATGATCTACATCTTCTCGGTGCACCTTGGCTGGCTGCCCTCGTTCGGGCGCGGCAACCCGGTGGAGATATTCCCGGGCTGGACGTCGGTGCTGACCACCTGGTCCAACTTCAAGCACATCATCCTGCCGTCCATCGCCCTGTCGTCCATCATGCTGCCGCTGTTCATCCGGCTGATCCGCGCCGAGATGAAGGAGGCGCTGGAAACCGAATACGTGAAATTCGCGCGGGCCAAGGGCCTGCCCGAATGGCGCGTGGTGATGGTGCACGCCTTCAAGAACACCCTTCTGCCGGTCATTACCGTGGGCGGCGTGCAGCTTGGCATCATGATCGCCTTCACCATCCTGACCGAGACGGTGTTCCAGTGGCAGGGCATGGGCTTCATGTTCGTGGAGGCCGTGGAGCGCGCCGACACGGCGCTGCTGGTGGCCTACCTGATCTTTGTGGGGGCCATCTTCGTCACCGTGAACACGGTGGTGGACCTGATCTATGGTTTCGTGAATCCCATGGTCCGCATCGCGGGGAGGAAGTAACATGGCCGGTCTTCTGCAACGTTTCCGCCAGTCGTACTTCCTGTATTCCTTCCTGCGCGACCCGGTGGCGGTGACCAGCTTCGCCCTGTTCGTCATCCTGGCCGCATCGGCCCTGCTGGCCCCGGTCATTGCCCCGCACAACCCGTTCGACGGTGCCAACATCGACATCATGGACGCGGAAACGCCCCCCCTGTGGAAGGACGGCGGCAACCCAGAATTCCTGCTGGGCACCGACAACCAGGGGCGCGACCTGTTCTCGGCCATCCTGTACGGCATGCGCGTGTCGCTGCTGATCGGGGTGGGCGCCGTGGCCATGCAGGCGTGCATCGGCATCATGGTGGGGCTGCTTTCCGGCTACGGCAGCCGCAGGCTGGACAACATCCTGATGCGCATCGCCGACGTGCAGCTGTCGTTTTCGTCCTACATGGTGGCCATCTTCCTGGGGGCCATCGTGCAGATGACCTTTGGGGTGGGCCGCTACGAGCAGGTGGCCGTGCCCTTCCTGGTGCTGGTCATCGGCCTGGCGGAATGGCCCCAGTACGCGCGCACCGTGCGCGCATCGGTGCTGGCGGAGAAGAAGAAGGAATACGTGGAGGCGGCGCGGGTCATAGGGCTTCGGCCGTTCCGCATCATGTGGCGGCACATCCTGCCCAACACGCTCACCCCCGTGCTGGTCATCTCCACCGTGCAGGTGGCCAACGCCATCATGAGCGAGGCGGCGCTGTCGTTCCTGGGCCTGGGCATGCCGGTGACCAAGCCTTCGCTGGGCTCGCTGATCAAGTCGGGCTTCCAGTACTTCTTCAGCGGCAGTTGGTGGATCACGCTGTTTCCGGGCATGGTGCTGATCCTGCTGGTGCTGTCCATCAACCTGCTTGGCGACTGGCTGCGGGACTTCCTGAATCCCAAGCTGTACAAGGACTAGTCCATGCAACCGCTGCTCGACGTATCCAACCTTACCGTCAAGTTCGCGCTGCGCGACACCGCGCTTACCGCCGTCAACGACGTCTCGTTCACCCTGGCCAAGGGCGAGCGCCTGGGCCTCGTCGGTGAATCGGGCGCGGGCAAGTCCGTCACCGGCTTCTCCATCCTGAACCTGGTGTCCAAGCCCGGCTTCATCGCGGGCGGCTCCGTGCTGTTCGAGGGCAAGGACCTGACCAGGGCCAGCGCGGAAACCCTGCGCGATATCCGCGGCAACAGGATCAGCATGATCTTTCAGGACCCCATGATGACCCTGAACCCGGTGCTGACCGTGGGCACGCAGATGATCGAAACCATCCGCGCCCACAAGAAGGTGACCCGCAAGGAAGCCGAGGCCATTGCCCTGGACAAGCTGCGCAAGGTCTACATTCCTTCGCCGGAACGCCGCCTGGGCCAGTACCCGCACGAGTTTTCCGGCGGCATGCGCCAGCGCATCGTCATCGCCATCGCGCTGCTGACGTCCCCGTCGCTGATCATCGCCGACGAACCGACCACGGCGCTGGACGTGACCATCCAGGCCGAGATCATGGACCTGCTGCTGGAGCTGTGTCAGTCGGAGGACATGGGCCTCATCCTGATCACCCACGACCTTGGCGTGGTCTCGCAGGTCACCCAGAAGATCGCGGTGATGTACGCGGGCGGCATCGTGGAAATGGGCGACACCGCCAAGGTGGTGGGCGAGCCGCTGCACCCCTACACGCGGGGCCTGCTGGGAGCGCTGCCGCAGTGTGCGGACAAGGCCGACTGCGGCCTTGCGGATGTGGCCGCGCCCCGCGTGCGCCGCCGCCTGAACCAGATCCCCGGCAGCATGCCCAGCCTTTCCGACGTGCCGCGCGGCTGTCCGTTCAACAACCGCTGCGAACTGTGCGAAACCGTGTGCACCACCACCCGGCCGCTGCTGGAAAAGAAAAGCGACGGGCGGCTGGCTGCCTGCCACATGGTAGCCTAAGGGGGGCACGGGAATGACCAACCAGAACACCGCACTGCTTTCGCTGCGCAACGTCGTCAAGCATTTCGACATATCCGGCGGGCTGCTGGACCAGCTGCGATTCTCGGGCGGGCGCATCATCCGCAAGCACACCGTGGTGCACGCCGTCAACGACGTGAGCTTCGACATCCTGCCCGGCGAGACCCTGAGCGTGGTGGGCGAATCGGGCTGCGGCAAGTCCACCCTGGCGCGCACCGTCATCGGCCTGTACCGGGCCACCGGCGGCGAGATACTGTACCGGGGCGAGCGTATCGACAACCTGAGCGACAACGGCATGCTGCCCTACCGCACCCGCATGCAGATGGTCTTTCAGGACCCCTATGCCTCGTTGAATCCGCGCATGAAGGTGCGCGAAATACTCGAAGAGCCGGTGCGCTTCCACAATCCCGGTATCTCCGACGCCGACGTGCGGGCCCGCGTGGCTGCCGTCATGGAGCAGGTGGGCGTCAACCCGCTGTGGGGCGTGCGCTATCCGCACGAATTTTCCGGTGGGCAGCGCCAGCGCATCTCCATCGCCCGCGCCCTGGTGGTGGACCCCGAGTTCATCGTGGCGGACGAACCCATCTCGGCGCTGGACGTGTCCATTCAGGCGCAGGTGCTGAACCTGATGATGGACATGCAGGAGAAGCGCAACCTGACCTACCTGTTCATCAGCCACGACCTGTCGGTGGTGGAGCACATCTCCACCCGCGTGGCCGTGATGTACCTGGGCAGCCTGTGCGAACTGGCCAGCGCCGCCGACCTGTTCGGCACCCCGCGCCACCCGTACACCCAGGCCCTGCTGTCGGCCATCCCGCGCATCGGCGGCAAGGCCGCCGGGCACATCAAGCTGTCCGGCGACGTGCCCACGCCCATCAACCTGCCCTCGGGCTGCGTGTTCCATGGCCGTTGCCCGCACGCCAACGCGCGCTGCATGCAGGAAGTGCCCAAGGCCCGCCAGCTTGAAAGCGGCGCGCTGGTGGCCTGCCACGGCGTGGAGGAAGGGCGGGTGTAGCGGACGTGTATGTTTTGTAGATGAATTCGGGGAGGGGACCCTTTAAAAAGGGTCTCCCTCCCCGAACCCCTCCCCCCCAAATTTTTTCATTGTCCCCCGCCGCGTAGACGCGGTGGGGGACGTTGCGTTGATGGGGGAGGTTCTGTGGGAACTACTGGCGAGCCTCGTGGGCCTACTTGCCCAACACATCCGTCATGCGGTCCAGCGCAGTGCGCAGCAGCGCGCGCGGGCAGCCCAGGTTCAGGCGCAGCCAGCCCTCGCCTTCCGGCCCGAAGCTGGAGCCGGGGCTGGGCACCACGCCCGCATCAAAGCGCACCCGGTGCAGCAGGTCCGCCTCCGCAAGGCCCAGCGGGCGAAAGTCCACCCACGAAAGGTACGTGCCCTGCGGCTGCATGACGCGGACGGCGGGCAGGCGCTGCCCCAGCATGTCGCGCACCAGCGCGGCGTTGTCCGCGATGTAGTCCATCAGCGCGTCCAGCCACGGGCCGCCGTGGCGGCAGGCGGCCTCGGTGGTGGCCAGCCCGAACATGTTGGGGTGGCGGATGCCGAGACCCATCAGTTCCGCGCGGAAGGTGCGGCGCAGGGTGTCGTCCTCGATGACCACGTGGGCCAGGCCAGCGCCGGGCACGTTGAACGCCTTGGCGGCGGACACGGCGGTGATGGTGCGTTCGGCCACTTCCGGCGACAGGCTGGCCAGCACGGTGTGCGCGTGGCCGGGCAGCAACAGGTCGTGATGGATTTCGTCGCTGACCATCAGCGTGCCGTGCTTCAGGCACAGTTCGGCAACGCGGGTCAGTTCCGCGCGGGTCCAGACCCGGCCGCCGGGGTTGTGCGGGCTGCACAGCAGCAACACCTTGGCCCCGCGCCCGCCGTCGGCAAGGGCCGTATCCAGCGCGTCGAAATCCATTTCGTAGAAGGGATTGCCGTCGGCATCCGTGGTGAGGGTCAGCGGGTTGGCCAGCACCCGGCAGCCCGCGTCCTGCACCGCCGCGCGGAAGGGCGGGTAGATGGGCGTCTGGATGACCACGCCGTCGCCGGGCCGGGTGAACAGCCGCACCGCCAGACACAGCGAGGCCACCACGGTGGGCAGGGGCAACAGGTGGCGCGGGTTCACGGTCCAGCCGTGGCGGGTGGCCAGCCAGTGGGCCACGGCCTCGCGGCAGGCGGTGCCTTCCGCCGGGTAGCCGAACACGCCAAGGTCAGCCAGCCGGGCCACGGCAGCGCGCACCGCCGGGGGCGAGGCAAAGTCCATGTCGGCCACCCACAGGGGGATGGCGGTGGCGGCTTCATCCGGCGAAAGGTTGAACATGCGCCCCATGTCGTCCCATTTCAGGCTGCCGGTGTTGTGCCGGTCGGGGGCGTGGTCGAAGCCGAAGTTGTGCTTGGGCATGGCGATGGGTGACGCGGGCGTCGGGTTTGGCGGGAACTGCCCGCATACGCGAAAGAGCCGCCCGGTAGGCGGCTCTGGATTTCTGTCCGGAGAGAGGGCAGTCCGCATTCACGGAGGCTGCCGAAGCGCAGCCGCCTAGAACCCGTTGTAGCAGACGCGGTCGTCGTATTCGACCTGCTTGCCCTTGTTCCACTGGGACACGGGGCGGTAGTAGCCCACGATGCGGGTGTACACCTCCGTGGTCTGGCCGCAGTCGGGGCATTCATGCTGTTCGCCCTGCAGGTAGCCGTGGTCCTTGCACACCGAGAAGGTGGGGGTGACGGACAGGTACGGCAGGCGCGTCTGGGTGAAGGCCTTGATGATGAACTTCTTCAGGGCCTCGGTGTCGGCCACGGATTCGCCGAGGTAGGTGTGGAACACCGAACCGCCGGTGTACAGCGGTTGCAGCTTGTTCTGGTGGTCCAGCGCGGCGAACACGTCTTCGGTCATGCCCACGGGCAGGGCGGTGGAGTTGGTGTAGTACGGGGTGCCGTTGCCCGAGGCCTTGATTTCGGAATAGAGCGACTTGTCGATCTTGGCCAGGCGGTAGCTGGTGCCTTCGGCGGGGGTGGCTTCCAGGTTGTACAGGGTGCCGGTTTCTTCCTGAAAGCGCGCGGTCAGGTTGCGCAGGTGGTTCAGGGTGCGCTGCATCAGCCGCACGCCCGCCTCGGTCTCTATGCCCTTGCCCAGCAGGTTCTGGCAGGCCTCGTGCCCGCCCACCAGGCCGATGGTGGAAAAGTGTCCGGCAAAGCCGTTCTTGAGGTACCGGCGCGACCACGGGAACATGCCGCGTTCCAGGTTGGCGGTGACCAGCTTGCGCTTGAATTCCAGCGAATCGCGGGCCAGTTCCGCGTATTCGGTCACCATGTCCAGAAAATCTTCCTCGCCCTGGGCAAGGTAGGCCAGCTTGGGCAGGTTCAGGGTGACCACCCCGATGGACCCGGTCAGGTCGCCCGCGCCGAACAGCCCCCCCACCTTGTTGCGCAACTGCCGCAGATCCATCTGCAACCGGCAGCACATGGAGCGCACGTCTTCGGGGTTGAGGTTGGAATTGATGAAGTTCTGGAAGTAGGGCGCGCCGTACTTGGCGGTAAGCTTCAGCAAGAGGTCGCCGATCTCCGAATCCCACGGAAAGTCCTTGGTGACGTTGTACGTGGGAATGGGGAAGGAAAAGATGCGGCCGTGGTAGTCGCCGTCCAGCATCACTTCCAGGAAGGCGCGGTTCAGCATCTCCATTTCCGGCGCGTATTCGCCGTAGACCGAATCCTTGTATTCGCCGCCGATGATGATGGGTTCGGTGGCGATGTGCTTGGGCGGCACGAGGTCGAAGGTCAGGTTGGTGAACGGGCTCTGGCCGCCCCAGCGCGAGGTGGTGTTCAGGTTGAACACGAACTTCTGCATGGCCTGGCGCACCTGCTTGTAGGTCAGGCCGTCATTGCGCACGAAGGGGGCAAGGTAGGTGTCCACGTTGTTGAAGGCCTGGGCGCCCGCCCATTCGTTCTGCAACGTGCCAAGGAAATTGATCATCTGGCCCATGGCGGTGTCCAGATGCTTGGCCGGCCCGGCGCTGGACCGGTTTTCCAGGTTGAACCCTTCCAGCAACAGGTCGCGCAGGCTCCAGCCCGCGCAGTAGCCCGCAAGGCCAAAGGACAGGTCGTGGATGTGGAAGTAGCCGTGGTCGTGGGCCTGGCGCACTTCCTCGGGGTATTTCTCCAGCGCGTACTTGGCCTGCAAGGTGCCGGAAAGGTGCAGCATCAGACCCTGGAACGAGTGCGTCATGTTGGCGTTCTCGTTCACGCGCCAGTCGGCCTTGGTGAGGTAGTTGTCGATGGTCTCGGAGATGTCGAGGAAGGCGGCCTTCTGCTCGCGCAGGGTGCGGCGCGTTTCGCGGTAGATGATGTACCGCTTGGCCACCGCGTACAGGCGCGATTCCATCAGCACCTGTTCCACGGTGTCCTGCACCTGTTCCTGCTGGGGAATCTCGCAGTCCGCGAGTTTCAGCTCCACCCTGTGGGCGATGCGCCTGGAGAGCAGCGGGTCCTTAATGCCGTTGGCTTTCAGGGCCTTCAGGATGGCTTCCGCGATGCGGTCCGTGGACCACGTCTCCAGCCGTCCGTCGCGTTTCAGAATCTGCTTCGGCATGCTTCCTCCGGGGGGGCACGTAATCCTGTATCTTCAGGTCGAATCCGGCGGGAAGCTGGCGGCGGGCCGCCTCCACGTCGTCATCGGAAAGCACGGGAACGCGGGTGAGGCGGAACATGAACGCGTCGGGCTGTGCCTGGGCCAGCGCGAAGATGCGCGAAAGCGCGGCGCGGGCCTCGTCCGGGCTGGTGGTGCCGCCGGACAGGCGCGGGTAGAGGGCGAAGGGGCCCTTGACGTCGATGGAGAAGGCGTCGGCCAGGCCGTCGCGCAGCAGCAGTTCCACCACGTCGGGGCGCAGGCCGTTGCTGTCCACCTTCACGGGCAGGCCGAAACGGCGCAGGTCGCGGAGCAGGTCGGCGAAGCCTTCCACGGTGGTCGCTTCCCCCCCGGTCACGACCACCCCGTCCAGCCAGTGGCGGCGGGCTTCGATGTAGGATTCGATGGCGGTGCGGGAAAGCACGGGCAGGGTGTCGGCATGCCAGGCCAGCTGCCAGTTGTGGCAGGTGGGGCAGCGCATGTTGCAGCCGCCCAGAAAGATGACGCAGCTGCTGTAACCGGGCCAGTCGCAGAGGCTCAGGCGCTCGAAGCCATGCACGTGGTTCCATGCGGAGGACATGACGGGAAGTATCCTTGTCCGGGCGGCGAGATCCCGGAAACGAAAAGCCCTTTGGCGGCGCCTCGCGGCAGATGCGTTGCGGTGCTCCGCGCCGTCAAGAAAGTGTCTAGTAAATTTTTAACCCAGCGGGTTAGTTCGAGCCGAAGCCTACTGCACCCCCTTTTTTTTGTATAGAGGGGTGTTTTGGAAAAGCCAGTCCTTAACCCGTTAGGGGGTGGAATACCGGGCTATTTTTTCCCGGTTTTCCGCCATCGGCAGGCCTGGATCGGGCCTTCGTTTTTGTCTTTTCACAGGTCGCGCGCAGCGTTGTCCACAGGAGGCGCGGCGCTGGCTAGCCGATTCCGCACGTGGCGCGACAAATGCGCATGATTTGTCGTGATTTCACATGCATGGCATATGAATTCCGTGCCGTGGAAAAATATGCGCCGCCGGGTTTCCGGCGGCGCCGTGCACAACAAGAACGCGGAGTGTGGATACGCAGTCAGTGGAAAACTCTCGTGCGTTCCCGCACGTGTTCCGACGGCGCCGTTGCCTGACCGCCGGAAGCTATTCGAAGCAGAACTCCACGGTGAAATCGCCGTGGGGCGTGCCGAAGGGAATGGCGATGATGGGCGCCTTGGTGATGTGGCTGATGGTGTGCCCGTCGCCCATGATCACCGAGGGGGTGGCACCCTGGAAGGTCATGCCCATTTCGGCAAGACCGGCGCGGGCCTGGCCGGAGATCATGTTGGTCACCTCGCCCACGGCGTCCTTGATGTCCTGGACGATGTCCTGGATATCGTCGCCCAGCATGGCCTTTACCAGGGCGATGGCGCACTTCTTGGTGAAGGTCACCGAGATGGTGCCGTTCTTGTACCCGGTAATGCCGATGACGGCCGACACGTCGCCCTTGGCCACGTTGTTCTTCTTCACGTAGGGCGGCCCTGCCGTGGGGGTGATGCCCGCCATGGTCGACAGCACGTTGATGGTGGCCGCGACGAAGGGCTTTGCGACTTCGATGCCGCTGCTCATGGTATGGCTCCTTGACGGTAGGCGTGTCCCCCTCCCGCGATGTGGCGGGGTGGCGGAAACGCACTGAACAGCCTACTGGAAACGGGCGGGGGCCGTCCAGTGTCAAGGCGCTCGTTTCACGCAAATGGCCGGGAAACGCTGCTCCCGGCGCTGGGCAAGGGGAGGAACTGCGGCATCGCGGCGTGATACTGCATGTGTCAGGTGTGCCGCATGCACGGTGCATGCATCATACGGGCGATGAAGGCGAATCGTGCGCGCAGATGCGCCCGTGTCATGCGGGGGTGGTGTGGATCATGCGCAACACGGTGCATGACTCCCCTCGTGGGCGTGGGAAAATGCTGTGCCGCACCCCGTGCGCGGCGGGCAGGCGGGGCTGGACCGCGCCGGAAGCCCGTGCGATGCGGCTAGTGCAGGACGCGGGAGGCAGCTTCCGCCCTGGCGGCGTTCAGGTTGCCCGCGATGGCGGTGTAGACGCGGTGCTGGGTGCCCACCTTGGCTTCCAGGTGGGCCAAGGCGGCGGAGAAGTGGGTCACGGCTTCGTCGATGCGGCCGCGCAGGCGGCAGACCAGCCCGAGATTGTTGCGGATCTTGGCCTCGAATCCGGCAAGCCCCAGGGCCATGGCCTGGCGCAGGGCCTGCGAGAGCAGGAAGTCCGCGTTGGCGAGGTTGCCTTCCGAAAGGGCCTGCATGCCCTGCCTGTTCAAAGCGCCGATCCGGCTTGCTGCGCACATGGTCTTTATCCTTGGTCCAGAAATGTGATGCGAAGGTCGCGTGGGTGCCCGTACCCCCGCGCATGGGGGGCGGTACCCGTGACGCCGCCGCGGAACCCCGGCATGGAGCAGGGGCGGGGATGCGCCGGGCGGGGTCGCATCCCCGTGCTTCGCGGGCAAGGGCCGGGGGGCCGCGGCGGTGGCGTCGTCGTGCCTGAATCCTAGTTGGTGGTCTCCAGGGCCTGGCGCAGCGTGGAAACGCCGCAGCTGTGCAGCATCTGCACGGGAATGCTGTTGGCCTTGGCGTGCTGCACCACCTCGCGCTTGGCAGCGTGCGAGATCTTGTTGGTGAACACGATGACCAAGTCCGCCTGGCCGAGTTTGTCGGCGATGCGGTTCTCCTTGCCCGTGAACACCTTCAGGTCCACGCCGTTGGCAAGGGCCGCATTGATGTAGTCGCGCTTCAGTCTGTCCATTCCGCCAATGAGTGCTGCGCACATGTGAGGCTCCTTCCGACGAGTCTCGCGTCGTTTTGTCCCGTTTAATGAAAACGATTTTCATTGTCAATGACGATGCGTGATTTTTTGCGCGGCTTCGCGGGGGCGTGGTGTGTTTTTCAGGCAACTTCGGTGTGTTGCGGATGCGGCGAAACGCGGAAACTGCCCGTCTTTGGCGCGCGGGCAAAACGGGCGGATTCGCGCGGTGTGATGCGCCCGGCGCGGGGTCGGAATGCATGCGGGCCGCACCCCGGCAAGGAAATGCGGCCCGTATGGAATGTGTTACATCGGGTGGGAAAGGGGCTGCCGCCGACTCGTGCCCGGGGGGCATCTGGGTGGACCGGTCGGGCGGCGCGGACCATGTGGGCTTTCGGGACGCGGGGCTATTCCTCGCGCCACTCGATACATTCCACCGGGCAGGTGGAGATGGCGTCTTCCACGCATTCCGCGGTGGTATTGGGGTCGATGACCTCCGCATATTCGCCCGCGCTGGACATTCTGAACGCCTCGGGGCAAAGTTCGACGCACGATTCGCACGCCATGCATTCGTCCTGATCGAGGTACAGATACTTCGCCATGGTGGCCTCCTTGGGCTGTTTGCTCCATGGTATAGCATGGCCGAAGCGTCGAGCACAACGGGCGGGGCGCACGGCGTCCATCGCAGCGGAGGCAACCCGGTGTCACCCAAAGGCGACGCGCGCCAGGCGCGCGAGTACCTGGCGCGAGCCAAGGCATATTTTCACAGGCACGACGTGCCCCGCGCCCTGGCGGCCACCGCCGCGGGCGTGCAGCCCATCGTGGACGGCGGCATCGTCGGGCGCGACCTGGCCGAATTGCACGGCGCGCTGCGCGAGATGGTGCAGATGCTTTCGCGCGACGAGGACGTGAAGGCCCGGGCCGTGGCCATTTCGCCGCGCGGGCTGGCGTTCGAGAAAGGGGCCGAGAAGCAGCTGCTGGCCATGCTGGCCCGCATCCTGCGGTCCATGCGCGACGAGCAGGAACAGGAAACCTACGAGCAGGCCATTGCCCGCAAGCAGCAGTTGGACAAGCTGCTGCTGCACGGCAGGCGGCTGCTGGAACACAAGAAGGTGGCCGAGGCGGACGAGGCCTTCACCGAGGCCACGGGCTTCTACCGCAACGAACACCGGCTGTTCCTGCTGATGGGCAAGGCCATGCTGGAGGCGGGCGAACCCAAGCGCGCCCTGCGCCACCTGCGCAAGGCCATGGAGGTGGACCCGGACAAGGAGCAGGCCAAGCGGGTGCACGACACGGCCCTGGCCCGCAGCAAGGGCGAGCCCGATCCGGTGTGATTTGCCGGGCGCGGCCCGGTACCCCCGGCTCTGCCTGACGTCGGTCGCGCCGGATCGGTGCCAGGCTGGCAAAGGATCGACAGCGGACCGGTAGCGGATATGTGACGGAAAATAGACAGGCACGACGCCCTCATGCACGCGAAACCTTCCGCGTGCATGAGGGCGTCGTGCCGTTGCGGCGCAAGCAGGAATACCGGCAAGCCGCGCGTCCGTGCGGGGGGGGCGGCGGACTGGTTTCGCGCTGTTGCCGCGCTGCTGGCGGGCTGTCCGGGTGCGGGTCTACATATCCAGCAGACGGGCCACCCGTTCCGGATCCAGCGAGCGGTGCGCGTCGCCGGAAGGGGCGACCAACATGTCCATGACCGCGCTGTAGGCCAGGTCGGCCTCCGTGGTGGGCACGGGGGCTTCGGATGTCTGTCCTGCCGGGGAAGCCTGGGCGGACTGGGAGCCGGTGGCGCCGAGCGAGGAGCGTTTGGCTTCGGTCGCCTCGCGGGCGTTCGCCAGCAGCGTGTCGATGCGCGAGAAGGTATCCTGCGAAATGGTGGTGATGCCCGTGGTCATGGCCGCCTCCTGGAAGTTTTTTCCGTATGCCCCGGCAGGAATGCAAGTGACGTGCAAAACCGCAAGTGACGTGCGAAGACGGAGCGTGACGGCGCCGTGCCCGCGCGTTGTCCGGCCCGGTGTCGGGAAGTCCGTCCGGTATCGTCCGGACTTCGAGGGCGCCCGTTGTGGTTCCGGAGGGCAGGCGCGGCACGGCACATTCCGCCACCTGTCGTCACGTCCCGTTACATCCGGCGGGCCGCGAACCGTTGCGAATCGGGCCGCTTTGGGGTAGGCGAAGCGGCGCGCCACGGTTGCGTTTCCGTCCGAACAGGCTACACTTGCGCACAGGTGCATCGCGCACGGGACGGCAGCCCACATCCATACCTGACGGAAGCGGCATGACCCAGCATTTCCTGCTGTTCGACATCGGCAACACCAACGTCAAGATCGGCATCGCGGTGGAAACCGCCGTGCTGACCTCGTACGTGCTGCCCACCGATCCCGGTCAGACGGCCGACTCCATCGGGCTGCGCCTGCTGGAGGTGCTGCGCCACGCCGGGTTGGGTCCGGCGGATGTGGGGGACTGCGTGGCCAGTTCGGTGGTGCCCGGCGTCAACCCACTGATCCGCCGCGCCTGCGAACGCTATCTGTACCGCAAGCTGCTGTTCGCGCCCGGCGACATCCCCATTCCGCTGGAAAACCGTTACGAACGGCCCGCCGAAGTGGGCGCGGACCGACTGGTGGCGGCGTATGCCGCCCGGCGGCTGTACCCCGGCCCCCGGTCGCTGGTATCCGTGGATTTCGGCACCGCCACCACGTTTGACTGCGTGGAAGGCGGTGCGTATCTTGGTGGTTTGATCTGTCCCGGCGTGCTGTCGTCCGCCGGGGCGTTGTCGTCGCGCACGGCCAAGCTGCCGCGCATCAGCCTGGAAGTGGAAGAGGATTCGCCGGTCATCGGGCGGTCCACCACCACCAGCCTGAACCACGGCTTCATTTTCGGCTTTGCCGCCATGACAGAGGGCGTGCTGGCCCGTCTTGGCGGCGTGCTGCCCGGCCCCACCGAGGTGGTGGCCACGGGCGGATTCGCCCGGGACATCGCGCGGGTGAGCCGCTGTTTCGACCACGTCAGGCCCGACCTTCTGCTGGAGGGCCTGCGGTTATTGTATTTGGAACGTGACGCCCGGTAGGGCACTGGCCCCAAGGGGGCAGGCTCGTAGTTGCCGACATTTCGACGCATTGCGTTGGCAAGATGTTTCAACGCTCCGCGTCCGACCGTACGTTTCGACGCTCCGCGTCCGGACACACGTTTCGACGCTCCGCGTCTGACCGCACGTTTCGACGCTCCGCGTCTGACCGTACGTTTCGACGCTCCGCGTCAGGTATCGACATTCCGACCGAAACCCGACGAACATGAAAGGACCAAGGAGATGCAGATGAGCACCATCGTATCCGTCTGGGCGAGGGAAATCCTTGACTCCCGCGGGAACCCCACCGTCGAGGTGGAAGTCTCCCTGGAATCGGGCCATACCGGCCGCGCCGCCGTGCCTTCCGGCGCCTCCACCGGCACCCGCGAAGCGCTGGAAATGCGCGACGGCGACAAGGGCCGCTACAAGGGCAAGGGCGTTGAAAAGGCCGTGGACAACGTGATGGGTGAAATCGCCGAAGCCATCGTGGGGTTGGATTCCCTGCGTCAGGTACAGGTGGACAACACCCTGCTGGACCTGGACGGCACCGACAACAAGTCGCGTCTGGGCGCCAACGCCATGCTGGGCGTATCCCTGGCCACCGCGCGCGCCGCTTCCAGCTTTCTGGGCCTGCCGCTGTACCAGTACCTGGGCGGGGTGAACGCCAAGGTGCTGCCCGTGCCGCTGATGAACATCATCAACGGCGGTGCCCATGCGCCCAACAATCTGGATATTCAGGAATTCATGATCATGCCCATCGGCGCGGCCACCTTCCGCGACGCGCTGCGCATGGGCGCCGAGACCTTCCACACCCTGAAGGCGCTGCTGGCCGCCGACGGCCACGTGACCAGCGTGGGCGACGAGGGCGGCTTTGCCCCCAACCTGAAGAACCACGACGAGGCCTTCCGCTACATCATGAAGGCCATCGAGGAGGCGGGCTACATTCCCGGCGCGGAAATCGCGCTGGCCATCGACGCCGCCGCCTCCGAGTTCCACAAGGACGGCAAGTACGTGCTGGCGGGCGAAAACAAGAAGCTGTCCAACTCCGAGATGGTGGAGTGGCTGGGCGAGTTCACCACCCGCTACCCGCTGATCTCCATCGAGGACGGCTTGGCCGAGGCCGACTGGGACGGCTGGCGCGAACTGACCTACAAGCTGGGCGACACCATTCAGTTGGTGGGCGACGACATCTTCGTGACCAACCCGGACATCCTGGCCGAGGGCATCGACGAGGGCGTGGCCAACTCGATTCTCATCAAGCTGAACCAGATCGGTACGCTGACCGAGACCCTGGACACCATCGAGATGGCCAAGCAGGCCGCGTACACCACGGTGATCTCGCACCGCTCGGGCGAGACCGAGGACCACTTCATCTCGGACCTGGCCGTGGGTCTGAACGCCGGGCAGATCAAGACGGGTTCGTTGTGCCGCAGCGACCGGTTGGCCAAGTACAACCAGCTGCTGCGCATCGAGGAAGACCTGGACGATACGGGCATCTACTTCGGGCCGATGATGAGCTCGCACTTCGGCTTCGAGGAAGAAGGCGAGGAGTAGCGCCCGGTTGCGCACATTCGGGGAGGGGGCCTGCGTGGCTCCCTCCCTTTTGCTTTCGGGCGGGGCAAAGATGCAGGAAGGGCAGATATGGCGTTCAAAATATGACGTGTTGTCGTTTGGCAACCTGAATCAAGGAGTCTTGTATGACCATGTGGGAAAAGTACGACTTGGGAAACAAGATATGTAGTATCTTGCGCGACGTGAAGCCCAGCATTGAGGATCATCATTTTGAAGCGCCGTTTCTTACGGCGTATCAGGTAGCCATACTGTTCAAGGAACGGTTTCCTTCCGACTTTGACGCCATGGGGCTGGAAGTGGGAGGAAAAGGTACCGGCGTGCATGTTTTCCTTGCGCAATATTTCGCCAGGGAACTTTCCCGCCATGACAGGAACAAGACGCTACCGGTTGAAGGTGCATTTTTGGGCAGGCATCATGTGCATACCATTGCATATGCCGACGGCGACGACATCGTGGAATCGAGTTTGGGCGATTCTGCGGATCTTTCCATGTTCAGGATTCGACAAGAATCATAGTTTCTTCATGTTGCCGGTGACGGCGATGCTGCTCTGACGGCTTCATGACGTAGGCCTCACTCTCGAAACAGGGGGTTCGGGGGAGCATGCTCCCCCGGCGGGGCACGGGGCAGCGCCCCGATATTTCAAAGGCCGCCCGCCTCTCATGGAGAAGCAGGGCAGCGACACATGGCGGATGCGACCGGAACGCAAGACGGTGCCGGGCAGCGGAATCGGACAGGCGGCGCGCACGCGCGCCGGATTTCGGGAGGTTGGAGACATGTTGCTGCTCGACGGCAAGGCGACGGCTGCGGCCATTCGCGCGGAGCTGAAGGAAGAAGTGGCGGCGGGGCTTGCGGCGGCGGGACGCGCGCCGGGGCTGGCGGTGATCCTGGTGGGCGAGGACCCCGCCTCGCAGGTGTACGTGCGCAACAAGGAGCGCGGCTGCGAAGAAGCGGGCATCCGGTCCGAGGCATTTCGCCTGCCTGCGGACACCACGCAGGAAACGCTGGAAGTGCTCATCGACGAACTGAACGGGCGTGCGGACATCGACGGCATCCTGCTGCAACTGCCGCTGCCCAAGGGGCTGAACAGCCAGCGCTGCCTGGAGCGCATCAGCCCGAAAAAGGACGTGGATGGCTTTCATCCCGAGAACATGGGGCGCTTGGCGCTGGGGCTGCCCGGCTTTCGCCCGTGCACCCCGGCGGGGGTGATGACCCTGCTGGAACGTTACGATCTTTCCCCTTCGGGCAAGAAGGCCGTGGTGGTGGGGCGCAGCAACATCGTGGGCAAGCCACTGGCGCTGATGCTGGGCGCGCCCGGCAAGTACGCCAATGCCACGGTGACGGTGTGCCATTCCGGCACCCCGAACCTGGCCGAGGAATGCCGCCAGGCGGACTTTCTGTTCGTGGCGGCGGGACGGCCCTGCCTGGTCACCTCGGACATGGTCAAACCCGGCGCGGTGGTGGTGGACGTGGGCATTCACCGTACCGACGAAGGGCTGGTGGGCGACTGCAAGTACGACGACATCACGTGCATCGCCTCGGCCATGACCCCGGTGCCCGGTGGCGTGGGGCCCATGACCATCGCCCAGTTGCTCATCAACACCGTGATCTCGTGGAAGGGCCGCACCGGCATCGCCGGGTAGCGGATACCGGCGGAACGGGAACGGGCCTTCCGGCCTGTTCCCGTGCAGGACGTTTTCAGGGCCGCGTGGCATGAGCCGCGCGGCCCCTTGCGTGTTTGCCGCGTACCGGGGTGCCGCGCGGGTCGCCCGGCATGACCCGGCCATGGGCAGGTTCTGCCGCACGTGGAACGTTTACGCGGACCTTCGGTCTTTACATTCCGCAAGGTTGCTTCGCGCTGCTTTGCGCTGGCACGGCTCGTGCTTTGCGAACCCGCAGGGAAGAATCTTCCCCGGTTCCGCGTGCCCGCCTTCCACCGGGAAGGCAGGGGAAACGCGTTACGGACCGGGGCACTTCGTGCCCGAGGAGACACGCATGTTACGCGCCCTCTATTCCGGCGCCACCGGCATGAAAACCCTGGCGCAGGGCATGCAGGCGGTCAGCAACAACCTGGCCAACGTGAACACCGTGGGGTTCAAGCAACAGCAGGCGCTGTTCGATGACCTCATGAGCCAGTACGCGGGCACGGGGAACTCGGCGTCCACCTCCATCAGCCAGGTGGGTCTGGGCACGCGCCTGACGGACATCCGGACCATGTACGGGCAGGGCCCGTACGAATCGGGCTCCGATATCACCGACCTGTCCATCAACGGCAAGGGGTTCTTCCAGGTTTCGCTGGACGGCAAGACGCATTACACCCGCGCGGGCAACTTCCGGTTCGACAAGGACGGAAACCTGGTGGACCCCAACGGCTTCGTGCTGAACGGGCGGGCCATCACCGACGGGGTGGAGGGAGCCACCGGCCCCATCAGCCTGCCGCCAGGCGCGAACGGCCGCAATGTTATGCCTCCAAAGTCCACCACGTCCATCACGGCGCTGAACAACCTGGGCTCGGGCGACAAGTCGCCCGATGCGGCCAATCCGTACTTTTCGCTGCTGTCCAAGTGGAACGGCACGGCGGACAGCCCCCTGGGCGATTCGGCGTACACGTACAAGCAGTCCATCAAGGTTTACGACGCCACGGGCAACGCCCACGACGTGACCATCTATTTCGACGGTGCCGGGCAGAGCGGCGGCAACAAGTACTTCGAGTTCGTGGTGGGCATGGACCCGGCGCACGACGGTTCGGGCATGGCCGGAACCTCCTCCGCCGGGTTGCTGATGACCGGCACGCTTACCTTCAACTCGTCCGGGCAGTTGGTGAACATGTCCGCCTACACGCCCACGGGTACCGACGCCACCAACCTCAGCAACTGGGCCCCGGCCTCGTTCGGTGCGGACGGATTGCCGCAGTTCACCGCCACCTTCGCCAGCGGCGGTGGGGCGCAGGTGGTGGGGCTGGATCTTGGCCTGTCCTCGTCCACCGGGGCATGGACGGCGGGGGCGGGCAGCCCGGCGGCGGTGGGGTCCAATGCCACCAGCCTGATGGGCATGGGTGGGGCCACCCTGGCGGCGGTCAGCACCACGGCCTACGGCGGCAGTTCGTCGGAAATCCGGGCGAGGCAAGACGGCTACGCGCAGGGATTTCTGGCGGGCATCGACATCAGTTCGGACGGGATCATCAGCGGGCGCTACAGCAACGGGCAGGTCGACGACCTGTACCGCATCACCCTGTACCGCTTCACCAGCGAGGACGGATTGCGCCGCGAGGGCATGAACCACTTCTCGGCCACGCTGGAGTCCGGCGCGGCGGAAGAGGGCCTGCCCGATACCGAGAACTTCGGCACCGTAGCCGCCAAGACTTTGGAACAGTCCAACGTGTCCATGGAGCGGGAGTTCGTGAACATGATCATCTACCAGCGCGGCTTCCAGACCAACTCCAAGTCGATCATGACGGCGGATTCCATGATCCAGAAGGCGCTGGAGCTGAAACGGTCGTAGCGTGCCGTCCTGGCAGAGCCTCCATGCAGCATGAAAAGCCGCCTCCGGTTTCGGAGGCGGCTTTTTGCATGCCGTAAAAAGCGGAAACAGGGCGTGCCGAGACGTTACATGGCGGCCAATCCATACGCCATGAGACGCGCTACGTTGGGGCAAGACCATTCCGAGGAGATTCGCATGGGAATCATCCCCGGGGTGCCCGTGTGGACAGCGTAGAAAGATAGTTGTAAACGCACTATGGGGGATTTATTTGCAACTATTCATGATCTTTTTATTGGAAGAGGTCCTGGTGGATGACGGACATAACAATCTTGAAAATAAGCATGGATAACTAGGAATTATGGCAGATCCCATTCTGCGAAACAGCGGGCAACGAGTCATGCATTTGGATTTTGATCCAAATGATTTCACCTGGGACTTTAGCCAAATCACTGGCCTACAGTTTGAAGCGGAAGTTCAGCGCATTGTCCGGCAGGGATTGCGCCCTGACGGACGGAGTGTCTGGGTGGTGGACACTCCGCGCACCGGCGACCGGGGGAAGGATATCGTCGTCCACTTCAAACGCGACATCAACGTTTTTGGTCTGAATTTCAAGGTTCCCCGCATAGCTGACAGGGGAACACTGTATATAGAATGCAAGAAAAATGACAGCAACACTCTATCGCCGGGTGATTTCGGAGGCAGCTTTTTGCAGCTGGCTGCCGAGGGGCAGGTCCCCCATTACTTTCTTCTTGTGACCAACGCCACGCTGACACCGGAACTCTATCACAATTCTCAGGAGCGGTTTCACTTCAACGGCACCACCTTCCATTTGATCGACCGCTGGCGGCTGGGGAGGGCCATCCAGGGCGTCTCCTCGTCCCTGCCCGCCCTGGGCTCGATAGCGCCTCCTCCGACGATTGCCGCGTCATATAGCTGTTTTGATAGGGATTCCATGCGCTGCCTGCTGTCGAGTCCTGAGGATGGGGAAGGGCAACGGGGGAGTCGGAAGGTGTTGGAAGCTTTCGTCCGGTTAGACAACGTTTCCGACGAGACGAAGCACGTATGCCTCAGCCTGCGCTCGGACATCAACTGGTCGATCACCTCTCCATCCGACGGCGGCGGTGCCGAGGAAAAGGAACTGACCTTTTTCATCCCCCCCTTCGAGACGCAGACGGCAAGATTGCGGCTCGAGCAAACTTCCATCGACGGTCTGGACGGGCTGAGGCTGGGCCTGAACATCGAGGGCCGCTCGCGCACCCTTGAACTACGCGGGAGTAAGCTGGAATTCGATTTCGACCCGCTGCTGTTCGGTGTCGGCCACCATGCACTTGTCGATCGCCTTCGGGATGTGACGTGCGCCGAGCGCCCGGCCACGTTCATCAGCCTGCGCGGCGATGCGGGAACAGGCAAAAGCAAGATCCTCGAGGCCTTGTCCGAAGCCCTGCGCGGAAGCGACCGCTATCTCAAGCGTGTGGAATTGAGACCAACCCAGTTAGGAAAAATTCTTCATCACATCTTGGATGATTTGGCGAAGGTAAATGGCAGCAAGCCACCGAGCGCCGCACCGACAATCGTCGAATTCTTCGATTCTCTCGATGATGTCGGTGATCACTACGCCCATTACGTAATCTGCCTCGAGGACCTGCACCACGGCAGCCCTGATCTGCTGGCGGCGCTGCAATCCTTCAGTGACCGCGACACGGCCGGCAGGGTGACCATCATCGGGACCGGCCGGGTCGACGGCACCTTTCCCAACGACGAATATTTCGCGCTGCTGGACCACATCGCCATCACCGCCTCGGCACCTCCCGAGGACCATCCCCCGACAGTCGTCGATCTTGCCGTGACGCGATGGTCGGACGAGGAGTGTCGCAGCTTCATTCGCGCGACAGTGGCCGAAGCGCCCGACGCGGTCGTCGCCGACATTCATCGAATTAGTGAGAACACGCCGTTTGGGGCCATCCAGGCCATCGAATACCTGCTGGACCTGAAGATCGCGCAGGTGGTCAACCGGAACACCGTGGGGATCACCAACGCAGCCATGTTCGGCGGAAAGCAGTACATTCCCAAGAGGCTGCACGACCTTATCCAGTGCCGTTGCGATCATCTGGTGAGCCTATCCAGTGCCGGGGCCCAGGTTCTGTTAGTGGCGCTTGCTGTCCTGGGAATGCAAATCCCCGCCGAAGACGTCCGCAAGCTGGTCCAGAGCGGCGACGACGACCGGGCCCTGATGGCCGCCGAACAACATAAGTTCGTGGAAGTCCGAAACGGGCAGGTTCGTTTCACTCACGAAAACCTTCAGGTGTTCTTCCTGCACCTGCTCGGAACCACGGCCGATGGCGCCAAGGCCGCCGAAAAGCTTCTGGCAACCGGGGAGGTCATCTCCGACCAGCGGCAGAGAGGCCGACTCGCGATGTTCGCGGGCCGCCCCCAGGAGGCGTTCGTTTATCTGCAGTCACTGTGGCGGCAAGGCACGGGCTGGACCAATATCAGCTCCCTCAATATTCCGGCCAGCGAACTACCGTACTTCCAGCCGCTCATCGCCGCAGCGGAAAAGCTGGGAGGACCCGACGACGCCATCGCCCGCTTGTGCGTCGCCGAAACTTACTGCGCGTTGCATAACGCGTCGCTTGCGATCGCGCTAAAGACAGTCCGAAATCAGTACGCGACCCTAGATCGCCTCAAGCTGTCAGCAAGCCTGCGCGAGAGCTTCATGCTGGAACTGAGGCAGCTTGAAGCCCACATTTTGCTGAACATCGGTCATGTTCCTTCGGCGCAAAAGATCATGCTTGAGATTGTTGTACAGGCATCCAAGACACCAGAGGTGTCCAGCAACCATCGCTTGATGTTCGATGTGTACGATCGACTCCAGAACATTCACCATCAACTCAATCACAAAACACAGTTTGTAAATTTTTCAGAATTATCGAGACATCATGCGGAGATCATAAATGACGACAAACTTCTATCACTGGTAAAGTCGTCACAGAGCAAGGAATACGCTTTCGATGATCCAGAGAAATTCCTGTCCCTAACCGAGCAGGCTACCGAATGGTCCCGCCGTCACGCCAGCCAGCGGCATATCTGCCATGCCGAACTCAATCTGAGCATTGCCAAAATGATGGCGGCCCCAACCGATCGCGAACGCATCGGTTCCGAAATTAAGATTCTGGACGCATTGCTCAGCGACGCCGTGAAGAACGCGTATTCCTTTTCAATAACGCGTGCCGAACTTGCCCTGGCTACCGCCTATGCCTTGCTGGGCCTAGACAAGGTGGAGAACCGACGGGCGGCGGAGCGCTACGCTCGTCTCGGCATTGAATCATGCCTGCGGTACGGCAACGGCTTCTTTTTCTGGCAATTGCATAACCTGCTTGCCATCACCGAATTGCGCGAGAACGATTCCAGCTTGGGACGGGCATTCGGCCATTGGCAGACCGCGCTGCATTATCTGGATCAGCAGGGCTTGTTATTCTTGGGAAGCCTAGACAGTTGCAGCCCCAATCTGGCGGTGATCAGCAACTTGATACGCTTCACCTACGAAAACCAGGGAGAGAGTGACCTCAGAGCGTTAGTTCAACGTTTGCGCTCGTACGATAGTGGCCAGTTGGCGCCTGCGAACTGGTTCCAGACCGTGCTGCGAAGCGTGTTGGACCACGGGCTGATCGGCCGGTCGACCCCGTTGCCCATCCCTTTCCGCGAGCCGGCCGGCAACTATCTGCTTGCCCTTCGCTGATCCCGATCCATCAGGATGTTTTCCACGACCACCGTATCAAGGTTGCTGCGATGCAGCATGGCAAGCGCCTCCGCCGGCGCCTCGACGATGGGTTCACCTCGTCCGTTCAACGAAGTGTTCAAGAGCACCGGCACGCCGGTTTGCGCTCCCATGACCGTCAGCAGGCGGTGTAGGAAAGAATCGTCCTCCTGACGCACCGCCTGAACCCGGGCCGAACCGTCGACATGGGTCACTGCGGGAATCTTTTCCTTCCATTCCGGTCGGACCTGCGCCGTAAACAGCATGTGCGGAGATGGCACCGCCAGTTCGAAGATCGAGAACTGATCTTCCCAGCGCACAATAGGGGCCAAAGGGCGGAAATCCTCTCGATGTTTGACGTAGCGATTCACATGGGCATGCATGCGTCGGTCGGTCGGATTGGCCAGAATGCTGCGGTGCCCAAGTGCGCGCGGCCCCATTTCGCTGGGTCCCCGACACAGGCCAACGGTCCGCCCTTCTTTCAGCCGTGCCACGATCTCGGCGATCAACGGTTCATCGTCGAGTGTCTGTGCCATCTCACCCAATCCTGCCGCTTCGACGGCCGCCAAGGCAGCTTGCCGGTCCGGGGCGGGACCCTGATATGGCGAGACTGGCCTCGGAATGAGGACGCCACCCGATCTCTCGCAGGCAAAATAGGCCGCCCCAATGGACTGGCCGTCGTCACCACAGGCGGGAACGATGTGAATGTTCTTGAATCCAGACTCCTGGGCGATCTTGTGGTTCAGGACGCAATTAAGGAACAGCCCACCGGCCAGACACAAATTGTCCGATGGGCAGAGGTCGCGAACATGCCTGCAGACGGCCAATACCACACCCTCCACCGCTGATTGGGCAGTCGCGGCAACCTCCTTGGCCCTTTCACGGACAAACCGCCCAAATGACATGCCGCTAGCCGCGCGCAGTTCCTCCAACTCGGCCATCATATCGGCCATCGACAAAGGAAAGTCCGGTGCGTTCAGCGCATGAGCGGGGGGCGGGAACAGGGCTTTCCCCCAGGCCGCCAGGCCCATGGTCTTGCCGCTTTGCCCCCAACCAAAGTTTAAAGCGTAAGTGAACTGCTCGTACTTACGCGCAAAACTTACCTGCTTGGGACGGTCCCAGTCGCCCATGTAAGGCATACAGAAGAAATTGCGCCGCTCTACGTCGCTGGACGGCAAGTCCTGCCGCCGCGACCATATGGGTTCAATCCTGTCCGGCGAAGCCCGATAGGCACTCTCGGCTTCGAGGCGCCCGTCCACCAAATCCCCCGCGCCGTCGGCAACGAGGATTGCGGCTTCACGAAACGGGCTGGTGAAAAAGGTGGAATAGGCATGGGCCAAGTGATGCCCCATGCAGAAAACTGTTGCATCAGGCAAGTCGAACTCGGCCCGGAAATCCTCAGCTAAATGGGGACCGAGCGTGTTCATGTCCACGAAGGCATATGTGATGGCGAAAGCGGATACCTCGTCCAACGAAAACCCCAGCGACCGCCGCAGGACATGAAGGCTGCGGCGCGGGAAGGCCACCGAACGGGAATGCTTGACCCGGTCAACACGCTCTTCGGCCAAATGGCCGATCAAAACCCCATTTTCCACCACGGAAACGCTACGGTCGTGACCGATATGGATGCCCATGCAGAGATGTCGACCAGCCATAATTCCTAGTTATCGATAGTTTCCCTCCAAATTCAGCGACTGCCGGGGGTGCCCCTTGCCCAGAGCTTCGCGCTGGGCGGACACGCTCACGTGCGTGTATATTTCCGTGACGGCCAGTGAGCTGTGGCCCAGCAGCGTCTGGATGTTGCGGATATCCACGCCGTTTTCCAGAAGCAGGGTGGCAATGGTGTGCCGGAACATGTGCGGGGTGGCGTTCTCTGGAATACGGGACAGTCGTTGGTATTTCTTGATGATCAGCCGGACGGACTGGTCGGAAAGCGGCCGTTTGTTCCTGTTGAGAAAGAACGCGTCACCGGGGCGCAGGAAGTCGGCGCAGTTTGTGCGGTAATCTCCCAGCGCGCGCAGTGTGGCCTCTTCGCACAGGGGAATCACCCGTTCCCGCTTTCCTTTGCCCATGACCAGGATGCGCCGATGTTCAAGATCGACGTCGGTGGTTTTCAGGCGACAGAGTTCGGAAACACGCACGCCTGTTGAAAACAGCGTTTCCAGTACGGCAATATCCCGCGTGGCAGCCAGATGGGCCTCGGATTGCGGCGGCAATCCGCGCAAGGCTTCATAGGCGCTGGCGAGCAGCCGGGCCACTGAGGTCACGGGCAGGGTCCGGGGAAGGCTTTTGGCCCGCTCCATGCGCAGGCGCAGTTTTCGGAATGGAGACGCTTCGACGTATTCTTCCTGTTCCAGAAAGGCGAAAAATGACTTCAACGTGGCAATCTTGCGTTTGATGCTGCGTGGTTTGTAGCGTGTGTCGAGCCAGTTCAGATATGTGCGGATATGATGCTTGTCGATATCCGCAACGCAAAGCTCTTCGGTGTCGGCAAACATGGACAGAAATTGTCTGAGGTCGACTTGATAGGCGCTGGTGCTCAAGTCCGAGAGGCCTCGCTCTATGCGGCAGTGTTGCAAAAACAGACGAATGGCTGCGGATACGTGCATGGGGCCTCTCCTGTTGTGATGTATCGAAGAGGGGGTTTTGGCTGAAAAAAAACAAATGTCACATGCTTGCCAGCGCCTACAGGTGGTCAGATATCGTGCCGGCGGTGTTCGTCAACTCGCGCGTCCCTGCGTACACGAGTGCGCATGCGCAAGCATCCAGACATTGGTTGTGTGAGGGTGTGTCATCTTGCGAGTCAATATGAAATGGATATTGACTGCGTCAGCGCCATAACGTGAAGGCCCGGCACCATCAGAAAGAGATGGTGGCGGGCCGCTTCCGTATGGAAAAGAGGCGTGATGGAGCGACGGGGTGTGCGGCAGGGCCAATATCGTCGCGTGGAGCGAACCGGGGGGTGTTACCTTCCCGTCCCCGGCTGCGGCGCGGTGTCGTCCGACGCGGATTTTCCCGGCGCGGTCTTTTCGGGCGCGGTGGTGCCGCACCCTTGTGACAGCAGCACGCCCACCAGCACCAGGGCGGATGCCGCGTATTGTTGCGGCGTCAGCTGGTCGCCCAGCAGCATCCGGCCCATGAGCAGGGTGATCACCGGAATCAGGTTGATGAACGCCGAAGCCTGTCCGGCGGGCAGGCGGCTGACGCCGAAGTTGTACAGCCCGTATGCGCCCAGCGAGATGCACGTGCCCAGATAGACCACGGACAGCGCGGGCAGCAGCGGGAAGGCATCCGGCAACTGCGTGGTGGGCAGGAACAGCAGCGGCAGAAAGAATGCGCTGCCCGCCAGTGACTGCACGGCGGTGATGAACAGCGGCGGGTACGTGGCGGACAGCTTCTTGGCATTGATCACGTAGCCGGTGGCGCTGACCATGGCGCACAGTTCCAGCAGGTTGCCCAGCAGCGGATTGGGCGCGTTGTCGGAACTGGCCCCGCCAAGGCTCAGCCAGACCACCCCGATGATGGCCAGCACGAAGCCGAACCACATCCGGCGGGCCAGGCGTTCGCCCAGCACGATCCACGCGGCCACGGCCACGCACAGCGGCATTACCGAAACGATCATGCCCGCCTGCGAGGCCGATGTGTAGCGCAGGGCGTACGCCTCGAACACGAAATACAGGCACGGCTCGCACAGGGCCATGGCGCCCAGGCGTTTCCAGTCGCCCTTGCGGTAGCGCACGTGGCGGAAGTTGCGCCACAGGGCCAGGAACACCATCGACGAAATGCCCATGCGTCCGAACACCACCACCATGGGGTCGAATCCTTCCAGCGCCACCTTCATGGCGATGAACGAACTGCTCCACAGCAGCATGGCCAACAGGAGTGCCAGTGTGGCGGAAGAAACGGGAACGGTGCGTGATACGGGCATGGCGGTGGTTGGCGCAAAGGGGTACGGGGCAGGCGCCGCACCGGGATGTCGGGCGGCGGCATGCTGTCTGGGTACTGTATCTGCCCGGCGACACTGCCGGAGATAATGCCGGCCGATGCTTCGCGCATCGTCGGAAGACCGACCGGTGGGGGCACACTATCCGCGCGGTGTGCGGGTGTCCACTGGCATGGGCTGTGGCGGCGCTTCCGCTTCGCCTTTTTTTGGTCGGCAGGGTCGGCCCGCAGCCCCGGCGGTGGTCATGGGCGCCGCGTGCGGCGTGTTCCGTCCGTCATGCCTGTCATGACGGTCATGACAGGCATGACAGGCATGGCAGGGCGACAATGGCGACGCCCCGGCGGCGGGTGCCACCGGGGCGTCCGGGATCCGTCATGCGAGGCATGAAGGGTGCTGAACAGGATCAAGGTCGGGTGGCGCGGCGGATTGCCCGGCGGGCGCTACGCCTGCTTGCGGCGCTTCTCCCACAGCTTCATGTCCTTCATCTTCTTGCGGCGCTCACGTTGCAGCGACTTGCAGACCAGGGGCATGTCCTTGCGGTAGCCATACTTGTCCCGGTAACTGTCGGGCGTGAGGTCGTGAGAGGCCAGGTGCTTGCGGGTCAGAATCTTGAAGGTCTTGCCACATTCCAGACAGGTGATGGACTTTTCCTTCAGCGCCTTCGCGGCGTCGGGCAGCGGCGCTTCGGGTGCGGCCTGTTCCTCGCAGGGAACGCCATCGCTGATCTGGCGGATGGCCAGCGCGATCTTCTGCACCATGGAGCTGATCTCTTCCTCGTTCATGGTGCGGACGCTGGCCTGAGCCTTCACGATGTCGAGGGCCTGCTTGAGATATTCTTCCATTTCGAGTCTCCTTTGCGGTGGCGGATGTGCAACGTCATCGATGGGGCCACGCTGGCCGACATCATCGCACTCCGCATGCGGGAAGCGGTTTCGGTTGCTGCATGATGCACGGTTTTTCCGGTAAACATCATGCGCTGCCGTACTCCACAACGCGCGTGCGCACTGCATTATCATCATGTGATGTACAATACCATTATTTTTTTACGTACAAGATAATACACATGGTGCCTCGTGGCAGTGGGTGAAAACGCAACGCCGCTCCCGGATGTGGCCAGGGAGCGGCGAATGGGTTGCGGCACTCGCGGGATAGGGAGTACGCGCATGCTGTAACGCGGGCAGGGAAGGCCGGGGATATGCGACGCCGTGCCGGGGAACCGTTGCGTGCCCCGGTCGGGCGTCATGCCGGGTCGCGCTTCAGGGTGTCCCAGGCGTTGCGTTTGGCCCGCAGGAAGTCGTCGCCTTCTCCGGGGTACACCCGAAGGTCGGCCAGCGGCGTGGGCGCGGTGACCGGCGGCCAGTGGCCGGGCATGGGGTCCGGCCCCTCCAGCGCGGCGGGCACGGGCCGGGTATCCGTCATGCGCGGGGCGGCCCGCACGTCCACCCCGGGCACCGGTGCGGAAAATTCGATGGCCAGCCCGTTGGGGTCGAAACTGTACAGCGAGTGGATGAAGCCATGGTCCACCAGTTCGGAGCACCAGAATCCGGCGGCCTCCAGCTTGTCCTTGAGTTCCCACAGGTCGTCGTCCGCGGCCACGCCCACGGAAATGTGGTCGAACACCACGGCCCCGCGCACGGGCGCGCCGTGGTCCTTTTCCTCTACCGGGGTCACGCCGTCCCACTCGAAGAAGGCGATCATGTCCACGGGGGACACCTCGAAGAAATACTGGCGGTAGCCGGGGTGGCCCAGTCCGGCCACGATGCGCATGCCGAGCAGGTCGCGCCAGAAGCGCACGGTGGATTCCATGTCGCCGGTGACCATGGCGAGGTGGTTGAAGCCGGTGTAGCGGGGCATTGGGGCTCCTGATGGCTGGTGGTGCGTGGTGATGCTAGGGGGCTGGCAGTGCGTCCAGCGCCCGCAGGATGATGTCCAGCGGGGGGCGCTTGTTCACGTCGGATACGTGAATGTGCCGGATGATGCCCTGCCTGTCGATGACGACAAGGGCGCGTTCCGCCGTGCCGTCGCCGCGCAGCAGGCCGTAGGACGCGGCAACCGCGCCGTGTGGCCAGAAGTCGGACAGCACCGGGAACCACACGCCGCTGGCCGGGCCGTCTGCGCCGTCTGGGAGGCCGCCAGCTTGGCCGCGCGGGGATGCGGTGGTCCGCCCCTTGCCGGGCGGGGGCGAGGACTGGCCCGCGGCGTCGTTGCCTGCTCCGTGCCCTCCGCCATGTCCACCATCGGGTACGGGGACGCGTTCGGTCATTTCGCGGGTCCAGGCGTACAGCGAGGGCAGGTTGTCGGTGGTGATGCCCAGCAGCACCGCGCCGCGCCGTTCGAATTCCTCGCGGGCGATGTTGTAGCCCGGCCATTGTCCCGAACAGACCGGGGTGAACGCGGCGGGCACGAACGAGAGGACCACGGCGCGTTTGCCCCGGAAGTCGGACAGCCGGATCTTGCCGGTGTCGGGTCCGCTTGCCGGTGTGTAGGGGCCGGCCAGGGCGGGCAGGGTGAAATCCGGCGCAGTGTCGCCCACGGCCACCTTCAGCACGCTGTCCACAGGCTTGCGGGGCGCGTCGGGGTATATCAGGTCTTGCAGTCCCACGGCCTGCGCGGGCGAAGCGGCGGGCAAGCCCCCCAGAAGGATCAGCCCCAGGGCGACCGAGGCCAGCATGCGGGCAGGCAGCCGGAGGGCAATGGCGGGGCAATGGCGGGGCCGTACGGTGCGGATAGGCTGCCTGGCCGTGGGATGTCCGGTCGTGTGCGGCATGGCGGCTACCTTTCGTGGAAATTTCGGCATGGGTGGGCCCGCCAGCATCAGTTGTTGCGCCGGGCGATGGCGGAAAGCTCGTCCAGGAAGGCCTGCGGCGAGGCCATTCGGCCCGTACGCGAGAACAACGTGGCAGGGGCCGCACGGTTTTTCAGCGAAACCAGGAAGAAATGCGGCGTGCCGGGTTCGCCCACCTGCTCGTGCACGATCAGGTCCGGGTCGGCGAACAGGGGGATGGTCACCCCGTAGCGCTCGCGGAAGAGATCCACTTCCATGCGGGTATTGCCCGCGCCCACGCCGATGACCGTGATGCGGTCCTTCAGGGGCGATGCGGCCAGCAACTCGGCAAGGCGGTTCATGTGCGGGGCCTCGCGCTGGCAGTGCGGGCAGTACATGCTGAAGATTTCGATGAGCACCAGCGGGGCCTTGTCGCCGGTTGCCGGGCGGATGTCCGAAAGCTTCCACGGCCCGGCGCCGGAAAGGCCCAGCGCGGCCAGTTGGGCGGGCGTGGCGGCGTTTTCCAGGGGAATGTCCGGAAAGGGGGAACTGGCCGGAACCGGCTCCGCCAGGGTGGGCGTGGCGCAGGCGGGCAACAGTGCCAGCAGGGTGGCCAGCAGCAGGGTGCGCAGCAGGGGCAGGGGGGCGACCGTGGTGCGCGGCTGGCGGGCGTACGGATGGTGGGGGGCTGTTCGCACGGAATATGGGGCCAGTCTGGCCGTGCGCGGTGCTGCCGGGGCAAGGTGGAAGGGCATGGCGGTCTCCGGTGCTGGCGGTGCGTAATGCCGCCAAGCATACAGCAGGAATCCGGATTGCGCAAAGGCGTGATCCATTGCACCCGGTTCAGTACCGGGCGCAGGGGGGCGTCGCCATTGGCATTGTCTGCCCGGCGGTGCTAGTACACGCGGCAGGAGGCGCACATGACCACTCCCCACGGCAGTTCGCCCGGCGGTACGACCGATACGACGGACACCCCGTCCGACATGACGCCCGGCATCGGGAGTGCCGGGCCTTCCGGCGGTTCCGCGTCCACTTCGACCACTTCGACCGGCTCGCCTGCATCCACCGCCCTTGCCCCTGGCCCGTGCGCCCTTGACCTGTCCGCCTCTGGTCCGTCCGCCCCTGGCCAGCCAGCCCCTGACCTGCCGGGGGCTGCCGGACAGCGCCCGGCCCCGCGCGCTGACCAGCGCAAGGCCTACCTGTACGGCATGGCCACGGTGGCCATCTGGTCCACGGTGGCCACGGCCTTCAAGCTGGCCCTGCGCCAGTTGGATCCGTTGCAGCTGTTGCTGGTGTCCACGGCGGTGTCGCTGCTGGTGCTGGCCGCCATCCTGCTGGTCCGCCATGGCTTCGGGGGGCTGGTCCGCGAACTGGCGGCGGCGCCCCGGCGCGAAGTGCTGCGGGCCGCGCTGCTCGGCGTGCTGAACCCCTTCGCCTACTACATCGTGCTGTTCAAGGCGTATGCGTTGCTGCCCGCGCAGGTGGCCCAGCCGGTGAACTATACCTGGGCCATCACCCTGACCCTGCTTTCCGTGCCGCTGCTGGGGCACCGGGTGACCCGGCGCGAACTGCTGGCCGTGGCCGTGAGCTATGCCGGGGTGGTGGTCATCGCCACGCGGGGCGACGTGGCCGCGCTGGCAGGGGGCAACGTGACCGGGGTGGCGCTGGCGCTGGTGAGCACGGTGATCTGGGCGCTGTACTGGATCGGCAACGCGCGCAGTCCGCTGGAGCCGGTGCTGGGGCTGTTCTGCAATTTCGCGGCGGGGCTGCCGCTGGTGCTGGCGGCCACGTTGTGGTTTTCGTCGTGGCCGTTGCGGGCGGAACTGCTGCCGGGGCTTGCCGCCGCCGCGTACGTGGGGGCATTCGAGATGGGCATTGCCTTCGTGTTCTGGCTGAAGGCCATGCGGCTGACGGAGTCGGCGGCGCGCATCGGCAACCTGATCTTCTTTTCGCCGTTCCTGTCGCTGGGGTTCATCGCGCTGCTGCTGGGCGAGCGGATACTGCCCACCACGCTGGCGGGGCTGGTGCTCATCGTGGCGGGCAACCTGCTGCAACGCCGGGGGTAGCGCCGGGGATAGAGCGGGGGGAGAGGAGTGGGAAAGGTCGGGGAGGTCGGGTTGCCTGCTCCGGAACGCCGAGAATGTGGAGCAAAAACAGCCTTTTCCCCGCTGGCGTCGTCAGTCCGCGTTTCGCCTTGGTCGAGTATCCATATACACTCCCCGCGGCGCAACGCGTCCTTCTTCGCCAGCGAAAAAACTCTTGTTTTCACGCCGCCTTCCCGGCATCAGCCCCCCGCGCGCAAGGCCGCGCACGGGTTTGGCGGAAGGGGATCGAGTAAGCATCGGGGAACAGGGAAAGGGAACAGGACAGGATTGGGAAATTCCTGCCGGGGATACCGCTTGCCTTTCGGGTGGCGGGCAACGGCAACGCCCCGCGCGTAGACGCATATGCCGCCGGGCTTTGACGGCGGCATATGCGTCGCAACGGTGGCGTCGGAAGGGCATGACTCGAACCATCGCTGTGGCAACGGAAGCGTTGTGCGCATTGGCGTTCCCGTCGGCAGATCACCCGGAGGCGCCTTGCGCCGCAGGGAAGCTGCCGACGGCAGGAACACCGCGCATGGCGACGTGGGGATCCAAGGGGCGGAGCCCCTGGAACGCGGGGGTGTTCGTTACAACACCCCCTGTCCGCCGGAGGCATAACGAGATCGAGGGCTGCCAATAGGGCTGGCGTGTCTTCGTAGACGCCGTGGCCAATACCGCAAGACGCCATTCCCCACCGCCAATAAGGCTCCCCCCTAACCCAACCAACCCAACCCCCACACCCAAAAACCCCCCCGCAAACTGGTATCAAAACCCCCCCAGGGGTGAACCCCCC
>JAITSV010000005.1 GCA_031287575.1 Desulfovibrio sp.
GGAGGGAGGAACCCCCTTTTCCAAAAGGGGGTTCCTCCCTCCCCCGTTCTCCCTTTCCCCGCGTGCCCCTACGCCTTGCGTATCCGCGCCGCGCAGATCTTGTATTCCGGCTCGCGCGAGATGGGGTCCGTCGCGTCCAGGAACAGCTTGTTGACCAGCTTTTCCCGGTCGAAGAACGGCACGGCGATGAGCCCGGTGCGGCACACGTCGCTGACGCGCGCGGGCAGGGTCATCTTGTCGCGCCGGGTTTCCACCACGCAGGCGTCGCCGTGGGCAATGCCGAGGTTCTTGGCGTCGTCGCCGTTGATCTCCACGAAGGCGGACGGGTTGGCCTTTTGCAGTTCCGGCACCTTTCCGGTCATGGTGGCGGTGTGCCAGTGGTCGATGACCCGCATGGAGGTCAGGTACAGGGGGTAGTCGGCGTCGGGTTCTTCCGCCGCGCCCTGGTAGGGGCGCATCCACAGGGCGGCCTTGCCGTCGGGCCTGCCGTAGAAGAAGAACTTGTCCGGATGGTCGGCGGGCACGATGGGGTCTTCACCGCGCACGTAGCGCAGCCGGGTGCCGGGGTGCTTTTCGTCCGGGCAGGGCCAGATCAGGCCCGATTCCTTGCGCAGCCGTTCGCGGGTCATGCCGTAGAAGTTGTAGGTGGTGCCCTTGCTGACGGTGCGCCATTCCTCCCACACGTCGGCGGCGTTGCGGAACTCGACCAGCTTGGGGTCCACGCCCGCGCGCCTGGCGAACTCCACCAGGGTGTTCACGGTGGGGCGGCAGCCCTGCGGCGGCTCCACGGCCTTTTCGATGAGCGAGTAGCGGCGCTCGCCGCAGCCGTACACGCCGTCGCGCTCGCACCAGAAGGCCGGGGCCAGCACCAGGTCGGCGTAGCGCAGGGTGACGGCGTCGGGGAAGGCCTCGATGACCGCGATGAACGAGTCCGGGTGGCTCATGGCCTTGTGGACCTTGTTCAGGTTGGGCAGCGTGTGGGCGGGGTTGGTCTCGCAGATCAGCATGGCCTTGATGTCGCCCTTGCCCAGCGCCTCGAACAGGGCCACGGTGTGATAGCCGGGGTCGGGCGAGATGGTGCCTTCCGGCACGCCCCACAACTGCTCCATTTCGGCGCGGTGCTTGGGGTTGGCGATGGCGCGGCCCGCGGGCAAGAGGTGCGACAGCGCGCCCGCGTCGCGCACGCCGCCGCAGGCGTTGGGCTGGCCGGTCAGCGAGAAGGGGGTGGCGCCGGGGCGGCAGATCTGCCCGCTGATCAGATGCAGGTTGTGGATCAGGTTGTTGGCCCACACCCCGCGCACCCGCTGGTTGATTCCCATGCACCACAGCGACGTGGTGGCGGACGATTCCGCGAACAGGCGCGCGGCCTGCCAGATCTGCTCTTCCGGAATGTGGCAGATGGCGGCGGCCTTCTCCGGCCTGTAGTCCTCCAGGAAGGCCTTGTAGTCGTCGAAGGTGCAGTCCTTGCCCTCGTTGTCCTTGAAGGCCACGTACTTGCCCCAGAAGCGGGCGTTGTCCAGTTCCTCGTGGATCATGACCCAGGCCATGGAGTTCATCAGGGCCAGGTCCGTGCCGGGGCGGAAGGCGATGTGCAGGTCGGCGATGCGCGAGGTGTTGGTGCGGCGCGGGTCGGCCACGATGATCTTGACGCCGGGCGTGGCCTGCTTGCGCCGCGCGATGCGCCGGAACAGCACGGGGTGCGCCTCGGACGTGTTGGACCCGATGATGAAGAAGCACGAAGCGTGGTCGATATCCTCGTAGGTGCCCATGGGCTCGTCCTTGCCGAACGAGGTCACGTAGCCGCCCACGGCGGACGCCATGCACAGGCGGGGGTTGCCGTCCACGTTGTTGGTGCGCAGCCCGGCCTTGAATATCTTGCTGGCCAGATACGATTCCTCGGTCAGACACTGGCCGGAGCCGTAGTAGGCCACGGATTTGGGGCCGTGGGTGTCGATGGCGGTGCGGAACTTTCTGGCCAGCAGGTCCAGCGCCTCGTCCCAGCCGATGGGTTCCAGCGGGCCGCCCTTGGTCTTGCGCGCCATGGGGCTGGTGACCCGGTCGGGCGAGTTCAGCACCGGGATCAGCAGCGCGCCCTTGAGGCACAGCAGGCCCTTGTTGTGGTTGTCCGGGTCGCCCTTGATGGCCACGGCCTTGCCGTTCTTGACGCCCACCAGCACACCGCAGCCGGTGCCGCAGTAGCGGCACACGCCCTTCACCCAGGTGTCGGGCTTGTCGTCCTGCTGGGCGGCCGATGCCGGCAGCGGCGCGCCGCTGACGGCGGCCAGCGCGGCGGACAGGGCCATGTAGCGCAGAAAGTCGCGTCTGGAGCATTCCATGGTTGTCTCCTTGCTATGGGGGCATGGTTGCAACGCAGGTTTTTTGTTCGCGGGCAAGGAAAACAAGCCTGACATCAGGGAGTATACTCTTGTGGTATTCGACCTGGGGCAGGCGATGTTTGACGAAGCCGGCGGGCAAAAGGACGCGTTGCGGACATGCCCTAGTCCAGCGTGGTCTTGGTGGTGGCTTGCCGGTTGACGTACGCGTCGCCGTGCATGGGGTTCTGGTGGTTGGGATGGCAGGTGGAACAGTTGCCGCGCGTGCCGAACTTGGCCTCCATGCGGTCCATGCTGGGGGCATGGCAGCGGGCGCAGATTTCCACGCCGGGCGAGCGGTTGAAGGCTATGGCGCCCTTGCCGTCGGGCTGGCCGTGGCAGGTCTGGCAGCGCACCAGGGTGATGCCGTGCTTGCCCTCGTACCAGTCCTGGGCCACGCGGGGCGTGGACTTCACGTGGCAGCCGTAACAGTCGCCCATCTTCTCGGGCGCATCCAGGTGCTTGGCCGCCTCGCAGCGCACGCCGGGAAAGGCCAGGCGCACGTACAGGAAGAACGCGGCCACCAGCAGGGCCGCGCCCGCCAGCACCATGACCACGCGGTTGCGCAGCAGCGGGTGGGCCAGGATGGACGATGACCGCGAGGTCGGCGTGGGTCCCGTCGGTTCGGACGTCATGGGCGTGCCTCCTTGAGCTTGGCGGCGAATTTGGCGTTGGCGGCAAGGCGCTGGTCGAAGCGCGGCAGGTGCGCCATGTTGCGGTGGCAGCCCGCGCAGCCGCTGCGCGAGGCGCCGTTCTTGCCCTCGTAGTTCTCGTGGGCCAGGCGTCCGGTTTCGGACACGGCGCCGTCGTTCTTGGCGTTGCGGGTCAGGTCCTGGTGGCAGGCGCGGCAGTTGGCGTCATCCACGAAACGGCGGGCCATGGGCTGCATGGCGGCGCGGTCCAGGTCCTCGCCCTCGCCGCCGTAGTGGGCCCAGATGTCCTTCACCCCCAGGTACGTCTTGGCGGCGACCATGCGCACAAGGCCCGTACCGGGGATGTGACATTGCGAGCACCCGATGGGCGCCCCCTTGGCGTCCTTGGCGTGGGGCGAGGCGTCCAGTTCCGTCTGGTAGACCTTCATCTCGTGGCAGGACATGCAGAACACGGTGGTGGACGTGGCCTTCACGCCCCAGGCGCTTGCGCCGAGGGCAACCACGGCCAGGCCCACGGCCATGATCCAGAAACTTCGGGAACGGGGTGGCATGCGCATGCCTCCGGCTGAGGGTTGGGGGATTGCGAGCCCCATTGTGAAAGAATGCATAGCAAGAGGCGGGCCAGCGTGCGAGTGGTTGCTAACATGCCGTAACCACGCGCGTTCATGATGAAGGCACGCGCGGCGCAGTCATGTTTTCCTGAATGACTGTCAGTTATTTCTGAAAATTCGTGTTTTTCGTACAGGCGAGGGGCGTTGGGTACCTGCACGGGGCAGGCGCGAGGGAAACTGGCCGACCACGTGGGGCGTGGCCGAGGGGGGTGTGGAGGGTGGGGGGCAGGAACGGGGGCGATGAGGCCGTTGCGTCAGGTCGCGTCAGGTCGCGTCAGGTCGTGGCGGGGCCGCATCAGGCCGCATCAGGCCGCATCAGGTAGCATCAGGCCGTAGATGGGCCATGCGGCCCCGGCGGAACGGCAAGGCGAGGGGGGGCGGCTAGCTCGACGAGCCGTGCCGCGCCTGCATGGCGCGCAGGATGGCCTGCCGCAGTACGCTCATCTCGACGGGTTTGGACACGTAGTCGTCCATGCCCGCATCCAGGAAGGATTCGCGGTCGCCCACCATGGCGTGGGCGGTCATGGCCACCACGGGTATGGCCGCGCGGGCAGCAAGGGCCGGGTCGGTGCGGATGGCGCGGGTGGCCGTCAGCCCGTCCATGACCGGCATCTGCACGTCCATGACCACGCAGTCGAACGTGCCGTGATGCAAGGCGTCCAGCGCCTGCTGGCCGTCGGTGGCCAGGGTCACGGTCATGCCCGACTTTTCCAGCATGCGCCGCACGGCCAGCTGGTTCACGGCGTCGTCCTCCACCAGCAGCACATGCAGCCCCGCCTGATGTTCGGGCCGGGGGGCGCCGGCGGGGGCGGGGTCCGCCTGCCGGGCTGCCGCGCCTTGGGCCATGGAGCGGCCTTTGCCGGGCTGTGGGATGCCCCTGGGCAGGGCGGAAACATCGGCATGGCGGGCGGGCATGGCCATTCCGCCGTCATTGCCGCCAGCGTTGTCTCGTCCGGCTGCCGTGCCAGATTTGCCAGATCTGTTTGATTCGTTCGTCCCGTTTGTCCCCTTTGTCTCATTGACGCCGGCGGCGTCCGGCCCGGGCGCGGGTGTCCGGTCCGCGTCCGCGGCATCCCACAAGGTGCCGAAGGGCAGCGAAATGAAGATGGTGGTACCTGTCCCCGGCGTGCTTTCCAGCGAAAGTTCGCCGCCCATCAGGGCCACCAGCCGCCGCACGATGGACAGGCCCAGTCCCGCCCCGCCGTGCCGCCGCACGTGCGAGCCGTCCAGCTGGCTGAACGGCTCGAAAATGCGCTCCAGGTGCGATTCCGGAATGCCGATGCCGGTGTCGCGCACCTCCAGCAACAGATGCAGGTGGGCGGGCTTGGCCGTGGGGAGGGCCTCCGCCGTGCCGCCGGTCGCACCCTCTGCCGCGTTCCCGGCGGGGCGCGGCGTCGGGGGCAGGCCCAGCGGGGTCAGTTCCACGGTCACCGACCCCGTATCGGTGAACTTTATGGCGTTGCCCACCAGGTTGAAGGCGATCTGGCGCAGCCGGGCCTCGTCGCCCACCAGCCGCGCGGGCAGGCGCGGGTCCAGCCGGATGTCCAGTTCCAGTTCCTTTTCGCGCGCGGGCAGCAGGAAGATGTCGCGGATGGACGCCGCCACCCCTTCCAGCGCGAAGGGCGCGGCGCGCAGGGCCAGCCTGCCCGCCTCCACCCGTGAAAGGTCCAGCACGTCGGACAGCAGTTGGGTAAGCCGCCGGGTCGAGGTGATGGCGCTGGTCAGGTAGTCCTGCTGTTCCTCGTCCAGGGTGGTGGTTTGCAGCAGTTGCAGCATGCCCAGCGCACCGTTGAGCGGGGTGCGGATTTCGTGGCTCATGTTGGCCAGGAATTCGGACTTGGCCAAGTTGGCGGCCTCTGCCGCGCCCTTTTCGCGCAGCAGGGCGGCCTCCGCCTCCTTGCGGTCGGTGATGTCCACGGCCATGCGGATCACCGCGCGGCGGCCATCGGGCAGCGAGCCGAGCGGGGCGGAGCTGAAGTCCCACACCCTGGCCGAACCGTCGGCGCAGATGACCGGGTGTTCGCCGTCGGCCCTGCGCGCGCCCAGGGCGTACAGCGTGTCGGTATCGCTGGCGGGATGGCCGGTGCCGCCCGCCTGATCGTCCGGTCCGTCGGCAAAGGTCGCATCGGGCACATGCACCGGCTCGCCGTGCATGGCCAGCTGTTCCCAGCGGGCCAGGGTGGGCACGTCGCCGGGGGTGTAGCCGGAAAGCTCGCACCAACCGCGGTTCAGGGCCAGCACGGTGCCGTCCTCGTCGTGGATCATCACCGGCACGGGGGCTTCCTCGATGGCCGCGCGGAACTGCCGTTCGCTGGCCAGCAGATGGCGGCGCGCCGCGTACTGGGCGCTGACGTCGGTGAACACCAGGACCGCGCCGGTGATTTCGCCCGCCGCGTCGTGGATGGGGGCGGCGCTGTCCGCGATCTGGTATTCCGCGCCGTCGCGGGCCAGCAGCAGGGTGTCGTTGGTCAGTTCCACCACCTTGCCGGTACCGACGGCCTGCGCCACCGGGTCGGGCACGGGTTCGCGCGTGCGGCCCGCGACGATGACGAACACCTCGCCGATGTGCCGTCCCCTGGCGGAGCCGAAGGGCCAGCCGGTCAGCCGTTCGGCCACCGGGTTCATCAGGGTGATGCGCCCGGCCCGGTCGGTGGCCATCACCGCGTCGCCGATGGAGCGCAGGGTGACGGCCAGGTTTTCGCGGCTGGCGCGCAGGGCTTCCTCTGCCTGGCGGCGGGCGGTGATGTCGGAATGGGTACCCACGAAGCGCAATGGCGTGCCGTCTTCCGCAAGGGACATCACCTTGCCCCGGGCCAGTACCCAGATGTACGAGCCGTCCTTGCGCCGCATGCGGTATTCCGACTGGTAGGTGTCGGTGGCGCCGGAAAGGTGCATGTCCATGTCGGCCTGCACCCGCTGCCTGTCGTCGGGGTGGACGCGGCCTTCCCATTCGCGGGGCGAGGTGCCTATTTCCTGTTCCTCGTAGCCCAGCAGCCCCTTCCAGCGGCGGGACAGGAACACTTCACCGGTGCTGATGTTCCAGTCCCACACGCCGTCGCCGGGGCCTTCAAGGGCGAACTGCCAGCGCTCTTCGCTGTCCACCAGGGCCATTTCGGCGGAACGGCGACGGTCGGCGGCAATCTTGAACAGCAGGGTGAGCCCGCACAGAAAGATCATCCACAGCACGAAGACCACGCGCGTCAGGCGGCTCTGGCGTTCGGCGTCCTCCACGAAGCGGGAGAACACGCTGCGCTCCAGCGCATCGCCCAACCGGTCCAGTTCGGTGAAGGCGCGGCGCTGTTCCAGCACCAGCAGGGGGTGTTCCCGGCGCGGGGCCGAGAGCCGGGCGTTGGTGGCGCGATTCAGGGCGCCGATGCCGTCGGCATAGATGCGCAACTGGGCCACCAGCATTTCCGGTGCTCCCTCGTGAGAGGGAAGGATGGACGAAAGGCCGGTCCTGGCTTCGCCGCCGGGGGCCAGCAGTTCGTCCACGGCGTCGTACAGCCTGCCCGCCCCCTGTTCGAAGTAGGCGCCATGGATGCCGGGGGGAATGTCGGCGTCGCCCGCCAGCTGCCGCTCGGCGGCCAACTGGCCCTTCAGCAGGTCGGCCCTGGCGATGCGCAGCGCCTTCACCACGGGCAGAAAGCCGTGCAGGCTGGCCTGCCAGCCGTGATTCACCCACAGCAGCAGGATGCCCGAGCACACCAGCGCCATGATGCCACCGGCTATGGCGATGTTGCGGCTCTGCGAGATGGCGGGGCGTCTGGTCATGCGGCGGGTCCTGTGGATGTGGCGGATGTGCTGCGGATGAGATGTTGCGGACGTGCAGGGAGCAGGAACGACGGAACCGGAGGGTACGGCGGCAGCCCGGTGCCGGTCACTGGCCGGGGCTGTGCCCGTCACCCCTGTTCTGCCCGTGTGGACTGTCGGTGATGGCCCAGGGGGGCAGGGTGGAGGCATCGAAGCCGAAGGGCCGCACCAGCGCAAGGTGTTCCGGTGTGCCGATGAAAGCGCGCAACTGTTCGTTCACCCTGTCCATGAGGGGGGCATCCTCCTTGCGAAAGGCGAAGGCGCACAGTCCGGACACGGATTTGCCGGCGATGACCGGCTGGGTGAAGGGGTGCGCGGCCTCCAGTTCTTCGGGGTGTTGCCGGGCCAACAGTACCACAGTGGGGCCGGAAAGGGCCAAACCGTCCACGCGGCCCTTGCGTACGGCGGTCATGCCCGCGTGCACGTCGGCCACGGGGAACAGCCGTTCGGCAGGCATGCCCAGCAGCAGCAACTGGCGGTGTTCCACCGCGCCGTCCAGCACGGCCAGGGTAACCTCGTTGCGTCCGGCGAGGGATGCGTAGTCGTGCAGGCCGCGCGGGTTGCCGCGCCGCACCAGCAGCCCCTGCCCCACGGAACTGGTGGGCAGCGAAAAGGCAACGCGGGCGGCCCGGTCGGGCGTGACGAACATGCCCGCCGCGATCATGTCGATGTGCCCGGCCAGCAGGTCGGGGATCAGGGCATTGAAATCGCCGAGCACCCAGCGCACCCGCGTGATGCCCGCGCGGTCCAGCGCGGCGCGGGCCACTTCCGGGGCCTCGCCGGTCACGGTGCCTTCCGGGGTGCGGTAGGCGTACGGGGGTTCCAGGGCGTAGCCCACCCGGATGGTGCCCCCACGCCATGCCGCATCGTTCGGGTCGGGCAGTTCCAGCAGCGCGTAGATCAGGGTAGTCACCGCGCAGGCCAGGGCGATGACGCCGAGCAACGAGGGGGCGGGGCGGGGAAATCTGGGCATGGGTATGCGTGTCCTGTGGCGCGGCGCGCGGGGCGCCGACCTGAGCCTGTATTGTCGTCGCTGTGCCATACGCCAGCATGGCGAGACATTATTCTTTGCTGCGGAATGGCGCGGCGTCAATTGGGGGCTGCCGCACCCCTTGCCGGTGCTTTCCCATGGGGCAGGTAGGGTTAGCCCGATATGTGAAGGCTGGGAACCCGCAATGGTGTGCAACGGCCTTGACACAGCGGGTAAGGCAATGAAGTATGTGACAATCCACTGCCCGGGAAGGGCAGGACACCGGACGCGCCATGGCGCGCAGCAGGGGAGCACCCGTGCACGACGAACAGTATCCGATCATCCTCGGCGTCTACTCATTGCAGCAGGATGCCATGGTTGGCATAGGCGGCACCGCGTCGCAGCAGCGCCAGGTCACCTTTTGGTATGCGCGCAAGCTGGATGCGGCCACCTGCGAAGTGCAGCCGCTCAACGTGCACCATGTGCCGTCCGGCATCCGCAAATCTATGGAAGAGCTTGAATTTCTTCGTAATTACATGCCAGAGCCGATGTACTACAAGAACCACACGGTGCCCGCCCTGGCTTCATTGCATCGCAAGCTGGTGGAGGGCGAGGCCTGTCTGGCGGAACTGCGCCTGGACGAGGCGGAAAAGGCCTTCATCAAGGCGTTGATGATCGACGACCTGAACGTGCCCGCCAATTTCGGCCTGGGCGAGGTGTACGCGGAAAAGAAGGACGCGGCCCGGCTGCGCAAGGTACTGCACGTACTGATGGGCAGCGACGAGGCGTTCCTGATGGAACACCGGGGGCGCTTCAACAAGTTCGGTATCAGCCTGCGCAAGAACGGGCACTTCGACGATTCGCTGCGGTTCTACCACAAGGCGCTGGAATGCCGCGAGGACGAGCACCTGCACTTCAACATCGCGCGGGTGCACTTCGACAAGGGTGACACCGGCGCCTGCGTGCAGCACCTGACCAAGGCCCTGGCCATGCGGCCCGACTTTACCGAGGCGCAACGCTTCCTGACCTTTTGCGGCGGCCAGGCCTGCTCCGGCGTGTAGCCGGGCAGGGGCGCGGACCGCGCGATAACGTTTCCACGCCTGCGAAGGCCGCCACGCGATGTGGCGGCCTTCGTGCGTTGCGGGGGTATCAGCCTCCGTTCCTGTTCCGGATGTATTGCGTGATGCCGCCGCGCGGGGTGGCCCTTTCCGCCAGCTCGAAAAAGTCGGAAAGGGCGCGGACGAGGCCCCCGAACTTGGCGTGCCCGTACATGCGGGAATCGAACTGCGGCTGCATTTGCAGGATGTTGTTGGCCACGCTGCTGAGCGCCGCCCATCCATTGTCGTCCGACGTGGCTTCAACGGCCAGTTCGATGAGCCCGACGGGTACGGGCTTCTGTTTCTGTTTGCCCGGCTGCGGGGCCTTGGCGGGAACGGCCACGGCCTTTTGCCGCGTTCTGGGTGGCGGGTCCGGAACCTGCCTGGCCGCGGCCCTGGGGGGCGTTTTTGCGGCGGCGGGTGCTGCCGAGGCAGGCACCGTGGGGCGCAACGCCCCGGGCCGGAGCAGTTCGGTATAGATGAACCGGGTGCATGCCCTGACGAAGGCCTCCGGGGTCTTCTGTTCGCCGAAGCCGTAGACCACCAGCCCTTCCTCGCGCAGGCGGGCCGCCAGCCGGGTGAAGTCGCTGTCGCTGGACACCAGGCAGAAGCCGTCGAAGCGTCCGGTGTGCATCAGGTCCATGGCGTCGATGATCAGGGCGCAGTCGGTGGAGTTCTTGCCGTTGGTGTACTGGAACTGCTGGATGGGCAGCAGGGAGTGGGCGTGCAGCATGTCTTTCCAGCCGGAAAGTTCCGGCCGGGTCCAGTCGCCGTATATCCGGCGCACGCAGGCCACGCCGAATCGGGATATTTCGGCCAGCAGCGCCGGGGTGATGGCAGGCTGGGCGTTGTCCGCGTCGATGAGGACCGCCAGCTTTCGTTGGGCATCGTCGCCGGGTGGCGGGGCCGCGCAGGCGGGCCGTTCCTGTGTTGTGGATGGGGGCATGGATTCACCTCGCGTGGTGAGGGTGGTGTATTTGGCCGTCTATCATGCGAAGGGGGGGCGAGGACAGGGTGCGATTGTGCGCGGCGCGTGCGCCCGATGCGCCCGATGCGCGGGATCTGCCGGGCAGGACGAAACGGGGCGGCGGGGGCTGGCGGAATCGGGGCAGGCCGGATCAAATCAGTTCAGGCCGGGGCGTCCCACGGACATTCGCCGGGGCGGGTGCCGCCGGGCGGCAGATGGCTCCGCATGAACCGGGTGTCGATGGCCCGCTTGAGCAGAAAGGCCAGGCGACCACCGAAGCACAGCGCGCCGTTGCCCAGCGGACGGTGCAGCACCCCCGTGCCCGCGCCGGTATCCAGCACCAGCAGATGGCCAGGCCGGGGGATGTACGGGGCAAGGGGCGGGGCGTCGGATGGCCGGGCCGCGTCGGTGGAGCCGCGTGCATGCGCGTCCAGACGGACCCCCAGATTGGCGGCCAGCACCGGCCCCTGGCGCACCGCGTGTACCCCCACGCGGGGCAACGGCACCGGGGCGAAATGGATGCAGTCGCCCCCGCCGAACAGGTCTGGATGGGCGATGGACTGAAGGTGCGCGTTTACGGCAAGACCGCCGCCCATCCCGCTGCCTGTCCCGCCATCCGGTCCCGTGAGCAGGCCCGATGCGGTGAACAGCGGCGGCGGGGCCACGCCGGTGGCCAGCAGCGCCACATGGGCAGGCAGGGTGCGGCCATCGTCCAGCAGCACGCCCTCTGTATTCACGCGCACGGCCCGCGCGCCCTCGATGATGCGCACCCCGCGCGCGGCGGCCACCGCGCGGCACAGTGCGCGGGCCCGCTCCGGCAGGCCCGGCAGCAGCCCGTGCCCGGCCACCAGGGTTACCGAATCCCCGCCGGGCACGGAGGGCGCGGCGTTGCCGTGCGCTCGGGCAAGACACACCGCCGCGTTGCAGGCCACCTCCAGCGCGGCTGGCCCGCCACCCGCCACCACCACATGCACGGGACCGCGCACGGCCAGGCGCTGCACCGCCTGCCGGGCGCGGTACAGGTTCTCGATGGGCTTTACCGACAGCACGGGTGGCGTCGGCAGGGACGGGGGCGCGCCGTCGTGGCCGTCGCTGGGGCCGGGGGCATCCGGGGCGGTTTCGTTGCTCGGCAGGGAGTACGCCACCAGCGACCCCACGTTGCACGAGCACACCTCGTACTCCAGCCGCAGGCCGGAGGCGAAGTGCACGGCGTGGCCCGGCGCGTCGATGCGCACCGCGGTGTCGGTGACGAAGGTGCCCCCCGCCGTTTCCACCATGCGCCGCACCGGCAGGGCCATGGCCTGCGGCGGATACGTGCCGCCCAGCACGCCGGGGCCCATGCCGGAATAGCAGTGGCAGGGGCCGGGTCCGGCCACGGTCACCGCATGCCCGCGCGCGATGAGCGCGGGAATGGCGCGGATGGCGTCGAGGTGGGCGTGCCCCGCGCCGAGCAGCAGCAGGCGGGCCATGGGGTCTCCTTGGATGGCGTGAGAAGGGCGGCTCCACCGTAGCAGCGGACGCCGGGCGCGGCAACGCGACGGGTGGTGCGGCAAGGCCGTTTCGCATGTGCCGCCTTTCCGCCCTTGTCTGCCAGTTCCAGGGCAGTTCCGGGGCAGTTCCGTGGCCGTTTCGGGGCGAGTCCGGCGGGTACGGCGGGTACGGGCGGGTACGAGCGGGGCGGGGCGGTCCCGGCAACGCGACCGCCCCGCACTCCATGCGGAATGCGGGGCGGCGTGCGGGAGGGGACGGGCTGGAGGCTACGGAAACAAGGCGTGCCTATGCGGCGTTGCGATCACGGTCCCGGTACATGGCCCATTGTTGCAGGAAGGCCGCCTCGAAGGACCGGCTTTCGGCGTAGACGCGGGCGGCGGTGCGCATGGCGTCCAGCCGGGCCGGGTCGGCGGCCATGTCCAGCATGGCTTGGGCCATGGCCGTGGCGTCGCCTTCCGGCACGATGGCCCCGGTGCGGCCGGGCAAGAGATTTTCTTGTGGTCCGCCCTTGTCGGTGACCACCACCGGCAGGCCGGAGGCCTGCGCCTCCAGCACCACGTTGCCGAAGGTGTCCGTGCCGGAGGGAAACACGAAGATGTCCGACGAGGCGTAGGCGTTGGCCAGGTCGTCGCCGGTGAGGTACCCGGTGAAGGTCACCGGCAGGCCGCGCAGGGTCTGTTCCAGTTCCGCGCGGGCCGGGCCGTCGCCCACCAGCACCAGCCGCAGGTGCGGGGCGCGGGTGGCCACCAGCCGGTAGGCGTCGGCCAGCACGTGCAGGTTCTTTTCACGCGACAGGCGCCCCACGTACAGGAAGCGCACCGGCTGGGCCGTATCGCGCGGTGCCGCCCTGCCCGGACCGGCGGCGCGGGCGTCCTCGCTGTTCGGGAAGGTGCGCGGCAGGGTCACGGTGTTGCCGTCGTACCGGCTGAAGAACCCGTTGCGGCGGGCCGGGGTGAAGGTTTCGGTGTCGATGCCGCGCGGGTAGAAGGCGATGCGCTCGCGCGCGATGCCCCGTTCCGCCAGTTCGTCGCCGGTGGCGTGCGAGGGCACGTATACCCGGTCCATCTGGTTGTAGTACCAGATCATGTAGCGCCACATGGCTTCTTCCAGCCCGGCGTCCTCGGTCAGCATCATCACGTACTGCGGGAAGGCGGTGTGGTAGGTGGCGTGGATGGGCAGGCGCAGGATGCGCGCCGCCGCCAGCGCCACCAGGCCCACCGGGCCGGGCGTGGCCGAGTGCAGGTGGGTGAAGCCCTGGCGGTAGCAGTGGTCCAGCATCTTCAGCACCGGCGGGTAGTACAGGGCCAGGCCGGGGTACTCCGGCATGGCGAACGACCCGATGGGCGAAAAGGTGAACACGTCGGAGCGGTCGGCCAGTTCCGGGTCGGCCACGCCGTCCGGGGCGCAGGTGATGACCTGCAACCGCTTGTCGTTGCGGCGGGCGATGTCCAGTTGCATCTGAAGGGTGCGGGCCACGCCGTTGACGTCGTAGAAGGTGTCGGTGAAATGGCCCACGTTCAGGCGGCCCGTGGCGTGCCATTCGTCGGTGTCCGCCGGAAGGGGGGAATGGGCGTTGGGGCCGTTGGCATGGGCGGCATGGGGACGGCTGCCGGACGCGGCGGACGCGGCGGAGGCGGCGCCGGTCTGCCCCGGCGTGCCCAGCGCCGCCTCCGCCTCGTGCGGCAGGAAGTGGTCGCGGCAGGCGCGGGCAAAGGCGCGGTCCTTGGTGAACAGGGTGTACCCCACGAAGTACGGGGCCAGGATGGCGTAGAGCGACCCGGCGGACCCCACCACGTTGAACACGCTGAACAGGTCCGCGCCCATGGCGTTGTCCAGCAGGGTGTCGGCGAAGGTGCGCAGCACCTTTTCCGAGGCCTGGTCGGCAAAGCGCATCCAGGCCTGTTCGGTGCGTTCGCCGGTGATGTCGGCGGCGGGGCCGTCCAGCAGCCCGCGCAGTTCCGGGTCGCGGCGGATGATCTCCGCCGCTTCCGTTTGCAGGTGGTCCTGCACGGTGCGCGAGGTGGACGCGGAAAACGACAGCCGGGGGCGGCGGTACCCGATGAGGCCGTGCAGCTTCGTCAGCAGGCCGCCTTCCGGTTCCGGGGCGCCGGTCAGCACCCTGTCGGCGAAGCGCAGCACCGTGTCGCGGTTGACGTGGCGGGCCAGGCCGAAGCGCTGCTTATAGAACTGGTAGGCGATGGAATACAGGTTGTGGGCCATGGTCACCGGGGTGGCGGCGCTGCCGTGCGGCGTGCCGCGCCCTTCCATCACCCCGCGCAGGGCGTCGCGCACGCGGCCATGCCCCACGCCGGAAACCCCTTCGATGATGGTGTGGCTGCGGGCGATGTTCAGCGAGGAATGGTCGTCCGACCCGGCCATGAGGTGCTTCACCCATGCCCGTTCCATGCGCGGGGCCATGTCCTGCCGGTCGGCCATGGCGTCCATGTCCGCCGGGGTCAGTCCCTGGACGATGGCCCGCAGGATGCCGTTCTGGAAGTCGTCGCGCGAGCCGTTCAGCTCGAACACCCGAAACAGCAGCAGCAGCCGCTCCATGTGGTCCAGGGTCAGGCGCTCGTTCAGCGAGTACATGGCGTGGGCGCAGGCGTGGGGGATGCCCGACACGGACAGGTAGTCCACGAGGTCGTAGATGTTCTCGCGCAGGCGGGTGATGTCGGCGTGGTGGGCTTCCGTCAGGTCCCAGGCCAGCACGTGGATCTTGCAATGGTCTTCGGGAAAATAGGCGGTGATTTCTTCGCTGACGAAGGTGTGGTCGAGGTGGGCGATTTCAAGGCTGCCCGCCAAGGTGTTGTGGTCGGTGATGGTGACCAGGTCCATGCCCCGGCGGCGGGCGATGTCGTACAGCGCCTTGGGGTCGGTGTAGCTTTCCGCGCAGCCCAGCTTTTGCAGTATCCACTGCGAGGGGCGGGTGGAGTGGCGCGAGTGCACGTGCAGATCGATGGACAGCGGCGGGCAAGGGGACGGGGACGCCGAGGGGGACGGGGAAGAATGCGCGGACGCGGTGCTGCCCGTGCCCGCGCGGGGTGGGGCTGCGTCGGGAGATACGTCCGGTGATGCGCTTGGGGGCGTGGTGGCGTCCGATGGTTGTCTGGACCGGGAACCGGATTGCCGTGCGGCGGTGCGGGACGCGGAACGGGGTGCGCCAGTGGCCATGCAGTGCGACCTCCTGCGGGTTCCGGGGCCGCGCGGGCGGTGCGAGCGCCTTGGCGCGGCGGCGGGTTGGGCGATTCTGGAAAGAGTCTACAGATCGCCTGAGGGTGTTGCAGGAGGAATGCGCCCCGGCGGTGGCGCATGTGTGTCGGTGCCGTGAATCTTGCGGACGGTTGGGTGACGTTGCGGCGGCGGGGGGCGGTGGCGGCGGAATAGGGGGCGGTCGGGTGAGAACCAGCGCTGCGCCGGGCGGGCGGCCCGACTCACGCCGCCAGAATGTAATCCCGGCCCTGCACGTAGCCCTCGCCGTCGAGGAAGGCGGTCAGTTCTTCCGCAGCGCCGTGCCCGGCCAGGTAGGCCACCAGAAACCCCTCGCCCGGCGCGGGCATGGCCTCGCGCCCCAGCACGGGCAGGCCGTCCACCCGGTTGCCGATCTTGCGCGGATCGATGTCGATCCACGCGCGCACCGCAATGCCCTGTTCCATCAACTGGCGCGCCCGGCGGCGGCTGGTGCGACCCGCGCCCACCACCCACACCTCGGGGTGGCGCGGGTTGTGCCGGGCCAGCCAGCGGGCCAGGTACACCCCCTTCAGGGAGTAGAAGCCGTCTTCCGCGTAGTTGGGGTGGGTGCGCGAAAGGCGGCCCGGCGGATCGTTCCAGGTCAGCAGGGTGTGCGGCAGCTTGGCCATGGCCACGCCCGCGTCCATCCAGCGCAGCCACAGTTCGTAGTCTTCCGGAAAGGGGCCGTCGATGTACGCGCCGTGCAGGCCGGGCAGTTCCGCGCGGAACATCACCGAAGGGTGCGCGAAGGGCGATTCACGAAAGCGCGCCAGGGCGATGTCCGTGGGGTCCAGCAGGGTGTTCACCCAGTCCACGTGCCGGGCGTAGCCGCCGCAGCGCTCGCGGTCGCCGCCGAAGTCCACCCGGCAGCCCACCAGCCCGATGTGCGGGTGCGCGTCGAGAAAGGCGCATTGCAGGGCCAGGCGCTGCGGGTTGCAGGTGTCGTCGGCGTCCATGCGGGCGATGTGGCGGCCACGGGCCAGGGCAAGGCCGTGGTTCAGCGCGGCCACGATGCCGCCGTGGGCGATGCGCGCCGGGCGGATGCGGGCGTCCTGCGCGGCGCAGGCGGCGAGCAGGTCGGGGGTGGCGTCGGTGGAGCCGTCGTCCACGGCCACCACCTCGAAGTCCGTGCCGGTTTGCGCCAGCAGGCTTTCCAGCGTGGCGGGCAGGGTGGCGGCGGCGTTCCAGACGGGCAGCACGACGCTGACGGCGGGGCAGGGCTGGGGCATGGCGGCGCGGGTTGGGGTGGAAATATCCGGGAGGGGAAGTTGCCGGGGGAAGGAACCTTTTGCGCGTTGCGGTCGCCAGCCGTAAGATTCGCGCTTTGCGCTCACCTAACGGCTGCCGCAAAAGGTTCCTTCCCCCGGACCCCCAGCTTTGCTGTCGCCATCCGTAAGGCTCGCGCTGCGCGCTTGCCTAACGGCTGCCGCTCCTCCCAAACTTTTTCATTGTGGGTGGAATGAAGGGCTATGCGAGGGAGGGAACGTGAATATTCCCGTTTCTGTCGCTGCTATTCTGCCCGTTTCGCGCTGTCCGCCCCGTCCGCCCCGTCCGCCCCGTCCGCTCCGACGGGCTTGTCGCGCAGGGCATCGCGGATGCGGCACACTCCGCACACCTCGTTGGAGGTGGGATAGCCGCAGCGGGTGCAGCCGCTCAGGTCCACGCCGTCCTCGTTGTCGGCACGGGCGAACACCGGGCGGCCCCGTTCCAGAAAGCCCTGGTAGAAGTCCAGCTTGCGGCCGGGCATTTCTTCCTCAAGGTCGGTCAGCAGCTTCTTGTAAAAGGTGAAGCTGGCCCCGCCGGAATAGGGGCAGGGCGCGTAGTGGTGTTCGATGCCCATGAGGAAGGCGTAGTTGGCGGTCTCGAATTCCGAAAGCCGCCACAGGGGCTTCACCTTGCGGGCAAAGCCGCCGTCGGCGGCAAGGTCCGGGCCCTGGTCGCTCAGGTAGGCCACGTCCCAGCGCAAGGTGTTGCTGAACAGCCGGGCGATTTCGTCGTCCAGGTTGTGGCCGGTGGCCAGCACGGTGAAGTTTTCGTCCAGCGCGGTCTTGTTGAAGAAATAGCGCTTGATCTTGCCGCAGGCCGAACACACCGGGCGGTTCAGCCGGGCCTTCACGTCGGGAATGGCCAGCCCTTCGGCCCCCATTTCCTTCACGATCAGGTTCAGGCCGTGCTTTTCGCAGAAGCGTTCCACCACCCCGCGCGCGGCGGGCGAGGAGCCGGGAATGGCCAGGTCGATGTGCAGGCCGGTGACGTCGTAGCCCTGCCGCGAAAGTTCCAGCATCAGGCTCAGCGAATCCTTGCCGCCGGAAAGGGCGACCAGGATGCGGTCGTCATGGGTGAACAGCTTGCGTTCCTTGATGCCGCGCTCCACCTGCCGGGTGAAGAACAGCAGGAAGCATTCGGCGCAGAAGCCGGTATGATGGCTGGGCAGGGCGACGACTGCCGTCTCCTTGCAGCGTTTGCATTTCATGGCGTGTGATCCTTTGGGGTTGCGGTGCGTGCGGTGCCTGTTGTGAAAGGCGCCGGCCACAGCCTGGGGAGTAAAGACGGTTCCAGTCTATCGGAAGCGAAGGCGCGCCGCGTGCGGAAGGGCTGTTCCCAAATCAGGATTTTCGTTCGTTGGCGAGGAAAACAAGCCTGCCATGAGGGAGTATACTCTTATCGTATTCGACCGAAATGGCAGGCGACGTTTGACCTCGTTGCGCACGATGTCCGTAAGGCTCGCAAGCTCGCCCAACGGGCACGCTTCGCGCCCTTCGGGTCGGAAGCCAACGGGCGAAAGGACGATTTGGGGACAGTCCTTACCCGCTGGAAGTGACAATGCGGATCAACAGCTCATCATCCGGCAGCACTTCGCGGTCGGGGGTCAGCAGGCCGCCGTCGCGGACCACGATGGCCGTGGTGGGGCGGATGCCCAGCTTGCGCAGCACCTGCAGCACGGTCTTCTCGCGCGGCATGGTCAGCAGCTGTTCCTTGGGTTGCAGGCGCACCGTGATGGTGCGCGGGGCGAACGTGCGGCGTTCGCCGGGGGTGGTTTCCGGGGTGTGTTCCATGATCCCGTCTCGTGGTGAAGGTTCGTGGGGTGGGCGCGGCCGCAACGTTTTCCACGGCGGCGCCCGGGCCGCGTACCGGAAGCGCACCATACCCGTTTGCCCCCCGATGGCAAGGCGCGGCGCCCCGGAGTTTCGGCGGCGGCGTGGCGCCCGGTGCGGGACACGGTCCTGTGGGCGCCTCGTCCCATGCCCCTTTCGGGGTGGGGGGAAGATGTCGCGCCGCCGGGGCGGGTTGCTTGTCTTCACCGCGCGCCTGTACTATTCTTGGCAAAGGTCCGGGGATAGCCAGTCGCCCGCGTGTGCGCGGGGCGTGCTCCCCCGCGCGTCCCCGTGCCCCTTGTGCGCATGGACGCAGCGCGCGGCACCCCGCATGCCCCGTCATCCCCCCAGCGTCTCCAGCCTTCGGAGGTGAACCATGTCGGCCAAGAAGATCCTTGTCGTGGACGATGAAAAGCACATCCGCATGCTGTACCAGGAAGAACTGGAGAGTGAAGGCTACACCGTGGCCGTGTCCGACGGGCGCGAACCCATCCTCGACGTGGTGGCCCGCGAAAAGCCCCTGGTGGTGGTGCTGGACATCAAACTGGGGCCAGACCTTTCGGGGCTGGACCTGTTGCAGGAAATCCGCCGGGGCGAACCCACCCTGCCGGTCATCCTGTCCACGGCCTACGATTCCTTCCAGCACGACCTGAAGTCGGTGGTGGCGGACTACTACGTGGTCAAGTCCGTGGATCTCACGGAACTGAAGGCCAAGGTTGCGCTGGCCATCGAAAAAAAAGCGTAGCCCTTTCTCCCCCCCTGCCTTTCTCTTCTTCGCCAGCACCAATCGGTGGCGGCGCACCCGCCCCGCATTCTTCGCGCAGATGGCATGCCCCTTGCTTTTACCCTGTGGGGCGGGTCTTGGCTTGCGCGATATTGCGCAATAGCCGCGCCGTGCGGCCGTCACGCGGATTGCGTGCCGCGTGCGCCTGCCCGCGCCGCCCGGTGCGGCCCGCCCCGCTTTCAAATCTTGCGCGCCGTGCGTCGGTGAGCAGATGTACCCGTTGGCCGGTCTGCCGGTGCGCAGGTGTGCCCGTCTGCCTGCGCGCAAGCCAGCCTGACAACCGGGATGCATCGCGCACGCCGTCTGCGCGATTGCGTGACGCGCTGCCGTGGCTGCCCGCTCCGTCAGCGGCATGCCTGTTCCATGTCCGCACCGCCCGATGCCAACCCCAGAGGTGCCCATGCCGGATTCCCTGTTCCCCGTCGGCCGTCGCGTCGCGCTGAACCGGCTCATCTACATGGGCATCCTGGTGGCGTCGGTGCTGCCGCTGGTGCTGATCCTGGGGGTCATGAACCTGCACCTCGGGGTGTCCTTTCGCGAGATGGTCTTTGGCCAGGCGCGCGAAATCGCCGACCGGCACAGCCAGAAGATCGACGACTTCCTGCATGAACGGCTTGCCAGCGTGCAGATGCTGGTAGAGGCGCAGGGCGCGGGCCTGCTGGACCCGGCCAACCTGAACCGCAAGCTGGAAGCCATGCGCAGCGCCTACGGCGGGGTGTACGTGGACCTCGGCATGGTGGACGATGCGGGCATCCAGCGGGTGTACGCCGGTCCCCACCGTCTGGAAGGCACCGACTATTCGCACGAGAACTGGTTCCTGCAGGCTGGCGCGCGCGACGTGTTCATCAGCGACGTGTTCATGGGGGTGCGCAAGTCGCCTCACTTCATCGTGGCCGTAAAGCTGATGGTGGACGGCAGGGCGTGGATACTGCGTTCCACCATCGATTTCGCCAGCTTCGTCTCGCTGGTGGAGGACGTTCGCGTGGGGGCCACCGGCCAGGCCTGCATCATCAACCGGGGCGGCGCGTTCCAGACTTCCGGGGGGCGCCATTCGGCGGGCGACGGCGCGCAACTGGCGGAATTCGCCCGTCGGGTGTTCGGCGGGGGCATCGCGGGCATGGACCAGGACCGCGCCTTCGAGGAAGGCGAGATGGTCTATGCCATGTCGCGCCTGAAGGGCGGCGACTGGGTGCTGGTGTTCCAGCAGTCCTCGCGCGAGGCGTTGCAGGGCCTGCACGCGGCCCAGCGTACCCTGTTCCTGGTGCTGGGGCTGGCCTCCATCGCGGTGCTGGTGCTGGGCATGTTCCTGGCCCAGCGCATCATCGAGCGCATCGACGGGCTGGAGCGCGAAATGGCCGCCCTCAATGCCCAGGTGGTGGAAGCGGGCAAGCTGTCTGCCCTGGGCGAGATGGCGGCGGGCATCGCCCACGAGATCAACAACCCCGTGGCCATCATGATGGAGGAGGCGGGCTGGATAGAGGACGTGCTGGGCGAATTGCAGGAGCAGGACGCCGTGCGCGAGATAGGCGACAGCGCCCGCCAGATCCGCACCCAGGGGGTGCGCTGCCGCGACATCACCCACAAGCTGCTCAGCTTCGCCCGCCGCTCCGACCGCGAGGTGCACGCCGTGGACATCAATGCCATGGTCACCGAAATGGTGGAGCTTTCCGGCCAGAAGGCGCGCACCGTCAGCGTGCATGTGGTGGTGGCCATGGCGGAGGGGCTGCCGCCCGTGGCCGCCTCGCCCTCCGAGTTGCAGCAGGTGTTCCTGAACCTGTTCAACAACGCCTTCGACGCCATGGAAGGTTCCGGCGGCACCCTGAAGGTGGCCACCCTGATGAGCGACAACGGCATGGTGGCCGTGAACGTGGCCGACACCGGCCCCGGCATGCCGGAGGCCATCCTGCAACGCATCTACGACCCGTTCTTCACCACCAAGCCGGTGGGCAAGGGCACGGGTCTTGGCCTGTCCATCTGCTACGGCATCATCAACAAGATGGGCGGCGAAATAAAGGTGAGCAGCATCGTGGGGGTGGGCACCACCTTTCAGGTGCTGCTGCCGCCGTTCGACCCGGCGGTGCACGCGGCACAGGCCGCCCAGGGTGCGGGATTGCCGGCGGGCGGGGGACGCCTGACCTCGGCCTGCCCGGCGCCGGATCGGCCTGACGGCAAGCCCGGAACCACGGGCACGACTCCCCCCGGCGGGGGCAGCAAGGATACGGCATGAGCGAGACTACCTCCAACACCTCTCCGCCGGGGGCACCGCCCGATGCGGGAACGGGTTTCGGGCCCGGCAGTGCCGCGGCCCCCATCCGGCTGCTGCTGGTGGACGACGAGGCGGGCTTCATCCGGGTGATGCAGAAGCGTCTGTCCCGGCGCGGCTACGTGGTGGACACGGCGGGCAGCGGCACGGAGGCCCTGCGCACCCTGCGCGGCGCCACCTACGATGCGGCGGTGTTCGACCTGAAGATGGACGACATGGACGGCTTCGAACTGTTGCGCGTGGTGCGGCGCATGGCTCCGGAAATGGCCGTGATCATGCTGACCGGCCACGGCGGCGCCGAAGAAGCCCGCGAGGGCATGCGCCTTGGCGCGGCGGGGTACCTGCTGAAGCCGTGCGAAATGGAAGAACTGGTCTGCGCCATAGAGCGGGCGCTGGGGCGCGGGACGGCGACGTAACCCCCCCCGTGACCGTGCCGCCGGGCATGCCCGGCATCCGCCACATCCATCCTGCCCGCGCCGCGTCTTTCGGGACGCGCACCGGGCCGCCGCCCGCGACCACGGCACACCGGCGCGACCGCCCGACCTCATCGCCGCAACGGGCACAAGGCCCGCGAAGCCGCATCCCCCTTGCCCTGCCCCCGCCTTCGTGGTAGCCGCAGGGGTCATGTTCGATACCGATCTTGCCGTCAACATCAAGCGACTGGCCGTCGCCTTCGTGCCCATGCTGCTCGGCATGGTCTGCCACGAGGTGGCGCACGGCTGGGCCGCCTGGAAGCGCGGCGACCCCACGGCCAAGATGCTGGGGCGGCTGACCCTGAACCCGCTGCCGCATCTGGACGTGATGGGCTCGCTGCTGTTCGTGTTCACCGCCCTCACCAGTCCGTTCATCCTCGGCTGGGCCAAGCCCGTACCGGTCAACGCCCGGCATTTCCGGTCGCCCCGGCGCGACATGGCGCTGGTCTCGTTCGCCGGTCCGCTGGCCAACATCGTGGTGGCCGTGGGCTTTGCCGTGGCCTATCGCCTGCTTACCCTCGCCATGCCCATCTCGCAGTGGGAGGGCAACGGCGTGTACGATTTCTTCCTGAACATGTGCGCCGTGGGCGTGTGGGTGAACTTCACCCTGGCCTGGTTCAACCTGACGCCCATCCCGCCGCTGGACGGCAGCAACATCCTGGCCGGGTTCCTGCCGCGCAAGCTGGCGTGGCATTACTACCGGCTGGAGCGCTACGGGCTGATCCTGGTGGTCATCCTGCTGGCCACGGGCATGCTGTTCAAGGTGGTCTGGCCGCTGGTGCAGATGTCCGTGGACCTTGTCTCGGCCATCGTGGGCATCGGGTAGCCCGCCCGCAGCCCGGCCAGTCCTGGCCCGCGCCGGTGCGGTTCGCGTCGCCCGGCGCGCCTGTTTTCCGCAATCCCGCTGGCGCCCGGCCTCGCCGCCGCGCACCACGCTTCGACATCCCATTCCCTCCCGGAGGAGCGACAGATCATGACCACCCCCGACAAGCGCACCGTTTCCGGCATGCGGCCCACCGGGCCGCTGCACCTTGGCCACTACTTCGGCGTGCTGAAGAACTGGGTCGAGATGCAGCATGAAATGGAAGCGTTCTTCTTCGTGGCCGACTGGCATGCCCTGACCAGCGACTACGCCGACCCCACGCGCATCCGCGAATTCGTGCCCGAACTGGTCACCGACTGGGTGGCCGCGGGCCTGAATCCGGAAAAGTGCGTGATGTTCCAGCAGTCGCACATCAAGGAACACGCGGAGTTGCACCTCATCCTGTCCATGATCACCCCGGTGAGCTGGCTGGAACGCAACCCCACCTACAAGGAACAGAAGCAGGAAGTGGTCAACAAGGACCTCGGCAACTACGGGTTCCTGGGCTACCCGGTGCTGATGGCCTCCGACATCCTGATCTACCACCCCAAATGGGTGCCCGTGGGCCAGGACCAACTGCCCCACCTGGAGCTGACCCGCGAAATCGCGCGCCGCTTCAACTTCCTGTACGGCGAATATTTCCCCGAGCCGGAAGCGCGCCTGACCCCGGCGGCCAAGTGTCCCGGCCTTGATGGCCGCAAGATGTCCAAAAGCTACGGCAATGCCATCTACCTGCGCGACACCATGGAGGAAATCACCCCCAAGGTGCGCGGCATGTTCACCGACACCAACCGCCTGCGCAAGAGCGACCCCGGCAACCCCGACGTGTGCAACCTGTTCCCCTACCACGAACTGATGGCCACCCCGGAACAGCAGGCCGAAATCCGCCAGGGCTGCACCACCGCCTCGCTGGGCTGCGTGGACTGCAAGAAGATCTTCCTCGAAAACCTGGGCGCCTTCCTGGGGCCGCTGCACGAACGCCGCGCCGCCCTGCTGGCCAACCCCAAGGGCATTCAGGACATCCTGGAGGCCGGGGATACCCGCGCCCGCGCCGAGGCGGCGAGGATTATGGGTGGCGTGCGAGACCGCCTCAACTTCTAGTTGCCGCTGCGGCCGGGCGCTTTTGCCCGATCGCTGCGTCAAACGGCATGGCCGCTCCGGTCGAGTACGATAAGAGCGCGCTGCGGTCCGCATCCGTAGGACTCGTGCGGAGCACTCGTCCAACGGCTGAGGCACACTCCCGTCACGGCCATGCCGTTTTCCTTGCCCTCGGGGCAAAATCGCCTCGGCGGCAACGGCAACTCGGATACCCTGTTGCCGCAATGTTGGGCGCAGGCAAGCGCCTTGCCCCGAACGATGCGTCCGCCTTTCGCATGGCGCGCGTCGCCCTCGGGCAGGCTGTGCGGAGAGTGCCTACATCGCATCGGGTGGGCGGGTGATAGACTCATTTGATGGTCAGGGTAGATATCTGCCCTCTCGAATTCAAAAGATGACCGCGCCGGACATCCGACGCACTGCCAAGCGAGGCGACGATGACCGGCGATATGAACAACTGTAGCGGATGTGGCCCGGCAGGTGCGGAAGGGGCGCAGGGCGACGAGACTCAGGCCTTTCTGGAAAGCCTGCCGGAACTGCATGCGGGCCAGACGTTTCAATTCGCCTGCCATCCCGGCGTGCGCTGCTTCAACGCCTGCTGTTCCGACCTGAACATGCCGCTCACGCCGTACGACGTGTTGCGGCTGCGCCGCAATCTGGGCATGGGCAGCGAGGCATTCATCAATACCCATGCCCGCGTGGGCCAGTATCCGGACACCGGCTTTCCCGCCCTGTTCCTGCGCATGAGCGACCACCCGCTGAAGCTGTGCCCGTTCGTCAGCGACGCCGGGTGCACCGTGTATCCCGACCGTTCCGGCGCCTGCCGCACCTATCCGTTGGGCCGCGCCACCAAGGAGGACGAGGCGGGCAACGTGGTGGAGCAGTTCTTCGTGGTGCGCGAGGAGCACTGTCGCGGCTTTGACGAATCCGGCCAGTGGTCCAGCGCCACCTGGCTGGCCGATCAGGGGCTGGAGCCGTACAATGTCTCCAACGACCGCTACATGCGCCTCATGGCGCGCTGCAAGCGGCAGGGCGCGGCCATCAGCCCCAAGCAGGCCACCATGGTGTTGCTGGCCTGCTATCAGCTGGACCGCTTTGCCGATTTCATCCGGGGGGTGACGCTGTTCGACCGGCTGGAGATGGATGCGGTCCGCCAGCAGCAGGTGCTGGACGACGAGGAAGCCCGGCTGGACTTTGCGTATGACTGGGCGGAACTGGTGCTGTTCGGCGATTGCGCGGCCCTGCGCATGAAGAGATAATCAGAGAGTTGCGCACCCCTCGCGGGTGCGTGGATAGAAACATGCATTGGGCGTTCGGAACCGGGCAGTTCGACAGCCGCACCCCTCGCGGGGGCGTGGATAGAAACAAAACGACCTGACGGCCAAGCTGGCCATCGCCCGTCGCCCCTCACGCGGGGGCGTGAATAGAAACTCCTTCGCACCGGCCTCGTGGCAGCGCTTCGTGCTGGTCGCCCCTCACGCGGGGGCGTGGATAGAAACCTGGGTGCCTACGCCCAAGGCCAGCGCATGCCGGTCGCACCCCTCGCGGGTGCGTGGGTTGAAACTGCGCGTCCGCAGTGGCTATCTGGCTCTTCTCCGTCGCACTCCGCCGGTGCGTACGCCACGCGGCCCCGCATTTGGGCGTTGGGGCGGCCCATTTTCGTCCCGTTTCCGCCGCGTCATCGTCCCCGCGTTCAATGTTCAACCAATGTCCAATGCCCGCCCGGCGCATGTCCAATCCGTTCCGGGCGGCTTCCGGAGCCCTCCATGGACGCATCCCCGCCTGACCTGAGCCATCCCGCCGTGGTGGCCCGCGCCGTGCTGCCCGGCCTGTTGGCGCCCCGCCGCGCCGCCGGACAGCGGGTGGTGTTCACCAACGGCTGCTACGACATCCTGCACCCCGGCCACGTGGACCTGCTGGCCCGTGCCCGCGCCGAGGGCGACCTGCTGGTGCTGGGCCTGAACTCCGATGCCTCGGTGCGCCGCCAGGGCAAGGGCGCGGACCGCCCGGTGAATCCCTTCGCGGTGCGGGCCTACGTGCTGGCCCACTTGGCCAGCGTGGACTACGTGGTGGAGTTTGACGAGGACACCCCCCACGCGCTCATCGCGGAAATCCAGCCCGACGTGCTGGTCAAGGGCGGCGACTGGTCCGTGGACCGCATCGTGGGCCGCGACATCGTGCAGGCCCGTGGTGGGCGGGTGCTCAGCCTGCCCCTGCTGCCCGGTTTTTCCACCACCGCACTCGTCCGGCGCATTCGGGCCGGTTTATCCGCAGGCGAAAAGGAATAGTCCCCGACATTTTTGTCGGTGCATACCAAAGGCTGCTTGCGCGTTCCGGTCTGGGGCGCGTGCAAAACACCCCGGTATTCCATGGGAACTCCGGGGTGTTTTGTTTTTGCGCAAAGTATTCGCGCAGACACTATCGCGCGGCGTGCATTTTGCGTGATTGTTTCGTGTCTGCCGTGTTCAATGGTAGCGGCCATTCAGGAAATTATCCGCGAAGCGCTGCACCGCCGCCTCGTCCACCATCAGCATGTCCAGTTGGCGGGTGACGATGAGCAGCCGCCCCAACTGCACCAGCCGTTCGGCGATCTGCGGTGCCGCGAATTTCTGGAAGCGGGCGGTTACCATGTCGCCGCGTACCTCGACATGGAAGCCGATGGATTCCAGGATGATGCCGATGCAGCGCACCCGGCGGTTCTTGCGCGTTTCGTCCGCGGCCCCGCCCTTGAACTGGAAGGTGATGTAGTTCTTGTTCATGGTCTGGCCGCAGTAGGCGTCCAGCACCCCGTAATGGTAACCCACGCGTGAGCTGAAATTCAGGTACTTGTCGGACACCAGCGCGTAGCTGCGGTCGCCGAAGCGCTGGCCGTGCATGGTGGGCGGCTCGATCATGTGGCGGCTCATGACGGACAGGAAGCCGCTCATGTCCACCGGCCGGGGCTCGCGCTGGTGCACCGTCGGGTCCAGCATGCCGTCCAGCAGGGCCCTGAACGGGGCGGAGGTCACCTGTTCCGGCCACACGTAGGGGCCGTCCACCTCGGCCAGCCCTCCACCCAGGTCGATGACGTGCAGATCCAGCGGGACCTGGGCCTTCATTTCCACGGCCACCGCCCCGGCATCGGACACCGTGTCCGACAGCCGGAACATGTGGGCATAGGACAGTTCGTGCACGAAGCGCATCACGTCGTGGATGGTCCGGCACGCGGCGGGGGTGAAATCGTTGGCCTTGGGGTCGTGCAGGTTGAGGGGAGTGACCAGCGCGGCCACCTGCTTGAGCAGGTTGTGGATGGGCGTGTCGCGCAGGCACACGGCGCGCTCCTCGCGCAGGGGCAGCAGTTCCTCCACCCGGCCCTGGTAGACCCGGCAGGAGAAGGCGTCCACGGTCACCTGCGCGTCCACGGGCAGCGCGGCCATGGCCCCCGGCGCGTTGACGATGGTGGGCACGCCGAACTCCCGCGCCAGCGAGGCCATGTGCCCGGTGATGCTGCCCGCCTCGGCCACGATGGCCTGGGCGCGCTGCATGACCAGCACGTAGGACGGCGAGGAGTGCATGGCCACCAGTATGCCGCCTTCCGGGAACAGGGCCAGCTCCTCCGCGTTCCTGGGCTGCACCACCGGGCCGCTGCCCACGCCGGGGCAGGCGGGCTCGCCGCCGTGCAGCAGCACCGGGTAGCCCTCGATGAGCGGGGTGGTGCGCGCATCGCCGCGCGGGGTGGTGGTCAGCGGGCGGGCCTGGAGCAGCAGCAGCCGTCCGGCGGGGTCCAGCGCCCATTCCACGTCCTGCGGCACGCCGTAGTGCGCTTCCACCCGCATGCCGATGCCGGCCAGTTCGGCGGCCTGGGCGTCGGTCAGGCAGGGGGTGTCGCGCTGGGCCTCGGGCACGTCCTCCTCGCGCAGGCGCCCGTCGTCGCCGGGGGTAAGGCGGTGCGCCTTGCACACGATATGGCGTGATACCGGGCGGGGGGCATCTTCGCGGCTGAACAGCCAGGTGTCCGGTTCCATCTCCCCGTCCACCACGGCGGCGCCCAGCCCCCACGCGGCGTTGATGACCATGGAATCGGACAGCAGGTCCACCGGGTGGCGGGTGAACAGCACCCCGGCGGCCACGGAATCCACCATCTCCATGCAGGCCACGGCCATGGCGCTGGCGTCCAGGGTGATGCCCTGGTGCAGGCGGTACACGATGGCCTGCGGCATGAACAGGCTGGCCACCACCCGCTTCCACGCGTCCACCACGCCGTCGCGGCTCACGTTGAGCACGGACAGGTACTGCCCGGCGAAGGACACGTGGCTGTCCTCGCTGAGGGCGCTGGAACGCACGGCCAGCCGCAACGGGGCGCCGTGTCCGGCATCGCCATCGGCCCCGAAGGCCTCGTCGCAGGCGGCGTGCAGGGCGTCAACAACGTCCGGCGGCACGGTGGCGGCGGCGAACAGGGCCTGGATGTCGTCGGCCACGTCCAGCACGCTTTCCGGGTCCTGGGGATCCACATCGCGCAGGCATTTGCGTATTTCGCCCATCAGCCCGTCATGTTCCATGAAGGCATAGTAGGCGCGGGTGGTTATGGCAAAGCCGCGCGGTACGGGAACCCCCACGCGCGAGGTCAGTTCGCCAAGGTTGGCGCACTTGCCCCCCACCCAGTCCACCATGTCGCCGTTGATGGCGGCAAAGGGCAGGGCGTAGGCCTCCACCGTGGCCTGGGGGCGGCTTTCCAGCAGTTCGGTGATGTCGGCGTTGATGCGTTCCACCACGCCGGGCAGGGACGGATAGGCGTCGCCCGAGATGGCATTGAGCGCGGTGGCCATGCGCATGGCGTGGAACACGGCCCGCGTGGCCTGCGAGCGCAGCCAGGTGGCCCCGAACAGGGTACACCCCGCGATCTTCTCGTCCATGTCAGCGAGAATGCGCGCAAGCTCGGCGTTGGAGTCCAGCAGGTCCTTGAAGTGGGCGTAGCGGGCGCGGAACACCCGCATGACCCGCTCGCGCGATTCGGCGTCCACGGCGCGCCTGTGGCCGAACAGACAGCGCAGGCGTTCCAGCAGCGATACGGGCGGCGGCGCGGCCAGCATGGGTTACCTCCGTGGCGGTACGGGGGCGCCGCCTTCCGTCAGCACGTACCGGGTGGCGGGGCCCTTGCCCACCTTGCGGATGAAGCCCTTGCGCACCATGTCTTGCAGGTCGTACTGCGCGGTGCGCACGGGTATCTCGTTGCCCACGATGTCCTGGTACTGGGTACGGGTGATGCCGCCGTTGCGGCTGATGAATTCCCAGGCGGCGCGCTGGCGCGGGTTCAGCGTGGAGAGCGGCGGCGTGCCCGCGCCGTCCTGCCCGTTGCGCGCCTGGCGCCCGTTGCCGGGGGGAACGCCCGTGCGGTCGCTCCTGCCCCGCGCGTCGTGCATGGTGGCGGCGTCCGACCAGTTCTGCCCGCCGCTGCCGGACCCGGTGGCCACGATGCGCCCGCTGACCGGGTCGTACATGGTGGCGCCCGTCTGTCCGGGCATGGGGGCGCCGACGGGTACGCCGGACATGCCTTGCGCCGCCTGCGTGCCGTACGGGGCGGCATGGGCGGCGCCGTCGCCGGGGTAGGGTGCAACCGGCTGGCCCGCGTGCGCGGGGACCGGGCTTGGCGGCAGCAGGGCCCCGTGCGACAGGGTGGGGTCCAGTTCCGCGCCAAAGCGCAGGTCCTCGGCGTACAGGGTGTCCCCTTCGGCAAAGGCCACCGCGCGGGTGATGCAGTTCTTCACCTCGCGCACGTTGCCCGGCCAGCCGTAGGCCAGCAGTTTTTCCAGCGCCCCGCGCGAAAGGCCCATGGCCGGGCGCTTCAGGGTTTGCGCCGCCTGCTTCAGGAAGTAGTCGGCCAGGGCGGGGATGTCCTCGCGCCGGTCGCGCAGGGGGGGCGTGTTGATGGTGATCACCGCCAGCCGGTAGTACAGGTCTTCGCGAAAGGTGCCCTGGCGGGCGCATTCCTTAAGGTCCACGTTGGTGGCGGCGATGATGCGCGCGTCGAAGGGCAGTTCGTCGTCGCTGCCCAGGGGGCGGATGCGCCGCACCGACAGGGCGCGCAGCAGGGCCTGCTGCACCTTGGGCGAGGCGTTGCCGATTTCGTCGAGGTGCAGCGTGCCGCCGTCGGCGGCCACGAAGGCCCCCTTGCGCTCGCCCCGCGCCTCGGAAAAGGCTCCCTTCACGTGTCCGAACAGGGCGTCCAGCAACAGGTTTTCATCCAGCGCGCCGCAGTTGATGGAGATGAACGGCCCGCCCGCGCGGTCGCTGGTCATGTGGATGGCCTCGGCGGCCAGTTCCTTGCCGGTGCCCGTCTCGCCGATGATCAGCACGTCGGCCTCGACACCGGCGGCCTTGCGGATCATCCCGCGCAGTCCCCGCACCGATTCGCTGGTGCCCACGATGCCGGGCATGGTGTCCTGCGGCGAAAGCTGGCTTTGTGGCTGCTGTTGCGCGATTTCCGTGTCCAGGCATACCCGCTGCCGCCGCCGGGTGGACTGGATGTGTTCTTCGCGCAGGCGCAACTCTTCGTTGCGCGCCTGCAAGGCGGCCAGCATCTCGTTGGTGGTCTGGAGCAGGGCTTCGGCCTCCGGGTGCACCCGGCCCATCTCTATGGGGGCAAGGTCACCCGATTCCAGCTTGCCGCTGGCTTCTTCGGCAATGCGGTGCAGCGGCCCGGCAATGCCGCGTCCCAGCATGCCCAGGATGAACGCGGCCGCCGCGCTGGCGCACAGCCCGAACACGAACAGCGCCCCATACAGCTTGTAGGACGCGGCCATGGCCAGGAAACTGGTGTCGGTGTAGGCGATGCCGCCCACCACCACGGTGCTGGCGCCGGGGCCTTCGCTGAAGGTGACCGGGGCATAGCTGATGTAGAAGGCCCGGTTCATGGGCGAGGGGTCTTCCAGCATGGTGCCCAGGCGGCTCTGGCCGGAATTGCCGGACTGCACCTCGGTGACCATGCCCCAGTAGCGCTCCTGCTCGGGGTTGGGGCGGAAGGCCGCCTCGAAGCCGGGGCGGCCGAAGTCGCCGCGCATGCCCGAGCGCACCGTGTCGGTGGACAGGTCCAGGTTGGGATGTTCCGGCGATTCCGACTGGAACAGGATCCAGCCGTGTGCGTCGAAGAAGAAGCTGCGGTGCTTCTCCGTCTCTTCCGGAAAGATGTACAGCGGCGACCGGCGCGATGCGTAGACCGACAGCACGTTGCGCAGGGCCAGCATGTCCACGGACAGGGTGAGCAGCCCGGTCTGGTTGCCCGCGGCGTCCAGCACGGGCGTGGTCAGCCGCAGCACGTGCATGGACAGCCCCTGCACGGTGCCCGCCGTGGGCACGGAGGGGTAGACCACCTCCGTGGGAGCGGAAATGCGCACGAAGCCTGGCTTGGGCTCCTGCGTGTTCTGGCGGGTCAGCGGGCCGAAACGGGTGGCCAGGGCCTGCTCCAGCGGCACCATCCACACGTCGCGCCCGGTGTTCAGCAACACCAGGCGATTGTCGGGCGTGGACCCCTGGTAGGCGATTTCGCGGTACAGGGTGCCCATGGTCTCGGCGCGGGTGCGCAGGTGGTGGGCCAGCGAGGCGGAGGAGATGTCGGTGCGGGCAAGGTAGAGCAGTTCGCGCCGGGCCTGCTGGAGCACCTGCTCCATTTCGTGGGCCTGGGCCAGGGTGGCCAGCAGCGAGCTGCGCCCCAGCGCGTCGTGCAGGAAGTTCTGGGAAATGCGGTGGGATATGGCCCCGCAGATGACCAGCAACAGCATGAATGCGGGCAGCGCCGCGAAGAGCAGCCGTTTGGCGATGCTCCATTCCGAGAAATTGCCTTCCAGCCGGAACAGCGTGCCGAACAGCGGCGGCCGATAGTAGCGCATGCCTTCTCCCTGCCGTGGGTGCGGGGCGGTGGTCGCCCGTATGGGGACCGGGGCGCCGGAACGCCCGACCCCGGCGAGGTTCGTTGTCCCATGCTGCCGGGGCGGGCATGTCCCCGGCGGCGTGCGGGCCGTTTCGAGTTGCCGCGCCGGGTGCATGCCCACTGCATCCACATGAGGCGTACGCCTTTGTGTATGAGCGTTTCCCTCGTCTTTCGCAACAGGCGGGCAAAGGGGCGCGGATAAACGGGGGCGGGCCGCTCCTTTGGCGATGGCGGTTGAGAAATTATGTACAAGGCTTTGCGCAATCGTGCAAGCGCAACTTGCGCGAAATGAAATTTATCATGAAAATTTGCTGTATTGAATTGGCTGGCATGTGACTTGCTATAGCCGTATCGCGCGGCATCTACCGCGCAATGCACGGGACCAAAACCGCACTCCAAGGGGGGGTGCGGGTGGACGCAAAGGCGGGCTCCGCCGCCGGACGGGATCGCAAGAAGCGAGGACGGGCCGGAGGCGGAAGCCGAAAAGGGCGGCAGGGCTGCCCGCAACCTGGAGGATGCACATGAGAAGGATCAAGACGCTGTTCATGTCGCTGCTGACGTTCGTGCTGGCCATTCCCGGCCTGGCGCTGGCCGCTGGCGGCGGCGGCGCGCCCGTGGTCATCGTGGCCGACACCCGCAAGCTGGACGGGGTTCTGGCCTGGTGGGCCAACCTGTACAATGAAAGCCATCTGCAGTTCGCCGTGCTGACCATCATCCTGATCCCGCTGGTGGGCGTGATCTTCGGCGTGATCGCCGACATCGTGATGAACTGGATCGGCATCGACCTGAAGTCCCGCGAACTGGCCGAGCACTAGGCCGCGCCCGCACCAAAGGAGAATAACGATGGAATGGCTCTATATCCTCATGCCCATCGCGGGCGTTAAGATCTTTTGGCCCGGCCTGATCATTCTCGGCGTGGGCGTCGGCATCATCGGCGGCTTCTTCGGCATGGGCGGCGCCTGGATGGTCACCCCCGGCCTGAACATCCTCGGCTTCCCCATGGCCTTCGCCATCGGGACGGACATCGCCCACATGGCGGGCAAGTCGCTCATCTCCACCATGCGCCACGGCAAGTTCGGCAACGTGGACTACAAGTTGGGCATGATCATGCTGGTGGGCACCGTCGTGGGCTTTGAAGTGGGCGCCCAGATGGTCATGTGGCTTGAACGGATGGGCAACGTCGAAAAGGTGGTGCGCTGGATCTACATCGCGCTGCTTGCCGCCATTGCCTGGATGGTCTTCCACGACGTGGCCAAGCGCCGCGAAAAGGAACGCCTGGCCGCCGCGCGCGGTGAAAAGCTGGAAGCCGGCGCCACCGGCGTCGAGTGGCACAAGGCCCTGCACAAGATCAAGATTCCCCCCATGGTGCACCTGAAGGAAGCGGGCGTGTACTGCTCCGCCTGGCTGCCCATCTTCGTCAGCTTCGCCACCGGCTGGCTGGCCGGCATCCTGGGCATCGGCGGCGGTCTGATCCGCATGCCCGCCCTCATCTACCTCATCGGCTGCCCGACCCACGTGGCCGTCGGCACCGACCTGTTCGAAGTCATGATCTCCGGCCTGTACGGCGCCGCCACCTACACCTACAAGGGCCGCACCGAACTCGTGGCCGCCATGATCATGCTGGTGGGCGCCTCCGTGGGCGCGCAGGTCGGCGCGGTGGCGACCAAGTACATCAAGGGGTACGGCATCCGCATCGCCTTCGGCCTCGCCGTGGTCGGCTGCGCGCTTTCGATCCTGATGAAGCTCGTGCAGCCCTGGGTTCCCCAGTTCAAGGACGCGCTGGACACCAGCGCCACCGTGCTGGTGCTGGGCCTGGTTTCCGGCATGTCGCTGTACATCTTCATCCGCATGATCCAGGGCGTGAAGATGGAACTGGCCCGCAAGAAGGCCGCCTAGCCGCGCCGCGCACGAGAGAAGGAGAAAACATATGAGACGCTTTCTGCTGATGCTGCTCGTGGTGGCGCTGCCCCTCGGCCTCGTGGGCTGCGGTGAATACGGCAAGGTGGACCAGGGCCGGGTGATCGCATACGACAAGAACGCGAAAACCATCACCCTGATCCAGGACAAGGCCATGGAGCCGTTGAACCCGGACTACTCCATCCTGCCCCCGCACACCTACAAGCTGCCCACCGACCCCGCTGAAATGGGGCCGGAGCCCAAGGCCGGGCAGCGCATGAAGCTGGACACCAAGGCCAACATCATCCGCATCTTCAACACCAAGACCCAGGCGTTCGAAGACATCGCGTTCAAGATGGTGGACCTGCAGGAGAACATCGACCGCAACCATCCGCTGGTATTCGACAAGGCCACGGAAACCGCCAAGAAGTTCCCCATGGTGGACCGCGACAAGAAGACGGTGGCCATCTACTCCGGCCGCCAGAAGATGCTGTGCACCATCTCGCTGCCTGACGAATACTTCGCCCTGCCCGATGCCACCTGGGATGCCGGCGACGAAGTGCGCGTGTACTACAAGGCCGAGGGCGTGTCCCTGCGCTTCATGAACATCACCAAGACCGACATCTTCAAGAAGTAGCCAGACGGCGGCGGGGCCGGCAACGGCCCCGCCGCTTCCCCCCCTTCCGCCCCGCCACCTCGCCACGGAATGGCATGATGGCGGGCCGGAACGGGCGGAAGCGGCCCGGCGGACATCAAGACAAGGAGCGACACCGTGGAAGACCAGATGGATTTCGCAACCACCGTGGCCCACAAGCTGCTGGTGCTGACCATGAACCTGCTGGCCATCGCGGCGGTGTGCGCGGGCATGTACCGCGCCTCGTTCGTACCGGACGAATTCACCCCGGTGTTCTTCAAGACGTTCTTCACGGTGCTGGTTCCCTCGTTGGTGCTGGGCTGGTGCGCAAAGCGCTGGCTGCGCGCCCGGGGCCAGGCGTGACCAGATCGGTGCACCTGGCGCGCCTGCACCGGCGTTCCGGTCGGGTGGCGCTGCTGCTGCTGCTGGTCTGCGCGCTCAGCCTGGTGGACGGGCTGGTGGGCAGGATGCAGCAGGGGTTCAACCGCACCGACGCGCTGCCCGGCGGCGAATACCCCGTCAGCGGGCCGTTGCCGCCCCGTACCGAAACCATCGAGGACATGGTCATAGAGGGCGGCACGGACGACAGGCAGGTGCGCCTTGTGCCCTACGAAATCTTTTCCGGCTACTGGCTGGGCGGAAAGATGTGGCGCGGGGCCATCAAGGTGGGGGCCAGCCCCGCCTCTGGCGAATACGTCATCCGCGTGCACGACAAGTACGGTGAAAAGCAGAACCCCACGCTGGTCTTCGCGGTGGTGGTGTGGCCCGACGAGGCCACCCGGATGGCCAACGCGCCGGAACGGCTCACCCGCTGGTTCGGCATCGATCCCTTCGGCCTGTCCGCGCTGGTGCTGCCTTTCGCCCTGCTGGTCGGGTTCGGCAACTTCATGCTGGGCCGGGCCTGGAGCCGGGCGCTGCTGGCCGAGCGCAGCGCGGAGATCTACAAGCTGCTGCCCGCGCCCGACGGCGGCGGCAAGGACGTTACCTTCGGCCTGGGCGTGCAGCACGGGGCCAGCCCCGGCATGCGCTGCCGCATTCGCCGACCCGACGGCACCCCGGTGGGCGAGGCGCGGGTGGTGGAATGTACCGCGCGCGATTGCGTGGCCCGCGTGCCGCGCGACCTGGACGTGCAGCCCGGCGACGTGGTGACCCTGCCCGACATCATGCCCCGGTCCGCGGAACCCCGCGGCGCGTGAGGGCTTGGGGCGGCGGAATTTGCGGGCCGAGGCCCGGGAGGGGGAACATGGATTGCCCGGAACTGCTGAAAAGCTGCCGCATTCTGCTGGTAGATGACGAGGATGGCTTTCGCGACGCGCTGCTGCGCCGCATGCGCAAGCGCGGCGTGACCATGGACGGCGTGGCCAGCGGCCGGGCCGCACTGGAATGGCTGACCCGCGAATCGGTGGACGTGGTCATCCTGGACATCCAGTTGGGCGACATGGATGGCCGCGACGTGCTGCGCGAAATCCGCAAGTCCGGCGGCGAAGACCCGGCGGTGATCATCCTGAGCGGGCACGCCTACACGGACATCGCCCTGGACGCCATGCGCGCCGGGGCCAGCGACTATCTGCTCAAACCCTGTCCGGTGGAGGAACTGCTGGAGCGCATCGAGACCGCGTTCGAGCAGGTGCTCGAGCGCCGCGCCGCGCAGTGAGCGCTGTTTCCCAATGGTCTTTCCGCCTGCTGGGTTCCGACCCGAAGGGCGCGGAGCGTGCCCGTCAGGCGAGCTTGCGAGGCTTACGGGCATCGTGCGCAGAGCGGTCAAGCTTCGCCCGGCATAGCGTTGCTGTCCTTATCCGCGGCATCCGCCGCAAGTGTTCCACGACAGCAGCATACGCCCATCCCCCCGCAGTCCGGGGCGGAACCTTCGCAGCAGACGGTTCCGCCCCGGACTCACGTTGTGGGAGGAAATGGCGTGAGGGAAGGCCTCTGCCCGCGGGTACGGCAGAAGCCGCCGGACGGGGGCAGGATGACCTTGCGGGCAAAGCGCGGCGGGGAATGGATGCGGGAGAGGGGGCGTGGGATGCTGACCGGAGGGGCTTCAGTCGCGCAGCAGCACCCAGGTCAGTTCGTGCTTGTTGTGGGCCAGGTGCAGCAGGCGCGACCCCGGCACCGCCGCGAAGGCGCGCGCCGTGGCGTGGTCCGTCTCGGCCTGAAACTTCAGGGTGCACACGAAGTTGCGGCACTGGCCCAGCTCCAGCCAGCGGCCCACGGTGGCCAGCAGCCGGTCCGGGTAGCAGATCACGTCCGAGAACAGCCAGTCCACGGCCCCGGCGTGGCGCGGGTCCAGGCCAAAGGCGCTGCCGGTGCAGAAGTTCACGTTGGGGTGGGCGGCGATGTGCGGGGCGATGTCCGCCTTGTCCACGCTGAACACGCGCGCGTCCAGTTCCGCCAGTACCCAGGTCCACCCGCCGGGGCAACTGCCAAGGTCCAGGCACAGTTCGCCGGGGCCGGGCCGTCTGTCGATGAGCGTGAACAGTTCCCACAGCTTCAGGTAGGCGCGGGTGGGGGGCACGGTGCGGTTTTCCTCGAAGCGCGGTTCGCCGTCGGGAAAGGGGCTGGTGCAGCGGGCGGATGCCAGCACCAGGTCCGGCTCCCACAGGGTCCATGACCCCAGAGGCGCCGTGGGCGGCGCCTCGCCGAACACCACGGGCCGGGCGGCCACTCGTGGCAGCTGTTCCTGGATCAGCGCGGCCCGGCGGTGGTGGCCGGTGGCGTGCAGATGCCAGTTGCGCTGGATGGCCTTCAGCTTGCGGGCCGCGTCACCGATGGAGGCCACGGGAATGGGCACGGGCTCCAGCCAGACGTTCTGCGCCCATGCCGCCGGACGGGCCGGACCCTCGGCCACCACCAGCCGCCCGCGCACGTCCAGCACCCGCGCGCCGTGCAGGTCCTCCAACTCGTGGACGAGGTCGTCGGTGAACCCGGCGGCGGCGATGTAGATGGTGCGGTCATCCATGGGGGTGGCGGTCATGTGCGTGTCCGTGTGTGGGAGGGCGGTATGGGCGGCGTGGGCGTGCCTGTAGCCCGGCGCGGCCCGTATGGCAAGGCCGGGCCGGAAGGCGCAGGGGGCAAGGCCGGCGGCTGCCTGCCGTTTCGCGCGGTGCGCCGCCCGCCTCGCCGTCATGTATGGCCCACCCGCTTGCGCCCGGCCCCGCAATGCCTGTACAGGGCGGTATCGTCGCTCCTTCGCACCCATCATCGGAAACCGCTGCGGGAACCGCCACCGGATTCGCCATGCCCCCGACCAGCCGCCATCCCGACGGCGCGCCCGTCCCGCGCCTCCCCGACCCGGCCCACGCGTCCGGCCGCCTGTCCGTTCGCGTGTCTGGCTGGCGCATGGCCGCCCTGAGCCCGCTGCTGGTGCTGCTGGTGCCCTTTCTGGCGGGCGTGGGGCTGACGGCGGCCCAGTCGCTGGGCTGGCTGCTGCCGATCCAGTACCTGCCGGAACAGACCGCGCAGGGGCTGTACGCGTCGGATGCGTGGGCGGGCTGGCGGCAACTGGCGCAGCCGCACATGGCGGGTTCGCTGCTGCTGGGGGTGCGCGTGGCCGGGCTGTCGGCCCTGCTGTCCGTGGCCGGGGGCGCGCTGCTGGCCTACGGGGTGTGGCGGCTGCCCGTCCGCATGCAACTGGCGGCGCTGGTGTTCCGGGTGCCGCTGGTGCTGCCGCACATCGTGGTGGCCTTCCTGGCCATCGTGTTCTGGAGCCGTTCAGGCCTAGTGTCCGCCGCGCTGTACCAGGCCGGGATCATCGGCGGACAGGCACGGTTTCCGGCCCTGCTCTGGGGCGGCGACGGCATGGGCATGGTGCTGGCCTACACCTACAAGGAACTGCCCTTCGTCATGCTGCTGGCCGTGGCCTCGCTGCGGCGGCTGGACCCGCGCCTGCCAGAGACGGCCCGCATGCTGGGAGCCGGGCAATGGGCCGTGCTGCGCGACGTGGTGGTGCCGCACCTTGCCCCGGTGCTGCACGCCTCGTTCCTGATCCTGTTCCTGTATGCCTTCGGCGCGGTGGAAATTCCCCTGCTGCTGGGCGAATCCACACCGGCCATGCCGGGGGTGGCGGCCTACGACCTGTACTTTCTGCGCTCGCTGGAGGACCGCCCGGCGGCCGCCGCGCTGCTGACCCTGCTGCTGCTGTGCTGCGCCGGGTTCGTGGCGGCCTACGTGCGCCTGGTGGCCGGGCTGCGCGGACGGGAGCGCCAGCTGTGACCCCCCGCGAAGGCAACGACCGCGCCGGACTGCCGGTGGATCGGGCAGGTTCGCGCCCTGGTTCGCGGCCTGATTCGCATTCGGGTCCGCGTCCGGGATCCCGCCCCGGATCTCGCCCTGGATCCCGCATGTTCCTGACGTTGCTGTGGCTGCTGTTCGGCCTGCCGCTGCCGGTGCTGGCCCTGTGGGCCGCCGCGCCCGGCTGGGCCTGGCCCGACCTGTGGCCCGCCGCCCTTGGCGGGCGCACGGCGGCCTTCGTGCTGGCCAACCGGCAGTCCATCGCCGGGGCGCTGGCCTCGTCCACCCTGTACTCGCTGGCCGTGGTGGCGGTAACCCTGTGCGCCTGCCTGGCCCCGGCGCGGCTGCTGGCCTTCGGGCGGTTCCGGGGGCGGGCGGCGCTGGAAGGACTGCTGCTGGCCCCGGCCCTGCTGCCCGCCATGGGCTTTGCCCTCGGGCTGTACGGCACCCTGGTGCGCCTTGGCCTCGCGGATACCCCGGCGGGCGTGGTGCTGGTGCTGTCGGTGGTGTCGTACCCGTACATGCTGCGGGCGCTGGCCTCCGGCTTCGAGACCATGGGGCAGGACTATGGCCGTTGCGCCGCCAACCTGGGTGCCGGTCCGCTGCTGCGCCTGCTGGCCGTCGAACTGCCGCTGCTGCTGCCCGCCGCCGTGGCGGGCGGGTCGGTGGTGTTTCTGGTGGCCTTTTCCGACTATTTTCTGGTGCAACTGGTGGGTGGCGGGGTTGTTCCTTCGTTCACCGGGTATCTGTTCCCGGTGTTGCAATCACCGGACAGGGGGCTTGCGGCCATGCTGTCGCTGGTGTTTCTCGTGGTGCCCGTGGCGCTGTTCATGCTGGTGGAGGGACTGGTGCTGGCCGTGTACCGGCGGCGCGGCATGTAGGAGAGGGGCGCCGGAACGGAAAGTGATGCCTTGCCGACGTCATCGCGCGTGCAATCCGCGTCGTGGCGTGGTATGCTGCATCATGGGCCTGTACCCGTCGTTCGGCACGGCGGGTGCATCACCCCGCGAGAGGAACCGCCACGGGCGCGAGAGTCCTGGGCGGCACGGCTGGCGATGCGAATCGGGGCCGCAAGGGGGGCATATGGATTTCATCAACATCGGCGAACGGACACGGAATCGCTGGCAGCAGTCGCTGGACACCCTGGCGCGGCTGCTGGGCATTCGCGCGGCGGCCATCATGCGGCGGCATCCGGGGGGGCTTGCGGTGCTGTTGTCCAGCAACACGGCGGGCAACCCGCTGGTGCCGGGCATGCGCATCGTCACCATGACCGGTGGCACGTACTGCGACGCGGTCATCGAGGCAGGGCGGCCGGTGTACGTACAAAACGCGCTGGACGACCCGCGCTGGCGCGACAGCCCCATGGTGCGGGCGGGCTTTGTGGCCTATCTGGGCTATCCCCTGCTGCTGCCCGACGGGCAGTTGTACGGCACGCTGTGCCTGCTGGAGACGCGCCAGTGGCCCGTCTCGGAGGTGCACCGGGGCATCGTGGACGATTTTCACGGCCAGGTGGAGGAAACCCTGGCCCTGGCCTACGAGAACGCCCTGTTCGGCGCGCAGCAGGACACCCTGCCTTCCGCCGCGCTGACCGTGAACACCCGTGGCCAGGTGGTGCGGGTCAACCGCCGTTTTCCGAAGCTGTGGGGCATCGATGCGGATGCGCCCGGCCTGGTGGGCCGTCCGCTGGCCGAGGTGCGCACCCTGCTGGCCGACCGCTTGAGTGACCCCGCCGCCATCGCCGGCGTGCTGCCCGATGACGAGGTGGGCCTGGCGGTATTTTCCGGTACAACCGTCCGCGACGCGCTGACCGTTCCGGTACGGGCGCCCGACGGAAACGGCGTGCGTTCGGTACTGCTGGCCGATGGCCGCGTGCTGCGGCGTACCCATCGAACCCTGCGCGGCGAGTACGGGCGGGTCTGGGGCAGCGTGTGGCTGTTCGAGGACGTCACCGTCGAGGTGCGCGCCCAGGAAGCCCTGACGCGCAGCGAGGAGAGGCTGAAGCTGGCCCTGGACGCCGCCAGCGAGGCCCACTGGGACTGGAATTTCGAGACCGGCGAGCTGTATTGCAGCCCGCGCTATTACGAGATGCTGGGGTACGTGCCCGGCGAATTCGAGTGCACCCACCACGCCCTGCGCGACCTGATGCACCCCGACGACCTGGGCGAGGTCACCGCCGCCCTGTGTCTGCCGGACCCGGCGGTGTCGCATGCGGTGGCCGCCTGCGGGGTGGGCCAGTTCGAGGTGCAGTTCCGCCTGCGCACCAAGGACGGCGGCTGGAAGTGGATGCTGGCGCGGGGCCGGGTGCTGGCCCGGCGCGAGGACGGCTCGCCCGCGCGGGTGGTGGGTACGCACATGGACATCACCACCGCCGTCAGCCAGCGATTGGCCCTGGCCCGCAGCGAGGAACTGTTCCGGGGCATCTTCAGCACCGCCTCGGTGGGCATCGTGCTGCTGGACCGCTTCGGCCTGCTGGTGCGCGTCAACGATGCCTGCGCGCGCATGCTGGGCTACACCCCCGACGAGATGCGCGGCCAGCATTTCAGCCGGTTCATGCATGGTGACGAAACCTCCCTGGCCGCCACCACCCTGACCAGCCTGCTGGACCGCACCCAGACCGCCAGCCGCCTGCAACACCGCCTGCGCGGCAAGGACGGCGGCTACCTGTGGACCGACATCAGCGCCTCGCCGCTGGAGGGGCCGGACGGCGAGGTGGAGGCGGCCCTGGCCATCATCGTGGACATCAACGAGCAGCGCGCGGCCCAGCAGGCCCAGGAAGACAGCGAGCGGCGCTACCGTGCCCTGTTCGAGAACGCCCAGGTGGGCATCTTCCGCACCCGCATCGCCGACGGCAAGTTTCTGGAGGCCAACGGGCGGATCATCGAAATGTACGGCTGGGCGGACCGTGCGGAATTCATGGAAAAGATGCGCTCCACCGAATGGTACGTGGACCCGGAGGCGCGCGGCCGCATGGTGGCCACGCTGTTGCGCCGGGGGGAATTCCGGAACATCGAGGTGGAGATGCGCCGCCGCGACGGCAGCACGGTGTGGTTCGAGTATTCCGGCAAGCTGGACGGCGACACCATCATCGGGGTGGCTCAGGACGTCACCCAGCGCCGCGCGGCGGAGGCGGCGCGCCAGCGGTCCGAGGCGCACTACCGGCTGTTGTTCGAGGCCGCCGCCGACGCCATCTTCCTGCACGACCCCGAGGGGCGCTTCCTGGACGTGAACGAGGTGGCCTGCCGCCGTCTGGGCTACACCCGGCGCGAACTGCTGGCCATGCCCCCGCACGAACTGGATGCCGAGGAATTCGCCGAGCAGGCGGGCGAGCGCATCCGGCGGCTGCGCGAGGAAGGGTCGCTGACCTTCGAATCGGCCCACCGCACCCGTGGGGGCTCGGTCCTGCCCGTGGAAATCCACGCCAAGCTGCTCGATTTCGACGGCAAGCCCGTGGTGCTCAGCATCGCGCGGGACATCACCGACCGCAAGCGGCTGGAACAGGCGCTGATGCGCGAGGCCACCACCGATCCGCTGACGGGTATCCGCAACCGGCGGCAGTTCTTCGTGGACGCGGAACGCGAGATGGGGCGGGCCGTGCGCTACGGCCGCCCGCTGGCCGTGCTGATGCTGGACCTGGACCGCTTCAAGCGCGTCAACGACCGCTATGGCCACCACGCGGGCGATGCCGTGCTGCTGGGCTGCGTGCAGGCCTGCCAGCAGGCCCTGCGCGATACCGACATCCTGGGGCGGCTGGGCGGCGAGGAATTCGCGGCGGTGCTGCTGGAAACGGACCTGGACGATGCGCTGGTGGCCGCCGAGCGGTTGCGCCGGGCCGTGGAGGAAATGGACGTGCCGTTCAGCGGGCAGCGGTTGCGCTGTACGGTGAGCATCGGTCTGGCCCTGCGCGGCCCGGGGGACAGCGCGCTGGACGACATTTTGCGCCGGGCGGATTCGGCGCTGTATGCCGCCAAGGAGGCGGGCCGCAACCGGGTGATGCTGGCGCGCGCCGTCAACGGCGGGGCGGAGGATCAGAACCGTCGCTGGAGCAGCGGCGGGGTGCAGCGCGGCGAAGGCTGACCGGGGTGGGGCCTGCCCCGCAGGGGGCGGCGCCGCCGGACCCGAGCACGGGCACGAGATGACGCGACAATGCAGGACGGGCGCTTTCCGGAAGATTACCGGAAGGCGCCCGTTGCGTTGGTCGCGCCGGTTCCGTTTGCCGCGTTGCCCGGAAAAGGGTCGACGGGTTGACGGAGCGGCTGCGCCGCTCGGCGGAATAGGCCGTGGCGTGCGCGTTACGGAGCGTTCGGCGCGCTGGCGGGGGGTATTTCCGGGCTTGCCGGGGCCGGAGTCGCCGGGGGTGGAGCAGCTTCCGGATTGGCGGGGGCGGGCTGCGTTGCCGTGGCGGTGTTGCCCCCCGTGTTGACGGTCGTGTCCGGCGCGATCAGGGGAGACTCGGCAGGCTGGGCGGGCCGGGCGGCCTCGCGCGGGGCGGTGGGGGCGCGGACTCCGGCGTTCGCGGGCGCGGTGGCATTGGTCCCCGTGGCAGCTGCCGTTCCGTTTGCTGCGGGCGTGACCGTGCGCGGCAGGGGCGCCGGGGCCGGTTTGGCGCCGGGGGACACCTTGGGAGACTGGGAAGATTGGGGAGCCGCCGGGGCATCGGTGGCTGGGGCGGCTGGGGTGACTGGGGTGGATGGAGTGACGGGGGCGGCAGGAGCGGGTTGCGCTGCGGGCGGTGTCGCCGCTTTGGTGGCATTGGCGCGCGGCGCGTCCGGTGCGCCCGGTCCCGTCTCGCTGGCGGTCGTCGCGCCGGGTTCGGCGGCCTTGTCCCCCGTATCGGGCGTGGCGACCTTGCCCTGCATCTCCGGAGCCTTGGCCGTCGTGTCGGTGGAGGCCGCCGTGCCGGGTGCGGCCTCGGCGTTCCGCGGCGCGGGGGAGGCGGCGTCCGTAGCGTCCATGGAATTTGGGGAATCCGGGGAATCTGGGGAACCCGTGGCACCAGCAGCCCCCGTGGCGGCAGTGGGATTCACGAGTGTGGCGGGCGTGCCCTGTGTGCCCTGTGTGCCCTGTGTGGTAGTCGGGTCGGTCCCCCTGGCGCGTCCGCCCCGCTGGAAGCGGTTCACGGCGCGGTTGTGTTCGTCCAGCGTGGCGCTGAACTGGTGCGAGCCGTCGTTGCGCGACACGAAGTAGAAATAGCCGTGTTTTTCCGGCGTGGTGGCCGCGCGCAGCGATTCCATCCCCGGCGAGCAGATGGGGCCGGGGGGCAGGCCGGGGCGACGGTAGGTGTTGTACGGGTTGGCGGCGTCCTGCAGGTGCGGGCGGCGCAGGTTGCCGTCGAAGGCCTCGCCCAGCCCGTAGATGGTGGTGGGGTCCGCCTGCAACAGCATGCCGGTGCGCAGCCGGTTGGCGTACACCCCGGCCACGCGGCTCCGTTCGGAGGGCTGGCCGGTTTCCTTTTCCACGATGGAGGCCAGGGTGATCAGCCGCCGCAGCTCGTCGCGGGCGGGGCGGCCATCGGGCCAGACCTGGGCGGCGCGCCGCCAGAAGGTGTCCACCATCCGTCCGGCCACGGCGCGGGCCGATTCCCGGTCGGGGGTGGTGGGCTTCTTGATCAGGTAGGTATCGGGAAACAGGAAGCCTTCCGCCGTGTCGAAGGGGATGCCCCAGTGGCGCAGAAAGGCCGGGTCGGTGATCACCGCGCGGAAGTCCTCCACGGTGACGAAGCCCTCCACCTCCAGCAGGCGGGCGGTTTCCCACCAGGTCAGCCCTTCGCGCAGGGTGATGCGCGACAGCACCGGCTGGCCGTTCACCAGTTGGTCCAGCACGCGGAAGGGCGCCCAACTGCTGTGCACCAGAAAGCGACCGGCCTTCAGCGAGGTTTCCCAGCCGTGATAGTGGGCCAGCAGCTTGAAGCGCCAGTCGCTGGTCACCGCGCCCTTGTCCACCAGTTGCCTGGTCACCTTGTCGAAGGTGGCGCCGGGCTCCACGTCCACGTACACGTCCACCCCCGGCGTGCCGGAGGACGCGGGCGGGGTATGCAGGAAGCGCCAGGCGTCGTATCCCGCGTAGCCGCAGGCCACAAGGACCAGCAGGACCAGCGCGGCCAGCACGCGCAACAGGATGCGCACCACCGGGCGGTCCGGTGCCGGGGGGGCGGGGGGCGGTGTGGTGGGGGGGGAGGCGGACGCTTCCGGAGTGGGGGGCACGGATGCAGTCGGTGTGGATGATGGTGGGGCAGGCACGGGGGCTGCCGGGGTGGATGCAGGTGATTCGGGCGCGAAGGCCTCTGCTTCCGTGGCGGGTTGTGCCGGGGGCGTTTCCCCCGAGGGCGCAGAGGCAGTGTCGTCGGATGCCGGGGCAGGGGCGGTGCCGGTGGGGGCCGTCGCGGCTTCTGGCGTATCGGATGCCGGGGCGGATTGCGCGTCCGTGGAGTCCGTGGCCTTCGAGGCCGTCGCGGCTTCAGGGGCCGATGCCGCAGGGGTGGGCACCGGCGTGCTCGCTGTTTCGTCCGACTGCGCCGTGGGAGCAGCCGTAGCGACCGTGACGTCTGGCGCGCCTGTCCTGTCTGTCTTGTCCGGCGTTCCGGAAACATCCGGCGTTGCGGGCGCGGCAGCGCTGTCGCCAGAGTCTGACGGCTTCGTAGCGTCGGCGGGGCTGGCCTCGTCGGGCTTGTGTTCGCCGTCCGGCTGTTGCGGGGTGGGGGCAGCGGTGGCCGCGACAGGCGCGTCAGGAGACGCGGGCTGCGCGCCCTGCTCCTGTGCGGATGTCGGTGCGGAGGTATCGGGAGAATGTTCCGGGAATGCTTTGGGGGTATCGCTCATGCGGTGATGCTATCCGGTCAGGCGGGGGTCCGCCGGGATTCTGGCAGGTTGAGGAACGATTGCAGGATGCGCACGGCCGCCTGCTGGTCCACCACGGCCTCCAGCGCCCTGCCGGAAAGCCCGGCGTCGCGCAGGTCGTCCTCGGCCTCGTAGGAGCTCAGAAACTCCTCCATGAGGTAGACGGGCAGGGTGGTGCGGCGCTTCAGCCGCTCCACGAAGTTGCGCACCTGCCGGGTGGTCAGGGTGTCCGTGCCGTCGTGCAGCAGGGGCAGCCCCACCACGTAGGCCTCGGCGCGTTCTTCCTCGGCCACGGCCAGCAACTCGGCAAAAAACCGGTCGCGGGTGGTCATGACGATGGTGCGGCGCGGAAAGGCCATGCTGCCGCCCGTGTCGCTGGCCGCAACGCCGGTGCGCCTGGTGCCGTAGTCTATGCCAAGGTACTTCATGGGTGGCCGGATGCTACGCCAGCGGGCGCGGCTGGGCAAGCCGTGGGGTGGTGACGGTTTTGCCGTGCGGTCGGTGGTGTCCAGGAAAAGGCGCACCCGTTGCAACGGATGCGCCTTTTATTCTTGTTTCATTGGGGTACGCGGGACTCACGCGTCATGGATTTTTGTTCTCTGGCAAGGAAGATGCGCCTTTTGCGGAGGGAGCGTACTCTGGTCGTACGTGACCGTAGCAAAAGGCAGCATCTGACGCGTTGCTCTCGATGGCCGTATGGCTCGCAAGCTCGCCTGACGGCCACGCTTCGCGCCCTTCGGGTCGGTCAGCCAGAGGGCAAAAGGCCATGACGCGCTCTACAGCGAGCTGTCGTCCACCACCCGCACGCCGCCGTCGTCTTTCGCCTGGTCGGCGGCCTTGCGCAGGATCTTGCGCCAGTCCGCGCCCTTGGCCAGTTCGGCCAGCCATTCCAGGGTATGCAGCACGGGGCGCTTGTCCTTGAGGGTCAGCATGGTGCGCTTGATGCCCACCTTGCACGAGGGGCAGCCCACGATGACGGGCGCGCCGTCGGCGTAGGTCATGAAATCCGCCTCAAGGCGCATCCGCTTGCGGGCGCGCAGCTTGTTGTAGATGGCGGGCGAGGTCATGGCGCCCATGCCCGATTCGCCGCAGCAGCCGGGATTGACGCGGACTTTCGCGCCGGTGAAGGCCGCCACGGCCTGCGCGTAGATGTTCGCGGCCTTGCCCTTGTGCACGCCCACCCATTCCGCATGGCACGAGGGGTGGTAGAGCACCTCGGTTCCGGCGGCGGGCTTTTCCGCACCCGTAAGGGCGTCGGCGGGCAACCGTTCCAGCAGGAACTGCACCATGTCCATGTGGCGAGTGGGGGCGGTGCCCTGCGCGCCCAGCAGTTCGTGGCGCTGGATGCCGTCGCGGCACGAGCCGCAGGCGGTGATGACGTGGGTGACGTTGAGCCCCGCCGCGCGCGCCTTGTCCAGCGCGGCCCTGATGGCCTGCACGTTGTGGTCGCGGTTGGTGGCGAAGGCGTTGTCGGCCCCGGCGGACAGCAGCGGATAGCCGCAGCACAGGTGCTGTTCCGGCATGACCACGGCCACGCCGGATTTCAGCATCAGCATCAGCCCGGCCAGGCCGATGTTGCGGTAGAACAGCCCGCCCCCGCAGCCGGGGAAGTAGAACACCGCTTCCACGGGTTCGCCAGTGGCCGCCGCGCGCTGTCTGGCACTGGCGGGCACGAAGATGCCGCCCTTGCCGAGGTGCAGGGTTTCCGCAAGGTTCTTGTAGCCCACTTCCGGACCGGGACCGGCGAACAGCGGGCTTTCGAAGCGTTCGCGCCACCCGGCGGGCACAAGGCCCACGAAGCGGTTCTGAAAGCGTTGGCCCATGGACGCGGCCTTGGCCGCGCGGGGCACGCGCGATGCCGGGTCGGCAGACAGCCATTCCAGCACCTTGCGCTTGATGGGGTGGCCGCCCGCGTTCTCCGATTCCAGGAAGGCGCGCATGGCCAGGGCCACGCCGGACGAATCGATCTTCACCGGGCAGACCGAGGTGCAGCGGCCACAGCCGGTGCAGTGCTCCATCATGGTGCGCAGTTCGCCCAGCAGGAACGGATCGGGCCTGCCCTTGTTGACCTGCGAATAGTACACCGCCTCCACCAGCGCGCCGAGGGCGATGTTCTTGTTGCGCGGGTGGTATTGCAGCGACTGTTCCGGGTAGAACATGGGGCAGACCTGCTTGCACTTGCCGCAGCGGGTACAGATCTGCACGTTGGCCAGGAGCGCGATCAGCCGTTCCTTGTCGGGCAGGCCGCTCTGGCGGATGTCCTCGATGAGCCGGTTGAACGAGAAGGTGAACGGGCGCACCGGCAGTTCGCGCTGGGTCAGCTTGGCCGGGTTCAGCACGTTGCGCGGGTCCACGCGCTCCTTGAAGGCGCGCAGGGCGTCCATCTTTTCCTTGCGCAGGAAGGCGATCTTGGTGATGCCGATGCCGTGCTCGCCGGAAACCTCTCCGCCCACTTCCTGGGCTTTCGCCATGACGCGGTGGGCCACCTGCTCGGCATTGTGCAGCATGACCGGGTCGTTGGAGTTGACCGGGATGTTGACGTGACAGTTGCCGTCGCCCGCGTGCATGTGGCTGGCCACCTCGATGCGGGTGGCCTGCATGTGGTCCTTGATGCGCTCTATCTTGCGGGCCAGGTTGGCGTGCACGTTGCCCAGTTCACCCAGAAAGACCACGGCGCGGATCTGCATTTCCTCGTCCGAGATGTCCTTGGCCGAAACCTCGCCCTTGGCCACCTTGGAGGCGTAGGTGAACTCGCGGTTGAATTCCCTGTCGTCCAGCGGCATGCCCGCCAGGCGTCCCACCTCTTGCAGGGCCGAGCGGTAGGCGGCGGCCGCGCATTCCAGGTTCACCTGTTCGAGGAAATCGGCGAATTCGGGCACCCCGTCGATGGGGATGACCACGTCCTCGTTGATCTTGAAGCCGGACGTGCGGCGGGCGATGGCGGACAGCTTGTGGCGGTCCTCCCAGAAGACTTCCGCCTCCTTCTCGTCGCGCGCGGCAAAGATGTCCGCCCCGTCGTAGGGGTTCACGATGTCCAGGATCTGGTGCACGGCGCGGTCCAGGTGAAACTCGTCGTCGCCGTCCAGTTGCACGATGAGCACCGAAATGGGGTCGCCCTCGTACTCCGTGGACTTTTTCTTGTATTCTATGGCCTTGACGTACTTGGAGTTGAACTCCTCCAGGGCCGATATCTTCACGTGGTCGCCTTCGCGGCGGATGGTGTCGCGGTAGCCCACCACGTCCTTGATGACCTGCATGGCGCTGTTCATGGAGCGCCCGAAGAATTCCAGCACCAGCACGCGCGAGTGGACCGGCTTCTTGTGCAGCACGAAGCAGGCCTCGACGATGATGCCGTCCACGCCTTCCTTCTGCATGCCGGGCAGGCCGCCCAGGGTCTTGTTGGTCACGTCCTTGCCAAGGCCGGGCAGGCGGATTTCGTCGCCGCGCAGGGACACCACGTTGCGCACGCCGCCGCTCAGGTCGCGGATTTCGAAGGTGGCCGTCTCGCCGGGCATGATCTTGTGGCGCGGGTGATCCACGCGGGCCACGTCGATGATCTCGCCGGTGGGGGTGACCATGCGCCACGAGAGCAGGTTGTCGAGGGTGGTGCCGTATTCGAAGGCGAAGGGGCCGCCGGCGTTCTCGGCGATGTTGCCCCCGATGGACGAGGCCAGCTTGGAGGCCGGGTCCACGGTGAACAAGAGGCCCTTCCTGCCAGCCGCGACGATGGCGTCGTTGGTGATGACGCCCGCCTCGCAGCACAGCACCCTGTTCTGCTCGTCGATGCTGGCGATGCGGGTAAGTCGGCCCAGGCTGAGGATGACCGTGCGCTTGCGGGCGGGCACGGCACCGCCGGTCAGGCCGGAACCGCCGCCGCGCGGGATGATGGCGAACTTCAGCTCGTTGGCCAGCTTGACCACGGCGCTGACCTGTTCGGCAGACGCGGGGCTGACCACCAGCATGGGCAGTTCCATGCGCAGGTCGGTGGCGTCGGTGGAATTTTCAACCAGCGCGCCGGGGCGGGTGTCGATGCACTCGCGCGGCATGACGGCGGCAAGGCGTTTCACCAGTTCGTCGCGGTAGGCCACCTCGGCCTCGTGCGCGCTCCAGAACATGGTGATGCCTTCGCCGATGCTGGTGGCGTAATGGTGGGCCAGTGCCGCCTTTTCGCCCTCGAAACGCGCGCGAACGCTCGCTTTCACCGTTTCCGCGTCGATGAACGGGTTGTACACGACGAGAAACAGTTCTTCCGCGATTTCGATGGCGAGATGACGTACGGATTCCGGCCAGTCCTCGAACTCATCGAGGTTGATGCGCAGAATGCGGTTTACGACGAAATCCGCGGAGATGGAGATGTGCGGGCCTTTATGGGGCATGGACGGGCTCTCTCTCGGGTTGCGGTGAGAGGAAGCCGCTGACTATAGGCGTGCGCGGCCCGGTTGGCAAGTTGAGTGAGCGCACGATGTTTTGGCGGGGGGCCGTACCGGTGTGGTCGGAAGCATGCGGGGAGGGCGGGCGGACAGTCCTGCGGAAAAAATATGCGCGGCGTTTGCGGCGCATGGCAGGCTAGAATCAGGTGGATGATGCTATTTTGAGGCTGATAAATTCTATTGTATGACACAATGTTGTACATAGTTTGTGCACGCGAACAGTGCAATGTGGCTGTAGTATTCTGGTGGCGCTAACTGTAAGATCAATCAATTGATTGTAATTGACTCTTTTTCTGGTTTGGTGTGTAGCGTGGTGCATGTTCCCTGAAAGGAGGAATGCCATGCCGCACGCACTGCCACGCGCCGATGTCATGGGACGCCTTGCCGCGGACAACCCGTGGTGGGCCGACGAGCTTGCCCGCCCCTTCGCGGCGGACCTGCCGCAGCGCGACCACTTCGCGCCGTTTTTCGAACTGGCCGCCGACTGTGCGCTGCACCGGGCCGTGGTGCTCATGGGGCCGCGCCGGGTGGGCAAGACGGTGCTGCTGCACCAGGTGGTGGATACCCTGTTGCAACAGGGGGCCGAACGCCGCCAGATCCTGTTCGCCACCCTGGACGCCCCGGCCTACACCGGCATGGAACTGGCCGATTTCGTGGAACTGGCCGCCGAAATGGCGGGGCTGGACCCCACCCGCCCCGGCTGGGTCATCTTTGACGAAATCCAGTACATGGCCGACTGGGAGCGCGGGCTGGACACCCTGGCCGCCCGCTGGCCCGCGCTGCGCTGCACGGTGTGCGGTTCCGCCGCGCCCGCCCTGCGCCGCATGGGCGATGCCGAGGCGGCGGGGCGCTTCGCGGTGTACATGCTGCCGCCGCTGTCCTTTGCCGAGTTCCTGCGCCTGTCCGGCGGGCAGCGCCGCGACATGAAGCAGTTGTTCACGCCCGAGCGCATGGACGAACTGAACGAGTTGCTGGTGCGGTACATGAATTTCGGCGGCTACCCGGAAGCCGTGGTGTCCGAGCGGGTGCGCGCGGACATGGCGCGCTTTCTGCGCAGCGAGATCATCGACCGGGTGCTGTGCAGCGATCTGCCCGGCCTGTACGGCATCTCGGACGTGCAGGAACTGAACCGCCTGCTGGCCGTGCTGGCCCTGAACAGCGGGCGCGAGGTGACCCTGGAGGACCTGCGCGGCGAATCGGGCATCGCGGTGAATACCCTGAAGCGCTATCTCGACTATCTGGAAGCCGCCTTCCTGGTGGTGCGGCTGCGGCGCATCGACGACGCGGGCCGCCGCTTCCGGCGCGACCGCAGCTTCAAGGTGTACCTGGCCAACCCCTCCATGCGCACCGCGTTGTTCGCGCCCATCACCGGGCCGGACGACCCCGGCCTGCAACCGCTGCTGGAAACCGCCGTGGTGGGGCAGCTGCTGTGCAGCCCGGCCCTGTCCCGCAATACCTGTTACGCCCGCTGGGACGGCGGCGAGGTGGCGCTGGTGGGCCTGCACCCGGTGCACGGCAAGCCGGTGCTGGCCTTCGACATCCGCTGGAGCGACGAGGGCATCGCCGCCAGCCAGAAGAACGGCAATGCCCGTTGCGGCGCGCCCGCCGCGTCCGCTGCCACCACCCGTGCCGCGCGCAAGGCGGCGGGCAACGGCAGCGGGGCACAGCTGCGGCCCCTGTTCGAGTTTGCCCGGCGGCACAACGTGCGCAAGTCGTACGTGACCACCCGCACCACCTTTACGGTAGGAGTGCAAGGCGCCACGGAATTTTCGTACCTGCCCGCGGGCATGCTGGCCTTCACCCTGTCCAGCCAGGCGGCGGAGCGGATTTTCGCCAAGCTGGTGACGGCGGACTGCGGGTAGGAAAGACTTTCGGGAAAGGGACAGGCAAGAGTGGAGCAGGAGTGCCGCCCCGCCTCGCGGTAGTTGTGGGGCGGTGGCGGGACGAAAGCACGAGTACGGGGCGGTGCGCGGTGGTGGAGCTTCTGTGGGGAAGCGGCACCACGGGCGCACCGCCCGCCTTTGTGGGGGAGCAACGCGGGTATCCGCGTGCGATCCCCGTTTTTTATGCGCGCGGGGTGGTGCGCCGACTACACGGTGATCTCCAGCCGGACGATCAGTCCGCCGGACAGCCGGAAGGCGAAGCGCAGCGTTGCCGGGCTGCCCGGAAAGTTGCCGCTCACCGTGGCGGTGACCACGATGTCGTCTTCAATGGTTGCGATGGACACGGGTACGGCCAGCGGCTGGTACATGGCGTGGGCATGCGCTTCCCATTCCCGGATGGCCGCGTGGCCGCGCCGGTCCTGCTGTTCGTCCACCACCAGCGCGTCGGGCGCGAAGTGGCGCACCATGGCCGCGCCGTCGTGGGCGTTGGCCGCCGCGAAGTATCCCGCGATGGCGGGAGGCAGGTTCGGTGTCATGGGGTTCTCCTTGGTGCAGGTGGGGCGGCGGATGCCGCCATGTTTCCGGCATGCCCCCTTCCACTGACAGCCCTGTGTCAGCAGGCGCGGGTCTGTGGACAGGACGGTGTCAGCAGGGGGTGGGCATGGTGGAGACGTTTTCCACAACATCAGCCCAGGAGTCCCCCATGTTTGCCGTGTACTGCGAACACCCCGACGACAGGAACCCGCTGTCCGCGCTGCGCACGGGCGAAATGCCCGCCCCCGCCATACCCGAAGGCTGGGTGCGCGTGCGCGTCAGCCATGCCAGCCTGAACCGGCACGACATCTTCACCCTGCGCGGCATCACCGGGCAGGCTACCCCCATTCCCTTCCCCATGATTCTCGGCAACGACGCGGCGGGCACCCTCGACGACGGCACGCCGGTGGTGCTCTACCCGCTGCTGACCGACGACGGGCGCACCGGCGACGAGACGCTGGACCCCGGCTGGCACGTGCTGAGCGAAAAGGCGCCGGGCACCATGGCCGATTTCGTGGCCGTGCCCGCGCGCAACGCCCTGCCACTGCCCGAGGGGCTGTCGCCCCTGCATGCCTCTGTGCTGGGCACGGCGTGGCTTACGGCCTATCGCATGCTGTTCGTGCGTTCCGGGCTGCGACCGGGGCAGACCATGCTGGTGCAGGGAGCCACCGGCGGGGTGGCCACGGCGCTCATCCAGATGGGCCGCGCGGCGGGCATGGAGGTGTGGGCCACCAGCCGGGGCCGGGACGGCATGGCGCTGGCGCTGCGCCTGGGTGCGGACCGGGTGTTCGCCGACGGCGCGGACCTGCCCCGCCCTGCGGACGCGGTGTTCGACAGCGCGGGGGCGGCCACCTGGGCGCATTCGCTGCGCTGGGTGCGGCGCGGCGGCACCGTGGTGACCATGGGCGTGACCACCGGGCACGAGGTGCACATGGATCTGTTGCCGGTCATCGTGAACCAGATTGCCATCCGGGGCACCATCATGGGCACCCGCGACGAAATGCTGGACCTGATCAACTTCGTGATGCGGCACGCCATCGTGCCGGAGATAGGCCGGGTGCTGCCCATGGAGAGGGCGGCGGAGGCCTTTGCGGACATGTGCGGCGGCCAGGTGCGCGGCAAGATCGTGCTGACGCGGTAGGGAGGAAGGCGAAGACCAAGGAGCGGCGTGGCCGGTGCTCCGCTCCACCTCCGCACCCGCCACATTCGCCCAGCCGTCAGGGAAGGTCCGGTTCCCGCCGGTGGTGACGCGCGGCGGCCTCGGCTCGTTCCGCCAGCAGAGCGCGCAGAGGGGGCGGGTCCAGCACCGTGGCCAGCGGGCCGAAGGACAACAGCCAGTGGGCAAGATGGTCCCAGTTCACGGCAGACAGGGTCAGGGTGACGGAGGAGAACCCGTGCTCGGTGTGGCCGCTGTTTTCGGCGGAGGCCAGGGGGGCCGCGTCACCCGCGTCGTCATTGCGTGTGCTGTCGCATGCGCTGTCCCGTGAGCCAGTTGGGTGATCTCCCGGTGCGTCGACAACCCCCATCCACCATTCACGCCAGACACGTTCCACCGCGTCGGGGTGGAAGCGTACCGTGGCCCGCAGTTCCGGGCGGGGCATGTGCTCACACACATAGGCGGCAAGGTCGAAAGGCTCGCGGGGGGCAAAATGTTCGTCCAGCATCACCGTGTGCTGCATGCGGTCGGTGCGGAAGTCGCGCAACGCCCCGCGCAGTCTGCACCACGCGATCAGGTGCCAATGGCCCAGGTAGCGCAGGAGCCCCAGCGGTTCCACTTCGCGCGGGGTTGCATGGGATTTGCCATGGCCCCGATAGTCGAAACGCAGCGGCTGCCTGCGTGCCAGCGCCTTCTGAACAAGGGCAAGGTCCGTCTTGATTGCGGCTTCGGAGGGTGATGCGGAGGAAGGCGGCAGGGCGGTTTCGCCCATGGCCCGACCAAGGCGCAGCAGTTCTTCGCGTCGGGCCGGTGGCAGCACGGTGCGTACCTTCTGCAGGGCCGATCCCATGTGCGCGGACAACGTGGGCGCGGCGGCCCGCTCCAGCAGCATGGCGCCGGTGGCGAGCGCGATGGCCTCGTCCTCGGTGAAGTTGACGGGGGGCAGCAGGTAGCCGCGCATGAGCGAATAGCCTACGCCCGCTTCTGCCAGCACCGGCACGCCCGCCTCGGCCAGGGCCTTCATGTCGCGGTAGATGGTGCGCAGGCTGAGATCGAAGTGCGCGGCCATGTCGGCGGCGGTGGCGTAGCGGCGCGATTGCAGGAAAAGGATCAGCCCCAGCAGGCGGTCGGTCCGGTTCATGGCGTCTCCGGCGGGTGGGTCGTGGCGTGGTCAGGTTTCGGTGGGGGACGTGCGGATGCCGACGGGGTGTGCGCGCGGCGCGGCTACCCCTGCCCGGCCAGCACCCGGCGCGCCCATGCGGCCTGGCCCAGCGAGATGCAGCCGTCGCCGGGGGGCAGTTCCGCGTGGGTCAGCACGGTCAGCCCGCGCGCGGCAAGGGCCTGCGGCAGGTGTACGGACAGGGTGAGGTTCTGCATGGCCCCGCCGGACAGGGCCACCACGGGTACGTCCATCACCCCGGCCACGGCGGCGGCCATGTCGGCCAGGCCCGCCACCAGCCCGGCGTGGAAGCGGCGCGATATCTCGCCGGGCGGGGTACCGCGCGCCCAGTCGTCGTATGCGGCACGGAACAGCACGTGCGTGTCCAGCACCAGCGTTTCGCTGCCGTCACGTGCGCCGCGCAGGGGGCAGGGGTAGGCGTGGGTGAAGAAGGCGTCGTGGCTGCCGCCATGCGGGGCTGACGCATTCCGGCTCGGGGCGTCCTGCGCGTGTTCCAGCCGGATGGCCGCCTGCCCCTCGTAGGTGACGGTGTCGCACAGGCCCAGCAGGGCGGATACGGCGTCGAACAGCCGCCCGCAGCTGGAGGTGAGCGGGGTGTTCACCCCGCGTTCCAGCAGGCGCGGCAGAAAGGCGGCGGCCTGGGCATGGCGGTGCAGCCACGGCCACGGGCGCGCGCCGTCCGTTGCGGGTTCGCGCAGGCCCAGTTGCCACAGCAGCCCCTGCGCGATGCGCCACGGTTCGCGGATGGCCGCCTCGCCCCCCGGCAGGGGGATGCGGGCCAGCCGCCCCAGCCGCTGGTGGTCCAGCGCCACGTTGTCCACGTACAGCAGTTCGCCCCCCCACACCGTGCCGTCGTCGCCGTGGCCGGTGCCATCCAGCGCCAGCCCCAGGGCCGGGCCGTCGTGCCGGTTTTCGGCCAGCACGGCGTGGATGTGCGCGAAGTGGTGTTGCAGGGTCAGCACGGGCAGGCCGCTCTGTTCCGCTTCCGCCGTGGTCATGTAGTCGGGGTGCAGGTCGCGCACCACGGCCTGCGGGGTCACCTGCAGGATGCGCGGCAGGTGCGCGGCGATCTCGCGGTGAAAGCCCAGGGTTTCCAGGTTGTGCATGTCGCCGATGTGCTGGCTGACGAAGGCCTTGTCGCCCCTGGTGACGCACAGGGTGTTCTTGAGTTCCGGCCCCATGGCCAGCACGCACGGGCCGTCGCCTTCCAGAAACACGGGGCGCGGAGTGAAGCCGCGCGCCCGGCGCAGGAACTGCGGCGCGCCGGTGGCCGGGTTGACCCGCGTCACCGAGTCGTCGGTGCGGATCAGGATGTCGCGGTCGTGCAGCAGGAACACGTCGGCAATGGAGGGCAGGCGGCGCAGCGCCTCGCGGTTGCCGAGGCAGATGGGCTCGCCCCCCGCGTTGCCGGAGGTCATCACCAGCGCGGGCACGCGGCCCTCCGGCAGCAGCGCGCCGTACAGGCGCAGCAGCACGTGGTGCAGGGGGGTGTAGGGCAGCATTACCCCCACGAAGGGCGTGTCCGGTGAAACCAGCGGTGAAATGGGCGGCAGGATGCGGGGCGCATCGGGATCGTAGGCCAGAGGGGTGCCGTCGCCGGGCCGGGCCACGTCCTGCATGCCGCCCGCCAGCCCGTCCAGCGCCCGGCACAGCACGATGGGCCGTTCGCGCCCGGCCAGCAGGGCCTCTTCTTCCGGAGAAACGTGTACGATGCGCCGGGCGGCGGCAAGGTCCGGCACCATGATGGCCAGCGGCTTGTGGGGGCGGTGCTTGCGGCGGCGCAGTTCGCCCACTGCGGCATCGCTGGCCGCGTCGCAGGCCAGATGGAAGCCGCCCAGCCCCTTCACGGCGGCGATGCGCCCGGCGGCCAGCGCCTTTGCCAGCGCGTGGATGGCCGGGGTGCCGGTGGGGCGGCCCGCGCCATGTTCGGAGACGGGCATGGAGCCGGGCATGGAGCCGGGCGCGGCGTCAGGCCCCGTGTCCGGCGTCGGGCCGTTGGGCGCGCCGTCCACGTACCACACGCGCGGCCCGCACACCGGGCAGGCGTTGGGCTGGGCGTGAAAGCGCCGGTCCAGCGGGTTTTCGTACTCCGCCGCGCACTCCGGGCACAGCGGAAAGCAGGCCATGGAGGTCTTGTCGCGGTCGTAGGGGATGAACCGGGTGATGGTGTAGCGCGGCCCGCAGTTGGTGCAGTTGGTGAAGGGGTACAGGTGGCGGCGGTTGGCCGGATCGTTCATGTCGGCCAGGCAGTCGTCGCAGGTGGCCACGTCGGCGCTGATGAGCACCTCGTGCCCCGCGCCCCCTTCGGTACCGTCACCACTGGCGACTATGCGGAATCCGTCCTCGTCCGGCACCACGGGGATGTCCTGGTGCGTGCACGAGACTACCCGAGCCAGTGGAGGCAGCTTGTGGGCCAGGTCGTGCCCGAAGCCGTCAACTGATGCCGCAAGTCCTTGCACTTCTATGAACACCCCGGCGGCGGTGTTGCTGACCGTGCCGGTCAGCGCATGGTCGGCGGCGATGCGGTACACGAAGGGGCGAAACCCCACCCCCTGGACCTGCCCGGAGACGGTGAATTTGCGGCGCGCGAGATCGTCTGGCATGCGGCGACCATAGCGGAAGACCAGCGGCGTGAAAAGGCATGCGGCGGCAGGGGGCGCGGACCGGACGCGATGCTTCGCCGCGCCGCTGATGGGGGGAATTGCACGCACTTCCTTTTCTTTTCGCTGGTGCCCGCAAGCGTTGCGGCAGGCGCTCGCATGCACCGGTTGTCATGGGGGCGACGCTCTTATAAAGTGTCGCGACGGTCGCGCCGCGTCGGGTGAGCCCGGTCGCCTTGCGTCAGCGGCCAGGGCAACTCCGGGGGGCCGCGGCGCGACCGGTACGCTGCCAGCATGCACCCGGTGCGCGACAGGTTCGCAATCGGCGTGCGGTTGTTCGGGCGCGCAGTCCGGGGTATTTTCCTTGTACAGCGTGCGCCGGTCGGATACGTAGAACGATTCCCACAGCATTCCTTCGCCCCAGCCTGGCGCGGTCCGCTGGGACTGGCGGGGATCCGCGGTGGGCGTGCACAATCAATCCGCTTCAAGGAGGAGCCATGGGCGCTGACAAGCTTGGCGCGCGCGTGCGCAAGTACAGGGAAGACCGCAGCCTGAGCCGCGAGGAACTCGCGGACGCCGCCGGTCTCAAGACGGAATTCATCGCCGCCCTCGAGGACGACAACCTGTATCCGTCCATCGGGCCGCTACAGAAGCTGGCCCGCGCCCTGAACGTACGCCTTGGCACCTTCATGGACGACGCGGTGAGCCGCGACCCCATCGTGAGCCGCCAGGGCGACCGCGAGGCGGATCTGACCATGCAGAAGGCGCGCAACAAGTGTGCGGCCTTCCGCTTCCACTCGCTGGGCAAGGGCAAGAGCGACCGGAACATGGAGCCGTTCTTCATCGAGATCTGTCCGGAACCCGTGGAGGACCGCAAGCTGTCCTCGCATCAGGGCGAGGAATTCATCCTGGTGAACAAGGGTTCCATCCGCGTGGTGTACGGCAAGGAAGAGCACGTGCTCGAACCGGGCGACAGCATCTACTACAACTCCATCGTGCCCCACTATGTGGGTGCCGAAGGGGACACCCCGGCCGAGATCTACGCCGTCATCTACTACCCTTAGGCGGCACCGCCGCGCGCTTGCGGGATGCCGGGCGCAAAAGCCCACCCCGAGACGGCGCGCAATTCCCAAGACAGGAGTGGAAGGGGCATGGACGAATTCGCAGTGCGCGAACGGACCCTTGGCCAGATACTGGACGAGACCGTCGCCAAATATCCGGACAACGACGCGGTCGTCTACGTGGACCGCGACTACAGGCAGACCTACCGGCAGTTCGCGGAAGTCGTGGACGACCTTGCCAAGGGGCTGATGGCCCTAGGCGTGCAGCATGGCGAAAAGGTGGCCGTGTGGGCCACCAACGTGCCCTACTGGGTGGCCTTGCAGTTCGCCACGGCCAAGATGGGCGCCATCCTGCTCACGGTGAACACCAACTACCGCGAGCATGAAATCCGCTACCTGCTCACCCAGTCGGAGTGCGAGAACCTGTTCATCATCGACGGGTTCCGCGACCACGACTACGTGCAGACCATCTACGACATGATCCCGGAACTGAAGACGCAGGCGCGCGGGCAGTTGCGCTGCCCCTCGCTGCCGCACCTGAAGCGGGTCATGTTCCTTGGCGCGGAAAAGCATCGCGGCATGTATTCCGTGCCGGAGATCATCAGCATGTCGGCCATGGTCTCGGACGAGGAATACGCCGAGCGCCAGCGCGCGCTTTCCCCGCACGACGTGGTGAACATGCAGTACACCTCGGGCACCACCGGGTTCCCCAAGGGGGTCATGCTCACCCACGTGAACATCGGCAACAACGGGTACTGGATCGGCAAGAACCAGCACTTCACCGAAAAGGACCGCGTGTGCCTGCCGGTGCCGCTGTTCCACTGCTTCGGCTGCGTGCTGGGGGTATTGGCCGCCATCAACCACGGGTCAGCGCTGGTGATTCTGGAAAGCTTCAGCCCCATGCACGTCATGGCCTCGGTGGACCAGGAAAAGTGCACAGCCCTGTACGGGGTGCCCACCATGTTCCTGGCCGTGCTGGAGCACAAGCTGTTCGACCGGTTCGACTTCAGTTCGCTGCGCACCGGCATCATGGCCGGTTCGGTCTGCCCGGAACCGCTGATGCGCCGGGTGGTCGAAAAGATGTACATGCGCGAGATCACCATCTGCTACGGCCTGACCGAAGGTTCGCCGGTGATGACCCAGAGCCTGGTCACCGATCCCTTCGAGCGCCGCGTGCAGACCGTGGGCCGGGCCATGCCGTGCATCGAGGTGCGCATCGTGGACCCGGAAACCAACGAGGAAGTCCCGCGCGGCACCCAGGGCGAGGTGGTCTGCCGGGGCTACAACGTGATGAAGGGCTACTACAACATGCCCGAAGCCACGGCTGCCGCCATCGACGCCGATGGCTGGCTGCATTCCGGCGACCTTGGCGTCATGGACGAGGATGGCTACGTGGTCATCACCGGCCGCATCAAGGACATGATCATCCGGGGCGGCGAGAACATCTACCCCCGCGAGATCGAGGAGTTCCTGTACGGCATGGACGGCGTGCAGGACGTGCAGGTGGTGGGCGTGGCCAGCCGCAAGTACGGCGAGGAAGTGGGGGCGTTCATCATTCCCAAGCCCGGCGTGGAACTGGCGCCCGAAGACGTGCGCGACCACTGCCGTGGCCGCATCGCCTGGCACAAGGTGCCGCGCTACATCAGCTTCATCGACGCCTATCCCATGACCGCCAGCGGCAAGATCCAGAAGTTCAAGCTGCGCGAGATGGCGGCGGAGCTGTTTCCCGAAGCCATGAAATAGCACCCGAATGGTCTTTTCGCCCGTTGGCGGCCCGGTGCGATCCGGGGCGCGGCGCACGGAAAGACCGCGTCCGAATAGATTGACGGCAACGCCCCCGGAGCCCAGGCTTCGGGGGCGTTTTTCGTGCGGCTTGATTTCCGGTGCGGTTCCGCGCAGAGTGGAAGTGACCTGAAGTGTTTGCCCCGCCGAGGGGGCCTGCCCGTGCACCGGCATGGCTGGCCCCACACATGGCCGGACCCTCTCATGGAGGGTCACGCAATGCCACGGAGCATGAGGGAACGCGCATGTCGCTGGAAGCGGACGTACTTGTTGCCGGGGCCGGGTTTGCCGGCTTGCGCGCAGCCCTGGCCGCCGCCGTTTCGGGGCGCGGCCTGCGCGTCATCGTGCTGGCCCCGCACGAAGGGCCGGGCGGCTCGTCCTTTGCGGGGCATGCGGGCTCGCTGGGCGTGCTGGCCCCTGCCGACGACGGGGAGCGCGACGCCATCCTGGAGCGTGCCCTGTCCATCGCCCATCCCGGCACGGCGGACCCGGCGCTGATGCGCCTGTTGCTGGAACAAGGCGAGCCCCGCCTGCGCGAACTGGAGCAATGGGGCGTGCCGCTGGCCACCGGGCCAGGCGGCGCGCGGTTGCGCCGCAGTGCCTGTTTTTTCCCCGAAATGACCGTGGCGGCGGTGATCCCCGACTGCGCGGCGGCCCACGCCGCCCTGCTGCGCGTGGCCGTTGCCGTCGGGGTAGAGGTGCTGCCGGGCTTCACCCTGGCCGCGCTGGGCGTGGAGGGAGGCCCCCCCGGCAGCGCGCTGTGTCTGGACCCGCTCGGCAACGTGTTGCCGGTGCGCGCCCGGTCCGTGGTGCTGGCCGTGGGCGGGCCTGCCTCCTTGTTCGTCAATGACGCCTCGGGCTCTGGGCAGACCGGTGCCGGGCTGGGCCTTGCCCGCGACTGCGGCGCCCGGACCGGCAATGCCTCGTTCCTTCAGTTCCTGTGGTACGAGGGTGGGCAGCCCTTCCCCTTCCTGCCCGAACGGGCCCATGAACTGGAAGTGGCCGGACTGGACGGCGTGCCCGCCGCCCTGCCGCGTGAACTGCGCCCCCACGTGGCCAGTCGGGCCACCCATGCCCCGTGGGGTTGGGGGCTGGCCGACGCCGCCTTGGACGCCCATTTGCTGGCCCGCATGACCCCGGCGGGGGTGGTGCCGGTGCGCTACCACGGCGAACGCGAGCCGCGTCTGCTGTCGCTCATGGCCCATGCGGGGAATGGCGGGGCGCTCATCGACGCGGACGGGCGTACCTCGGTCGCGGGACTGTTCGCCTGCGGTGAATGCGCCACCGGCATGCACGGGGCCAACCGCATCGGCGGGGCCATGGTGCTGGCCGCCCAGGTCTTCGGGCACAGGGCGGGCATCGCGGCGGCCCTGCACGCCCATTCCGCGCTGTTGCCCTCGCCGCCCGGCGTGCCCGATGCGGCGGAACACCCGTCCGCCCGCCACCCCCTGCGCCTGCGCGAGGCCATGCAGCGCCACTGCCTGCCGGGCATGCCCGGCGAAGCGCTGCAAGCGGGGCGCCCCGGCGCCGTGGGGCCTGCCGGTGCCGAACGGCAGCGGCGGGAACTGGAACTGTTCGCGGAGCGGCTGAAGGCACTGTTGCTGCTGCCTGCCGTGGATCTGCTGGACCGTGCCCGCGTCCTTTCCTGCCTGACCGTGGCCGAACATCGCCTGCGTCGTCTGCGTGTCGAGTGCGAGGCCATGGCATCCGCCCCGGTGGCATAGTCCCGCGCCACATCCCTTCCGTGTCGTGCGCGTGGAAGCCACGCCGCGCTTTGCCGTTCACCCCGCCGATGCGGAGGGCATGGCGCGTTTTCGCATGCCGTGCGATTGCGCACAGGTGCGCCGGGATACTGGGGCCGCCGTGGCCTGTCCGCACCCGGTATGGTGGCCTGCGGTGTGCCGCGCGGCACACCGCCCAGAGCCGGAACCGCGCGCAAAAAAGGAAGGCCGCCCCCGCGAACGGGAGCGGCCTTGAAATCAGGCGGAAACCAAACCTACTTGATGATCTTGAACTCGCCGCGGCGGTTCTTGGACCAAGCAGCTTCGGTGTGACCTTCCACGGCGGGGCGTTCTTCGCCGTAGCTGATCATTTCCAACTGACCGGCGTTCACGCCGGACATCACCAGGTACTCGTAGGCGGCGCGAGCGCGACGTTCGCCGAGGGCCAGGTTGTATTCCTGGGTACCACGTTCGTCGCAGTGGCCTTCCACCAGCACGCGGATGGAGGGGAACTTCTTCAGCACGTCGGCCTTCTGCTTCAGGACTTCCTTGGATTCGGCCTTCAGGTCGAACTTGTCGAAGTCGAAGTAGACTTTGGCGTCGGTGATGATCTGCTGGGCCCGTGCAAGGGCTTCCAGCTGAGCACGACGGGCCGAATCGTCTTCGGCGGCCATGGGGGCGCCGGCGGATTCGGGGGTGGCGGCGACCTGCTTCTTGGCGCAGCCAAAGCCGGTGGCGAGGACAAGGGCCAGAGTCAGGACAAGCCCAAAGCGCTTTGCGGTGTTCATGTGATTCCTCCTAGACAGCTCTTCGCTCCAATAGAATTATGCAGAGAACGGTTCCTTTCCTTTATCCCTTTCCGTCGGCTTCGGCCGCAACCCTAACACCCCCGGAATGGGACAGCAGTAATGGTATCTCTACGCCGTTTTTTGTCAAGATGGGGGATTGCGGTATCTCCACTTTCCCCCACGATTTTTTTTGGGTTTTGCCCCCTCCCGCCGAGGGGGCGTCTCTTTTTTGGTGTTCCACAAGGGGGGACGGCCGGAAAGCGTGAAACAGAGGCTTGCCCGGCGGCGGCTATCCGCCGCCCGCGATGTGCGTTTCCTGATCGCCCCCTGTCGGTGCCGCGCCCGTGCCCGGCGCCTAATCGGGGATCATGCCCCAGTCCGGGAACGAGGCGTCACCGGCGCCCGTGGGCACCCGCTTGGCGTCGCCGCCGTGCCGGGTGATCAGGTAGATCTGCTTGGCGCCGCTGCGGGTGGAAGTGAACGCCAGAAAGTAGCTGTCGGGCGCGAAGGACGGAGTTTCGTCGGTGCCGGGGCCGAAGGTGACCTGCCGTTCCGACTGGGTGACCATGTCGTACACGAAGATGCGGTGGCCAAAGTCGGTCATGCGGGCAAAGGCGATCAGCGTACCGTCGGGGCTGATGGACGGGGCGGTGTTGTAGTTGCCGCTGCGGCTGATGCGCGTCACCTGGCCGGTGGTCAGGTCCTTCAGGAATATCTGCGGGCCGCCCAGGCGGCTGGAGCAGAAGGCCATCTTGGTGCCGGTGGCGTCGAACGACGGCGAAACGTCGATGGAGGCGCTGTCCTCGAGCGCGCGTTCCTTCTGGAACACGTGGCTCAGCAGGAATATGCCGGGGTTCTTGCCGGTGGAAAGGCTGACCGCCACCTTGTTGTCGGGCATGAAGGTGGGGCCGATGACGGTGTTGCCCGGAAACTTGATGCGCTGGGTCTGGCGGGTCAGGCGGTCCCACACCCCGAGGGCGTGGGTGCGGTCGTCCATGTGGCTGAACACGATGAACCGCGCGTCGGGCGACCACGACGGGGACAGGGCCTCGCCCGGCAGGTTGGTGATCTGGCGCAGGTCGCGGCCGGTGGGTTTGCTGAGCCACACGTCCTTCTTGTTCTTGCCCCCCGATTTCACGAAGGCCAGGGTGGACTTGAAGAACTCGCCCCGGCCCGTCAGGGCCTTCATGAGGTCGGAGCAGAACCGGTCGGCCACGTCGGGCAGCTGGCTTTCCTGGATGTCGTAGTACCCCTTGCCGAACACCAGCTTGCCCGAATACGCCTCGTACACGCGCAGTTCCACGAAAGGCTTGCCGGGGGCGTCGCCCTGGGGCCAGCCCGCCGTGACCACGAGGTCGGTGCCCGCGATCTGGAAACGCTTGAAGTCGATGTCCGGAGCCTTGTAGCTTTGCAGCACCGAACCGCCCAGAATGGCCTTGGGATCGGTCAGGCGCAGAAACGGCAGAAAGCTCAGGTTCTCGCGGATGATTTCGTTCAGTTTCACGCCCTGCCCGGTCACCGGGGTGCCGGGGGTGGGGCCCAGGGGGTCGGCAAGGGCAAGGTTCAGGCTGCCCTGGCCGGGGCCGTAGATATCGATCTGCACGGGGCCCGCCGCACGGGCCGGGGCCACCAGCGCGCAGCACGCGATGAGGCACACTGCCGCCAGAAGGCGGTGGATGGCACGATGCTGTCTCATCTTTTTCCGATCATTTCCTGAAGGTTGAAGTTGAGCACCAGGTCCTGGAATTCCGGGCTGGGCGGCGGCGGCAGGATGCCGGTCTTGCCCAGCGCCTTCAGGGTCGACGAGTCGAAGTCGGCCCGGCCCGAGGACTGCTCCACGCTGAAATCCTGTATCTGGCCGTTGGGGGCCACCTTCACCCGCACCCGCACCATGAGGTTCTCGCGGTTGGCGAGGGCGGGGAATTCCCAGTGGCTGCGCACGATCTGCATGACCTGCATGGTGTACACCCCGGCAATGCCGACACCGCCGGAGCCTTCGCCCCCGCTGCCGTCACCGCCGCCCGCCGCGCCGCCGCCTCCGCCACCCTTGACGGTGGCCTGCAATGCGGACAGGGCGTTGGCCACGTCCTTGGCGCCAGCGGCGCCGGAGGTGACGCCCGCGCGGGCCTTGCCCTGTTCCGGCGCGCCGCCGGTCTTGGTCTGCACGTCGGCCAGGGCCTGCTTCAGCACGTCCTTCGGATCAGGGGCCTTCGGCGCGGGCTTGTCGTCCTTCGCGGGTGTCGCGGGCTTGGCCGGGGCCGCCGCCGTGGCGTTCTTGGAGACGTCCTTGGGCGGTTCCGGCTTGGTCTGCTTCTCGTCCTTCTTTTCGCTGATGGCCTTGGCGTCGGACTTCGGCTCGGGCTTGGGCTCGGGTTTCGGTTCCGGCTTGGGTTCCGGTTTCGGCTCGGGCTTGGGCTCCGGCTTCGGTTCCGGCTTGGGTTCTGCCTTGGGCGCGGCTTTTTCCTGCACCTCGGGCGTGGCCACGGGCGCGGCCTTGGGCGACGAGGCCGTGGGCGCGGGAGCAGGAGCGGCCTGCGGCTGCGCGGGGCCGGGTGCCGGGGCGGGCGGGGCCTTGGGGCCGCCGGGGGCGCCCAGGCTCACCAGGTCCACCTGCACCACGGGCATGTCCAGACGCACCGGCGGCGACGAGGGCCAGAAAAAGACCAGCAGCACGATGGCGCAGTGCAGGCTGAGCGACAGCAGAAAGCTTGAGTAGCGCATGTCGTCCCCGGCCTACCGCGCGGCCTTGCCGCGAAGGATGTGGAACCGGACCGTGCCGTCCCTTCGTGATGACGGGCTCATTTCTTCTTCGGGTCCTCGCGTTCCGCCACGACGCCGAGCTTTTCGATGCCCGCCGCCTTGATGTGCCCCATCACGTCCACCACCACGCCGTAGGGCACGGCCTTGTCGGCCTGGAGAAAGAGCAGCTTGTTCTTTTCCTTGACCAGGCGTTGCAGGTAGCCTTCCAGTTCCTCGATGGTCACCTTGTACTCGTCGAGGTACATCACCCCGTCCTTGCGCACGGTGAGCAGCAGGTGGTCGCTGTCCGCGGGCAGCACCTGCACGGTGCGCGTCTGGGGCAGGTCCACCTCGAGGCCTTCGGTCATCATGGGGGCCGTGACCATGAAGATGATGAGCAGCACCAGCATCACGTCCACGAAGGGCGTGACGTTGATTTCGGCGACGAAGCCGCCCTTGTTGCCGACGGAAGCGCCCATGGGCTAGCCCCGTTCGGCGCGGTCAGCAGTGGGGCGGGCCGCGCCGCGATGGGCGTTGATCTCGCGCTGCACGCGGTTCAGGAACGCGCCCGCGAAGTTGACGAGCTGCACTTCGATGCTGCTGATCATGCCCAGAAAGACGTTGTAGCCCACGGTGGCCGGAATGGCCACGAACAGGCCGATGGCCGTGGCGATGAGCGCTTCGGAAATGCCGGGGGCCACGGTGGCGAGCGAGGCGCTCTTCATCTGGCCGATGGCATGGAAGGAATACATGATGCCCCACACCGTGCCGAACAGGCCGATGAATGGCGCGGTGTTGGCGGCGGTGGCCAGGAACGACAGCGAGGCGGAAAGGCGGGTCATCTCGTTGCCCACGCCCTGGCGCAGCGATCGGCGCACGTTGTCGGCCACCACGTCGCCCGAGCTGCCCGCCTCTTTCAGGCGGTTGAACTCGGCCACGCCCTGCTGGGCCACGTGGTACAGGGGCGAGGCGGCGTCGCCGCCCAGCGACTGCACGGCCTCGCGCAGGTCGCGGGCCTTCTGGAAGCGGTCCAGGCCGTCGGCGGCCTTGCGCTGCGCGGCCTTGAGGGCAAACCACTTCTGGAACATCAGCGTCCAGCTTCCGATGGACATGAGAACCAGAAGGACGAGGATGAACTTGGCCACCAGGGTGGCCTGGGCAAGAATCGAGAGAATATCCATGACGTTGGGTGTCTCCACCGGGTGTTGAGTTGTACCGTGCGGCTGGCGGGGCGCGGTGCGCCGAGGCGCCATGCGTGGCCGGGGCGTGCGGCGCGGTGTGCGCGGCTGTCCGTGACGGATCGTGAATGATCACAGCTGGCCACATCCGGCCGCGCCAGATCCCGTCGGGGCATGCCTGGTCACGCGGTTTCGTGGGCGCGTCCGGCACCCCGCCCTCCATTTAGTCGTCTCGGGACAATGATGCAATGGGATTCAGGGGCTCCGGCGCGAAAAGGAGCGCACTTTCCGGGGGGCGGCCGCGCGGCGGTGCCAGGCGGGGCACGGCGGGGGACTGATCCGTGCGCAAGCGCACCGCGCGGCCTTGGTTCCTGTTCCGCGCCCCTGCCTTTCGTGGCGGCTCGTCGTGTCCTGTCCGTCGTATCCAGCCCGGGCATGCGGCACGGGCGGGGCGCACACCGGATTTCAGTCCGGGAGGCAGGTCGGTTGTGCAATGCGGTACCCCCGGTGCCAGGGGATATGTGCATGTTGTTGCAAGTGCGCCCGGCCCCGGATACACTCCGCCGCGTATCCGGCCCGGCATCACTGCCGGGCAGCCGCCGGTCCCGGCAACTCCGGGCCAGCCTTGGCGAATCCCGGAAAATCCCGGACCGGTCCAGATCCGTCCAGACCCGTCCGTACCAGTTCGAGCCAGTTCGAGCCAGTCCCGGTGTCATGGCCGTTCCCGACCGGAATCGCCGGAGCAATCCGGGCCGCATCATAAGAAAGAGCATCTCCGGGCACCGTCCCCCGGCGCACGCCGGACTCCCCCCATTCCACGCAGCCTCCGCAAGGAGTATTCATGCACCGCACCACCGCCGCCGGTTCGTTCGCCGGTCCTTACACTGGCCCGTCCGCCGGTACGTCTGTTGCCCCGTCTGCCGGCCAATCGGGGACGCCACGCCGCATGCGCCGCCTTTCGCGTGCCATCCTTTGCTGTCTGCTGTTGGGCATGTCCCCGGCATTGCCCGTACTGGCCGCCGATATGTCCGCAGACCCGGTCCAGCCCGCTTCCGGCATGGGCACCATCCCGTCCATCGCCCCGGCCACGGAAGGCGAGTACGACATGCGCCGCGCCGTGGAAGCGGCCCTGCGCGACAACCAGGGCGTGGTGGCCGCCCGCGCCGGGCGCGACGCGGCGGAAGAAGGGCGCAAGTCGGCGCGGGGGGCGTTCGGCCCGGCCGTGTCCACCACCTACGGCTATGATCGCCTGAACGAGAAGCCCCGCTCCATGTCGCGCGAACTGGACGACGACACCTACACCTGGACCGTGGGCGTCAGCCAGCCGCTGTTCACCGGGCTGCGGCTGCTGTCCACCTACCAGAAGGCCGCGCTGGAAACCGAGCGCCAGGCCCTGACGCTGGACAAGTCGCGTCTGGATCTTGTGGTGCAGGTCCAGGAAGCCTTCCTGGCCTACCTGAAGTCGGGCGAGAACGTGCGCAGCGCGCGTGACGCCCTGAGCCGCCTGCGCGAACAGGCCAAGGTCACCCGCGCCTTCTACGACGTGGGGCTGCGCCCGCGCCTGGACGTGTTGCAGGCCGAGGTGGACGTGACCAACGCCGAATCGCTGCTGATCACCGCCGAAAACAACCACGCCACCCAGCGCGCCCGGCTGAATACCCTGCTCACCCTGCCCGTGGGCAGCGACACCGACTACGTGGGCACGCTGGTGCCCGTGGGCTTCGACATGTCCCTCGAACAGTGCCTGGAACGCGCCTACCGCAACCGGCCCGACGTGCGCATCGCGGGCAAGGCCGTGGAAATCGCGGGCAAGGACGTGCGCATCGCGGACAGCGGGCTGTATCCGCAGGTGTCGGCCAACTTCAACTGGGCCACCGAAGGCGACCGCCCCGAAGCCTCGGGCAGCTCCCTGAGCCCCACCGGGTTCAGCCAGTGGTCCACGGGGCTGAAGGCCGAGTGGAGCGTGTTCGAGTGGGGCAGGACGTGGTATTCCGGCCAGCAGGCCCGCCAGGTGGAAACCCAGGTCCGTGCCGAAGAGGCCAACCTGCACCATGAGGTGGCCTACGAAGTGCAGTCTCGCCTGCTGACCCTGACCGATTCCTCCAAGCGCATCGCGGTGGCCACCAAGGGGCTGGTCCAGGCCGAGGAGGCCTACCGCGTTGCCGTGGCCCGCTACCAGGCCCAGGTGGGCACCAACACCGACGTGCTGGACGCCCAGGCCAAGCTGACCGAGGCCGAGGCGGCCCTGACCGGGGCCAAGGCGGAATACCTGGACGCGCTGTCCAAGCTGTGGGCGGCCATGGGCGAACTGAAGCCTTCCCTGACCGACGGGTAGGGCACCGACGGACAGGACGCGGCAGGAGGGCCGGTGCCGCCGCGAGGCGGACCGGGCAACCGGACACGCGGAACATTTCAGGGCCGCCGGGGCAATTCCGGCGGCCCTGTTGCGTGGGCCATGCCGGAGCATCGGCGCGATGCGCCACTTTTTCCGCGTGGGTCTTGACATGTGGGCTCATAAACAGTAACCATTACCAATAAACAACATGAGGTCCCACATGACCCAGCAGCAACAGACCCGCATGACCAAGCAGCGCATGGTCATCCTTGAAGAATTGCGCAACGTGCACAGCCACCCCACGGCGGACGAGGTCTACGGCATGGTCCGGCAGCGCCTGCCGCGCATCAGCCTGGGCACCGTGTACCGCAACCTCGACCTGTTGGCCGAATCGGGTGACATCCTGAAGCTGGAATCGGCCGGGTCGCAGAAGCGTTTCGACGGCAACGTCACCCCTCACCAGCATGTGCGCTGCACCCAGTGCGGCCGGGTGGGCGACGTGATGGAACCCGTGCGTCTGCCCGATATCACGGGTGCGCGTGCCCCCGGCTTCATCATCCTTTCCGGACGCATCGAGTTCGAAGGGGTGTGCGAGGCCTGCGCTTCGAAGAACTGAGCCACCGCGTCCCCCAGCCCCCCGACTGCATGTTCAGTCTTGCGCGGGGGGCGTGGTGATTGTAGGTTCGCATCGTGGAGCCTTGCAGGGCTTCACGATGCATGGCGCCCAACAACATGGTTTGAGCGCACGAACTGCCCGAGGGTGTCGCTTCATTGGCGTCCGGCGCAGCATCGCGGTCCGGCTTCGTCCACCCGCCCGCTTTCGCATGGTCCGCACCGCGCGCATGCCGACCGGCATGGCACGCGCCCCAGACTCGTGCCCAGGCCATCGCATCACGGTTCCGGCGGCCCTGCCTCGCAGGCGGACGCCGGTGGCATTTTACGGCGCGGTGGCCGCGCGGCCCGGCGCCATCAGGCTACCTCCCCATTCATCCGGAACGAAACGACAGCACAAGGAGCAGTCATGAAAGCCCTGAAAGGCACCAAGACCGAACGCAACATCCTGACCGCCTTTGCCGGCGAATCGCAGGCCCGCAACCGCTACGACTATTTCGGCGCCCGCGCCAAGAAGGACGGTTTCGTCCAGATCGCCGACATCTTTGCCGAAACCGCCAGCCAGGAAAAGGAACACGCCAAGCGTCTGTTCAAGTTCCTGGAAGGCGGCGAGGTGGAAATCGTCAGCGCCTTCCCGGCGGGCGTCATCGGCGATACCCACGCCAACCTGATCAGCTCGGCGGCCGGTGAAAACCACGAGTACACCGAGATGTACCCCTCGTTCGCGCGCATCGCCCGCGAGGAAGGCTTCGACGAGATCGCCAAGGTGTTCATGAGCATCGCCGTGGCCGAGGAATTCCACGAACGCCGTTTCCTGGGCTTTGCCAGGAATGTCAAGGAAGCCCGCGTGTTCGTGCGCGAATCGTCCGTGGTGTGGCGCTGCCGCAACTGTGGCTACCTGCACGAAGGCAACGAGGCCCCGCACCTGTGCCCCGCCTGCGCCCACCCGCAGGCCCACTTCGAACTGCTGGGCATCAACTGGTAAACCCTCGCGCACCGGGCGCGGGCGGCATGCGCCGTGCGCGGGGCCCCGTACCGGTATGCCCGGCGTGACAGGCGCACCACCCACGCCGGAGTCAGGATACGGACCGAAATCCGGGGGGAAGGAGGCACCATGGCCGATCCCAGGGACATGTGGCGTTGCCAGACCGTCAACTGCGGCTATGTCTACGACCCCGACCGGGGCGACCGGAAGGGCAAGGTGCCGCCGGGCGTCCGCTTCGAGGACCTGCCCGACACCTGGCGTTGTCCGGTGTGCGGCGGCAGCAAGCGGTGTTTCCGCCCCATGGCCGGACCCGGATCAACGGCGCAGCCGGACTGCGAATTGCCCACGGGCGGGTGACGCGGGCCGTGGCCCGCGAACCGCCAGTGGTTCGGCATGGACAATGAACGAAGGCCCGCCGGGAAATCCGGTGGGCCTTTTCGTGCAGTATGGCCGCCGGGCGGGCGGCCTTCTCGGCGGGGGGGTCTACTTGCCCTACTTGCTCATCTGGCGGGTGGCGAATTCCAGCATCTTGCGCGCCTCGTCGAAGTCCGGCTTCAGTTGCAGCGCGGCCGAGGCGGCCTTGGCCACCTTGTCCCACTTGCGCCAGTCCACGTACAGGCGGCCGATGTTGAAGAACAGGTTGGGGTCGCGCCCGGTGTACTGGGCGGCCTTGAAATAGTATTTTTCCGCCACGTCGAACTTGCCCATCTTGCGCAGGGCCATGCCGATGCGGTTGTACAGGTGGACGGATTCCGGGCTCTGGTCCAGGGCCTGGGCCAGATAGTCGAAGGCTTCCTCGTACCGGCCCGCCTTCAGGAACCGCTCGCCGATATCGCCCTTCAGCGCCGGGTCGTCGTTGAATTCCACCACCAGTTGCCGGAACACGCCGTTGGCGGCGTCGTAGTCCTTGTCGTCCAGCAGCTTCTGGCCGCGCTCCAGTTCGGCCAGCTTGCGGGCCTCCAGGGCCTTGATGTGCTCCTGCGCCTCGTTCACGGCGGCTTCGTTCACCGCCTTGACCAGTTCGCGCACGGTGTCAAGCACCTGGCGTTCGGCGCCGGGCTTGTAGTCGATCCTGAGCGGAAAGACCTTGCGCAGTTCCGGGTCGTTGTCGAGGTAGGAGGAGGCGTCGGCCAGCATGCGTTCGAATTCGTCGCGCTCGGCCTTCATCAGCGGGTTTTTCAGCACCAGCACCAGCGCCTCGTGAAAGGACTGGGCGGCAGGCATGACCTTGCCCTGGCGCAGCAGGGTGCGCACCTGGGTAAGCAGTTGTCGTGCCTTGGTGAGATCATTGGACATGCATCGCCCCCGGAATGGCGTCGCGTGGAAGGGGCAGGGCCCCGTATGCGAAGGGGCGCGGCGTGCCTGTACCGCGCCCCCTGCGTCAGGTCGATTGTCTGATGCAACGGCTCCTAACGGCCTACCGCTTCCCGCACCATCCCCCTGAACCGGGCGAAGAAGTACCGGCTGTCGGTGGGGCCGGGGCTTGCCTCGGGGTGGTGCTGCACGGCCAGGATGGGTTTGGTCTTGTGGGCGAACCCTTCCAGCGTGCCGTCGTTCAGGTTGACGTGGGTTATTTCTACGTCGGGCAGGCTCTCTATGTCCACGCAGAACCCGTGGTTCTGCGAGGAGATTTCGATGTGCCCGGTCACCAGGTCCTTGACCGGGTGGTTGCACCCGTGGTGGCCGAACTTCAGCTTGTGGGTGGTGCCGCCAAGGGCGTGGCCCAGAAGCTGGTGGCCAAGGCAGATGCCCGCCACCGGCATGCGTTCGGTCATCACGCGGATTTCGCGCACTTCGTCGGCAAGGGTGGCCGGGTCGCCGGGGCCGTTGGACAGGAACACCGCCTCGGCGCCGCTGGCCGCCACCTGCACCGCCGTGAACGACGGCGGCACCACCAGCAGGTCGAAGCCCTGGTCGGTAAGCAGGCGCAGGATGTTCCACTTGATGCCGTAGTCGTACACCACCAGGCGCGGGCCGGGGCCGGGCCAGGCGTAGGCGCCGTCGGCGGCCAGTTCCACCGGCTGGGGGCGGGTGCCGTCCCAGCGGTAGGGCACGGCGGGCGCCACCTTGGTGACCAAGTTCTGGCCTTCCATGGTGGGCAGGGCGCGGGCGCGGCGCACCAGTTCCTCGCGGTCGTCCGTCTCGGTGGAGATGATGCCGCGCATGGCGCCGTTGATGCGCAGGTGGCGGGTAAGGGCGCGGGTGTCGATGCCCTCTATGCCCATCACCCCGTGCTGCGCGAGATAGTCGGGCAGCGACATTTTTGCCCGCCAGTTGGAGGGCGTCTTGCAACATTCCTTGACGATGAAGGCTTCCACATGGACCTTGCCGGATTCCATGTCCTCGGCCGTCACGCCATAGTTGCCGATGAGAGGGTAGGTCATGCAGACCATCTGCCCGGCGTACGAGGGGTCCGTCAGGACCTCCTGGTAGCCCGTCATCCCGGTATTGAAGATGACCTCGCCGCCCGATTCGCCGCGACCGGTGAACGAGCGCCCCTCAAGTACGAAGCCGTCTTCCAGGGCCAGGAAAGCTCTCATCCTTCGTTCTCCCCAAGCAGGTTGATGATGATGCCGATGTCTTCGGGCCGGTCCACCCCGTGGGTACGGCAGGTGGTGGGCACGACCCGGATGGGAATGCCGTTTTCGAGCAGCCGCAGCTGCTCCAGTTTCTCACGCCGCTCAAGGGAAGAGGGCGCCAGCTGCGTGAAGGCGCGCAGGGCCTCCAGCCGGAAGGCGTACAGCCCGACATGGCCGAGGTAGGCCGGGCCGGGGCCCGTCTGGCCGGTCTGGCCCGTCTGGCCGGTTGCCGCATCGCCCGCCTGGGCGCCGCCGTCCCGTGCGAAGGGGATGGCCGCGCGCGAAAAGTACAGTGCGTCGCCGTTGGCCGCCGTGACCACCTTGACCCGGTCGGGGCTGGCGGCCTCCGCCGCGCCGATGGTCATGGCCAGGGTGGCCACGCGCACCCGCGCGCCGTCCTCCGCGGCGGCGAACGGGGCCACCAGTTGGCTGAGCATGCGCGGGTCCAGCGCGGGCTCGTCGCCCTGGATGTTCACCACCACCGCGTCGTCGGGCAGCCCCGCCTTGCCGGACGATTCCAGATCCCGGCCCAGCAGGCAGGCCGCCTCGTACACCCGGTCGGTGCCGCTTTCATGGTCGGGCCGGGTCATGACGAAGGGCACGTCCAGCCGGTGCGCGGCTTCCGCGATGCGTTCGTCGTCCGTGGCCAGCACCACCTTGCGCAGTTCCGGGCAGCGGGCCGCGCGCTGGTACACATGCCAGAACATGGGCATGCCCGCGATGTCGGCCAGCGGCTTGCCGGGAAAACGGGACGAGGCGTAGCGTGCGGGAATGATGCCGTAGCAGGTGGGAAATGCCGTCATCTCGTCAGGTGGCCCTGCGGCTTGCGGTTGGGGTGCGGAGACATTGGGGTGATGCTCCGGGCGCGAAACTTTCGGACAATAACCGAAAATATCAGGCCGGGAAAGCGTCTTGTGCGGATTGTCGCATCAGTCCGGAATGGCTGACGAAAATGTAAAACTGCCAAGGTTCTCGTGTCGCGCCCCCACCCGCCCCGTTTCGTGGCCGTCCCGTAGGGCTCCGCCCCGGCGGTTGACCGCTCTCCTCAGGTGTAGCATAACTCCGCTTCTCGCGCGGGCAAGGCCCGCCCCCCCTTTTTTGTCGCGCCGCCCCTGTTTTCGTGCCGCGAGCCGTTGCGCGCCCCCTGGCCGCCGCCCGTGCCCGCGCCGGGTCCCGTACCCGGTCCGACAGGGCGTTGCACATTCCGGGCATTCCCCATCCCGACGTTCATCGGCCATCGCCAGTAGACCGTCAGACCCCTTCAAGGACCATTGCCGTGAGCAGCAGACTGGAACGCGAGGCCGCGCGCCGCCGCACCTTTGCCATCATCAGCCACCCCGACGCGGGCAAGACCACCCTGACCGAAAAGCTGCTGCTGTTCGGCGGGGCCATCCAGATGGCCGGTTCGGTCAAGGCCCGCAAGGCCGCCCGCCACGCCACCTCTGACTGGATGGCCATGGAGCGCGAGCGCGGCATTTCCGTGACCACCTCGGTCATGCAGTTTCCCTACCGCGACCGGGTGGTGAACCTGCTGGACACCCCCGGCCACCAGGATTTTTCGGAAGACACCTACCGCGTGCTCACCGCCGTGGACTCGGCGCTGGTGGTCATCGACGCGGCCAAGGGCGTGGAAGCCCAGACCCGCAAGCTGATGGACGTGTGCCGCATGCGCGCCACCCCGGTCATGACCTTCGTCAACAAGATGGACCGCGAGGCGCTGCACCCGCTGGACGTCATGGCGGACATCGAGCAGCACCTGCAGATCGAGTGCGCCCCCATGACCTGGCCCATCGGCATGGGCTCCAGCTTCAAGGGCACCTACGACCTCTTGCACAAGCAGCTGCACCTCTTTTCCGCCACCCACGGCGGGCGCATCCAGTCGGGCATCGTCATCCACGGCGCGGACGACCCGCAACTGGACGAATACCTGGGCGACCAGGCCGAGCAGCTGCGCATGGACCTTGCCCTGCTGGAAGAGGCGGGCACCCCCTTCGACGAGGAACGCTACCTGAAGGGCGAGCTGACCCCGGTGTTCTTCGGCAGCGCCATCAACAACTTCGGCGTGCGCGAGATGCTGGACATGTTCGTGGAATTCGCCCCCGGCCCGCAGCCCCGCCCGGCCGCCACCCGCGTGGTGGAGCCCGCCGAGGAGGCCTTTACCGGCGTGGTCTTCAAGATACAGGCCAACATGGACAAGGCCCACCGCGACCGCATGGCCTTCCTGCGCATCTGCTCCGGCACGTTCACGCGGGGCATGCGCCTGAAGCACCACCGCACCGGCAAGGACGTGACCGTGGCCAACGCCACCATCTTCATGGCGCAGGACCGCACCGGCGTGGAAGAAGCCTTTCCCGGCGACATCATCGGCATTCCCAACCACGGCACCATCAAGATCGGCGATACCTTCACCGAATCGAAGGAAGTGCTGAAGTTCGTGGGCATTCCCAACTTCGCGCCGGAGCATTTCCGCCGGGTGCGCCTGAAGAACCCGCTGAAGGCCAAGCAGTTGCAGAAGGGACTGGAGCAACTGGCCGAGGAAGGCGCGGTGCAGCTGTTCCGCCCGCTGGTGAACAACGACTACATCCTGGGCGCGGTGGGCGTGTTGCAGTTCGACGTGATCGTGGCGCGGCTGGCCGACGAATACGGCGTGGATGCCGTGTACGAGGGCGTGGGCACGCATACGGCGCGTTGGGTGTACTGCGAGGACAAGAAGATCTTCGCGGATTTCCAGGACTATCATCGTGGCGAGTTGGCCGTGGATGCGGAAGGTGCGCTGGCGTATCTGGCGCCCAACCCGTGGCGGCTGGAGTCGGCCATGGAGCGGTATCCGAAGGTGGAGTTTCGCACGACGCGCGAAATCAGCTAGAGGATTGGCTTTATAGTACGTCATGGTCGTGGATGGGCGATGCTTGGTTGGCAGGAGGGCGTTTGCTGTCTGGCTTTATGCCCCACGGGGGAACGGGTGGCTGTCCGCTCATGCAGCGGATGGCCACTGAGGTGTGTTGCACATGCATTTTCGTTGTTGTAATCGCCTGAGATTTCGCCGTAGATCTTTATGGTTTTACTAAAGCAGAAGGCCACCCAGAGGGTGGCCTGATTTTATTGACGAGGTTGGAATTTTAAAATTTTTGGCGCTGTTGCGTTGTTTAGTGGTGTTTCTTTGAAGTAGTCGGTGCTGAGCCCGACTAGCATTGAAACATCGGATACGGATATTCCGAGGGTGTCTATTAGTGAGTGTTTCGTAAATCCTCCTTCGTTGATGAGTAACTCAGTACTCTTCTTAAGGAAGACGACGGGTTCGAGAGGGATGGTGTCGTCAAGTGGTTCATGTGTACGCCAGCCCTTTCGAGAGCAATTTATGAAGAGTTTTCTCTTTGTATCGTCTGATATGATTTCGAGTTGAGAGCAACGTACTATTTGTGCTGATATTGATACGCCCCATTTTTGCTTTAATGCGCGAAAAACATTTAAACTGGGGAATGAAAAATCTCTTGAATATCCAGTTTCAGGCATTAAAAACGACGAAGCAAATCTATATGCCTGAAATTCAAGGGTTTTTATGTTTTTTTCGTCGGGAACGATGTCTTTGTGCATGACCAAGTGGCCAAGCTCATGAGCTTGGCTTAATCTGTCTCGGCACGAAGCCCTTTTTTCTGAAGAAAGAACCATAGCCGGTCTTGTTCCGTTGTCTATCCATGAAGAAAACCCATCTTCATGTGAGTCAAGATCGATTCGGGACATAATGACGCCATGAGATTCAAGGATATGAGCTAAATTTGATATGGGTGCGTTGCCTATTTCAAAATACTTTCTGCAGCTGTCTGCAATCGCGTCAATTTCTCTTGGGTGGGTATTTGCCCAGTTCTTGCCAAGGTTGTGTTGAGGAATATCGACATGCGGAAAGTCAATGTACTCACTGTAATGTGTATAGATTTCTTCTAGCCACTCCATTAGCCTTTTACCTTGCAGGCGTAACAACTTTGTTAACCCAGAGAAGGAGCGAAAAAATATCGGAGTATCGGCTTGAGGGGGTGGCTTAAAGAAGAACGCTTCTGGAATGTTGAGTGCTTTGGCCATTTGTTCAATGGCTTCTTCTCTTGGAATTTGCTTTCCAGACTCATAGTTTGATATTGACTGCCGCGTCAAACCGGAGAGCATAGCAAGGGAGGCCTGCCGCAAGCCGCGGGCCTCCCTTACTTGTACCAGTCGAGCAGCAATAAAGCCGCTGTTTTTCATCGCTTTTCCTTATTCTATCTTGACCTTTGCTTTTGCTTTCAGTCGCGGTTGCAGCGCGCTGTCGTCCACTGCTGGACGAATAGAGGTCGTATACTCATCCGCCAAGTACAAGTCGAGAGTGTCAATATATTGCAAACCAGAACTGGCGGGGAGCGCAAGCCGTAAAAACCCCAGTTTTGAAGGGTCTAACTCAGATGGACCATGGAGAAGCAAAACATAGGCCTTCTCACTGTGTGCGCTTAATGCGTTCCTTAAGCCTGTTGATAAAAAATATGGTTATCCACAGCATTGTTGGATCGATAGTCGGCTTTTCTTACTAATTCTGATGGTTTGTTGACTCGGTGGGTGGTTATTCGCATGGCAGGAGTGTCAACCTGCGCGTAAGTGTGTGAATTCCGTTTTGTATTCTTCCATTTTAGAGTGGGTCCTGCCCCCTCCTCAAATCGTCTCGCCACTTGTTCTAAAGCATCATTTCCAGCAAAATGCTGTAATTGAGCGAGAAGTTCTGGTTGCTTTGCTGCGCTGGTGCGTTGAGCATACTTATAAGCTTCGGCATATTGCTCAAAAAGGGCAGTGCGACAATTTATGAGAAATAGATGTGGGAATCCATTTTTCAGGATTTCTAGTGGCTTAAGGACAGTTCCCAAAGTTCACCTCGGCAAAGGTAAGGTTTCTGATGTTTCTCTCGTGTTTTGTCAACTTTTATGCTTATTGCTTTGAAAATGTCAAGAGGTGGTGGTCTCAATTCTACTTGATGAGAATACGGTGTTGCTTAATAGCGATTGGCCGTGCTGTTTTCCTTGATGCCTTGGGACGTAGACGCACGAAGGCCTGGCATATGCCGGGCCTTCGTGCGTTGTGGGGAAAGTGCGGGAAAAGAAAAGAGGAAAGCGTGCTGTCCGCTAACGGCTATGCCGCGCCCGTGGAGCCGCCCGTGCCGTTGCCCGTGGCGCTGCCCGTGCCGCCGCGCTTGTCGCGGTAGCGGGCCACCTGCCGTTCGATGGCCACGAACAGGGCCTCGCGGTTCACCGGCTTGGCCACGAAGTCGTCCATGCCCTCGGCCAGGAAGCGGTCGCGGTCGCCCTGCATGGCGTGGGCGGTCAGGGCGATGACCGGCACGTTGGCCCAGGCCGCCCCTTGCGCCGCCGCCTCGCGGATGCGGCGGGTGGCCTCCAGCCCGCTGATCACGGGCATCTGCACGTCCATCAGCACCACGTCGAAGGGGGGGCGTTTCAGTCCGCCGTCCGCTTCGGCGCCTGATTCGGCACCCGCTACGGCTTCGGTTCCGTCTCCCGCGCTGCCGATTCCGCCGGTTGCGCTGCTGGTGGGGCAGCCCTCGCGCAGGCGGTTCAGGGCTTCCTGCCCGTCGATGGCCAGGTGCACCTCATAGCCGCGCTCTTGCAGGAAGAAACTCAGGAATTCGCGGTTCAGGTCGTTGTCTTCGGCCAGCAGCACGCGCAGGGGGCGGTCCGCTTCCTGCCCGTCATCGCCGTCGGTCATCTGTGCCTCCTGTGTCCCCGGTCCCTGGCGGCCCGGGGGAGCCGGGCGGTCCGCGAGATTCGGCCTGGTCAGGCGCAGATCCGTGGGGTCGGCGGCACCCTGCGGGGCGTCCTTGTCGATGGGCAGGGTGAACCAGAACCGGCTGCCCTGGCCGGGCGTGCTGTCCACGCCGATGTCGCCGCCCTGCAAGCGCACGATGTGCCGCGAAATGGCAAGGCCCAGGCCGCTGCCTCTGTGTCGCCGGGTGTGCGAGCCATCCGCCTGCGAGAAGCTTTCGAACAGCAGGGGCAGCTTGTCCGCCGTGATGCCGGGGCCCGTGTCCCGCACGGAGAAACGCAGACAGCCGCCGGGCCTGGGGCACTGGGAGTTGCGCCGCACGTCCACGTGCACGCTGCCCGTGTCGGTGAATTTCACGGCATTGCCCGCCAGATTCACCAGCACCTGTCGCAGCCGCAGCGGGTCGCCCTGCAACAGGGCGGGTGCCTCGGCGTCGATGTGCACGGTAAGCGACAGTCCCTTGCGTTCCGCCTGCACCGCCAGCGGGGCCAGTGCGTCGTTGACGGCGGCGCGCAGGTCGTACTCCACCTGGTCCAGTCCCAGCCGCCCGGCCTCCATGCGCGAAAAGTCCAGCAGATCGTTGATCACGTGCAGCAATCCCTCAGACACGTTGCGGATCATGGAAAGGTAGCGGGCCTGTTCGTCGTCGTGGGCGAGGGGTGTCGTTTCGTGCAGGCGTGAAAGGGCCACGTCCACGATGCCCAGGATGCCCGAAAGCGGGGTGCGCATTTCGTGGCTGATGTTGGCCACGAACTGGCTCTTGAGTTCGCTGGCGCTTTCGGCCTCTTCCTTGGCCCGTTGCAGGGCCTGTTCCGCCTCGTGCAGGCGGCTGATGTCCTGGAAGGCGCCGCGCGCCCGCACCGGCCTGCCGTCCGGCCCGCGCTGCACCACGGCCTTCATCTGCCCCATTATTCGCCGTCCCCTGGCCGTGAGCAGGGGGATGTTGTCCCAGAAGATGGATTCCGGTTCGTCGGCGGGTTCGGTGACCATTCGTTCGAACTGCGTGACGTAGTCCGGGGCGTAGATGTGGCAGCCTTCCAGCGGGCGGGGCAGCGGGGTGCCGGGCTCCACCTCAAGCAGGGCGTACAGCCCCGGCGACCAGTAGGTGGCCGAGTCGTTGGCGATGTCGAAGTCGAAGCTGCCGATCCCCGCGATGAGCTGGGCTTCCAGCAGCCGGGCCTCGCTGTCGCGCAGGGCCTGTTCCGCCGCGTGCAGCCGGGTGATGTCCTGGAAGGTGCCGCGTACGCGCAGGGGCGTGCCGTCCGGACCGCGCTGCACCATGGCCTGCATGTGCCCCATGCCGCGCCTGCCGCGCGCGGTGATGAAGGGAATGATTTCCGAGTGCGTGGTTTCGGGCACCCGGTCGCGCGAGGCCAGCAACGCGTCGTACCAGCCGGCACGTTCCGGCGCGTGGGTCACGCTGCCCACGGACGGTGGCGGCGGCGGGGTTGCCGGGTCCAGTTCCAGCAGGGCGTACAGGCCGGGGGACCAGTAGTCGGCCCGGTCGCGCACGATATCCAGTTCGAAGCTGCCGATGCCCGCGATGCGCTGCGCCTCTTGCAGGCGGGTTTCGCTGTCGCGCAGGGCCTGTTCGGCCTCGTGCAGGGCGGTGATGTCCTGAAAGGTGCCCCGGATGTGCTCGGGCAGGCCGTCCGCGCCGTGGCGGGCCATCAGGTGCAGGCGACCGAAGCCGCGCCGCCCGGTGGCGGAGACGTAGGGAAACGAGCGCAGCACCGTGGTTTCCGGCCTGTCCGACGGGGTGGCCAGAAACGCTTCGAACCACGGCGCGGTTTCCGGTGCGTGGCGGCGGAAGGCCTGACCCGGCACCAGCGGCCCGTCGTGCGGGTCCAGGTCCAGCAGCCGGAACAGCCCCGGCGACCAGAACGCCTCGCTGTCGCGCAGGTTGACGGAATAGCTGCCCATGCGGGCGATGAACTGGGCCTCGTTGAGCCGGGCTTCGCTGTCGCGCAGGGCCAGTTCCGCCTCGCGCAGGCTGGTGATGTCCAGGAAGGTGCCCTGGGCGTGCAGGGGCAGGCGGTCCGGCCCGCGCGTGACCCGGCAGCGGAATTGGCCCCAGCCCTGCCGCCCGCCCTGGGTGCGGTAGGGAAAGACGCGTTGCAGTTCGGTCACCGGCTCGTCAGAGATGATGGCCACGTGCTCGTGGTACCAGCCCAATTCTTCCGGTGCGTGGATGGCGAACACCTCCGCCGGTGGCGGGGGCGGCAGCGCGGGATCGTGGCCGAGCATCTCGTACAGTCCGGCGGACCACTCGAACGCCCCGGTGTCCATGTGCAGTTCGAAGCTGCCCATGCGGGCTATCTGCTGCGCTTCCTGCAGGCGGGCCTCGCTGTGGCGCAGGGCCAGGCGGGCCGCCTCGCGCTGGGTGATGTCCTGCAACACGGCCATGCACCGGGCGGGCATGCCGGTTTCGGGGGCCTCGTGCAGGGGGCGCAGGCGCACCTCGTGGATGCGCTCGCCCACGGCCATGGTGAAGGTGGTCTCGGAACCCGCCAGGGCTGCCTGCAACTGTTCCTCGAAGGGCAGCGCCACCTGCGGGGGCAGCACGTCGGATGGGGTGGCCCCCTCCAGCCGCTGGCGGGGCACCAGCAACCCTGCCAGGCCCAGCCCATCGGCCAGCAGGCAACGCATGCCACCGTCAAAAAGCATGATGGCGCCATCGGGATAGTTTTCGGCCAGGGCGCGGTAGCGGGCTTCGCTGTGGCGCAGGGCGGTCTCTGCCTCCAGCCGCTGCCCGCGCTGGCGGCTGGCCGACCAGGCCAGCAGCGAGACGGCCATGCACAGGGCCAGGGACATGCCCACGTTGGCCACCGTCTGCCTGCGCCACCCGGACAGCACGAGGTGCAGCGGGGTGTGCATGGTCATGCGGAAGGGAAAGTCGCGCAGTTGGTGCACCGCCACCAGGGCCTCGTCCGTTTCGGCGATGCGCAGGCCGGGTACGCCGATCCCCTTGCCGGGAATGTCGGCGAGGGGGGCGCCGTCGAACGAGGATGACGTTTCCGGGGGCAGGGCAGGGCGGGGCGCCGTTGCGGTCTGGCCGGGGCGGGAAGCGTCGGATGGCATGTCCGATGCGTCGTCCGGTACTGAGCCCGGTGCGCCTTCCGGCATGGTTTCCGGCCAGGCGCCGCTGGCCGCGGCCACCGATGCGCGCACGCAGGCCACCCCGGCACCGGGCGGCCACACCACCAGGGGCGAGGCATCCATGTCGAGCAGCACGGAGCATTCCGCGCCGTCCGGGTCGTAGTCCTGGTAGCGGTCGTGGAAGAACACCGGATTGACCAGGGCCACCAGCACCCCGGCAAGGCTGCCGTCCGGCCCGGAGACGCGGCGGCTCAGCAGCATTCGGGGCGGCATGTTTCCGTGCGGGCCGGTGAGCGGTACTTGCAGCCGCAGCAGGTTGAAGTCGCGCAGCAGGTCGCGGTGGGCGGGCAGCACCACGCGGCGCAGTTGGGGGGTGGCTGCGGCGGGAAGGGGGCCGGTGGCGGTCAGCACGCGCCCATCCGGGGCGAGCAGGGCCAGTTCCAGGACATGGGGACGCAGCAGGTCCAGCCGCTGGCGCAGCATGACGTCGAGTGCGTGCGGGGTCGGGGGGGCGTGGTCGGGCACGCCGCTGGATATGTCGAAGGCCAGCGCCGCCAGTACAAGGTCCAGGGTCTGGAGCAGCCCGCTCACGTGCTCGCCCATCAGGCGCAGTTGCCCTTCCAGGCGCAGGCGGGCCATGTCCATGTGGCGTTCGCGCTCGCGCAGCACATGGGTGGCACTGGTTGCCACCACCGCCGCCAGCACCACCAGCAGCACCCAGCCGAGCATGCTGTCGTCCAGACGCGCCGGGGGGGTGCGTGGGCGCGTTCCATCCCCTCGCGTGGCAGCGGACCGTTGGAGAGGGCGCGATCCCTCGGACGGCGGTGGCGCGGGGGCGTCAGCCATGGCTGCGCCCGGCCGAGGGAGCAGGGGGCGGTGATGGCGAGGCGGCAGCGGCGTCCGCACCCGTGGGGGCGTCCCGTTCCGCATCTGGTCTGGCGGGCTGCCCCGCGACGCCCTGCGCGCTCTGCCCCGCACCGGATGCCGCGTTGGATGCGGCGGCCTTTCCGGCATCGGGCAGGGGGGTGGCGGGAGTTTCCACGGGCAGTGCCATCAGCGTCTCCGTGTCCTCGAACAGCCGTTCAAGGATGGAATTGGAAACCAGCATGCCGCTGCGGGTCAGCCGCAGGTAGCCGTCGCGGATGCGCAGCAGTCCTTCGCGGTGCAGCAGGTGCACCAGCCGCTGGTGGTCGCGCAGGAAGTCGCGCCCGGTCAGTTCGCGGTAGGCCTTTACGCGCAGACCGCGTGCCGTGCGCAGCCGCAGCATGATCAGTTCCAGCACCCGCGTCTGCGGGGTCAGCCGCTCGGCCTCGGTGCCCACGCGGCCCTCGTCCACCTGGCGGGTCCATACTGCGTGGTCTTCCGGATTGTTCCAGCGCAGCCCCCCCAGCGTGGACGCCGCCGACGGGCCGAGGCCAAGGTAGTCCTCGCCTTCCCAATAGCCCAGGTTGTGGCGGCACTGGAAGCCCATGCGGGCGAAATTGGAAATTTCGTAGTGGATGTAGCCCTCGGTTTCCAGCAGTTCCGCCCCGTCCATGAACATGGCGGCCTGGGCGCGCTCCGGGGGCAGGTCCAGCCTGCCGGTGGCGCAGTCGTCCTCCAGCGGCGTGCCCGGCTCCAGGGTCAGCCCGTAGCAGGACAGGTGGTCGGGCCGCAGCCGCACCACCTCCTTCAGCTGCTGCATCCACTGGCGCAGGGTCTGGCCCGGCAGGCCCCAGATCAGGTCCATGCCCACGTTCTGGAAGCCCGCCGCGCGCACGGCGCGGAACGCGTCCAACGCTTCCCGTGCCCGGTGCGGCCTGCCCAGGGTGTGCAGCATGGCGTCGTCCAGGCACTGCACGCCCATGGACAGCCGGTTCACCCCCACCTTCAGCAGGGTGCGCAACTCCGACGGGCGGGTCAGCGATTCCGGGTTGGCCTCCATGCTGATTTCCGCGCCCGGTTGCACCGCAAAGGCCTTGGCCACCCGGTCCAGAATGGTGCCGATGGTGCGCGCGGGCAGCAGGCTGGGCGTGCCCCCGCCAAAGAAGACCGAGGTCACCGGCACGGCGCCCATGCGGTCGCCCCACAGGGCCAACTCGCGCAGCAGCGTTTCCACGTAGTCGCGCACGGCCGTTGCCGCCCCCATCTCCAGCGAGTGGAAGGCACAGTACCGGCATTTGCGGCGGCAGAAAGGTACGTGGATGTATAGCAGCATGGAGGTGTGACCAGCTCCGTCCGGGAAGAGAACCGGGGAGGGGACCCTTTGAAAAAGGGTCTCCCTCCCCGGACCCCTCCCCCCCAAACTTTTTATTTGGGTGAATCGTCCCCCGAAACGGGGTCAAGGGGGCGCGGCCCCCTTGCGGGGTGCGGGGCGGAGCCCCGCTCTTCTTGCACGCCCGTAACCTTGGCGAAGTCGCGGGCAAAGCGTTCGGCCTCGCTGTACAGGCAGCCGCAGTAGTTCTGGCGGTGGATGCCCCATTCCCTGGACGTGTCGATGCCTTCCTGCCAGCCGGTGCGAAAGTCGCGGTACAGGAAGGGCACGGAGCCATCCGCCCCGTTGGAGCAGTCGGCGGCGATGCCGTGTCCCACCTCGGCGATCATGTCGTGGCGCTGGCGGCGCGAGTAGAGCAGGCTGGTGGTGAAGGCGTCGTAGCCGCCGCGCGCGGCGATGGCGTGGGTGCGTTCAAGGCGGGTGGCGTAGCACACCCGGCAGCGCACGCCGGGCTGTTCGCGCCAGGCCATCTGGCGCATCCAGGCGGCGGGGTCGTACTCGGCGTCACGCCAGATGACGGGCAGGTCGAGCCGCCGCGAGACTTCTTGCATGGCCTCGCGGCGGCGCAGGTATTCCTGCACGGGGTGGATGTTGGGGTTCAGGAACAGGGCCGTGACCTCGTGTCCCTCCTCGCGCAGCATCCGTACCGTGGCGATGGAGCACGGCCCGCAGCAGACGTGCAGCAGGACGCGCATGGCGTTACCGGGCGGGCCTGATGTCGAGATGCACGCCGAACTGGCGCTCCAGGTCGAGCAGGCGTTCGCGCTTGTGGTTCAGGAGGTGCATGGCAAGCTCCGCCCCGGTCTCGAAGGCGAACGCGGGCGTGCCGTGCGGCAGGGCGCGCAGCTGGCGGTGGATTTCGCGCAGGGCCTGCAACGACTGCCATTCCATGTTGCGGCGCAGGCCGGAGCCCTTGCAGCAGGGGCAGGTTTCCATGGTGATGGACAGCGCGGACGAGCCGGTGCGCTGGCGCACGACCTGCAAGAGGCCGAAGCGGCTCATCTTGCCCACGTCGTGGCGGGCGCGGTCGTTCTTCATGGCGTTGCGGAGGATTTTTTCCACCTCGCGCCAGTGGTTGCGGTCGCGCATTTCGATGAAGTCGATGACCACCTGGCCGCCGATGTCGCGCAGCTTGAGCTGCTGGGCGATGGTTTCGGCCGCCTCCATGTTGGTGCGCAGGGCCATGGATTCGAAATTGGTCTTGCCGGATATCTTGCCGGAGTTGATGTCGATGGCCATCAGCGCCTCGGTCTGGTCGAACACCAGCCGCCCGCCGGAGGGCAGGGTGACCTCGCGCGAGTAGATCTGCTCCAGCTGGCGCTGGATGCCGAAGCGTTCCCACAGGGTGCGGGTCTGGTCCTTGTAGACCTTGACCAGGCTGCCCTTGCGCGGGAACAGCAGCGAGGAATAGTCCTCGATGAGCGTGGCGGTGTGCTCGTCGTCCACCCACACCTCGGCCACGTCGTCGCTGAGGTAGTCGCGCACGGCGCGAGAGGCCAGGTCCGGCTCCTTGTAGATCAGGCAGGGGGCGGATTCCTCGGTGCCCTTCTTGCGGATGTCCTTCCACAGGCGCTTCAGGAATTGCAGGTCGCGCTGCAGGGTGGTCTTGCTGGTGCCCGCGCTGACGGTACGCACGATGACGCCAAGGCCGGGGCCGGGGTTCAGCCCTTCCAGCATCTCGCGCAGACGGCCACGTTCCTCGTCGTCCTCGACCTTGCGGGAGACGCCGATCTGCTCGCGCCCCGGGGTGAGCACCAGGAATCGGCCCGGCATGGACAGGTAGGTGGTCAGGAACGCGCCCTTGCTGCCGGTGGGTTCCTTCACCACCTGCACCAGCACCTCCTGCCCGGCCTTCAGTACCTTCTGCATCAGCGGGTACTTCTTGCCCTTGGTGGCGTCGTGCGGGGTGTTGTAATATTCGGGGTGCACCTCGTCGATCTGGAGAAAGCCGTTCTTGTCGGCCCCGTAGTTGACGAAGGCAGCCTGGAGGTTGGTGTCTACGTTGTTGATGATGCCGCGGTAGATGTTGCCCTTGGTCTTGGCCTGGTGGACCATCTCCACGTAGTATTCCTTGACCTGGTTCTCTTTGGCGCCTTCCTCGGCAAGGGCGACTTCCACCTGCTCGCCGGGCAGCACGCTGATGAACATTCTCAGCTTGCTCTTTTTCGTTGTCATGCAGTCCTCTGCGGAAAAAAGTGTAAAAATTCAAAAATTTTGCAACACGTTGCCGTGCCTGCGGCGCGTTCGCCGGGATTTCCGCGCGAGGTTGCGCGCGGTTTTCGCAGCGCGGCGGATGCGGTTGCGGATGCGTCGTGCGCATCCGGCGCCGGGCAATGCGTTTACCCGTGTGCATCCGGCGCGGCGGGATGCGTGTGGGCATCCCCGGCGTGGCGTCGTCCGCCCCTTTGCGGGTGCGGAGAAGCCGTTGCGTCGCCGCGACAGCGGCCGCCCGGCGCTACCCGTTGCGGGGTAAGCGCCCGGCGTGGAAAATTTCGCCATCCGTATCGCGCGGCAGGGCCGTTTCGGCCACGGGTGCGCATGCGCCCCGCGCCGTCAGCTCGTCCAGCGCATTCCGTACTGCGTCCAGCGGGGCCCCCAGGGCCTTCGCCAGTTGCGGCGCGGTCTGCGGTCTGCGCGTTATGGAGCGCAGTACCGCCTCTTGCAGTGTCTCCGTGTCCATGCTGTGGGACACGGGGGCATCCGCATCCGTCGTCCTTGCCGCACGGCAGCAACCGTCATCCGGTACCGCCGCCGTAGGGCCGTGGCCGACCGGTGCCGTTTGCGGACACCCGGCGGCCATGTTCAGTTCGTCGCTCCAGCGGGCCAGCACGTCCCTGCCCACGGGCAGGGCGCGCGGGCTTGCGCCCGGTCGCGACAGGGTGGTCACGTCCACCCGGTGGGGGGCCAGTTGGCGCACGTAGTCACGCAACAGGGCGAGGTTTTCCGCCGTGTCGTTGATGCCGCGCGCAAGCAGCACCTCCAGGTAAATCCGCCCGCCGAACCCGCGCGCGAACCCCAGCAGGCCGTCGGCCACGCCGCGCGCGGTCACGCCCTTGCACGGGCGGTTCAGCACGCGGAATTCCGCTTCGACCAGCGAATCCAGCGAGGGCAGCACCACGTCCGCCCCGGCTAGGTCGGCGCGCACGTCGTCCCGGTGGAGCAGGGTGGAGTTGGTCAGCACCGCCACGGGCACGCCGGGCAGGATGTCCCGGCAGCCCGCGATGATGCGGGCAAGGTCGCTGTTCAGGCAGGGTTCGCCCGAGCCGCCCAGCGTCACATGGTCCACGAGTGCGGCAGGGGGCCTGCCGCCCGGCGTGGCGCCATGCTTCGCGGCCTCGGCGTCGCGCCAGCGGGCCAGTTCGTCCAGCAGCACGGGGGCCGGGACGTAAGGCGCCCGCTCGCAGGTGTGCACGTCGGTCGCGCCCACCTCGCAGTACAGACAGTCCATGGAACACACCCGCCCGCCAAGCAGGTCGAGGCCGAGCGAACGGCCAAGGCGGCCTGAGGCCACCGGACCGAACACGTGGGCAAGGGGCATGCTGTCCAGAAAAACGTCCTTGTGCGAGAATGCGTGCGGATGCCGGATGCACGGCGCGGCGTGGGCCGCACCTTTCACCGTGGGGTGCATCAAAACGGGTTTTCAGGAAAAAAGCAAGCGGGGGCGGGAAACCGGTGGGGTTCTCTGGCCGTTTTGCAGGGGCAGGGACGCGCACTAGCACGGGCGTGCCCGGTCGTCCATTGTATTGTCGCAGGCCCCGGCGGTGCCCGCGGCGTGGTCCTGCATGGCGGGGGCGGGCCACCGTGGCCGGGCCGGGTGTGGGCCGGGCGTGAACCGGGAGCCCATCGGGTGCGCGTGCGAAGCCGCGCGGTGCCGCTGCCGCTTCCCGTGTCGCTGCCCCGTGCGCGCGCCAACCCCGCCCATCCGCCAATTCGGCCAGCCGCGCCGCTTCTTGACACCGTCCCCCTGTCCCGGTAGGCCCTTCGTTCCATAGGGCCGGGACCGGGTCTGCCATTGGCGGCAGGCGTGGCCCCGGGCGCGCGCACGGCGCGCGCCGCCCGGCTTCGTGCGTGCGGGCCGGTTGCCGCAGAACCATCAGGAGGAATTCCCATGCCCGCATACGGAGAACTGGTCATCCTGCAAAGCCCGCGCGGCAAGCGTTATCTGCGCCGCGTCGAGGAAGGCAACGACCTGCATTGTCAGGAAGGCGTGCTGCCCATGGCCGACCTGGCCGCCGCCGAGTACGGCACCGAAATCCGCACCCGGCAGGGCGTGCCCTTTCGCGTGCAGCGCCCCACCATCACCGACCTGGTCAAGGGCGTGAAGCGCCAGACCCAGATCATCTACCCCAAGGACATCGCCTACATCTGCATGCGCCTTGGCGTGGGTCCGGGCCGCACCATCATTGAGGCGGGCTCCGGTTCCGGCAGCCTGACCGTGGCGCTTTCGTGGTTTTCCGGCCCCACGGGCCGCGTGTGCACCTACGAGGCGCGCGAGGAATTCTACAAGCTCTGCCGCCGCAACCTCGACTGGGCGGGCGTGGGCCAGAACGTCACCCAGTTCAACCGCGACATCGCCGAAGGCTTCGAGCAGACCGACGCCGACGCCCTGTTCCTGGACGTGCGCACCCCGTGGGATTACCTGCACCACGTGGTCCGCGCCGTGAAGCCGGGCGCCGCCCTGGGCTTCCTCGTCCCCACCGTGGACCAGGTGTCCAAGCTGCTGCACGGCATGGAAACCGGGCCCTTCGACGACATCGAGGTCTGCGAAATCCTGATCCGCCGCTGGAAGCCCGTGGCCGACCGCCTGCGCCCCGAAGACCGCATGATCGCCCACACCGGGTTCCTCATCTTTGCCCGGCATCAGGAACGCTCCGATGAATGGGACTCGTTCCGCACCCTGGGCACCCGCGAACGCAAGCAGGAAGCCGCTCGCCAGGAACGCCTGGCCGCTGCGCGCGGCGCAGCTGATGCCCCTGCCGACGATGACGCCGGGTTTGAAGAATAATATTTGGATATAACGGGGAAGGGGCACCCTTTGGAAAGGGTGGCCCCTCCCCCGTACCCCCTCCCCTCCCAAACTTTTTGGTTGGGTGGTGATTTGCGCAGGCTGGCATGTGTTGCTATATGCATGTCACCCCAATTGAA
>JAITSV010000068.1 GCA_031287575.1 Desulfovibrio sp.
TGCACAACGCCGCCCGGCTTTCGGTTGTCTTGGGGGGCGGGAGCGGGGAGAGGGAGAGGGTGGCCGCTGCCGTGTTGCGTCTCCCCTTCGTTCTGGGGCCGCCCTGCTACTCTGCGGGCTTCTTGCGCGCGCGGGGTTTTTTGGGCGCTGCGGCGGGAGGGGGATTCAGCAGATCACGGGACGCCGGTTGGGGCGCAGGCTCGCCTGAAGGTTCGTGCAGACCCGGCTCGCCGGGCTCGTCGTCAGGCATGTTGCCGGGAACGCCATCGAGCATGACGCCAGGGGCGTCGTCAGACACGACATCGGTGACGAGAGCGGGCACGGCAGCGGGCACGGCGGCGGAGTGACCGGGGGCATCGTGAACGGCCTCGCTGGCAGTGGCATCGTGCACGTCCACCACGTAGGTCACCCGCACGTCATCGGCGGTGGTGACATCTCCCGCAGGCGTCGCCGGGGACACGCCCTCGGCATCGTGCGTCACGGTTGCGGCCCGTTCGGATGATGCGGACGGAGTGGCCGGACCATCCGGCGCGGGCGGCAGCACCATGGTGGCCTGCACCCCGCCGGAAGGCGACACGTCGATGGTGCCCGGCAGGGCGCGGGGCATCATGGCATCACCCTGCCCGGGCACCTGCCCGGGCAATTGGGCCAGCATGGTCCGCTGGTCCACGATGATCATGCCGGTGCGCTCCAGCACCTCGCGCCGGTAGGCGTATTCCTCCTGCATGCGGCGCACCTTGTAGGCAAACAGCATCCGCCCCAGGTAGCCCACGCACCACGCGGCCAGCACGCCGCCGCCCACCCACAGCACCAGATGCTCGGTGGATTCACCCAGCCGGATGACGAAGCCCAGCACCTTGTCGAAATAGTAGATCACCGTGGCCAGCAGGGTTACGCCCAGCAACAGCAGGAAGGTGGGCACGCCGTTCACGGCGGCCAGCATCTTTTGCAGCCACGGTGGCAACTGGCGCAACTGCGCCTCGGTCAGCACCGGGTCGCCCTTGATCAGGCGGGTGTAGCCCAGGGCGATGACCTGCAACACCAGCAGCACCACCACCGGCGCGGCGGCCACCGAAACCAGGTAGCCGCCCCACGGAAAGCGGAAGCGCACCGTGCCGTCGGGCATGCTCTGCACGTTGGCCACACCCTGCCAGATGGCCACGATGGCCACCAGAAATTCCACCAGCACGATGCCGATGACGATGTAGGCCAGAACGTACTTGCGCTCCTGGTCGCCAAGCAGGTCGCCCAGCCCTCCGAACCGGCTCCGGTCGTGGGATTGCTCCGGTGATTCAGGCGCGCTGCCGCCATTGCCGCCGCCGTCAGCGGACTGGCGGGTACCGGTATCGGAATCGGAGCCGGAGGCAATGCCGCCCGTTGGCGTACCGCCAGACGCGCCGACAGATGTGCTGCCGGAGGTGTCGCCGGATATGTCTCCAGGCGTGCTGTCCGCCCGGTGGGCGTCATCCGGTTCGTTCTTCGAGCCGGAGAAGAATTTCGAGAAGAACATGCGGGAATATCCGTGCGACGGCGATGCCGTGTTGTCGTCGTGCGTGGGTGCCCCGGAGACGGGAAAAACGCCCCCGGCCTGCGCATGGCGCGTGCTGGGGGCGCCTTCCGCCGGTCGCGGCGCCGTCTGGCGGGCGCGGGGCGGCAGGAGCGCCTTTGCTCCGTCTGCCAGCATACGATGCACGGCGGCTTTTCTCAAGGTGTTCGACGACAGGAATACGCCGCGCGGCAAGCGGCGGGATCGCCGGGCATGCCGGCGGATGGGTGCCACGCCGGGAACGCCGTCAGGTGGATTGCTCTGCGGGACGTGCCGTCAGGCGCATTCGCGCACCATGGGCTGGAAGGTCTTCGTGGCCGCGTCCCAGCTCAGCAGTTCGCCCTTCTCCAGGTCGAAGAACCAGCCGTGCAGCGAAAGTTCGCCCTGTTCCACCCGTTCGCGCAGCCAGGGGAAGGTCATCAGGTTTTCCAGCGAGACCAGTATGGATTCCTGCTCGCAGGCGCGATGCAGTTCCTGTTCCGAGCAATGCGGGCAACTCTGCTGCACCCGTTCCTGCGCGGGCGCGGCAATGCTGACCCAGCGCGACAGGAACTCCGTGTCGTCCCGGCCCCCTGCCACGCCGGAAAGCAACGCCTTGATGCCACCACACCGGGCGTGACCCAGAATGATGATGTCTTCCACCTTCAGGCTGCGCACGGCAAATTCCAGTGCGGCGCTGACCCCGTGCTGGGTGGTGGTGTGCGCCTCGTACGGGGGCACCAGGTTGGCCACGTTGCGCACCACGAAGAGGTCGCCGGGGTTGCAGTCCAGCAGCAGGGCCGGATCCACGCGCGAATCGCTGCACGCGATGACCAGCGCCTTGGGGGCCTGCTCTTCCACCAGGTTTTCGAACAGGTTGTGGTCGCGGCAGAACCAGCTTTTCTGAAAACGCCGGAAACCGGCGATGAAGCGGCCAAGATCGGGTGCGGGCATGAAAGGCTCCGGAACTGCCGTGCGGGACGGGATGCGGTATTGCGGGATGCGGAAGACGTACGGGCCCCGGCGCGCGGCGAACGCCGCTTCCACCGGGTAACTGGGGATTGTACGTCTTTTTGCCCGCCGCGCAACCCCGATGCGAGTAACCGCTTGCGTTTTCATGCGCCGCGCTGCCCTTTCCGGGCATGGTACGTGCGGGAGGCGCTGATCAGGTTGGCTTGGCCGGTGTGCGCCGGGCCACCGCACTGGCGATGGCGGCGGAGAGTTCGGTGACCATGACCGGCTTGGACACGTATCCGTCCATGCCCTCGGCCAGGAACTTTTCCTTGTCGCCCGCCATGGCATAGGCTGTCATGGCGATGACCGGAATCCCTGCGTCCAGCACCCCGGACGCGCCGCCGCGTATCCGGCGCGTGGCCTCCACGCCGTCCATCACGTCCATCTGCACATCCATGAGCACGCAGTCGAACCGCCTGGCGCGCAGGGCATCCAGCGCCTGGGCGCCGTTGGCGGTGGTTGTCACCTGGTGCCCCATCTGTTCCAGCAGCCGCCGGGCGCACAGGCGGCTCACTTCGTCGTCCTCGGCCAGCAGGATGTACAGTCCGCCTTGCCCTGTGCCGACAGGGGGGGCATCCGGCAGCGCGGTGTGCATTGTCCGGTCGGGAAGGCTGAAGGGCAGGGTCATGCAGACGCTGGTGCCCTCCCCCATCTGGCTGTCGAATTGCAGGGTGCCGCCCATGGCGAGCACGAGGTTGCGCACGATGGCCAGGCCAAGCCCCGCCCCCTGATGGGACCGGGTGTAGCTTTCCTCCACCTGCGCAAAGGGCCGGACGATGTGGTCCAGCTTGTCGTCCGGAATGCCGATGCCGGTATCGGTGACGATGAACAGCAGCCGTACTTCGCCGGTGGGCATGGGGGGCAGCGGAAAGACCTCAAGGCGGACCTCGCCCTTTTCGGTGAACTTCATGGCGTTGCCCACGAGATTGAACAGTATCTGCCGCAGGTGGACCTCATCCCCCACGAGTACCGGCGGAATTTCCGGCGCGCATGCGAGAATGAGAGGTACCCGCTTGCTCTGGTGCATGGGCGAAAACGTTTCCGCCAGGGCGGCGAAGGTGCTGGCCAGGGTGAAGGGCTTGCGGTTGATGCGCATGCCCCCGGCCTCGATGCGCGACAGGTCCAGCAGATCGCCCAGAAGGTCCGTCAGGCGGCGGCCGGAGCGCTGGGCAAGATCCAGGTATGCATCCCTTTCGTTGGCATCCTCGTTGCCCTTGATGAGTTGCAGCATGCCCAGCAGTCCATTGAGAGGGGTGCGCAATTCATGGCTCATGTTCGCCAGGAACAGGCTTTTGGCATGGTTTGCGGTTTCGGATTGGCTTCTGGCCTCGCGCAGCTCGGCCTCGGTGCGGACGCGCTCTACCCTGTCCCGCTCCAGCGCCTGGGCCATTTCATTGAACGCACGGGCCAGGATGTCGATTTCGGTAACCCCCCGCTCCGGCTCGACGCGGGTATTCAGATCGCCTTCGCCGATGCGCGTCGCGGCGGCGGCAAGTTCCTCCAGCCTGCGCCCCATGTTGCGGCCACCGAGAAACCAGCCGCTGCCCAGCGTAAGCACCACCATCAGCAGCAGGATGCCCAGGTCGCGCCGCAGGATTTCCAGAGCCTGGGCATGGATCCTTGCCTTGGGAGTGCCCGCGAACATGTACATGTAGGGCGGGGCGTCCGGTGCGGTGCGGATTTTCCGAAAGGCCACGATGCGCAGCACCCCGTCCGATCCCATGTCTTCCACAAGCCCTTCCTCGCCGTCGGCCTTGGCGGCGGTGAACACGGGGCCGTGTATGGGGCGGCCGAGGGGCAGGTCGTCGGTTTCGGGATAGCGGAACAGGCGCACCCCCTGATGGTCGCTGACGCCGAAGAAGGAATCCGGTGGAAAGCGCATTTCGGTGAATTGGTCGTCATAGCTGCTGAGCAGGATGCTGGCCAGCAACACGGCGCGGACAGTGCCGTCCGGCCCGATCACCGGGCAACCGAAGGGAAGCACGGGAACGCCCAGACTGACCCCGATCTGATACTCGCCCACGACGAATCCCCGGGTCTCCAGTGCATCCCTGAAATGCTTCACGTTGGCGAAGTTGAGCCCGCTCGCGGCGCTGCCGGTGGCCATGATGTTGCCGTCCAGATCAACCAGATGCAGCGCGGAATAGCGTTGCTGATTGATTCGGAGCACATTGACGAAGATGCGCGTGCAGGCCGCGATGTCGGCGCGCTGCACCTCGGGCACGCGGGACAGGTTCTCCATGAGCAGCCGGGTTGCCGTAGTTGCCCGCGCCTGGGTTTCGGCGGCGGTGCGGACAAAGCCTTGCAGCCCTTGCGTGGCGTCTTCGATGGCCGTACTTCTGGCCCGCAACCCGAGAACCACGATAAGGGCCAGCGTGGGCAGCGCGGACATGAGGATCAGCAACGCAAGTTTCTTGCGAATGGATCCTTTGAGCGGATGAAACGGCATGGGCGCCTCGTGGGGGCTGTCCCGCATGGGGACAGGAATACCGCGAAGCTACTGTGGCTCGACGATTTGATGAAGTATAACTTGGGGTTTCTCCGTTTGGAGAAAAGGACGGGGCGCAGGCGCATGACGTCCGAAAGGATGCCCGCCGCAATCGGATACCAGTCCGCCGGAGATGGGCACCAATGCGTGTGCGCCGGGGACGGCGACGGTCTGGCCGGTCATGAATGGGCAGGCCGGGACCACACCGGAAGGTTCCCCGCGCGGGCTGACAGGCGTGGGTACGGGAGGGACACGCAACGGCGCCGCCAAAGGAAGGGGCCGTGTTGCCCCCTATTCCCCCACCGGCTCCATGTGCACCACCACCCGGTGCAGTTCTGGCAGGCTGGCGCGCAGGCGCGCCTCCAGGGCGGCGGACACGCGGTGTGCCTCGGTGACCGGGGTTTCCGGGGCCATGCGGCAGTGAAAGCTCAAGGAGATGTCCTCGCCCTGCCTACGGACATGCATGTGGTGGCAGTCGCACACGCCGGGTTCCGCGTCGACGGCGGCCTGCACGGCGGCCTGAATGCGCGGCGATTCCATCAGGCGTGACGGCGCGGTGTCTGTGGCGTCCATCGCACCCAGTGCAGGTTCGATGTGCGTGGCCACGTGCAGCGGCCCCAGTTCGGCGCGCAGGGCTTCTTCGAAGGCGGTGACGCGGGCGTGTGCGGCGGCCAGCGCCATGTGCCCCTCAAGCTCCACATGAAGATCCACCATCAGGTCGTGCGGTGCCTCGGCAGCGGGCTGGGCGTCGACGACCTCCACGGCGTGCACCGGCAGCGCGTGGGCGGCGGCGACGCAACGGATGCGGTCCAGCACCCCCCGCTCCCCGGCCTGTTGCGGCTCGAAATGGATGGTCACGTCAGCGCCTGGGGCCACCTGGCGCACGGTGGCCTCCGCCTGTTGGGTGATCTCGTGGGCCGCATCCAGCGACAGCCCTGCCGCCACGATGATGGTCATGTCCACGAAAGCGTGCGGTCCACTTTCGCGCACGCGGGTTCGCTCCACCCGCACCACGCCGGGCCGCGCGTTCACGGCGGCCTCGATGCGCCCGGCAAGGCCCGCATCGCCGCCGTCCAGCAGGGCGTCCACGGCGCGGCGGCCAAGGCTCAGGCTGACGTGCACCACGATGGCGCACACCGCAAGGGCGGCCACGGCGTCGGCGCGTTCCAGCACGGGACGCAGGGCCGATCCTTCCGGCAGCAGGTTCGCCGCGAGCAGGGCCAGCAGCCCCACGATGACCACGGCGGATGACCAGATGTCGGTGGAAAAATGCAGTGCGTCGGCCTCCAGGGCCTGGCTGTTGTACTTTTTGGCCACGCGGCGCAGCATGCGCGAGCGGGAGATGTCCACCACGATGGATACGCCCATCACCCCGAGGCCCCATACCGACGGTACCACGGTTTCCGGCTCCACGAACAGCCGGTGCATGGCCTCCCACACGATCCACCCGCAGGTGACCAGCAGCAGCAGCGTTTCCACAAGGGCCGAAAGATTTTCGACCTTGCCGTGCCCGTAGGGATGGCGGGCGTCGGGCGGGCGGGAGGAGATGCGCACCGCGAACCACGTGACGGCGGCGGCCACCAGGTCCAGCCCGCTGTGGGCCGCCTCCGACAGGATGCCCAGGCTGTTGGTGGACACGCCCACCACCAGCTTGAGCGAGGTCAGCAGCACGGCGGCCAGCACCGAGGACAACGCGGCGGCGTTCTTTTCGCGCAGGGCGGCTTCGTAGTCGTGGGGTTGCATGACGCCTCCGGGCTGGCCTATCCTGTGAGGGCCTGTAAGATCCCGTGGGATGCGGAGCGCATCCGCTCCGCCGGGACAGGCAAACGGTGTATGCGCCGTTGCACCAGCGGTGGCCGCAGCGGTACGCGGGCCGCCATGGCGCTGGCTGGAGAACTGGCGCACGGCATCCTAGCATGGGCCGTCCGGCGTGACCAGCACGGAGCGCATCCCGGCGTCATTGATGATGAACATCGACTTCAGGCGGGCGGTTGCGAGAATGGGTGCGGGTTGTGATGGCAGGTGCCTGCCGGATATGAATACTGGTGGAGGCGGCGGAAATCGAACCTGCATCCGGAGAGCCTTGCGCGGCAAGGGCAGCTGCCCACTCCCCAAGGCGAACCGGCTAGGTGCCCATCGTATTCGGGCCGTCCTGCCCGGTCAGCAGCTCCAGCACCCCAACGACATGGGCGCGGGCGTCGTCGGGCAGGTCTGCATACGCAACCGGGGTGAACCGGCGCACGCGCTGGCCGTCGGCGCTGTCCTTCCAGCCGTGGAATTCGTCGTACGGACGGGTGAACAGCGCATGGCTAGACGGGTACAGGGTGCGGTACACCACCACCCTGCCCTCGGTGGCCGTGTCCAGCGCCTCGCCCACCACCTGATAGTAGCGCCCCTTGAAGTGACGGTAGAAGGCCTGGCCGGGCGTGGCGCGGTCTTGCGGCGTGACGCCTGCGTGCATGTCGTCCCCTGACATCTTCTTCCCCTTGGGTGCGATTTCGCCGCACCATGCGCGACGCGCCGGAAAAAGGGAATCCCCCTTTCCGGCGCGCGGTTGTCAGCAGATGCGCGAGGCGAGTCAGCTCGCCAATGCGGATTTTCGTTCGGCGTCGTGGCGCCTATTCCAGCACCAGGACGATCAGCTCCTTGGGCCCGTGCACCCCGAAGGCCAGGGTCATCTCGATGTCTGCCGTCTTGGACGGGCCGGAAATGAGCAGCGCGTTGGTGGGCATGTTCTCGGCCCAGCGCATTTCGCGCATGGCCTCGGCAAGGGTGCTGTAGATGGTGTCGGCTTGCAGCAGCGCCACGTGCACCGTGGGCACCAGCGAGAGCAGGCGCGGTTCCTGCGGCGTGGGCCAGACGATGAGCGTGCCGTTTTCGGCAATACCGCCCAGGGTGGAGGTGATGCCCACGTCGATGCCGAACAGTTCGTCGCGGAATGCTTCCACGTTTTCGCCGTAGGGCACCAGCTTGGGCATCCCCTTGCCCTTGATCTTGGAACGCAGGGTGCCGCCAAACCACGCATCGTGGCCGTAGGTCAGGGTCTTGGCCTCGCGGACCTTCAGCAGTTCCATCAGTTTGGCGGGCCATTCCGCCTCGGGCAGCACGTGCACTTCCGAGCGCACGGTTTCCATGCGTTTTTTCAGCAGTTCGATGCGCTGGGCCTTGTCCAGCATGGGGGCCTGCCAACCGCCGCCCTGGGGCACGTAGGGCGATACGGTGGTGCGCGCCGCGTGCAGGCGCGCGAAGATGCGGTCGCGGGCGGTGCTACTCATGGCGGATCCCCTCTTCCTTGGCGAGTTGATGCAGGCTCTTGGACGCAAAGCGCGGCGCGGTGCGCACGCTGGTCCAGGCCTTCAGCGGGCCGACGTTGGGCAGCCTGTCGCCGAACCTGCCCAGCATGGACACCACGAACCTGTTCAGCGCCGGAATGCGGTAGGTCAGTTCCCAGCCCTTCCAGACCAGGGTTTCCAGCAGGTTCTTCTTGGCGCCGTGCCCCTTGACCACGCCGTCGCCCTTCTCGTCGTACGCTTCGGTGCGCATGCGCCGGATGATGCCCGGAATGGGAATGCGCACCGGGCACACCTCTTCGCAGGCATTGCACAGGCTGGACGCGGTGGCCAGCACGCCCTTGTCGGCCAGCCCGTCGATCTGCGGGGTAAGAATCTTGCCGATGGGGCCGGGATACACCGAACCGTAGGCGTGCCCGCCGATGCGGATGTACACCGGGCAGTGGTTCAGGCAGGTGCCGCAGCGGATGCATTGCAGGGTGCGGCGCAGCTGGGCGTCGGCCAGCATCTTGGAGCGGCCATTGTCCAGGATGACCAGATGGATTTCCTTGGGGCCGTCGCGCTCGCCGTCCTTGCGGGGGCTGGTGATGCAGTTGACGTAGGTGGTGACCAGCTGGCCCGTGGCCGATGCCGTCAGCAGGCGCAGCAGCGGCGGCAGGTCGGACAGCGATTCCACCACCTTCTCCAGGCCCATGACGGCCACGTGCACCGGCGGCACCGTGGTGCACATGCGCCCGTTGCCTTCGTTTTCCACCAGCACCAGGGTGCCCGTTTCCGCCACGGCGAAGTTGACGCCCGAAAGGCCCACGTGCCCGGTGCGGAACTTTTCGCGCAGGGTCTTGCGGGCGATGGCGTTCAGCTCTTCCACCACGTCGGTGTAGGGAATGCCTTCCAGGTTGTCGGTGAAGATGCGCCCCACCTGCTGGCGGTTCTTGTGTATGGCGGGCACGATGATGTGCGACGGCGGTTCGTTGTTCAACTGGATGATGAACTCGCCAAGGTCGGTTTCCAGCGCCTCTATGCCGTGGGTTTCCAGAAAGTGGTTCAGGTGCATTTCTTCCGAGACCATGGACTTGCCCTTCACCAGCTTGGTGGCGTCGTGGCTGCGCATGATGCCCAGAATGATTTCGTTGGCTTCCGCGGTGGTTTCGGCCCAGTGCACGATGATGCCGTTTTCCGTACACTTGCGTTCCAGCCGTTCCAGCAGTTCCGGCAGTTTGGCCAGGGCCTTGCGCTTGGCGGCTTCCGCGTCGTCGCGCATGCGTTCGCGCTCTTCCGCGTCGGGCAGCACGGCCACGCGCTTTTTCATCAGACCGGTGAGGGCCGACTTGAAGTTGGCGCGCAACTGGCGGTCGGCAAGGGCCTCGGTGACGTTGGCCGTAAAGTCGAGGTGCTGGCTACCCATTGATGCGCTCCCATATGAATTCGGCAAGGTGTCGGGGCGCCACGGGCACGCCCTTGTGCTCCATGGCCCCGCCGATGTTCATCAGACAGCCGCAGTCGCCGGAAAGGATGGCCGAGGCGCCGGTGGCCCGGATGTCCTCGATCTTGTCCGCCACCATGGCGGCGGAGATTTCCGGCTGCTTGATGGAGAAGGTGCCGCCGAAGCCGCAACATTCATACTCGCGCTCGATTTCCACCAGTTCCACGTTGGACAGCTGGCCGATGAGCGCCTTGGCGGCAGCAGTTGCCCCCATTTCGCGCATGGCGTGGCACGAGGAATGCCAGGTGACCTTCACGGGCTTGCCCTTGTCTTCGTAGCGCGCGTGCAGGGCGTTGTGCAGAAAGTCGCCCAGTTCGAATATCCGTTCGGAAAATTTGCGCACGTCGAAGTATTCCGGATCGTTGGCGAACATTTCCGGGTAGTGGTGACGCATCATGCCCGCGCACGAGCCGGAAGGCACCACGATGGGCCAGTCGGCCCTGGAGAACGCTTTCATCTGCGCCCTGGCCACGGCCCTGGCCTCTTCAAGGAAGCCGGAATTGTACGCGGGCTGGCCGCAGCACGACTGTTCCTGCGGAAAGACCACTTCCACCCCGGCGCGGCGCAGCAGGTGGATGCCCGCCATGCCCGCCTGCGGGAACGACATGTCCACGAGGCAGGTGCCGAAGTAATAGACGGTTTTCACGTCGCGGGGATAGGTGAAGGTATGGGCCATGTGTGCCTTCCTGTGTTGCGGTTGGACATGCGCCACGTGCGGCGGGACGGTCCGGTGCGGCAAGGGAATGATTTGGCTTGGCCGGGTGCGGCGACAAGGCCGGAAGCGTTGCCGCATGGGACTGCGGCAGTGTTTGCGTCAAGCCTAGCACGGGGGTGCGTTCCATGTCGATACGCAGAAGCGGCACAGTAACGTCCCTTTCATGGCCGTCCGTCGAGCATCCACCACCGTTTGTGCGGGCGAACGGCTTGCCTGCCGGACGCACCGGGGCTAATATGCGCCTCCGTGCCGTCGCCCGGCCTTGCCATGCGCCATTACGAAGCCAGGACTGGGCCAGTGCGGGCATGGCCGCCCTGCCTCCGGATCACCAAGGGCACCGCGCGCCTTTACAGGAACTTTCAGATCACAGGATGTCATCATGACCGCAACCTCCCGCACCGCCTCCCATGGGGGCATCGTCTGCATCACCGGGGCCACCGCCGGGTTCGGCGCGGCCACCGCACGCCGCTTTGCCGCCGACGGCTGGCGCATCATCGCCACCGGTCGCCGCCGGGACCGGCTGGCCGCGCTGGCTGCGGAACTGGGTGACGGCAACTGCCTGCCGCTGTGCTTCGACGTGCGCGACGGCGATGCCGTGCAGGCCGCGCTCCAGAACCTGCCCGAGGCGTGGCGCGCCGTGGACGTGCTGGTGAACAACGCGGGCCTGGCCCTGGGGCTGGAACCCGCTCACCGGTGCAGCCTGGACGACTGGATGACCATGGTGGACACCAACATCAAGGGGCTGCTGCACGTCACCCGCGCCCTGCTGCCCGGCATGGTGGAGCGGGGGCGCGGCCACGTGGTCAATCTGGGGTCCATCACCGGCACCTATGCCTACCCCGGTGCCAACGTGTATGGTGGCACCAAGGCCTTCGTCATGCAGTTTTCACGCGGCCTGCGGGCCGACCTGCACGGCACCGGCGTGCGGGTGACCAACATCGAGCCGGGGCTTGCGGAAAGCGAATTTTCCGTGGTGCGTTTCGGCGGGGACGCGGATCGCGCCGCCAAACTCTATGAAGGCGCATCCGCCCTGCGTCCGGAAGACATCGCCGCTACCATCGCCTGGGCCGTGTCCTGTCCGGCGCACGTCAACGTGAGCCGCATCGAGGTCATGCCCACCAGCCAGTCCTTCGGCGCGCTGCCCGTCCACCGCGCCTGACATCGTCCGAAACTCCGGGCGATCGCCCGGAGGTCTTTTCCCTTCCCGGCGAACCGCCCGGCGCTGTACAATCCGCCTGCCCTGCCCCGCCAGCCGAGCCCGATACGGTCGGGCGGGGCATCCGGGCATGCACACCCTGCCACCCCATCGGAGCGGCATCCATGAGCGCCATCGCCAACCTGTTCGTGACCACCTTCGTGAAGATGTTCTTTCTGCTGACGCCGTTCTTCGTGCTGACCATGTTCCTGACCATGACCAGGGACATGACGCCCCAGACGCAGCGCAGGCTGGCCGTGCGGGTGGGCGTGGCCGTGTACGCCGTGTGCATGTGCCTGTACTTTTTCGGCGAGTACATCTTCGAGCTGTTCGGCATCACCCTGGACGCCTTCCGCATCGGCTCCGGGGCGCTGCTGTTCCTGTCCGCCGTGGCCCTGGTGCGCGACCCCTCGCCCTCGCGCGTGCAGGAGGTCAACGGCGACATCAGCGTGGTGCCGCTGGCCATTCCCATCACCGTGGGGCCAGCCACCATCGGCGCGCTGATGGTCATGGGCGCCACGGTGCGCGCCCCGCTGGAACGGGTCATGGCCAGCCTTGGCCTGCTGGCGGCGGTGTTGTGCGTGGGGATAATCCTGTACATCGGCCCGGCCATCGAAAAAATGCTGGGCCGCACCGGCATTTCCATCCTCAGCAAGATCACCGGGCTGATCCTGGCGGCCCTGTCCGCGCAGATCGTGTTCACCGGGGTGCGCGGGTTTTTGAACTGACAACGGGGCGGCTGCCACTCCGTCCACCCTTTATTCGTCCACCTCTCCCCCCATGCTGCTGGCAGGCCATCCTGCTTGTCCGCCCTTTCGTTGACGCATGCTCGCGGCCATCCGTTTACCCGGCGGGTGGCCGTTTCCCTTCGTCGCGGGCGGCTTCTGGCCACGCTGCCGCCGGACGTGCGGACGCCTTTCGGCGGGCCGTATCGCATGAGGGCGCCACGGCCCGTGCGGGCCTGCGCCCAGGCGGTTCGCGCGTGCCGCTGCCGCAGGGCAAACGAAAGGGCGGCCTCCCTCTCGGGGGGCCGCCCTTGTGCGTCATGCTGCGTCAGGTACCGTAGAGACTACAGCCAGTTGAACCAGCGCTTCCACGAGCCTTCGCGCTGTTCCTGCACCTGCTGCGACTGCTGCTGGCGGTACTTGAGGTAGGCAACCTTGCCCTTGGCTTCGGCATGGTCGCGCAGGTCCTCGATTTCCGGGAAGTTTTCCACCACGTACACGTAGCGGCGCCAGGCGGCACCGTAGCGCTCGGCACGCCAGAAGAAGTCGCCGATGTACAGTTCGCGCTCGGCGAGCAGGCGGCGGCATTCGGCGATGTGCTGCTTGGCCTTCTCGGCGTATTCGGTGCCAGGGTAGCTTTCGCGCAGGCGCTGGTAGTACTGGATGGCTTCCGTCAGGCCCGTGGTGGGCCGATCGATGGACAGGAAGGCCTTCTGGCGCGACTGCCCCACCTGGTACAGCACGTAGGGAATGGCCTCGTGCCGGGGGTGCAGGGTTTCGAATTCCTTGTAGGCTTCGCCCGCCAGCAGGTAGTCCTCGTCCAGGAAGTGGGCGTCGGCAAGCGAGAGTTCGGCCTCGATGGTGTACGGGCTGAACGGGAACTGTTCCTTCAGTTTGCTGAAGGATTCCGCAGCTTCGCCGTAGCGCTTCTCGCGCATGGAGTCGTTGCCGGCCTCGAAGAGTTCCTGCGCGGTTTCTTCCGGCGGGGGCAGGTAGAAGTAGTCGATGATGCCGCAACCGGAAAGCAGCAGCACCAGCAGCACAGGGGGCAAAACGGCCAGGAGACGTGAAAGGGCGTTACGCATCGAGCTGTTCCAGGTAGGTGAAGGCTGCAGTTGCGGCAGTGGCCCCGTCACCGACGGCGGTGGTCACCTGACGGCAGGCCTTCGACCGGATGTCCCCGGCGGCGAAGACACCCGGCAGGCTGGTGCGCATCTCGGTATCGGTGATGATGAAGCCCTGCGGGTCCTTGTCGATGCCGTCGGGCAGAAAGTCGCCCACGGGTTCGAAACCGATGAAAATGAACAGCCCGTCCAGCGGCAGGAAGCGCTCTTCGCCCGTCTTCACATCGGCCAGGGTGACGCCGGTCAGGCCGGTATCGCCGTGCAGCTTTCGAACGACGGAGGAAAACTCGATGTCGATGTTGGGCGCGGATTGCACCTTTTCCTGGTAGCACTTGCAGCCACGGAACTCGTCGCGGCGGTGTATCAGGCGCAGGTTGGCCACCAGCTTGGCGAGGTACAGCGATTCCTCGAGGGCGGAGTTGCCGCCGCCCACCACGCCCACCTTCTGGCCGCGAAAGAAGTTGCCGTCGCACAAGGCGCAGTATGAGATGCCCTTTCCGACCAGGCGGTCTTCATCCGGCAGCCCCAGCTTCTTGTAGCGGGCGCCGGAGCACACCACCACGGTCTTGCCGACGATCCATTCATCGCCCACGCGCACGCGGTTGGCGCCGGGCGCGGGTTCGAACGCGGTGACGGCATCGTTGTACTTGTCGTGGGGGTAGCGTTCAAGGTGGGCGGCGAACAGGTCCGCCAGTTCCCAGCCCTGGATGCCCTTTGGAAAGCCGGGGTAGTTCTCTATCTCGGCGGTCATGAGCACCTGTCCGCCGGGAGACAGCTTTTCGACAAAGGCGACGCTCACGCCGGAACGCAAAAGATAGAGGGCGGCCGTCATGCCGGCCGGCCCTCCTCCAATGACGATGGCGTCGTATGTCTTCATGTTAGCCAAGGGCCTTCTGGGCGATCATGTCCTTGATGCTGCTCTTGGACACGGCACCGGTGATCTGCTCGACCACTTCGCCGCCCTTGAACAGGATCAGGGTGGGGATGGCGCGGATGCCGTACTTGGAGGGGGTGGCGGGGTTTTCGTCCACGTTCATCTTGGCGATGAGCACCTTGCCGTCGTATTCGGCGGCCAGCTCGTCGATGACGGGGCCCATCGCGCGACACGGACCGCACCAGGGAGCCCAGAAGTCGATCAGCACGGGAAGGGAGGATTTGAGGACGTTGGCTTCGAAGTTGGCGTCGGTGATCTGAACGGCCATGGTGCACTCCTTTTGGTCATATATGCGTGCGGCGACCGCACCCGAGACGGTCTGTGCCCGGTCTCGATACGGACAGGACCCCGGAAACGGCATGGGCAGAAGCGTCGTGCGGGGCTGCGCGGCGTACCGCGCATGGCGATGCCCCGGCAGGTGACCCGCCTCCTGCCAACCTATGAAGAAATAGTAGGGCGCTGCTGGCGTGTCAAGCACGACGGCGCGGTCAGCCCGCTTCTATACACTGCGGAACATGGTGAAATCATCGGGAATCGAGCGCCCGCGCGGGATGGCCTCCAGCGCAAGGCCGTGCCCCAGTCCAAGGGATGCCAGCCGCCAGCCCGCATGGGCCACCATGATGCCGTTGTCGGTGCACAGGGCGGGCGACGGCAACAACAGCGGCAGGCCCGCGCGCCGGGCAAGATCGCCAAGGGCTTCGCGCACGTACGAGTTGGCGGCCACACCGCCGGCGGCCACCAGCGCCCGCACGGGGGCGCGGTGAGGATTGGGGGCCGGACCGCCCTGCCCCGCATCGGCAGCAGGGGCCGCCTGCTCGGGCGATGCGGCCTGAGCGGCAGCAACGGCTACCATCCCGCTCTTTTTCCGCTTTTTCCTTGCCGGTGCGGCAGGCGCGCCGGGCAGCGGGCCGTTCTCACGCACCAGCGCGCGCTCCAGTTTGATGCGCAGGGTGTCGGCCACGGCGTGGTTGAACGAGGCGCACATGTCGTACAGGTCGGAGATATCGGGCAACGCCGAATCCGGCTCCGTACCATCCACGTGGGATGCATCGGCGGAAAGGGCTGAACCGGTTGCCACGGCGCGAGCGGCCTTGATCAGCGCGGGATTGGCCTGCACCACCAGCCCGGCGGCGGTTTTCAGGCCGCTGAAGCTGAAATCGAGGTTGTCGTTATCGACGTAAGGCCGGGGAAACATGGTGGGGTTCACCCTGCCCTTGCGCCCCAATTCGTCGATGGTGCGCCCGCCGGGATAGGCCAGGCCGAGTTGCTTGGCCACCTTGTCGAAGGCCTCGCCCGCCGCGTCGTCCAAGGTGCGCCCCAGCAGGGGCATGTGGCGCGGCGATTCCATGCGGTAGATGTGGGTATGCCCGCCGGATACCAGCAGGCCCAGCGCGGGGTACGCCATCTCCGCGGCGATGCCCGCCGCCAGCAGATGGGCGTGCAGATGGTTGACCCCCACCAGCCGCGCGCCGGTGGTCAGGGCCAGTCCCTTGGCAAAGCCCATGCCCACCAGCAGGCTGCCCAGCAGGCCCGGCCCGCGCGCCACGGCCACCACGTCGATGTCGGCGGCGGTCACGCCCGCGCGGCGCAGCACCTCGTCGCACAGGGCGCCGATGAGCCGGTAATGCTCGCGCGAGGCCAGTTCCGGAACCACCCCGCCGAACAGGGCGTGCACGTCGGCCTGCGAGGACATGACGTCGGCAATGACCACGCCGTCGCGCACCAGCGCCAGCGCGGTTTCATCGCACGAGGTTTCTATGCCGAGACAGAGCATGGTGACAGTGGCCCAATGAAAAAGTTTTGAGGGATAGAGAGGGGGCCCGGGGGAGAGAAAGGGAACATTTCCAAAATTTACCATTCTCTCCCCCCGTTATTAATTTCTCTCAGC
>JAITSV010000074.1 GCA_031287575.1 Desulfovibrio sp.
ATCCCTTGGGTGGGAAGGCCTGATGGCCTTCCTGCCGTCGCGAACGGCTCCCCGTGCCCCACGCGCGCGGCCCCCGGAATCCATGCGCCCCAAGGCTGCCCTGTCTCTTCATGGCGACAGGCCTTGCCAGTACCGCGCCGCCAGCCGTGCGGATGCCGTCCCATTCAGGCCCAACGTCACCAATTCGCCGCCCCGCCGTCACCATATCGGGCGACATGACTGTTTAACCATACAATTCCGGACAGTTGACGCAAAACTGCAAATGTGTGCAACATATGCTGTCCATAACAGTGCCGTTTTTCCGGCTGCCCACGCGGTTGTATGTAACGGCCATCCCTTTTCCCGCATTCGCCAGGCAGACCCGCGCCACACCCACTCAACCCCAAGCGACAGGGGGTCGCATTGTCCGCCATTCAACTTCTGAACGTCAGCAGGCACTGGGGCGACGTCCGCGCCGTGGACGACGTCTCCTTCGAGGTGGAACAGGGCACCATGCTGGTGCTGCTGGGGCCTTCCGGCTGCGGCAAGTCCACCACCCTGCGGCTCATCGCGGGCCTGGAATCCGTCACCTCGGGCCGGATCATGATCGGCGAACGCGACGTCACCCACCTGCCCCCTGCCCAGCGCCAGCTGGCCATGGTCTTTCAGTCGTACGCGCTGTTCCCGCACCTGACGGTGCGCGAGAACATCCTGTTCGGGCTCACCGTGCGCAAGGTGCCGGAAGCGGAGCGCGAAAAACGCCTGACCCGCGCCGTGGACATCCTGGGTCTTTCCGCCCTGCTGCAACGCAAGCCGGGCGAGCTTTCCGGCGGGCAGCAGCAGCGCGTGGCCCTGGGCCGCGCCCTGGTGGCAGAGGCCGCCGTGTGCCTGATGGACGAGCCGCTCTCCAACCTGGACGCCAAGCTGCGCCACGAGATGCGCCGCGAAATCCGCGCCCTGCAGCAGACCCTGGGCATGACCATGGTCTACGTCACCCACGACCAGACCGAGGCCATGAGCATGGCCGACCGCATCATCCTGATGCAGGGCGGGCGCATCGTGCAGAACGCCACGCCGTCCGAACTGTATTCGCGCCCGGCCACCACCTTTGCGGGCAGCTTCATCGGCACCCCGCCCATGAACCTGGTGCGACTGGACGACGCGCGCGGCAGCGTGTGCGTGGCGGGCAGCCGGTCCGGCACGGTGAGCGTGGTGGACAGCGCGGACCATGTGCTGGGCATCCGCCCGGAACACGTGCGCATCGTGCCCGAAGGCTGGCGCGCCGTGGTGGAAAGCGTGGAATATCTGGGGTCCAATTCCGTGCTGGGCTGCCGCGTGGGGGGCGAGGAACTTTCGGTGGTGGTGGACGGCGTGTCGGACATCGCCGTGGGGGCGGAAATATACCTGCACTGCCCGGACGAGCACATCCACGTCTTTGACGCACAAACCGGCGAACGGCGCGGCACCTGCCGCTGACACACCCCCGCGACACAACAGACACATTCGCCCCGTATTGGTGATTTCGGCGGGTTACGCCCCACATCCCAACGCAACATCGCAGGAGGCATCACACAATGACCGGCTTCAGAAAAGCGTGCACCCTGGCGGCGGCTGCCCTGCTGTCGCTGACCCTGCTGGCGGGCACCGCACTGGCGGAAAAGGTGAACCTTACCTTCTATTTCCCGGTTTCCGTCGGCGGGCCCATCACCAAGATCGTGGAAGGCATGACCGAGCAGTTCATGAAGGAACACCCGGACATCCAGGTCACCCCGGTGTACGCGGGCATCTACCGTGAAACCCTCACCAAGGCCCTTACCGCCCTGCGCGGGGGCGAGCCGCCGCACGTGGCCGTGCTGCTGTCCACCGACATGTACACCCTCATCGACGAGGACGCGGTGGTGGCCTACGACGACATCCTGAAGCCGGAGGAAATGGGCTTCACCAAGGCGTACTTTCCGGGTTTCATGCGCAACAGCCAGACCGGCGGCAAGACCTGGGGCATCCCCTTCCAGCGTTCCACCATCGTGATGTACTGGAACAAGGAGGCCTTCAAGGCCGCCGGGCTGGACCCCGAAAAGGGCCCCGCCAACTGGAACGAACTGGTGGAAATGGGCAAGAAGCTGACCATGCGCGACGCTTCCGGCAAGGTCACCCAGTGGGGCGTGGCCATTCCCACCACCGGGTACGCCTACTGGATGTTCCAGGCCCTGGCCATCCAGAACGGCGTGGAACTGATGAACGCCGAGGGCACCAGGACCTACTTCGACGCGCCCAAGGCCATCGAGGCCCTGCAATTCCTGGTGGACCTGGCCTACAGGCACGAGGTGTCGCCCAAGGGCACCATCGACTGGGCCACCACCCCGCGCGACTTCTTCGAGCGCAAGACCGCCATCATGTGGACCACCACCGGCAACCTGACCAACGTGCGCACCAACGCGCCCTTCCCCTTCGGCGTGGGCATGCTGCCCGCCAGCGCCCGCCCCGGCTCGCCCACGGGCGGCGGCAACTTCTACATCTTCAAGAAGGCCACCCCCGCCGAGCGCAAGGCGGCGGTCACCTTCGTGCAGTGGATGACCAGCGCGGAACGCGCCGCCCAGTGGGGCATCGACACCGGCTACGTGGCCGTGCGCCCCGACGCGTGGGAAACCCCGGCCATGAAGGACTACGTGGCCAAGTTCCCCGTGGCCGCCGTGGCCCGCGACCAACTGGCCCACGCCGTGCCGGAACTGTCCACCCATGACAACCAGCGCGTGACCAAGGCGCTGGACGACGCCATCCAGGCCGCCGTGACCGGCTCCAAGAAGCCCGCCGACGCCCTGAAGGACGCCCAGAAGGAAGCGGAACGCATCCTGCGCCGCTACGGCAAGTAGGCCCGCGCGCTCGCTGCCTGTCCTCCGGGCCGGGCGATTGAAAGGCTACCTTGCCGCTTGGATGAACGCCCCGGCCGGGGCGGGGCCGTGCGCTCCGCTCCGGTTGGGGATACCGCGTGAAGCACCGGCAGCAGGCGCCATCGTCGGCAGGCGGCAGCGCCGTCCACGGCCTGCCCGTCGGGTCTTCACAGCCTGACCGCCGTTCGCCGCCCGCCGTCACAGCCTGTCCGCCGCCATATCCGGAGGTCCACCCGTGCCCCCAGCCTTCCGCAGCCCCGCCACCATGCGCACCATCCACGCCTGGCTCCTGCTGCTGCCCGCCCTGGCCTTCATCGCCGCGTTCACCCATGTTCCGGCGGTGAACACCTTCCTCCACAGCTTCTTTCTGGATGGCCGGGGCGGCGCGCCCGCGCAGTTCGTGGGGCTGGAACACTACCAGTACCTGCTGGAGGACGAGGTGTTCCGCAAGGCGCTGGTGAACAACCTGTTGTTCGCCAGTGGCACCATTCCGCTGTCCATCGGGCTGGCCATGACCATGGCCTTTCTGGTCAACGCGGGGCTGGCCGGGCAATCGGTGCTGCGGCTGTGCTACTTCGTGCCCACGGTGCTGCCCATGATCGCCGTGGCCAACATCTGGCTGTTCTTCTACACGCCGGAATACGGCCTGCTGGAACAGATCCGCGGGGCGCTGGGCTTCACCGGGGTGAACTGGCTGGGCAGCGAATCCACGGCACTGCCGTGCGTCATCGCCGTGGCGGTGTGGAAGGACGCGGGCTTCTTCATGATCTTCTACCTTGCGGCGTTGCAGCAGATACCGCCTTCGCTGGCCGAGGCGGCCATGCTGGAAGGGGCATCGCGCCTGTACTACTACCGCCGGGTGGTCATACCGCTGCTGATGCCCACCACCCTGTTCGTGCTGGTGAACGCCACCATCAACGCCTTCCGCATGGTGGACCACCTGTTCGTGCTCACCCAGGGCGGTCCCAACAACGCCAGTTCGCTGCTGCTCTACTACATCTACGAAGTCAGCTTCAAATACTGGGATACCGGCTACGGCGCGGCGCTGACCATGGTGCTGCTAGGCTTTCTGGCGCTGGCCTCCATCGGCCAGTTCGGCTTTCTCGACCGCAAGGTGCACTACAGATGAGCCAGACCAACATCTACGACAGCCGGGGCCTGGCCCGCGTGCTGGACACCGCCGCCGCGTGGACACTGGCCGTGCTGTGGGCGCTGCCGCTGCTGTACGCCGTGTGGACGGCCTTTCACCCCTCGGAATTTTCCACCCGGTTCACGCTCGCCGCTCCGCTGACGCTGGACAATTTCCGCGCGGCGTGGGACGCGGCCCCCTTTGCCCGCTACCTGGTCAACACCGTGCTGCTGGTCACCCTGGTGCTGTCCGGGCAACTGGTGCTGTGCACGCTGGCGGCCTACGCCTTCGCCAAGTACGACTTCCCCGGCAAGGGCATATTGTTCGCGCTGGTACTCATGCAACTGATGATCATGCCCGACGTGCTGGTGGTGGAAAACTACCGCACCATGTCGGCCATCGGCGTGCTGGATTCCACGCTGGCCATCGGCCTGCCGTACATGGCATCCGCCTTCGGCATCTTTCTGCTGCGCCAGACCTTCAAGAGCATACCCAAGGAACTGGACGAGGCCGCCGCCGTGGAGGGCGCCAGCACCCTGCAAATACTCTGGAAGGTCTACGTGCCGCTGGGCAAGCCGGTGTATCTGGCCTACGCGCTGGTGTCGGTCAGCTACCACTGGAACAACTTCCTGTGGCCACTCATCGTCACCAACACCACCAATTCGCGCCCGCTCACCGTGGGGTTGCAGGTGTTCTCGTCCACCGAGCAGGGGGTGGACTGGTCGATCATCACGGCGGCCACGCTGATGACCTCCGGCCCGCTGCTGATCGGCTTTCTGCTGTTCCAGCGGCAGTTCGTGCAGTCGTTCATGCGGGCGGGCATCAAGTAGGGCAAGGGACCGGGCGGAAGCGGCGGGCCGGAAATGCCGCGCAAGAAAAACCGCCGGAGAATGCAGGAACGAAGCGCAAAGAGCGCCTGACCGAGACCCCCATCAGGAAGCAGCCATGCCGCAACTGGACATCATTCCGCCGCACGAGCTTTGGCGGCTGGCCCGCTTTCAGGGGGAACCCGCACTGGCCGCCATCCGCCGGGAATTCGTCCCCGCCGTGACCAACCCGGTGTGGCGCGGGCTGGTGGAGGAATTCATGGAACTGGACGAACCGCTGACGCCCTACGCCCATCCCCGCTACGCGGCGTGGAGCTTTGCCGCCTCGCCCGGATCAGGCGCGCACCACGGGCACATCGGCGGGCTGGCCCTGCACGTGCTGCAAGACCTGCGCAACGCCCGCGCCCTGGGCGACGCGCACGAGGCGCGCGGCCTGCCCCTGGACCGGGGCCTGCTGTATGCCGCCATCCTGCTGCACGACTGCCTGAAGCGCTTCGTGTACGCCTTTGATGCGGACTACGTCCTGCACAAGTCCGAAGATCCGTTCATTGCCCGCAACGAAGACCACCACTCATGGGTGCTGCGCGAACTGGCCGCGCGCGGGACGGACGAAGAGATCATCCTGGCCACCGCCGCCATGCACGGGCTGGACGACGTGAGCCTGGCCGAAGGGGTGAAGCCGCTGGCCGTGGTCAACCACTACCTGGATATCGGCCTGACCGGCCTGACCATGCGGCCCGAACACGTGCGGGCGGAACACGCCATCGGCTTTCTGGCCGACTCCGACTGGCCCTGGAGCGGACGCGCCCAGCAACGCACCCGAGAACTGGCCGAGGCCATGGCCCCGCCCTGCGGCGTGCCCGCCGGGTACATGCACCTGTACCTGGGCTCGCGCTTCAGCTTCGAGCAGATCGACGGGCTGCTGCTGGACATGGGCCGGGAACTGGCCATGGCACGGCTGATGGAAAGGCTTGAGAAGGAAGGGTAGAAATCGGCGCCTTGTTTGGAAGCCCGCCCGGAAAGACAAAAACCCACAGGCGCGAACCTGTGGGTTTCGATGTTCTGGTTGCGGGGGCCGGATTTGAACCGACGACCTTCGGGTTATGAGTTTGTTAGTCCACGATATTCCTCACCCTTCCCGACTCACCCCAAGAAATCACATTTATACCATAAAAACAGAATATTGAAGAGTAATATTTAGCAAAAAAGCGCCCTGAACCTTCCCGAGATTTCGAGTTGTCACCCCGCAGAGGGTGGGGCTATAGTGGGGCTGGCTCCCTCTCTGTGAAACATGCCCATCCCCGCGAGATACCCATGACCACGACGACCTCCACCAGCTACCGCGGCGTTCGTTACCGCGAAAGCCAGACCCGCAAGCACGGCTCTAAGCCTGATCGCTATTTCTTCATCCGGTACAAATCCGATGGTAAACCGAAGGAAGAAGGTGCCGGGTGGGCATCCGAAGGCATGACCAGCCGGAAGGCATCTCAACTGCGAGCCAGGATCACTGAGAATATCAGGCTGGGGCGACGCCCGCAGTCTCTCGCCGAAATGCGTGAGATGATGCGCGAGGCCCGCGAACAGGCCGCTGTTGAAGAGCGCCGTGCAGCCCATGCGGCCACAACCCTGGACGAATTCTGGGAGAGGCACTACCTGACCTCCTCCACCCTGCACAAAACGCCACAGACGATGAGGACGGAATCCGGGTACTACGCCAAGTGGATCAAGCCGGTGCTCGGCAACTCCCCACTCAGCGCTCTTACCCCGCCACTCATCGAACAGGTTGCCAACAACGCCATGACCGCAGGGCGGAGTGCGGCTACCATCCGCCATCTGCTGGCCATTATCTCCCAAGTCTGGGGCATGGCCCGGAATCATGAAATCGTGAGCGGAGAATGCCCCTGCACGCGCATCAAGAAACCCCGCAAGGACAACAGGCGGATGCGCTTCCTAACGGAATCCGAAGCAAGCACCCTACTCGCGGAGCTCAAGAAAAGATCACAGGACACTCACGACAGCGCCCTGCTCTCCCTCTTCTGCGGTCTCAGGGCCGGTGAAATCCATGCGCTCACCTGGACGGACCTCAACTTCATGGCAGGGACCATCTACATCCGCGACCCTAAGAACAAACACAGCAGACATGCGTACATGACCGACGAGGTCAGGGCGATGCTCACGGAGCGCGCCCAGGTCTCGAACGGCACCGAGTACGTCTTCCCGGCCCAGAACGGGGCCAAGCGCAACTGGGTATCCGACACCTTCGAGCGCGTCGTCGAGCAACTCGGGCTCAACGAAGGGATCAGCGACACCAGACAGCGAGTTGTCTTCCATACCCTGCGCCACACGTTCGCCAGTTGGCTCGTGCAAGGGGGTACGCCGCTGTACACCGTCGCCGAGCTTATGGGCCATACCACGCTTGAAATGACCAAGCGCTATTCGCACCTCAGCCCCGATACGGTCAGGGCCGCAGCGATGAGCCTGCAGGGCAGACTCAGCAAATAGCCCCTCCTCGACTTGCCCGCGCATCTACCTGCCAATTACTAGAGCCTTCCCCTAAAGGGGAAGGCTCTAGCTAGACACACCAAAAATATTCCAACACATTGTTTTTATTAAAAAAAAGAAGCTACACTCAAACCCATACCGCCAAGCACCGCCAAGACGTCTAACACACTGAAATTACGTATACAGCCAACAACACACACGACTCGTCAAGCCTGCCTGTCAAGCCTCGACACCGTCAACTCGTCGGTCAAACTTGGCAACATGGCATCCCCTGCAGCCTCACGCCCCTCCTGCTTTGCCCACCCAATCGCGTGCCCGGTTCCCCACAGGGCATGGCTGAGACAAGTGAGTGCCCTCAGCACACTCAGCGAGGGGCACTTTCCCCTTCACGCCTTCAAATTTGTAGCACCAGCGGCGTGTAACTGGAGAGTACCGAGTCGCCGGTAATTAGCCGCATGGGTTCGGCCATGGCTTGGGAGACCAGCATATGGTCAAACGGGTCGTTATGATGCCTCGGAAGGGTCGCAAGCATCTCTGCATGCGCACCAAGAAGGGGAAGTTCAAGGAAGCCGCTCTCCTGCGCTGCAGCACGAAGCACGGTCAACTCGGCATCAAGTTTGCCGATGCGTGCCTTGATGGCGATCTCCCACCAAGACACAGAACTGACAAAGACCTCGTTCTCATCAGCAAGCAGCACCCCCCGCACAGGTTCAATGCGCGGGGAATCGGTCAGTGCCCAGAGAAGCGCGTTGGTATCCAGCAGCAGTCTCATTCCTCGCTCCCTTCAAACGCCGCAAGAAGTTCCGGCGGCAGAGGAGCATCGAAATCGTCGGGGACTTTCAGTTTGCCCTTCAGAAGCCCAAGGCGCTTTTTCGGCTTGGCACTTGCGGCCGACTTAAGGACGGCCTCTGCTCGACCATAGCTGCCGATGAAAATGGTTTCACCGCCGGCCGCACGTTTTACCAGCTGCGACAGAGAGCTCTTGGCCTGGTGCATGGGGACGATATTCATAGCAACCTCCATGCGATACTCCTTGTTCATTTTAGACTTAGCTAGAGCTTAGCCCGAAGTCAAGGAAAGCCCTTCCGGTACGGACGAGTCAGCAAGCCCAAAATAGTTGTCGGTCGCCCTGCGGGGGTTACGCCAAGCAAGGCCGTGCCAAGTGAATACTATCTCTTTACACACATAGTATGTAAAAAATAAGTCTGACAAAAAATCAGCACATCAAACTTCACCAGCAATCAAATTCAAGCCCACAAATATCCAGCATATCACTTTTATATTCAAAAAATTACACATGCTAAAATGGTATTATCTCTCTTATTTAATACCTATACTACTTTAATACCTATACTACTTAATACACCAACACCACACACCAATACAACCTACACATAAACATTAAATACACAAATCAAAATCACAATTAAACATCATCGCATAAGCACACAGACTACGCACCAGCATATCACCAGCTAGCCGGAGCTAGCCCTATCAAGAGCCGACATCACAAGTGTCGGCTTCTCCTTGTGTAAACAATAACACTCTCCATTAATTCAATAGCCAAAAAAAGGAGTACATCATGTTCATAACAGAAAAAACCCACAGAGACTACCCAGTTCAAGCATATGACGACAAACCCTGTCGCAGCGATATCCTTGATGCCATCATTGGCCGCATTGAGTACATGACAAGTAGATTCAGCAGAGTGCTCTTCATCCGCTTTGACTTACGATATCCGAGAAACTTCTATTCATCCCGTGGAAACGACGACATTCAGCGCTTTTTCAACAGTTTTACACGCTATTTATCCCGCGAGAGGATAGCCTACCAGTATGCCTGGGGACGTGAACAATCCAGTGAAAAACACCAACACTACCACGTGATGCTCCTCCTGAATGGCAACCTAACAAAAAGCAGTTGGAACCACATGGAGAAGGCTGAACAACTCTGGCAGAGAGCCCTTGGGATCGACTACCCTGGCCTCCTTCAAAGATGTGACCGAAGCAGAGACGGCAACAGACACCCTGACTTCATCCATCTGAATCGCCATAATGCCTGCTACGAGCGGGATATCGATCGTTGTGTGGAGTGGGCCAGTTACCTGGCTAAAACGAGGACCAAGGGCTACGCACCCTTGAATGTGCGGGAATGGGGAGCGAGCTTCCTTGACAACTAATCAGGAGATCAATGCTCTGGTGCAATCCCCGCTGGAGCAGATACAAGCCATTTCAGCGAATCTCTCGGGTGTGCCACAGTCGCAGCACGTAGATTGTCGACTCTTGAATCTCGTAACGCATCTCATAGTGCCCGACAAGCAATCGCCGAACCTCGCGAGGGGCGAACGCAAAGAGTTGC
>JAITSV010000080.1 GCA_031287575.1 Desulfovibrio sp.
CGCTGGGCTGTGGTCAGCACTTCCACCACTGCTCCCCCGTTAGCACTAGGTCTGGACATAGGGCTAGACCTATCTCCTATCGTTGGCGGGGTGTCCGGTCCAAATGGGGGCTACTCCACATGCTTAATCTCTTTTGCTATCCGAAATTCTTTTAAATCTTTTTTATTATGGATATCCTCAAAAATTCTATTGATAATAACAACAACATCCGTTGTCGTTTTGCAAAATTTTCGCAATGGAATCAAAATCATTCTCAACTCTTTTTCAACATGTTGCCCATCACCATGGGCATGTCGTCTGCGGAATTCTTCAGGATGCCGATTTGTGATTAAAATAGCAGGCAGCATTTCCTCTGCATCTTCACCGTTGATATTATGCCATGAAAACACTTCGTCCTGAAAATGAGCCTCAGTTCCTTTAATTACTACCGCTCTATTTTTTGCAGCAATCGAAGCCATCATCGCATAATTTCTCATAAGGGCTTCACCCAGCGGCTCATCCCAACCATAATCCAGTAGATATACAAAATAGTCCCTATCCACTGCCTCTGGAATGTTCTCAAGAGAATGAATATAAAGCCCCACCTGAAACCCCCTGCTGAATAAGCACAATTTGTTAAGCCATCATACACCACAACGTCCTAAAATTATTCAGGACGGCAAAAATTCGCGCCAAACACACCTGAATGTATTCATAATCCCTTTTCTAATCGCTGATAATTAGAAAAACAGAAGGCCTTACGGCGATTGCCGTAAGGCCTTCAAATATGGTTGCGGGGGCCGGATTTGAACCGACGACCTTCGGGTTATGAGCCCGACGAGCTACCGAGCTGCTCCACCCCGCGTCACCTGCGGAATTCGGGTCCGGCGGCGTGGGCTGGGCCTTGCCGTCGGGTCGTTAGAAGTATGCCCGTCACCCCCCGGTGTCAACAGAAAACTGAAAAAACATCGGCAAATACAAGCAATATGCTGTAATAGATGGATAAAATCCTTCTCGGAAGCCTTATTTCTGGCGCAGGTCGGACGGCACGATCCGCCCAGCCCCCCGTCGTTTCACCGGCCAAACCGGCACGTCCGCTCTTCATCTCTCGCCCTGCTACCCCCGCAGTACCTTCAGTTCCGCCGTCAGCGGGCCGTCTTCCGGCGCGGTGACCACGGCATAGCCGCCCGCGCCCAGCGCGCCGGGGTTCACCACCACGGTGCGTCCGATGCGGTCCACCGCCCGCGACTCGTGAATGTGCCCGCACAGGCACACGTCCGGCTGCACCGCCTCGATGAACGCCCGCACCGCCGGGCTGCCCACGTGCGCGCCGTTGCCCAGCCTGTCGCACAAACTGTCCTTTGGCGGCGTATGCACGGCCAGCACCAGCCGGGGCCAGCGGCCCGCCTCTACCCGCAGCGCGTCCAGCCATTCGGCCAGCCGCGCTTCCGGCACCTCGCTGGGCGTGCCGAAGGGGGTGGGCGTGGAATAACCCGCGCCCAGCAGGCCCACGCCGGGGGCCAGTTCACGCGCGGCCCGGTGGATGTTCCAGCCGCGCCCGTCCAGCCAGTCGGTCACCTCGGCCTTGTCCATGTTGCCGATCTGGGCGTGGATGGCCGGGTTGCGCGCGGCAATGGCCGTCAGCACGCGCTCGGCCTGGTGCACGCCGCCCACCACGGTGATGTCGCCGGTAATGATCACGCCCGCCGCCTCGGACAGGCCGGGAATGTCCGCGATGGGCGAAACGTCGTCGTGGATGTCGCCGAACGCTATCCAGTAGGGTGCGCTTTGCATGCGGTGCCTTCCTTGTTAGATTGCGTGACGGGGAGGGAGATGTGGAGCGCGGTTTCCGCCCGATGGCTATGGGGTACCGCCCGCGCCCGCACTCTACACCACGCACCCGCCACCTGACAAAACACCCTGCGGGGCGTTTCGACGGCAATTGCAGCGCGCCCCTCACGCCGCTCCCGTAGCGGATGCGGAAGTCCGGCGGTGCAAGACAACGACAGCCTGGCCGCTCCAGGGTTGCTTCAATATTTATCGCCCCCCGGTCCACCACTTCAGGCGGCACACACCCCGAAACCCGCTCCGGCACACCATCATGACGCACTCCACCCCGCCAGACGCCGAAGCCCGGCAGGCCCTGCGCCGCGCCATGCTGGCTCGCCGCGCCGCCCTGGCCCCCGAAGAGGCCGCCCGCCTGGGCCATACCGCGCAGGATGCCCTGCTGGCATCCCCCGCCTGGCAGGCCGCCCGGCAGGTACTGCTGTACGTGGCCGTGCGCAACGAAACCGCCACCGCCCGCCTGCTGGACGCCGCCTGGGCGGATGGCAAGCAGGTGCTGCTGCCGCGCTGCGTGACGTCTTCTCCCGCATCCGGCTCCACATCCGGCTCCGCCGCCCCCCAACAGGACGCCGCCCCCGCCGCCAACTGCGACAACGAGATGTGCCTGGCCCCCTGCGCCTGCGCGGCGGACCTCAAACCCGGACGCTACGGCATCGCGGAACCGGACCCCGCCCGCTGCCCGGCCATCGACATGGACGCCGCCCCCGGCCTTGCCCCCAACTTCGCGCCCGGCCTTGCCGTCATCCCCGGCGTGGCCTTCGACCGGCGGGGCAACCGCCTTGGCCACGGCGCGGGCTACTACGACCGTTTCCTGGCCCACCCGGCCATGGCCCGCACCGCGCTGGTGGGGCTGGCCTACGCCTTCCAGATCGTACCGGCGCTGCCCGTGGCCCCATGGGACCGCCCCGTCCACGCACTGTGCACCGAGGAGGGACTGACATGGCTGTAACCACCCCGTCGCTGGCCTTTCCGCCGCTTTCCCGTTCCGGCGCCCCCGCCGCCAATCCTGACGACGTCACCCCGCGCTGCATCCGCTTCGCCTTTCCCGGCGTGCCGGGGGTGCATTGCGCCTTCCAGACCCGGCGCGGCGGCATCTCCGACGGCCCCTGGGCCGGAGGCAACATTTCCTACGAGGTGGGCGACGACTCTGCCGCCGTGGCCGCCAACCGCGCAGCCCTGGCCGCCAGCCTGGACCTGGACGAATGGGTGGAGGCCAGGCAGGTGCACGGCGATGCCATGATCATCGACCCGGAACCGGTGCAACTGGCCGCCGCGCTGGCCGCAACCCCGGTGGCCCAGGCCGACGGGCTTGCCACCGCGCGCCCCGGCGTGGGGCTGGTGATCAAGACGGCGGACTGCCAGCCCATCCTGCTGGCGCATGAAAGCGGCAGGTACGTGGCCGCGCTGCACGCCGGGTGGCGGGGCAACCGCATCGGCTTTCCGCAGTCGGGCGTGCGCGCCTTTTGCGAACGCTACGGGTTTCCCCCGAGCGAAGTGCTGGCCGTGCGCGGCCCCAGCCTTGGCCCGGCGGCGGCGGAATTCGTCAACTTCGCCACGGAATGGGGGCAGGACTTCGCCCGTTGGTTCCGCACGGCCAGCCGCACCATGGACCTGTGGACGCTGACCCGCCACCAGCTTGCCGAGGCGGGCCTGCTGCCGGAGCGCATCTTCGGGCTGGACCTGTGCACCCACTCCCTGGTCGACGACTTCTTCTCCTACCGCCGCGCCGCCACCACCGGGCGGCAGGCGTCCATTATCTGGATGGAGGGGTAGGGACTGTTTCTAAATTGTCCTTTCGCTCGTTGGCGGACCGACCCGAAGGGCGCGAAGCGTGCCCGTTAGGTGAGCTTGCGAACCTTACGGGCATCGTGCGCAATGCGGTCAAACTTCGCCCTCCATTTCGGTCAAATACGATAAGAGTATACTCCCTCATGGCAGGCTCGTTTTCCTTGCCAACGAACGAAAACCCTGTTTTAGAAACAGCCCCTAGCCCGGCCCACCATCGCATGCGCATCCTGCTTGCCGACAACCACGACAGCTTCACGCGCAACCTCGAACATCTGCTGGTGGCCGCCACCGGCTGCGTGCCCACGGTCATCCCGGTGGACCGGCTGGATGAGGCGACGACCGGCTGGCCCCATGCGCCCGGCGAGGCGAATCCCGCCGCCCCCGCCCCCCGCTGGGATCTGCTGGTGATCTCGCCCGGCCCCGGCACGCCGGAGGAGTATCCGCAGTACGGGCCGCTGCTGGGCGGCGAGGCCACGCGGGTGGCGCGCGTGCCGCACGCAACGAGTGCAACCGACCCAACCGGCCCAACGGGCCCAGCGGGCGACGGGGCGCAGGCCCACCTGCCCACCGACCCGCCCGCCGGTCAGTCCGCCGAGACGGCCACCGAATTGGCCGCAACCTCGCCCACCGATCCGTCCGCGACCGCGCCCACCGCCACGGTGTCTCCCCCATGCGCCCCGCCCAACTCCCCGCACTGCCCCGTGCCGGTACCCGTGCTGGGCATCTGCCTTGGCCTGCAAATCATCAACGCCCATTTCGGCGGGGTCACCGCGCCGCTGCCGGGCTGCGTGCACGGCAAGCCGGACACGCTGCACTACGCCGGGCAGGTCCGCACCGTGGCCCGCTACCATTCGCTGCACCTGTCCGCCATGGGCGCGGGCATGCGCGTGCTGGCCCACAACGGGCAGGGGGTGGTCATGGCCGCCCGGCATGCCTGCCTGCCCCTAATGGGATACCAGTTTCACCCCGAATCGTTCCTCACCCCGGACGGGGTGTGGTGGATACGCCATGCGCTGCACGCTCTCGGCCTGCGTTGACGCCGACGCCTTCGCGTCCTTTGCCCTGTCCTGCGCCCGACAGGGCGCGGACCTGCTGCTGTGCCATCCGGATCTGGACCACGCGAATGTCGGCCGGGCGTACGCCGGGCACGGGGATTCCGGCGCGGGGGATGCCCTGCACGCGGAAGCCGCCGCATCCGGCCAGCACCTCGACCCCGTCGGCGCGACTGGTGCGACTGGCGCGACTGGCGCCCCCCACATCCACACCGCCATGCCCCCCGGTTGGACGGTCTGGCCCGACGGCGCGGGCCAAGGCCCGTGCTGCCTCGTGGGCATCGGCCCGCGACAGGAACTGTGCCTAGGCGATCCCGCGTCCGGAACTGCACCCGGTAGCGCGCATCCGCATCGCGATTCCTCACCGGACCATGAACCCGGCCCGCACACCGACGCCGCGCTGGCCGCCTTCCTCGGCCTGCCGACGCCCGCGGGTACGCATACCGCCGCGCCCACCCGCGACACTTCTCCCCTTCCCTGGCAGCCCGCCCGCGCCGACCACGACATCGCCCTCGGCTTTCTGGCCTACACCTACGGCCTGCCGCGCTTCGGCATCCGCAGCGCCAAACCCCGCGTGCTACCCCACGCCCTGTTGCGCCGCTATCACGCCGTGGCCCGCTGGAACCCGGCCACCGGCGCGCTGACCCTGTCCGTGCACCCGAATGCCCCGCCGGACCTGGCCGCCCGCTGCGCCCGACTGCTGGCCGACGTCCCCCCGCCCGTCCTTACCACTCCCGGCGGCCACGCCGCTTTCACCGCCCCCACCGGCTGCGCCGTCTTTACCCCCCCGGTCGGCTGTGCCGCCTTTACCCCTTTGGCCGGCTGCGCCGCTCTGCCACCCTCGCTGGACCGCGCCGGGTACACGGCGGGCGTGCGCGAGGTGCTGTGCCGCATCCGCGCGGGCGACACCTACCAGTGCAACCTGTCCACCCGCTTCGGCCTGCATGCGCCGGGGCTGGACCCGGCGGCCCTTTCGCTGCACCTGTGGCGCACCCGACCCGCGCCCTTCCACGGATTGTTCCGCATCGGCGGGCGCCATGTGGTGTCCGCCTCGCCGGAGCGGTTCCTGCGCGTGGATGCGCCGGGCGGCGGCCAGGCCCGCGTGCTGTCGCAGCCCATCAAGGGCACCCTGGCCTTCGGCCCCGGCACGCCGCATCCCGCCTGGCATCCCGGTCTGCCGGGCCTGCTGGCCGCCACCCCCAAGGAGCGCGCCGAACTATCCATGATCGTGGACCTGGTGCGCAACGACATCTCTGCCGACTGCGCCCACGGCAGCGTGGCCGTGGCCCGGCACTGCGCCACCTTTCGCGTGGGCGGCGTGGCCAGCGGCCTCGTACAGATGTATTCCGACGTCACCGGCACCCTGCGGCCCGACCGCACCTGTCTGGACCTGCTGCTGTCCGCCTTTCCCGGCGGGTCGGTGACCGGCTGCCCCAAGCGCCGCACCCTGGCCATCATCGAGGCCGGGGAACCGCACAGCCGCGAGGTGTACTGCGGCAGCCTGCTGGCCATCGCCGACGCCCGCACCATGGACGCCTCCATCGCCATCCGCACCGGCTGGCACGACGCGGCCACGGGCCGCTTCGAACATTGCGCGGGCAGCGGCATCGTCGTGGACTCGGACCCGGAAAGCGAATACGAGGAAACATGGGCCAAGGCAGCCAACTTTCGGGAGGTATGCGCATGATCCACTGGCGGGGCGGCGCGCTGCACGAGGGCGGGGTACGGCTGGACATCGGCAGTCCGGCCTTCCGGTACGGAGCCGGGTTCTTCGAGACCATCCTGTGGAACGGGCACGGCCCCAGCCGGCTGGGTGCGCACCTGGCGCGGTTGCAAGCCAGCCTGGACCACTTCGGCCTGATGGCCGAGCCCGTGGACTACCCGGCGGTCATCGCGGAAGTGGTGTGCGCCAACGGCCTTGCCGAACGGCAGGCCCGGGTGAACATCATCGCCCCGCTGGAGGACGAGGACGCGGCCATGGCCCCGCTGGTCACCGCCGCCCCCTACGACCCGCCCGCGCCCGACCGCACCTACGGCCTGCGCCTGGCCCCGCCCGCCACGCCGGGATCGCTGGCCCTGCACAAGTCCATGAACTACATGCTCTGCTACCTGGAACGCAGGGCCGCCCGCGCCCTGGGTCAGGACGACGCCGTGCTCACCCAGCCCGGCGGCATCGTGACCGAGGCCACCACCGCCGCGCTGCTGTTCGGCGACGGCGACTGCTTCTGCACCCCCACCGGCGGCTGCCGCCTGCCCAGCACCACCCTGGCCGCCGTGCGCGAACTGCTGCCCGTGCGCGACTGCACCGTGCGCGCCGGAGAACTGCGCGCCTTCCGCCACGCCTACCTGCTGAACTCGCTGCAAGGCATGCGCCCGGTCACGGTCATCGGCTCGCATGCCTTCACGCCCGATTTCGCCACCTGCGAGCGGTGCAATCCCGTGTTGCTGGGGTAGAAGGCAAAGTTCGAACGCGACCGGGGGAAGGAACCTTTCAAAAAAGGTTCCTTCCCCCGGCCCCCCAATCCTTGCTGTCGCCATCCGTAACACTTGCACTTCGCGCTCGTGTAACGACTGCCGCTCCTCCCAAACTTTTCAGTCGGGTTGATAACCGTTATGCAACGAACCGACCCTGCGTCACTTTTTTCTTGAATCGAACCCGAACAGGCGACCACGCACCACGGCCTCGCGGCCATGCCGGTCACGCAGGGCGTCCAGCGCGGCGTCCAGTTTCTTGCGACGCTTCTCGTCCGGCGGGGGGATGGATGCGGCGGGGGCGGCCTGCCCAGACTGCCTGCCCGGCCCGGCCAGTTCTTCCGGCCCGTCCAACCCATCTGGTCCGTCCTGTTCATCATGCTCGGCGGATGTTCCCACGGAACGCGCACCGTCCGCGCCCCGCGCCCCGGCGTCCCTGCCCTTCCCCCGGCCTGTCGTTTCCCGGCCCTTCCGGTCCTGACCGGACTCCTTCCCGCCCTTTCCCCTGCCGGGAATCTCCAGCGGCAAGGTGAGCTGGCGCGGGCCGTGGTGCGCCGGGCCAAAGTTGGACACCCCCACCCCGATCAGCCGCACCTTGTCCGCCAGGGTCAGGGCATCCAGCAACCGGCATGCTTCATCAAAGATGGTTTCGGTGGATGCCGTGGGCTCCGGCAGGCTGTGGCTGCGGGATATGGACCGGAAGTCCGCGTACTTCACCTTCAGCGTGATGGTGCGGCCCGCCAGCCGCTGCCGTCGCAGCGATGCACCCACCCGCTCGGCCTGCGCCAGCAGCCAGCGCCGCAGCAGGGCGCGGTCGGCGGTGTCCTCGGCAAAGGTGTTCTCCGCGCTTTCCGACTTGGGCTCGGAATACGGCTCCACCTCGCGCGGGTCCACGCCGCTGGCCCGCTCGTGCAGGTGCACGCCCCCCTTGCCGAAGCGCCGTTCCCAGAATTCGCGCGAATAGCGCAGCACGTCGCCCGCGCTACGCACGCCCAGTTGCTCCAGCGCATCCAGTGACCGCTTGCCCACCCCCGGTATGCGGCCCACGGGCAGGGTGCGCAAAAATTCCGCCACGTCTTCCGGATACAGGATGAACAGGCCGTTGGGCTTGTTCACGTCCGAGGCGATCTTGGCCAGGAACTTCACCGGCGCCGCCCCCACGGAACAGGTCAGCCCCCCGGTCACGTCCAGCACGCGGGCCTTCACCGCCATGCCCATGTTCTCCACCGGGCCGAACAACCGCTCTAGCCCCGTGGCGTCCAGATAGGCCTCGTCCACCGAGGCGGGTTCCACCAGCGGCGAGAATTCGCGCAGCGCGTCCATGATGCGGTGCGAAAGCTCGGCGTAGCGGCGCATGCGCCCCGGCACCACGATCAGCTGCGGGCACAGCCGCAGCGCCGTGCTCATGGGCAGGGCAGAGCGCACGCCAAAGCGCCGCGCCTCGTACGACGCGGCGGAAACGACCCCCCGGTGCGAGCCGCCCACGGCCACCGGCTTGCCCCGCAGGGAAGGGTCGTCCATCTGCTCCACGGACGCGAAAAAGGCGTCCATGTCGATATGCATGATCCAGCGTTGCGCCATGCCCACGTTCTAGCAGAGGGGCGGCGGGGCCGGAAGCGGGGCGCGTTTGTCGGGACCGGGAGCGCACTCCGATGGGATGCCTCGCCCCGCCAGGCAGTCCCGTCCGGCCTGACCACACCACCCCCAGCCAGCCGCCCTTTGCGGCGCGGGCACGGTGACGGCCCACCGCCCGCCGTGCTAGACAGATGGCGCGCCATTGCCGCGCGGCACATCGGCGCAATTTCCGCCGCACCCCGCACCTCAACCCACGGTCACCCATGCCAGCGTTCCGCTTCGTCCATGCCGCAGATTTGCACCTCGACGCCGCCTTCGCGGGCGTCTCGCGCGACCTTTCGCCCCGCCTGGCCGACCGGCTGCATCGCGCCACCTTCACCGCGTGGGAGCGGCTGGTGGAGCTGTGCCTTGCCGAACGGCCCGACGCCCTGCTCATCGCGGGCGACGTGCACAACCACGAGGATGGCAGCCTGCGCGCCCAGGTGGCCCTGCGCGACGGCTGCGCGCGCCTGGTGGACGCGGGGGTGCGGGTGTTCATCGCCCACGGCAACCACGACCCGCTCACCTCGCGGGTGCACTCGCTGCACTGGCCGGACGGGGTCACCGTGTTCGGCCCGCAGGTGGAATCCCACGCCGTGACGCGCGACGGACGGGTGGTGGCCGTGGTGCACGGCATCAGCCACGAGACCGACCGCGAGGGCCGCAACCTGGCCAAACGCTTCGCCCGCGCGGCCACGGTACAGACCCCGATTCAGGGCATGGTCCCCGGTATGGTTCAGGACGTGGACGTCCCCCCCGGCGCGGCGCAAATCGGCGTGCTGCACTGCAACGTGGGCACCACGCCCGGCAGCCGAGACACGGGCCGCTACGCCCCCTGCACCCTGGACGACCTGACCGCCACGGGACTGGACTACTGGGCGCTGGGGCACATCCACCTGCCGCAGGTGCTGCGCACGCGGCCCCACGTGGTCTACCCCGGCTCCACGCAGGGACTGCACATCAACGAGGACGGCCCGCGCGGCTGCCACCTGGTCACCGTGCACGACGACGGCGAGGTGGAAACGGCATTCCGGCCCCTGGCCCCGGTGCGCTGGCAGGTGGTGGAGGTGGCCATAGGCACCAATGGGATTGACGGAATCGGCGGCGCTGGCGGAACTGGCGGTGCCGGAGCCAGTGACGCCGACGACGCGGGCACGCCCGACGGCGCGGCCTCGCTGGAAGCCCTGCACGGCCGCATCCTGGAGGCCATGGAGCGCGCCGCCGCAGGGGATGCGGCGGGTAGCGAACCCGGCGCACCCGCCTTCCCGGTGGAGGCCACCCTGTTCCGGGTCATCCTGCACGGGCGCGGCCCGCTGGACCGCCATCTGCGCCGTCCCGGCGCGCTGGAAGGCCTGCTGGAAATGCTGCGCGAGGCCGGTGCCTCGCTGGATCCCCTGGCCTGGGTCAAGGACATCGAACTGCGCACCCGGCCCGACGTGGACATGGACGCGCTGCGCCGCCGCGACGACCTGCTGGGCGAGGTGCTGCGCGTGGCCGCCGCCGCGCGGGGCCTGCCGGAACCGCCTGCGGGCGATGGCGCCGCCTGCCCCACGGGCAGGCCTGACGCCGCACCGCCTGACGCCGCTGCCCCCGACACCGCATCACCGGACGCGCCATCACCCGGCGCGCCACCCGACGCCACATCACCGGACACGTCCCCCCTGCCGGACACCGCCGCCCTGCGCGCCCTGGCCGCCGCCGTGCTCGCCCCGCTGTACGACGGCCCGCGCGGCCGCCGCTTCCTCGGCCCGTCCGACGCCCTGGCGCCCGAAGACCTGGCCGCCCTGCTGGACGACGCCGAACGCATCTGCTGCGACATGCTGGAGGCCGACTGATGTACATCCAGCGCGCGCACATCGACGGCTTCGGCGTTCTGGCGGGCCAGACCATTCCGCAGTTGCAGCCGGGGCTGTCCATTTTCCTCGGCAGCAACGAGGCGGGCAAATCCACCTGCCTCGACTTCTTCCGGGCCATGCTGGCGGGCTACCCGCGCAGCCGCGCCGCGCACCGCGTGCCCCTTTCGGGCCGCGCGGCGGAGGCGGGCGGCACGCTGACCCTGCACACCGACCGCTGCGGCGTGGTGCGGCTTACCCGCCGCCCCGGCGCGCACGGCGGCACGCTGACCTTCACCGATGCCCAGGGCACGCCGCTGGACGCGGAACTGGCCGCCGCCCTGCTGCACGGGGTGACGCCCGACCTCTACCGCAACATCTACGGGTTCAGCCTTTCGGAATTGCAGGAATTTTCCTCGCTCTCGGCGGAAGGCGCGCGCAACGTGCTGCTGGGCGCGGGGGCCGGGCAGGGTCTGCGTCCGCCCAGCCAACTGCTGGACGACCTTTCGGGCCGCATGGCCGCGCTGTACCTGCCGGAGGGCCGCAAACCACCCCTCAACGACGCGCTGAAGGAACTGGAAACCCTGCGCGCCAGCCTGCGCACCCACGAACGGGATACCGCCCGCTACGACGCCCTGTCCGCCGAACTGGACGACCTGTCCGCCCGGCTGGCCGGGGTGCGCGCCGACCGCGCCGGGCGCGAGGCCGAGCACCGCGCGCTGGAACGCCGGCTGGGCGTGTGGCGGCACTGGCAGGAACTGGTGGCCGTGGAAGGGCAACTGGCCCGGCTCGACATGGTGGTGGAACGCTTTCCGCAGGACGGCAAGGCCCGCTTCGAGCGGGAGCGCGAACGCGCCGCCGAACGGGGGCTGCGAGCACAGGGACTGCGCGGACAGCTGACGGCGCTGGAGGCGACGCTGGCGCAGCGCACGCCCGACGCCCGGCTGCTGGCCGCCGCGCCGGAACTGCGTGCCCTGCTGGAACGCAAGACCAGCTACCGCAACGCCCGCGCCGCCCTGCCCGCCCTGCTGGCGGACCTGGAACGCAACCGCGCCGACCGGGAACGGCTGCTGGCCGCCCTTGGCGCGGACTGGACCCCGGAGCGGGTGCGCGGCTTCGACCGTTCGCTGTTCACGCGCGAGGCCATCGCCACGCACGAGGCTGCCATGGACGCCGCCGGGGCCGACCTGCGCCAGACCCGTGCCGAGCGTGACCGACGCGCCGTGGAGCATGAATCCGCCCGCCACGCGGCGGAACTGGCGCAAGCCCAGGCCGACGCGCTGGGCGCGGACCCCGCCGCCACGCCGGACGCGGAACAGGCCGAACGGCTGCGCACCCTGCGCGCGCAGGCCGGGGCCGCGCAGGCGGAACTGCCGGGGCTGCGCGCCGAACAGGGCGTGCAGGCCGGGGCGCTGGCCCGGTCGCTGACGGACATTTCCCCCGGCTGGACCCCGGACACCCTGCGCGACTTCGACACCTCGCCCCGTGCCCGCGAGGCATTGGCCGCACGCGCCCGCAGCGTCACCGATGCCGCCGACGCCGCCCGCGAGGCCGCCCGCAGGGCCGACGAACTGGCCGCGCAACTGGACGACCTTTCCGCCCGGCGCGATCAGGCCATCATGGCCGCACGGGCCATCACCGCGCCCGGTCGCGAAGAACTGGACCGCCGGGCAGAGGCCGTGCGCCGCCTGCGTCAGGTGGCCAACGGACTTGCGCTGGAGACGGAACGCACGACCGAAGCCGCCCGCGCGGAGCGGGACCACGCCGCCAACGCGCCCGTGGCCCGCACGTCGGTGGCGCTGCTGGCCCTTGGCGGCGTGCTGCTGGCGGCGGGCGCGCTGTCCGCCGGGCTGCTGCTGGCGGCAATGCGGGGCACTCTGGACATTTCCGCCGCGTCTTCACTGGCCTGGCTGTCCGGTCTGGCCGGGCTGGCCCCCTTCACGGCCATGGGAATGGTCCCCGTGTACCTGTGTGCGGTGATCGCGTTGTGCGGCCTTGCGCTGCTGGCAACGGGCTGGCCCCGGCGCAACGCGGCGGAACAGGCCGCCCATGCGGCCCGCGCCGCCCAGTTTGCCGCGCGGCACCGGGAACTGGCCGAACGCCGTGACGCACTGCGCGCCGACGCCGTTCGCCTGCTGCGCGCGGGGGGAATATCCGATGCCGATGCCTCCCCCGACGTATCTGGCCTTGACGGATCTGCCCCTGACGGTTCTGCCCTTGACGGTTCTGCCCTTGCCGACCGCGTGGACATGACCGAACGCGCGCTGGAGCGCGCCCGCGACGAACGCGCCCGGCGCGACAGGGCCGATGCCGAGGCCACCGCCCGCGAATCCGACTGCGCCACCCTGCGCGCCCGGCACATGCAGGCCCTGTACGTCCACGAGGCGACGGAAGCGGCCCTGCATCAGGCCCGCGCCGACTGGGCCGCGCACCGCGCCGCGCTGGACCTGCCGGAATCCTTCACCCCCGAAGCGGCCCCCGGCCTGTTCGACCGGGTGGAGACCTGCATGGCCCGCGCGGCGCAGGCCGATGCGCTGGCCGCCCGCGTTGCCGCCCTTGCGGCGCAGGTGACCGCGCTGGCTGATGTGGCACGAGCCATGCCCGCCCTTGCCCCGCTGTGCCCCCAAGGGCAGGAATGGGATGACACAACCGCCGCCGCCCTGCTGACCGGGGTGGACCGTCTGCTGGCCGACCTGCGCGCCGCCGAGGCCCGGCGGCAGGAGCGGGAACGGGCACTGGCGGAACTGGCCGCCCGGCGCGAACGGGAACAGCAGGCCCTTGCCGCCGTGCAGGACGCCGACGCCGCGCTGCACGCCGCAACCGCCACGGCGGGCGCGGCCACGGACGCCTGGCGCGCCTGGCTGGCCCAGCGCGGCCTGTCCCCGGAGCTGGCACCGGCCACGGCCCGCGATGCCCTTGGGGTCATGGACGACTGGCTGCGCCTGGACAACGAGGCCGCCGGTCTTGCCGCCCGCCGCGCCGCGCTGGACGCGGAACTGGCCGCGCTGGAAACCCCGCTGGTCCGCATTGCCGCCGACTGCGCCAGCGCCTTGCCCGACGCCGCCCGCAGGGATGATCCCCTGGCCGCACCGACCACGCTGACCACGCTGGACGCGCTGGCCACCGCCGCCCAAGCCGCCGTGACCATGGCCGCCGAGCGGGACAGGCTGGCCGCCCGGCACGCGGAACTGCACGCCGAACTGCACGAGGCGGACGCCGCCCATGCCGCCGCCCAAGCCGCCGTGGATGAGCTTCTGACCGCTGGCGGCGCCGCCGACGGAGAAGACTTCCTGCGCCGTGCCGCGTCCTTTGCCGAGCGGCAGGAACTGCTACGCCGCAAGGGCGACCTGACCGGCCACCTGACCGCCGCCCTGCCCGACATCTCGGTTCCCGCCACGGGCAGCATGCCCGATGGCGCACCCGCCAGCCCTCAGGCGGACCCGCTGGCCGCGTTGCGCGCCGAATTGACCACCGCTGACCGCGAGGCCATGCAGGCCCGCTGCGACGAACTGGCCGGGGAACTTACCGCATTGGCCGCGCAGGAGGCGGAACTGGTGGACAAGGCCGCCGCGTTGCGCGTGCAGCGCGAGCAGGTGGCCACCGCTGACGAAGTGGCCGCCCTGCGCAGGCAGGAAGCCGCCCTGCTGGAATCGGCCCGCCAGATGGCCCTGGAATGGAGCCGCAACGCCCTGGCCCGCCACCTCATCGACACGGCGCGGCGGCGCTTCGAGCGGGAGCGCCAGCCCCACGTCATCCGCGAAGCGGCGGCCATCTTCCGGACCATCACCGGCGGGCGCTGGCAGTCCATCGCCGCATCGCTGGAAGACGGCGTACCCCGCGCCGTGCCCGCCGACGGCGAACCGGTGCCGCACGAGCACCTCAGCCGGGGCACCCGCGAGCAGTTGTACCTGGCCCTGCGCCTGGGCTACGTGCGCACCCACGCCCTGCACGCCGAGCCGCTGCCGCTGATCATGGACGACATCCTGGTCAACTTCGACCCGGAGCGCGCGGCGCGCACCGCCGCCGCCCTGGCGGAGCTGTGCGGGGAACGGGACGGACGGGACGGCGTGGCCCCGAATGCTGCCGACGAGACCCCGAGCGATGCCGCTACCCTCGCACACGGAAAGCCGCACCAGATCCTGTTCTTCACCTGCCACCCGCACACCGTGGACATGCTGCGCACGGCGGCGCCGGATGCCGCCCTGTTCACCGTGGAACGCGGCACCATAACCGCCGCCTGAGATACCGGCGCGGCACGGGGCCGCGCCGTTTTGCACCGTTTCGCGCCGGGCCGCGTCAACCCGCGCCGACAACAACTGGTCACGCCCTGTCACAATCGGACGTGATCGGGTATGCTTGGGCGTGATCGGGCGTTGCCAGCTACTATCAGACACAGCCAACCGCGGCAGCAGTGCGCACCCCCTGCGGACCCTCCCGGCACACAGGTTGACGCCGTCCGCATACCTTGCCATAGCATGGGGAATATCCCCCATATGAATATGGGGGATACCCGTCCACTATCCCCGGCACCGTCGCCAGCTTTCCCCCGCGCAGCACCGCCACCACAGGAGGCCCGCCGCATGACCAGATCATCCCGCGCCGCCAACCCCGCTTACTCCGGCCAACCCGCCCATGCCGACAACCACCCCGCCACCTGCCGCGCACCCGTGCCCGCCGACGGCGCCGGGGTGCGCAACGTGGTGATCATGGGCGCCGCCGGGCGCGACTTCCACAACTTCAACGTACTGCTGCGCAACGACCCCGCCGTGCACGTGGTGGCCTTCACCGCCGCCCAGATTCCGGACATCGACGGACGCTGCTACCCGGCGGCCCTGGCCGGGCCGCGCTACCCGGACGGGGTGCCCATCCTGGCCGAACGGGAACTGGCGGCCCTGTGCCGCGACAACAACGTGCACGAGGTGATCTTTTCGTACAGCGACGTATCGCACGAAGCGGTCATGCACGCCGCCTCGCTGGCGCTGGCCGCCGGGGCGGACTTTCGCCTGCTGTCGCCCGCCGCCACCATGCTGCGCGCGGACAAGCCCGTGGTGGCCGTTACCGCCGTGCGCACCGGCTGCGGCAAATCGCCGGTCACCCGGCACCTGTGCGCGGCATTTCTGGCGCGGGGCATCCGCCCTGTCGTCGTGCGCCACCCCATGCCCTACGGCGACCTGGAACGCCAGGCGGTGCAGCGCTTCGCCAGCCAGGCGGACATGGACGCCGCCGACTGCACGGTGGAGGAACGCGAGGAATACGAACACTTGGTGGACGCGGGCATCACCGTATTCGCCGGGGTGGACTACGCGCGCATCCTTGCGGCGGCCCAGGCCGAGGCCGACGTGCTGCTGTGGGACGGCGGCAACAACGATACCCCGTTCTTTCGCCCCGACGTGCATCTGGCCGTGTGCGACCCGCTGCGCGCCGGGCATGAACTGGCCTACCACCCCGGCGAAACCAACCTGCGCATGTGCCATGTGGCCGTGATCAACAAGGTGGAAACCGCCACGCCCGCGCAGGTGGCCACGGTGCGCGCCAACATAGCCGCCGCCAACCCCGGTGCACGGGTGCTGCTGGCCGATTCGGTGATCGAGGTGGACGACCCCGCCGCCATCCGCAAGGCGCGGGTACTGCTGGTGGAGGACGGCCCCACCCTGACCCACGGCGGGCTGCCCTTCGGCGCTGCCCAGGCGGCGGCGGAAATGCACGGCGCGGGCCGCATCGCCGATCCGCGTCCGTATGCCCAGGGGACGCTGAAACAGGTGTTCGAGAACTACCCCCACCTGGGCAAGGCCCTGCCCGCCATGGGCTATTCGCGCAGGCAACTGGACGACCTGGAAGCCACCATCAACGCCACCCCGTGCGACCTCGTGCTGCTGGGCACGCCGGTGCGCCTGGACCGGCTGATCCGCATCGACCGGCCATGGCTGCGGGTGCGCTACACCTATCGCGACCGGCCCGATGCGGAGGGCGGGGCAGGGCTGGCGGAAACCGTGTTGGCACTGCTGGACACGCGGCCCTGAGCCGCCGGAGAAAGCGGGCACCTCGCCCGCCTTGCCGGGCATTCTGCCCGGGCGCCCAGGCCGGAGTACTGACGTACCTTCCGTCCGCCGGGGCCTGTCCGGACTGGTCCGGACGGGTCTGGCCCATGGGATGACCCGCCACCGGACCGTCACCCCGCCGCCACGTCGCCGTCGCATCCACTGCCTAGATATGGGACAAGCCCCACCAGCATCCAGCCTGGCGGGCAGGGGGTCCCATGTCCGGTTTCCCGATTGGTTTGCTGCTCGCCCCAGTGTCCAACATGTTGACCGACCTGTTGACCGGCGTGCCGCCCGGCCTCGCCGCGCGCATGGCCGAGGCCGCCCCGGCCATCGGTTCCGGCGGTGCGGCCCCCGCCCCCGATCCCGCCGCCGTGGCGGATCTGCTGCGGCCCTTGCTGCACATGCTGTCCACCGACGCGCCCTCCGCCCCGGCCACGCCGTGGCTGTTCGCCGCATGCCTGGCGGCGGGCGCCGCGTGGCTCATGGCGGGAACCATCCGCCGGCGGCACCATGGCACGCCCACACGGGATCACCGCCCCCCTTGTCCCCCGTTCACCACGGGCCACCCTCCACCCAACCGCCAGAAGCAATCCCTGCCTCCCCGTGCGGCCTGACACCCGCCCGTGTCGCATGAGGCCTCCCGAGGCATGGGGGAGCCCGCCGTCCCGCATGGGGATGCGGACGCGGACATACCTCATGGCCCGCCCGACGCGGCGCAGGCCAGAATTATCATGGGTGACAGCGGCTCGCGTGCCCTCCGTGGCGGCCGCTGCCGCAATGGCGGAAAGACCGGGACGCCGGAAACACGACGGCCCGTGGCGTGAAACCACGGGCCGAATGGTACGATGCGCGGCGAACAGGTCGCCAGGGGCAGGGGAAGGCAAGGCCAGCCCCTCGGTCTGCGTGCCGCCCGTCAGTAGTAGTGTTCCACCTCTTCCACGGTGGCCGTGGCCAGCGCTTCCTGCGCGGCCTTTTCGCGCTTGCGCTCGTCGCGCCGCTGCTCGCGGCGGCGCTGCGCCTCGCGGTTGCGGCGGTGCTGGGCGGGGGTTTCCAGCAGCAGTTCCGGCACGGGCACGGGCTTGCGGTCCGGCCCCATGGACACGAAGGTCAGGTAGGCGGATGCGGCGTGGCGCGATTCGCCGGTGAGCAGGTTTTCCGCCTCCACCCGCACGCCCACTTCCAGCGAGGTGCCCCCCGCAAGGTTCACGCTGGCCCTCAACTGCATCAGTTCGCCCACGTGCACCGGCGCGCGAAAGTCCATGCGGTCGATGGAGGCCGTCACCACGGCGGTGCGGCAGTGGCGCATGGCGGCCACGGCCCCGGCCAGGTCGATGTGCTTCAGGATGACCCCGCCGTGCACGTTGCCAGCCGGGTTGGCATCCTCTGGCAGGGGGCGGTGGGTCATCACCACTTCACTGTCTTGCACGCGCTTGGCGCTCATGCGGCTGGCTCCGGGCGGTGTTGGGGTGACGAAACGCGGGGTGCGGAAACGTACGATGCGGGGTACGCGCCGGGCCTACCCGGCAAAGCTCACGCCGCCCTTGCCCAGCAGGTCGTGCAGGTGGATGAGGCCCAGCAGGCGGTGCGCATCGTCCACGATGGGCAGCACGGTGATGGCCTTCTGCTCCATGATGTCCAGCAGTTCCGCCACCGATTGATCACTGCGGGCGCTGCGCGGATTGCGGGTCATGATGGCCGTCACCGGGGTGCGCGGGGCATAGTCGCCCTTGATCACCGCGCGGCGCACGTCGCCGTCGGTCAGGATGCCCATCAGCCTGCCGCTGCCGTCCACCACGGCCACCGCGCCAAAGCCGCCCTTGTCCAGCACGCGCACGGCCTCTTCCTGGCCCACGTCGTCCTGTGTGACCGGAATGCCGGTGGTGTGCATCAGTTCCTGCACGCGCAGGCGCAGGCGCTGCCCCAGCGAACCGCCGGGGTGGTAGCGCAGAAAGTCATTTTCAGTGAACGATTTCCAGTGGATAAGGCACACCGCAAGGGCGTCGCCCAGGGCCAGCACCGCCGTGGTGGAGGCCGTGGGGGCCAGGTTGTGGGGGCACGCCTCGCGCGGGACGCCGGAATCCAGCACCACGTCGGCGGCGCGGCCCAGGGTGGATTGCGTCGTGCCGGTCATGGCGATGATGGCCGTGCCGATGGCCCGCAGACTGGGCAGGATGGCGTTCAGTTCGTCCGTCTCGCCGGAATTGGAGATGGCGATGACCACGTCCTCCGCCCGCAGGCTGCCCATGTCGCCATGCGCGCCTTCCACCGGGTGCAGGAAGAACGCCGGGGTGCCGGTGGATGACAGGGTGGCCGCCAGCTTGCGGCCCACCAGGCCCGACTTGCCGAGCCCGGTGACCACCACGCGGCCCCGGCAGCCCGCCAGCAACGCCAAGGCCGCCTCGAACGAGGGGCCAAGCCTGTCGCGTACCGCCGTCAGGCCCTCTATTTCGATATCGAGCACGTCGCGCCCGAGGGGAATCCAGTCGGTGCGGCGTTCGCCGCAGGTGCACTCGCTCATGCCGTGGAAATCCTGTGGATGTTGCGGATATGACCGGACGGACCGGATATGTCCGGATGTAGCCGGACGGGCCGGATGTAGCCGGACGAGTCGGACATTGCCGAATATGGCCGGACGGGCCGCGCCGGGCGCGGCGTCCTTCTCTTCCCCCGAAACGCGGGGCGGGTCAACAGGTACCCTGAAAACACACAGGCAGGCCCAACCTCCCCCCACCCTTGCGTTTACGCCATAGTGCGTGCAAAACTTCCACCACGGGCAGCCTTGGCCATTTCCCCTGCCCGCGCACCGGCGCAGCGCACCGCGCTGCACTCTCCGGCATATCCGGCGCAACAGGCGCAACAGGCGCAACGGCCCCAAACGAGGAATCCACGATGACCATGGATGCGATCATTGAAGACTATTACAAGCTGTACGAAGGCGACAAGACCGCCGTGGCAAAGCCCGCCATGTACTTCGAACTGTACAGGAAGTATTTCGCGGAACTGTTCGACCGGGAAATCGTGATCCTCGAACTGGGCATTTTCGACGGGCATTCGCTGGAGACGTTTTCGCGCATGTTCCCCAAGGCCAGGGTGATCGGCGTGGACATGGCCCGGTGCGAAAGAAGCTTCTCCAGCGATCGCGTGCGCATGTACCAGGGCCTTCAGGACGACCCGGCCTTGTTCCAGCGCATCATGACGGAAAACGGCGTACACCGGTTCGACATCATCATCGACGACTGCTCGCACGTGGGCAGCCTGACCCTGAACAGCTTCAAGATACTGTACCCGCACCTGGCACCGGGCGGGCTGTACGTCATCGAAGACTGGGGCACCGGGTATTTCCCCAAGTATGCCGGGGGGACGGCGTTCAACCACCGCAACCACCTCGTGTGCAGGCAGCGCATTCCGCAACCGGTGCTTGCCCTGGCCAACAGGATCCTGGGCAGGATTCCCATGAAGCTCAAGGCGTGGCGTGAATGGTTTCCAAGCCACCTCTACGGCATTCCGGGGATGATCAAGCAACTGGTGGACGAAGTGGCCATGCCGGACATAACCGGCCACCTTGGTACGGGCGGCAACGTGGCCTCCCGGTTGGACTACCTGCACGTCTACAACGGCATCACCTTCATGCAAAAGCCCGCCGCCTGACACCACCAGCAGGCGGCGCGAACGGACACGACAACAAAGGGGGCCTTGCGGCCCCCTTTGTCATGCAGGATTTTCGTGGTCACGCGCGGCCCTGGCCGCACGTGCACGTTCCACGCCGTCCGCCTAATCGCTCACTTCCAGGCACGCCCTGCTGCACCCGCCGCCCGCGCAGGGGATGGGATAGTCGCCGGTGAAGCAGGCCAGGCAGTAGTTTTCGGGGTGCGACACGGAACGCAGCAGACCGTCGATGGACAGGTAGTGCAGCGAATCCAGCCCGATGAAGCGCTCGATCTCGGAAATGGAATGATTGGCCGCGATCAGTTCGCCCTTGGACGAAAAGTCGATGCCGTAGAAGCACGGGTGCTTGATGGGCGGGCAGCTGACGCGGAAGTGCACTTCCTTGGCGCCCAGTTCGCGCAGCTTCTTCACGCGGGTGCGGATGGTGGTGCCGCGCACGATGGAATCGTCCACGATGCAGATGCGCTTGCCCCGGATCATGCTCTTGACCGGGTTGATCTTCACCTGCACGCCGAAGTCGCGCATGTCCTGCGAGGGCTGGATGAACGTGCGGCCCACGTAGTGGTTGCGGATCATGGCGTGCTCGTACGGCAGGCCCGACTGCTGGGCAAAGCCCACCGCACAGTAGATGCCCGAATCCGGGAAGGGCATGATGAAGTCCACGTCCGGGGCCGATTCCAGAGCCAGCTGACGCCCCATCTCCTTGCGGCACTGGTACACGTCCTCGCCGAACACGATGGAATCGGGCCGGGCGAAGTAGACCAGTTCGAAGATGCACTGGCGCGTGGGCGGCTTCTTGTCCTCGTCCACCAGGCTGTAGCTTTTCACGCTGTTGCCTTCGATGACCAGCATTTCGCCGGGGTCCAGCGGGCGGATGAATTCCGCCTCCATCAGGTCGAAGGCGCAGGTTTCGGATGCCAGCACCGGCGAACCGGCCAGACGGCCAAGCGCCAGCGGGCGCATGCCGTGCGGGTCGCGCATGGCGATGAGCTTGTCGTTGGCGAGAATGATCAGCGAATACGCGCCCTGCACCCGCTTGCACGCGGCCATGACGGCTTCCTCGAAGGTCTTGCCGTTCATGTTGTGCGCGATGAGGTGCACGAACACCTCGCTGTCGATGGAGGTCTGGAAGATGGACCCCTTCCGCTCCAGTTCGTCGCGCAGTTCCACCGTGTTGGTCAGGTTCCCGTTGTGCGCGATGGCGATTTCCATCCCCTTGAAGCGCACCAGGAACGGCTGGGCATTGCGGATGAGCGAGGCCCCGGTGGTGGAATAGCGGATGTGGCCGACGGCGATGTTGCCCTTCAGCTCCTTGCCCAGGTGCCGTTCGTTGAACACGTCGGGCACCAGGCCCATGCCCCGGTGTTCGCGCAGCTTCTGGCCGTCCCAGGTGACGATGCCCGCGCTTTCCTGCCCGCGATGTTGCAGGGCGTACAGGCCGAAGTATGCCATGCGCGCCGCTTCGACGTGGTTGTAGATGCCGAAGATGCCGCAGTAATGCTTGATCATGCTCTACCTCGATGCAGACGGTCCGTTACGCGCCCATTGTGGTCATGTCGTGCGCCAGTCATGCGCCAGCCGCTCGTCAACGCTCGTCTGGCCTCGCCTGGCGTTCGCCCGGCGTTCGCCACAGTGCGCGTGGCCCCAAAGCGCAGGACCGGGCCTGAGGCCCGGTCCCGTTGTCGGTCTTCTAGTTGGTTCCGTAGTATTCCTGCAAACTCTTCACGTTCACCCCGCAGCAGCGGCTGGCCCGTATGGCCTGCGCGATGGCCTTGGCCCCGGATACGGTGGTGCTGTAAGGCACCCCGTACATCAGCGTGGCCTGCCGGATGGACTTGGAATCCTGCACGGTGCGCTTGCCCGAGGCGGTGTTGAGCACCAGGGCGATATCGCCGTTCTTGATGAAGTCCACGATGTTGGGCCGCCCCTCGTACACCTTGTGCACCGCCGTGGCGGGCACCCCGCCTTCGCGCAGCAGCTTGGCGGTGCCGCTGGTGGCCAGCACCTCGAAGCCAAGGTCCGCGAACATGCTGGCCACTTCCGTAATCAGCAGCTTGTCCCGGTCATTGACGGAGATGAAGATCTTGCCGCTTTCGGGCAGGCGCTGCCCGCCGGCAAGCTGGCCCTTCAGATAGGCTTCCTCGAAGCTGGAGGCAATACCCATCACCTCGCCCGTGGACCGCATTTCGGGGCCGAGCAGAATGTCCACCCCTGGGAAGCGGTTGAACGGGAACACCGATTCCTTCACCGAGAAGTAGCCGGCGCGGCGCATGGACCACGGGTCCAGCTCCTTCAGCGTGGCGCCCAGCATGATCTGGGTGGCCAGGCGCGGCAGGGGCACCGCCGTGGCTTTCGACACGAAGGGCGCGGTGCGCGAGGCGCGGGGGTTCACTTCAAGGATGTAGATAAGGCCGTCCTTGACCGCGAACTGGATGTTCATCAGGCCCACCACGCGCAGTTCGCGCGCCAGTTCCACGGTCTGCCGGGCGATCTCGTTGACGATGGCCTCGGGCAGGGTGTGCGGCGGAATGACGCAGGCGGAGTCGCCGGAGTGGATGCCCGCTTCCTCGATGTGTTCCATGATGCCCGCCACGTACACGTCGGTGCCGTCGGACAGGGCGTCCACGTCCACCTCGATGGCGCTTTCCAGGAACTTGTCGATAAGGATGGGGTGCTTGGGCTTTTCACCCACCGAATTGGCGAAGTACTCGGCCAGTTGCTCCTCGTCGTACACGATTTCCATGGCCCGCCCCCCCAGCACGTAGCTGGGCCGCACCACCGTCGGGTACCCGATGCGGGCGGCGGCGCAGCGCGCCTCGGGCAGGGACATGACCGTGGCGTTGGCGGGCTGGCGCAGGCCCAGCTTCTGCAACAGGGCCTGGAAGCGTTCGCGGTCTTCGGCGCGGTCGATGGAATCGGGCGAGGTACCCAGAATGGGCACGCCAGCGCGCATCAGCGGCACGGCCAGGTTCAGCGGGGTCTGCCCGCCGAACTGCACCACCACGCCGTCGGGCTTTTCCGCCTCGATGATGTTCATGACATCCTCGTAGGTCAGCGGCTCGAAGTACAGGCGGTCGGAGGTGTCGTAGTCGGTCGATACCGTTTCCGGGTTGGAGTTGACCATGATGGCCTGCACGCCCATTTCCTTCAGCGCGAAGGATGCGTGGCAGCAGCAGTAGTCGAACTCTATGCCCTGGCCGATGCGGTTGGGTCCGCCACCCAGGATGATGACCTTCTTGCGGTCTTCCACGGCCACTTCATGGCCGGTCTCGTAGGTGGAGTAGTAGTACGGGGTGTACGCCTCGAACTCGCTGGCGCAGGTGTCCACCAGATAGTAGGTGGGGGTGATGCCCATGGCCTTGCGCAGGGTGCGCACGTCCGATTCGGGGCGCTTCCACATTTCGGCCAGCTGACGGTCGGAAAAGCCGTATTCCTTGGCGCGGCGCATCAGGGCCACCAGTTCCGCGTTCTCCACGGTCATGGCGTTGCCCAGGGCAAAGTCGCGCAGTTCGGCTTCCATGTCGATCAGGTCCTTCATCTGGCGCAAAAACCACGGGTCGATGGCGGTGGCCTCGTGGATTTCCTCCACGGTCATGCCGTCGAGCATGGCGTGGCGCACGTAGAAGATGCGGCGCGAGTTGGGCGTGCGCAGCTTGCGCATGATGTCCTCGCGCTCCGGACCCTTGCAGCGGAAGGCGGAACCAAGACCGGGCGCACCCACTTCCAGCGAGCGCAGGCCCTTCTGCAACGATTCCTTGAAGGTACGGCCGATGGACATGGCCTCGCCCACGCTCTTCATCGAGGTGGTCAGCTCGTCCTTGGCGCCGGGGAACTTTTCGAAGGTGAAGCGCGGAATCTTGGTGACGCAGTAGTCGATGGACGGCTCGAAGCTGGCCATCGTCTCGCGGGTGATGTCGTTGGGAATTTCGTCCAGCGTGTAGCCCACGGCCAGCTTGGCCGCGATCTTGGCGATGGGGAACCCGGTGGCCTTGGAGGCCAGCGCGGACGAACGCGACACGCGGGGGTTCATCTCGATGACCACCATGTCGCCGTTCAGCGGGTTGATGCCGAACTGCACGTTGGAGCCGCCCGTTTCCACGCCGATTTCGCGCATGATGGCGATGGAGGCATCGCGCATCATCTGGTACTCGACGTCGGTCAGGGTCTGGGCCGGGGCCACGGTGATGGAGTCGCCCGTGTGCACGCCCATGGCGTCGAAGTTTTCGATGGAGCAGATGATGACGCAGTTGTCAGCCTTGTCGCGCATCACCTCCATCTCGAATTCCTTCCAGCCCAGCACCGACTGCTCGATCATCACCTCGTGCTTGATGGAGGCGGCAAGCCCGCGCGCGGCGATCTCTTCCAGATCCTCCATGTTGTAGGCGATGCCGCCGCCGGTGCCGCCCATGGTGAAAGCGGGGCGGATGATCAGCGGGAAGGGCATTTCGGTGCCCAGGCGGCGCACGTCTTCCATGCTGCGGGCAATGCCGCTGGCGGGCACCTTCAGGCCGATGTTGGCCATGGCCTCGCGGAAGAGTTCGCGGCTTTCCGCCTTTTCGATGACCTGCTTGTTGGCCCCGATGAGTTCCACGCCGCATTCTTCCAGCACGCCCATGGCGGCAAGGGCCAGCGCGGTGTTCAGGCCGGTCTGGCCGCCCAGGGTGGGCAGCAGCGCGTCGGGCCGTTCCTTGCGGATGATGGCGGCAACCGTCTCGGGTTCGATGGGTTCGATGTAGGTGCGGTCGGCAAGACCGGGGTCGGTCATGATGGTGGCGGGGTTGGAGTTGACCAACACCACCTCGTAGCCTTCTTCCTTCAGGGCCTTCACGGCCTGCGTGCCGGAATAGTCGAATTCGCACGCCTGCCCGATGACGATCGGGCCGGAACCGATGACCATGATCCGCTTCAAATCGGTGCGTTTGGGCATTGGACTCTGTCTGGTAACAGGGTTGCCCCGCAGGGGCGGGAAAGAAGAGGGCTGCCGGGTCAAAGGCGGGAGGAGTGTGCGGGGCGTTCCGGCGCGGCGAGGCGCGGGGGAACGGCCATCCACCCGCGATTGTTACGGAACACGCAAGAATGAACCCACGCGCCGTCAGCAATCCGGCTCTTATATCGCGCGCCCCCGCGCTTGGCAAGACGCGCACGGGGCGGCGGAAGGGCCGGGCCCCCTGTTTTTGACATTGATGGGAAAGTACGGGGCAGAAAATTCCGCTACCGCAAGCGGGCACTCCGCCCTGACGGCAGTGCGCGCCCCGGCATGCCGCAGCAACAGCGCCCGCGCCCCCGCCCGGCACGCGCCACCCGCCAGACTCCGCGCCATGCGCCGTCGCGCGCCGCCCCTTGCGCCCCACCGCCCGCTGATGCTACCGCATTGCCTTCACCACGCCCCGGCCAGCCCCGCCTGGCCAGCCCCGGCGGGTGATTTCCGAATTTTGTCATGTGGATCCCGGCACCCGGATGGCGCCGCCCGGCTCCACACCGTGCCAACGGGCCTGCACGCGGACGGCGGCATTGCCGCCAAGCAACACGAGGGACAGGAACATGCTCGCGATCCTCGACTACAAGGCAGGCAACCAGACCAGCGTGCGCCGTGCGCTGGACCACCTGGGCATTCCCTGCGTCATCACGGCGGATCCGGCAGTCATCGCCGGGGCGCACGGGGTGATCTTTCCGGGGGTGGGCGCGGCCGGGCAGGCCATGAACGAACTGCTCACCACCGGACTCGACAAGGTGCTGAAGGACCAGGTGCAGGCGGGCAAGCCGCTGCTGGGCATCTGCGTGGGCTGCCAGATCATGCTGGACTACAGCCAGGAAAACGACACCAAGGCCCTTGGCATCGTGCCCGGCGAATGCCGCCTGTTCAACGCCGCCTGGACCGAAGAGGACGGCAGGCCCATCCGCGTGCCGCACATGGGCTGGAACCGTATCGTCCAGAAGCGCCCGTGCGAACTGCTGAAGGGCATCGAGCCGGAAGCGGAGTTCTACTTCGTGCACAGCTACTACCCCGCCCCGCCGGAAAGCTACGTCATCGCCACGTGCACCTACGGCGAGGAATTCTGCGCCATCCACGGCGGCCCCGGCCTGTGGGCCGTGCAGTTCCACCCGGAAAAGAGCGGTCGGCCCGGCCTTGCCTTGCTGCGCAATTTTTACGCCTACTGCAAGGAGGCCAGCCGTGCTTAGCAAGCGCATCATCCCCTGCCTGGACGTTCGCAACGGCAGGCTGACCAAGGGCGTGAAGTTCGAGGGCAACGTGGACATCGGCGACCCGGTGGAAACCGCCCGCCGCTACTACGAGCAGGGCGCCGACGAAATCGTGTTCTACGACATCACCGCCTCGCACGAGGACCGGGGCATCTTTCTCGACGTGGTCGAACGGGTGGCCTCGGAAATCTTCATCCCCTTCTCGGTGGGCGGCGGCATCAACACCGTGGAAGACATGCGGGCCGTGCTGGTGGCCGGGGCGGAAAAGGTGTCGGTGAACTCCGGCGCGGTGAAGAACCCGGACATCATCAGCCAGGGCGCGGCGGCCTTCGGGTCGCAGGCCATCGTGGTGGGCATGGACGTGAAGCAGGTGGAGAAGTCCGCAACCATCCCCTCCGGCTACGAGATCGTCATCCACGGTGGCCGCAAGTTCATGGGCATGGATGCCATAGAATGGGCCAAAACCTGCGAGGCGCTGGGCGCCGGTGAGCTGTGCGTCAACTCCATCGACGCGGACGGCACCAAGGACGGCTACGAACTGACCCTGACCCGGTTGATTGCCGACGCCGTGACCATCCCGGTCATCGCCTCCGGCGGCGCGGGCAGCCCGGCGCACATGTACGACGCCATCACCAGGGGCGGCGCCACCGCCGCGCTTATCGCCTCCATCGTGCACTACGGGCAGTACACCATCCCGGACCTGAAGCGGCAGATTTCGGACATGGGGGCCAAGCTGCGCATGGTCTGGTGAGCCAAACGGGTATTTTGCCCGCTTGGCCGCCTGCTGGAAGACTTCATTCTTGCGGGGGAGGGACCCTTTTGAAAAAGGGTCTCCTCCCCCGTGCCCCCTCCCCCCAAAACTTTTATTTGTAGTACCTGCTCATCACAAAGAATGGAATTCCCAGAGGCTACAGCCGCCACGGCTGGCCGCCCTCCGCCCGCCACGCCGCAACATCCCCGCCGACCCTCATCCGGAGGGCACCCCATGCCTGCCCGTCGCACCAGATTTCCCTTCCCGCTCCTGCTGCTGGCCGCCCTGCTGGCCGTGGCCGTGGCCTGCCCTGCGCCCGACGCCGCCGCAGGCCCCATCCTCGACAAGCTGCGCGAACGCCGGGCCGAGCGGTCCGCGTCCGGCAGCACAACACCGGGCAACACCACATCGGGCAATGGCACGACAAACCGGCAGGATGGCGCCGCCGCCCGCCGGGGCAGCGCCCCGCTCGACCCTGCCACCATCGTGCCCGGCAGCCGCAGACTGTCCGAAGCCTACGGCCCGCACCCCGCCCAGAGCGTGGACGTGTACCTGCCGCCCAATCCGCAGCACGCCCCCGTCATCGTCATGGTGCACGGCGGCGCGTGGAAGATCGGCGACAAGGCCAACCCCGGGCTGATGGACAACAAGCTGGCCCGCTGGCTGCCCAAGGGCTTCGTGCTGGTGAGCATCAATTACCGGATGCTTCCCGATGCCATGGCGCTGGAACAGGCCGGGGACGTGGCCGCCGCCGTGCGCCGCGTGGCCGATGCCGCCCCCGGCTGGGGCGCGGACCCGTCGCGCATCATCCTGATGGGCCATTCGGCGGGGGCGCATCTGGTGGCGCTGGTCTCGTCCACGCCGTCGCTGCTCGACCGCCCGGTGGCGGGCACCGTAGTGCTGGATTCCGCGGCCATGGACGTACCCGCCGTCATGCAACACCGCCACCTGGGCTTCTACGATGAAGCCTTCGGCAAGAACCCGTCCTACTGGGTAAAGGCCTCGCCCCAACAGCAGTGGACGACCGGCGCCGTGCCCATGCTGCTGGTGTGCTCCACCAAGCGGGCCGACAAGCCCTGCACGGCGGCAGAGGCCTTTGCCGCAAAGACGGCGCGCGCAGGCCGCACAACGCCCGTGCTGCCCCAGGCGCTTACCCATGGAGAGATCAACCACCAGTTGGGTCTGCCCGGCGCCTACACCGACGCCGTGGACGGGTTCATCACCGCCCGGCTGAAGGAGGCTGCGCCCTGATGGCCTTTCCGGCCTGACCGACCCACCGCGCCACCCCAAAATTTCCCCAACCCTCACGGTGCCGCCTCACGCCGTGCCACACCCACACCGGCCCTGCCGGGCGGGGCGAAACGCGCGCCGCAAACAACGTACGAGGTCCCGCATGACCAACCCCTATTACCGCGTCCGCACCACCATCACCCGGCCCGACGCCGCACTGGTGGACGCCTTCCGTGGCATTCCCGTTTCCAACATCGGCGACGCCATGAACCGCATGGCCTGCATGCATTCCCGCATCCGCCCCATGAACCGCGCCACCCTGCTGGGCACCGCGCTGACGGTGCGGGTGCGCGTGGGCGACAACCTGCTGTTCAACAAGGCCATGGACATGGCCCGGCCCGGCGACGTGCTGGTGGTCAACGCCCATGACGAGCCGTTCTACTCCATCGTGGGCGGGCAGATGACCACCTGGATGCGGCAGCGCGGCCTGGCCGGGCTGGTGATTGACGGGTGCATCCGCGATGCCGAGGAAATCGAGGCCATGAACTTTCCGGTGTACGCCACGGGCATTTCGCCCAACGGCCCGATGAAGAACGGCGGGGGCGAGGTGAACTTTCCCATCGCCTGCGGCGGGCTGGTGGTGACCCCCGGCGACATCGTGGCGGGCGACCGCGACGGCATCGTGGTGGTGCGCCCCGACGACGCCCCGGCGGTGCTGGAAAGGACCCGCGCCATGGTCGAGAAGGAAACCCGCGTCATGGCCGCCATAGCGGACGGCACCTGGGACCGCACCTGGGTGGACAAGATGCTGCAAGCGCAGGGGTGCGAGTTCGTGGACTAGATAAAAACGCATGAGGCCGCTACGCGGCCTCATGCCCCATACATATATAAAACATACTTTAAGAATCCAAGATGCTAGCAACGCCATTTCTTGAAAAATAGCACAATAAATATCAAACACACTCAATCAAAGTTTACAAAAGTCAACAACATCATATTCCGCGCCATAGAAATATAAATAGACATCAACATAATGATTCTGGGTAGACCTCTACAAGCAGATAGCAGAAGATGCGATAACATTGTTTGAAAATTATAAATTCAAAACAGTTTTATAGTTATCGACAGTGCACATTTTTATTCCAGACAGCATCTTCTCGTATGTTCTCTGCTTTGCAGCTGCAACTCCAAACAAATCGCTTCTCGTATCAATATTTTCCATTTCGTGCGCAGTCTTAAGCGTGTACGCTAGAATCTCATCAAGATATGAGTGCAGATTCGTAGTCAAGGTAAAGAGATACCTTTGCTCATCTGCATCATGTGTTATATAATTCCTAGATATGTATATACGCTGCAAATGTATCCCGAGCCTTTCTTTGTGCTCACTGATAGTTTCTAATATTTTCTTTGGGCTTCCAAATTTATTGTTTAATATTTTTATTTTATACCTTACGATTGGATAGTCAGAAACACAATATGAAACAGAATCGCGAAGATCACCATACTCTTCGCAACATATAAACTTAGCAAAAGCATCTAGCCCGTATCTATCTGCCCCAAGCTTAAATGCAATAGCATCACAAACATCAGAGCAACTTTTTTTGAAAAAATCTGAATTGTATGTAAGCACCTTTTTAGCGTACATCAACGAAAGCAAAGAACAAACATTCTGAACGTACTCTTCGATCTTGCTCTTCCCCCCCTTTGGCTTCGGAAGGAAAGCCTCTACAGCTGTCCATAGAGTGGTAAACTTAATAGGAACACTATGTGTCTCTTGCGATATCCTGTGTAATTTTATGGCCTTCATAAAAGGAATAATTATATCATTCCGCCTGCTGTCGATATTTCCAATATAACTAAAACCATCAGTCGCACTGCGCAATAATGAAATATTGTCCGGGTCAGGAGCCTGAAGCAGCATGCGTACCTCACCCGTCACTTCATTCTTACAAACACACGTACCATCGACCTGAGACAATTCACTGTGTGTGTATAAACTATAAAAATCACAAAATAGGCCTACAAACTCCAGAGCAGTAAGCCGCCCAAAATAAGCGTCTTTCGCTTCAATGCCCCCAACCTGAACATACACATCAGGGCTCTTTACCCGCGGAATAAACTTATCCACGGTAAAACTCAGCACATCATGAGGCATTTCCGACAACGCCACCACAGACATTCTCCCTGGAACATTTCCAAGCTCTAAATATGAATCTGGTGCAGCGAAATAATAAGTAAAATCACCTTCACTGCCATCAAATCGATCAAAAAACGACTCCAACACTGAGACAGGATCCACCGTAACACGACGCACAAATATGCTATTTAGTGCTGCAAAATACGTATATGTCCGATGGTATCCGCAATTTTCCGCTTCTATAGCAAAATCCATTGCTAATGACACAACAATATTACTATTTTCCGTATAAATATTGTCCACAATTGATTTCTTAAGCAAAGAAAAAAGATTTTTCTCTAAAAACGACGAAGCAATTAACGCTTGAGCATATATTGCGTCATGACTTTTTTTACCTTTAATACATTCATGCAGCATCTGAAGTTCGCAAATATTCAAAGCCTTGACCCAGTCTTGAGTCAAAATTCTAGTGGATATTTCACTAAACACTGCATTTATCGCTGACTCATGTATCGTCCCCTTGCGAATCCCATTAAAGATACTAATGAGCTCTCTCACATTTGAATGTATATTTGTTGACGGTGCCTTATGGCTATCAATTGTATTGCTATACAATGACTCAAGAAGAACCTGCCCAAATAATATAGAATTATACACTTCGACACTTGGCACACGATCTAATTTTACTTTTTTCATCTCACCCCCCGCATGGTTCCAGCAATAATTTTAGCATACAAGGTTAAAAACAAACTCCTACCCCGCCCGAAACGTGCCGCTCTTGCCGCCGGACTTGAACACCAGGCGGCAGTCGCGCAGCACGATATCCTTCTGCACGGCCTTGCACATGTCGTAGATGGTCAGCCCGGCCACCTGCGCGGCGACCATGGCTTCCATTTCCACGCCGGTCTGGCCGGTGGTGCGCACTTCCGCCTCCAGTTCGATGGAGGGGGGTGCATCCACCACGGTAAAGCGCACATCCGCGTAGCTGATGGCCAGCGGATGGCACATGGGGATCAGTTCCGCCGTGCGCTTGGCGGCCATGATGCCCGCGATCTTGGCGGTGGTCAGCACGTCGCCCTTGGGCAGGGCGCGGCGCTTCAGCAGGTCCAGGGTGTTTTCGTTCACCTCCACCACGGCCCGCACGATGGCGGTGCGCTGGGTGGGGGCTTTGGCGCCCACGTCCACCATGGTCACGCTGCCGTCCTCGGTCATGTGGCTGAAGGCGGCCTCCGCATCGCCGGACTCGGACACGGATTTGCCAAGTCCGCCGGTGCATTCCAGCGCGGATGCCGCGCCGCACCCGCAGCCGCACCCGCAGCCGCACCCGGTGTTGGGCAGGTCCGGGCCGTCCTCGTCATAGTCGAGGGGGTCGAGGGGGTCGAGGGGGTCGAGGGGGCCGGGCATATCGTCAAGCCGGACGGCGGGCGCGCCGCTTTCGGGGGAGTCGGGCGTTTTGGGCGTATCGGAAGACATGGGGATAACCTCCTGCCGGGCGTGAAACAGGACAAAGGGATGGCGCTGGCGCGGCCCCGCGCTGGCGGTTCCATCCTTCTTGGCTGTAGCCCAAAACAGGACGGACGCCAATGCGGCGTCCGGCGGAAGGGCGCGGGACTCGGGAATGGCCCGCCAGGCATGGAAAGCCCCCAGCGCGGGCAGCGGGACTGGGCCGAGACTGGGCCGGGACTGGGACTGGGCTGATACTGGGCTGATACTGGGCCAAGACGGCGCGCGCCGGGCTGAACCCGGCGGGGCGGCCCCGAACGGCATGCCCCGGCGCACCCTGCGGGGTCTACCGCTCCACGTCCCTGGGCACCAGCCGCATCCCCCTGCGGCACAGGGCCAGAATGTCGTCGGCGGGCAGGGGGCGGCCAAGGCAGTAGCCTTGCAGATAGTCCACGCCCATGCCGCGCAGGGCGGAAAGCTGGGCCGCCGTTTCCACGCCCTCGGCCACCGTGGCCAGACGCAGACTGCGGGCCAGCCCCAGGATGGTTTCCACGATTTCCAGGCTGCCGCCTTCGTCCAGCAGTTCCTGCACGAAGGTGCGGTCTATCTTCAGGGCGTGGATGGGCATGCGCGCCAGGTACTGCAACGACGAATACCCGGTGCCGAAGTCGTCCAGCGAAACGCGCACCCCAAGGGCGCGCAGGGTGCACAGCATGGCGTTGCCGCGCTCGTAGTTCTGCATCAGCGAAGTTTCGGTAATCTCCACTTCCAGCGCGTCCGGGGGCACGTCGTAGGCGTTCAGGCACGCGGCGATGTGGCTGATGGTCTCGTCGCTGTTCAGGCAGCGCGACGAAATGTTCACCGCCACCGGCAGGGTCAGCCCCTCCAGCCGCCACGCGGCATGCTGGGCGCAGGCCATTTCCACCACCAGCCGGGTTATCTCGCGGATGGAGTTGGAGCTTTCCGCCACGGGGATGAACACGGAAGGCGGGGCCACCACCGCGCCGTCGCGCTCCCAGCGCAGCAGCGCCTCCACCTTGCGCACCCGCAGGGTGCGCGCGTCGGCGATGGGCTGGTACACCAGCCGGAATTCGCGCCCGGCGATGGCCGCCTTGATTTCCTGGTCCATGCGGTAGCGCCGGGTGAATTCCAGGCACTGTTCCTCGCAGAACACGGCAATGGCGTTCTTGCCCATGTCCTTCGCGCGGTACATGGCGATGTCCGCGCGCGACAGCAGGGCGTTGGCCGAATCGCCGTCGTCGGGGTAGACCGAAACGCCGAAGCTGGCCGTGACCGAAAAGCCCATGCCGCCGTATTCGAACGGCTCGGCAAAGGTTTCGAACAGTCGCCGCATGATGCCGTCCAGATGGCTCTTGTCGCTGATGCCGCCCACCGCCGCCACGAATTCGTCGCCGCCCAGCCGTCCCAGGATGTCGCCGGGCCGCAGGGCCGCGCGCAGCCGCCGGGCCACGTCGCACAGCAACTGGTCGCCGGTGGCGTGGTCGTACGAATCGTTGATGAACTTGAAGCCATCCATGTCGATGAACACCACGGCCAGCTTCTGGCCGCGCACGGAGGCCTTGGCGATGGCCTCGCGCAGCAGTTCGAAGATGTGCTTGCGATTGGGCAGGCCGGTCAGGTCGTCATGGTTGGCCTGATGGGTGATCTGCGCCTCCTTCTGCTTGATGTCGGTGATGTCCGAGAACACCCCCACGCAGTTCAGGATCACCCCGCCCTCGTCGCGGATGGACACCAGGCTCAGCCATTGCGGAATCTGCCAGCCGCCGCTGTGCGGTCCGCGCGTCTCGCCGATCCACGAGCCGTGCTCCAGCATCTCGTCCCACACGCTGCGCGTGCCGCCCACGGGCACCATGCCCAGGGCCGGGGACAGGCGCCCCACCATGGACTGCGCGTCCACGCCGGTGATGCGCTCGAAGGCCGGGTTGACGGCCACCACCGTGCCCGCGCTGTCGGTGATGAAAATGCCCTCCACCGCGTGGGTGAACACCTCGCCCATCAGGTGCAGCTTGGCGTTGGCGTCGCACAGCTGAGCGGTTCGATCGCGCACGCGGCGCTCCAACTCGCGGTGGACCTCGTTCAATTCACGCTGCGAGGCCTCCAGCAGGTCGAGCATGCCGTTGAAGGCGTTGGCCAGCCCCTCCAGTTCATCGCCGGTGTCGATCTGGATGCGCTGGCCCATGTTGCCGGGGCCGATGGAACGCACCCAGCCGGACAGGCGCAGCACGGTGCGGGTCACCGTGCGTGACAGCAGCAGCGCCGTGCCCAGGGCCACCAGCATGGCCGTGGCCGTCAGCGCCCCGATGTGCCACCACGCGGCGCGCTGCTCCGCCCTGTACCCGTCCAGGGCAAGGCCCACGGCCACGGTGCAGATGGAAATGCCCGCCCGCTCCACGGGCAGCAGGTGGTGGTACACTTCCGGCCCGTCGGCGGACCCGTTTGCGGACGGGCCGGGGGACGCGTCCCGAGATGCGCCGGGTGACCCGCCACGGGGGTCCGAAGCGGCCACGTCCGTGGGTTTGCGGGATTGGGGAGGATTGGGGGATCTGGCGGTGCCCGGCGCGTCCAGGGCACCCGCCTGCCCGGTCATGCCGCCCAGCCACTGGCCGTTCCAGTCGGACGCCGGGCCGTCCAGACCGGGGGGCAGCCCCCGGCGGAAGCCGCTGGTCGGTCCCGTCTGGGCGGCAGCACCGGTCGAGGCGTGCGATGCCGCCCGAAAGCCCCAGCCGTCGCGCCGGAATACCAGCGACGACCCGTCCACGCGGGTGACCACGATGTATTCCAGCCCCGGCTGCCGTTGCAGCACGCCGGTGCAGTGATCGACAAGGGCCGCGTAGTCTTCCGCCGCCAGGGCGCTGGCAGCCACTTCCGCCACCGACGAGGCCAGCTTGTCGGCCTGCGATTCCATGCCCCGGCGCAGCACCCCCTGCTGATAGGGAATGATCATGCCAAGAATGGCCGCAATGATCACCATCCCTGCCACAAAGGCCAGCCAGCCAGCCTTGAAGGCAATGCCGAACCCGCGACGCTGCGGACCGGGCGGACCGGACTGGCGGGGCGAACCGGACGAACGGGCCGCGTCCCGCAGGTCGGACGGCTTCGACAGTTCCGGCGATTCCGACCACTCCGCCGCCGGAGTGGCCAGCCCGGATGCAGATAGTTGACCGGACGGTTCTGGCTGACCGGACGAGCCGATGCCGGGGGTGCGCCCCGCGTCGGCAAATGGGCCGGCAGCCGCCGGTGCGAACGGGGAAGGACCTGTCAGGGACATGCTTATGGCTCCACCAGGCGGCGCGCGGGTTCGATGGCCTCTGGCCGGAACGGCGCGATGCCGTCCAGTTGCAGCAACAGCAACATCTGCCTGCCCCACGGGTTGTCCGAAAGCCCCAGGCCAAGTTCCGCGTAACGCGGCGCCAGCGATGGGTCCACCGACGGCGCGAGGCACATCACGAAATCTATGAGCGGCTGCGAAACGGCAATGCGCTCCATCCGTGCCTCGATCTGGGGGTTCAACTCGGACATGGTGCGCAGTGACCGCTCGGTGACGATGCAGGCCGGGGCCTGGCCGAAGAATACCGGCAGCAGCACGCGCGAGGGCTGCACCTCGTAGTCCACCGACGTGAAGTGCCTGGCGGCCGGGGGCAGCCCCTGGTCGCGCAGCAGCCGGTCCAGCCAGCGCGCGGGCAGGCTTTCGTGCCCCACGGACATGGCCTGCACCAGCAGCCGCTTGCCGCGCAACTGCCCGATGCGGGTGATGCCCGAACCCTTGGGCACCATCAACACGTAGCGCTCGCCGAACTCCCCGTCGGTGACGGGCACGCCGAAGGGCTTCAGGTCCATCTCGCGCGACAGCAGCAGATAGTCCACGGTGGGCAGATGCACCACGTCCAGTTGGCCCGCCAGCAGGGCCTCGCGGATTTCGGCCCGCGAGCCGAAGGCCGACAGATGCACGCCAAGGCCCCGCTCCGTCTCCACATAGCGGCGCGCCCACAACTGCACGGCCAGGGCCACGTCCTTGCGGTCCACGCCGGGCAGGAAATACTCCACGTAGCCAAGGCGCAGTTCCGTCGGGGCGGCAGCCGCGGGCGCGGCGGGGGCCAAGGCCCACGACAGCATCAGCAGTGCCAGCAGTGTCGTCTGGGGGAGCAGGGAGAGCAGAGGCCGCAGTTTCCTGCCGGGCCTGGCGGAAGGGGCAGGCTGGACGGATCGCACGGACCGCACGGGCTGGGCAGATGGGCCGGGCAGACCGGACAGGCCGGGCGGGGCGAAAGGCTCAGGGCAGCGCACGGGCGCCATAGCCCACCCCCCGCAGGTGTTCGAGAATCTCCGTGCCCGCCACCAGGTTGCGCGCGGCGGCCGCCGCCTGCGCCTCGTACAGGGCGCGCAGGCGCGCCGCGCGCACCACGGCCTCGTAAATCTGGGTTTCCAGCAATTCGCGGGTGTCCACCAGGCCTTCGCGGTAGGCGCGCTCGGTAAGGGCGCGGCTTTCCGTGGCCGCGGCCACGGTTTCGGCACCGATGGCCGCCTGCCGGGCCGCGCGGCGCTCTTGCAGCACCGCGTCCTTGACGCGCAGGGCCACGCCCTCGCGCAGCAGCACCCGCTGCTGGGCCAACTGGCGCAGCCTGGCGCGCATTTCCTCCACCCGCGCCTGCGTGCGGAAGCCTTCGAACAGCGGCAACTCCACGGTCAGCCCCGCCGCGCCGTGGGTGCGTTCGCCTTCGGCCACCAGGCCGCCGTCGTAGGCGTTGGTCACCGTGGACAGGGTGCCGAACAACGAGACCACCGGCAGATATTCTCCGGTGGCGTCGTCCAGGCGGGCCTCCGCCGCGCGGACCCCGGCGTCGAAGCGGGCCAGGTCGAGGTTCAGGCGGTAGGCATCGGCCACGGCGCCATCCAGGTCGCCGGGCCCGGACGTGACGGGCAGTTCCGTGTCCGCCACCCGCACCTGGCCATCCCACGGCAGGCCCAGGGTGTTGGCCAAGGCGGATTCCGCCAGTTCCACGTTGGAATCCAGTTCGGCCAGCAGCGAGCGCACACCCAATACCCCAACCTGGGCGCGCAGCCAGTCGGTCTTGCGCACCCGCTGCGAGCCGCCCTTGTAGAAATGCTCCGCCACGTCGCGTGTGGCTTCCAACCGCTGCACCGTTTCCCCGCCCAGGTCGCGCAACGCCCGCGCCAGAACCACCCCGTAGTAGCGGGTGGTCACGTCGTGCACCAGTTGCAGGCTTGTCAGGCGCGCCTCTCGGGCGGCGGCATCGTGCCCTGCCACGGCCTCGCGCACGCGGGCTTCGCGGCGGCCTCCGTCGTACAGCAGAAGGCCCAGATCGGCCCGGAATTCACCGATGTCGCGGTCGGCAAGGCGGATGCGCCGCTCGGGCACGGTGGTGCGCATGGTCATGGGGCCGCCGCCCAGATCCACGGTATAGTTGAAGGAGTCTTCCGGGTAGACGAAGATCGGATCGCGGTCGAGACGGGTCTGGGTGGAAGACGCGGTGAGCTGCGGCCAGTAGGCCGAAAGGGCCTGACGGTGCTGGGCTTCCGCGATGGCCAGCCCCTCGCGCGCGGCGGCAGGCCCCGCATTGTTGCGCAGGGCCAGGGCGATGCATTGCGCAAGCCCCAGAGGCCGGGACGGAGGCTGCACGGATTGCGGATTGCGGGACCGCGACGCGGCGCACGGCGAGCACGCCGCATCACCCGCCAGCCCGGAAGGCGCGCCCTGCGCCAGCGCAGGGCCAGGGCCAAGGACGGCAAGGTACCACAGAACAGCCACAAGCAGCCCCGCGGCCAGCAGGGCCGCATGCCCGAAGCCGTGCGCCCCGTACCGCGCCTGTGCCTTACCCTTGCCGTGGATACGGCTTCGGGCGTGACGCGGGAACGGCTGGACTGAATGCATGTCGGGGTGCTTCCTTGCGGACACGAATGGGGTGCGGGCGGGCATGGCACTCCGGCGGCCGCGCCATACCGGTACGGGAACCCGGGGGGCCGCAGGACATGCGCCAGATTGCCCAAGTACGCGGATATCGTACGTTCCTGTTGGCTGTGTAGTGACACGGTCCCTTGCGGCCCGTCAAGATTCCGGGAGGGGCTTATGGGGGTTTTATGGGTATTCCCCCATGCAAAGGTAGGTAAATCCCCCATATTTGTGTGGGTGATCAACCGACACGGCGCACAGCCCCCCCACCCAAACGACGTCCGCCCCCGGCGGAACACCGGGGGCGGACGAAACATGCGGCGGAAAGGGGCCTGCCGCACCGCAAGGTCATTGCGGAAGCGCGGACGGGAACTCGGGCGGGAGCCCAGGCAGGGTGATCAGGACACGAGAGCAGCAAGCCAGGAAGGACCCGGCCCGCTGCCACAAGCTCCTATTCCATGCCCATGGCCTTGCCGATCTTGCGCGCCACCTTCTTGACCTTCTCGAAGGGCTTGCCTTCTTCCAGCTTGGCGAACTCGCGCAGCAGTTCTTCCTGCTTCTTGGTCAGGCTCACGGGCGTCAGCACGCGCACCTCCACCAGCAGGTCGCCCTTCTGATGGTGGCCGAGGTAGGGCAGACCCTGGTCGGTCAGGCGGAACACCTCGCCGCTCTGGGTGCCCTTGGGAATTTCCAGGGTCACCGGGTCGTCCAGGGTGGGCACCTCGATACGGTCGCCCAAGGCGGCCTGCACGAAGCTGACCTCGTGGGTGATCACCAGGTCCTGGCCCTGACGGCGGAAGGTCTTGTCCTGCTCCACGCTGACGACCACGTACAGGTCGCCGGGGGGGCCGCCGTGCAGGCCCGGCTCGCCCTCGCCGCGCAGGCGCAGGCGGTTGCCGGTATCCACCCCGGCGGGAATGCGCACGGCCAGTTCGCGCACCTGCTGGAGGATGCCCGAACCCTTGCACTTGGGGCAGGGGGTGGGGATGACCTGGCCTTCGCCCCGGCACACGGGGCACGGCACGGCGATCTGGAAGAAGCCCTGGCTCTGGCGGATCTGCCCGCTGCCGCCGCAGTGACGGCAGGTTTCGGGCTTGGTGCCCGCAGCCGCGCCGGAACCGTTGCACTCGTCACAGGCCACCTTCTTGGGCAGCCGCAGGGTGACTTCGTCGCCCTTGGCGGCCTGGCGGAAGGAGATGGACAGGTTGTAGCGCAGATCGGCCCCGGCCTGGGGACGCGGCCCGCGCATGCGCGACGAGCCGGTGGCAAAGCCGAAGAGATCGCCGAAGATGTCGCTGAAATGCGCGAACACGTCGTCGGCGTTGGCGAAACCGTGGCCGCCGCCGTTGCCGTTGAGGCCCGCGTGTCCGAAGCGGTCGTACCGCGCCCGCTTGTCGGCGTCGCGCAGCACGTCATAGGCCTCGGCGGCCTCCTTGAACATCTGTTCGGCCTCGGGATTGTCCGGGTTGCGGTCGGGATGGTACTGGAGCGCAAGCTTGCGATACTGCCGCTTGATCTCGTCCTCCGACGCGTCCCGGGCTACGCCGAGCACCTCGTAATAGTCACGCTGGCTCATGGCTGGCTATTCGGCCCGGAAGTCTTCCTCGGTCTCCACGTAGCGCGCCTCTTCATCGGGCAGCACCTTGCCCGCGGCGATTTCGCGCAGGGCGGTTACCACTTCCTTGTTGCGCGAATCCACCAGCGCCTCGTACCCTTCACGGTACTGGTGCACGCGCTTGATGGCCATCTGCACGAGAAGGAAGCGGTTATCGACGCGTTCCTGGCAGTCTTCGACGGTAATGCGGGCCATGGGAGCTCCTTGCGGAAAGGATTGGGCGTGCAGCACGGGCGCGCAACGCCTCTTTCAGGTAATGCGGCAAGGCCGGTTGTCCAGCCCCCCGCGCCATTTCCGGCGGGCGGCGGTGAACTTCCGGCACTGGGGCATATTTGGTCACACTGGGGCGACATTGGGGGCGGCACACTGGCGGCATGCGGACGCATTACGCCAAGCTGCGCACCATACCCGCCCTGTCAAGCCACGTCAAGCACGTCATGATGCCGGGGCGCGGGGGCGCCGGGGCAACGCGCGGGCGTGCCCTTTTATTATGGTAGCGCACGGTCACACCGGGGCAGCGTGGCTCAAACGGCACCGAGGCCGGTGGCGCCACTGGCCGGACAAGGGCGCAGGGCCAGACGGACGGACGGGAGTGCCCGGCGGTGTCAGCGGTGTCAGCGGTTGCTTCCGCACCCACGCCGGGGTATCGGGGGGCGGCCCGGCGGTCCGCGTTCCCCCCCTGTACCGGTCGGCATCCGCATGCCCCACCCCGGGCCGCACCGGGCCGCGTCTTGCCGCACCCGGCCACACATGGACGCACCGGGCCACACCGGGCCGCAAGTCCATCCCGCCTGGCCCGCCCATCCCGACGTACGGAGAATTCCATGCCCCGCGAAAAACTGTCCTACGCCCAGAAGCAGTGCGTCACCGCCGCAGGCAAGCTGATGCAGCAGACCGCCATGATCCACCCCGGCGCGCGCATCGGCGTGGCCGTCTCGGGCGGCATGGACAGCTGGGTGCTGTTGCAGGTGCTGAAGCTGCGCCAGCGCATCGTGCCCTTCAAGTTCGAGATCATGGCCCTGCACGTGAACCCCGGCTTCGACCCGCACAACCACGCCCCGCTGCTGCCCTGGCTGCGCGCCAACGGCGTGGCCTCGCACATCGAGGTCACCGACCACGGCCCGGTGGCGCATTCGCCCGCCAACCTGCGCAATTCGCCCTGCTTCTACTGCGCCAAGCTGCGCCGCACCCGGCTGTTCGAACTGTGCAAGCAGTACGGACTGACCCACCTGGCCTTCGGCCACAACGCCGACGACCTGGTGACCACCTTCTTCATGAACCTGGTGCAGACAGGCCGGGTGGACGGCATGTCCATGAAGGAAGCCTTCTTCGGCGGCAGGCTGACGGTGATCCGCCCCATGATGCTGGTGGAAAAACCGGTCATCGCCCGCGCCGTGAAGCAGTGGAACCTGCCCGTGTGGACCAACCCCTGCCCGTCGGCCTTCGATTCGCGCCGCAGTGAGATGACCGACGAGGTCAAAGAATTGTGCAAAGGCAGCAAATTCGCCAAAGCCAACATTTTCAATGGGTTGATCCGCTGGCAGCTCGGGTTGACACCCTCGGACCAATAACGCTAGACCATCGGGTAGCCTCTGACGCCTGCCGCAACGCGGCCCGGCCACGCCAGCACTTCCGGCCCCCGTACGATCCAGGCCCATGCAACCAAGGACCACGCCCGACACATGCTGCTCGGCAAGTACCATATCGTCATCCTCAAGGAGCGCGACGGCGCCCACCGCAACCTGCGCATGCGCGGGTGGTTCGGTTTCGCCGTGGTTTGCCTGGGGCTGGCGCTGGCCGGTGCCAACGTGTGGCTATGGGGCTTCTATTCCGAAAACCTGACCCTGCAACGCCGCCTGGCCGAGGCCGAGCGCACGGTGGAGGAACAGAACGGGCAGATGCTGAACATGGTGGGCAAGGTGCGCACCCTGCAAGCCGACCTGAGCCGCGTGCAGCAGTTCGACTCCAAGCTGCGCCTGATGATGAACATGGAGAAGGACCCCGGCGAAACCGCCTCCATGGGCGGCTCGCGCTCCGAAGATTTTTCCAAGAGCTATCTGCCCCTGCACCGCCAGGAATTGCTGGCCCGCAAGATGCACAGCTTCCTGCAGCAGCTTTCCACCGACGTGCGGCTGGAAGAGGTGCGCCAGCAGGAACTGGTGCGCGCCCTGCGCGACAACCGCGAGGTGCTGGCCGCCACCCCTTCCATCTGGCCCGCCGACGGCTACATTTCCTCCACCTTCGGCATGCGCGTCTCGCCCTTCACCGCCAAGGGCGAATTCCACAAGGGCATCGACGTCATCAACCGCCCCGGCACGCCCATCTACGCCCCCGCGCGCGGCACCGTGACGCTGGCCGGAGTTGACGGCGCCTACGGCAACTGCGTGGTGCTGCAACATGGCGGGGGGCTCTCCACCCGCTACGCGCACATGCAGCGCTTCGTGCTGAAGGAAGGCCAGACCATCAACCGGGGAGACCTGATCGGCTACATCGGCAACTCCGGGCGCAGCACCGGCCCGCACCTGCACTACGAGGTGCGCCTGAACGGGGTGTGCGTGAATCCCATGCGTTACATCCTCAATTAGGCACACACCCGCTTCGATCTCGTGGCCAAGGCATCCGGCCCGGCCCACCCCACACTCTTTCCCCACACCCCATGCTGCACATCTTCGACACCCCCTTCACATGGGACATCGAGTGGCTGCTGCGCGTCAACGTGGACTGGCGCAACGCGACGCTCGATCTGCTGATGCCGCTCGTCTCCAGCACCCTGCTGCTGTGGGTGGTCATTGCCGCCTGCGCGGCCCTGTACCTGGCCCGCGCCGGCAAGGCCGGGCTGCGGCCGCTGCTGGCCCTGCTGCTGGTGGTGGGCATTGCCGCCGGGCTGGCCGACGCTTCCAGCAACGTATTCAAGAAGGCCACCGACCGGGTGCGCCCGGTAAAGGCCCTGCCGCTGGTACACTACCGCGACGGAGGGGAATGGAAACAGAACCCCGCCGACTTCACGCAGCGCAAGAACAAGGGCGATTCCTTCGTTTCGGCCCATGCGGCCAACACCATGGCCGTGGCCGTGGCCCTGTACGCCATGCTGCCGGGCCTGGGCGCGGCCTGCGCCGCCCGGCGCGGGGGCGGCGCCCCGTCTGGCCCGTCTGGCCTGCCTGGTCCGTCCGGTCCGGACGCTGCATCCCCCCGCCCGGAGCCCCGCCTCCTGTACCTGACCTTTCTGCTGCCGCTGGTGGTGGGCTATTCGCGCCTGTACCTTGGCAAGCACTACCCTTCCGACGTGCTGGGCGGCTGGCTGGTGGGCCTGCTTGCCGGGTGCGCGGCGGTGTGGGCGTGGCGGCTGGGCACGGGGCGGCACTAGGACTAGAGCCTGCTCCCCGGCGCATCGCGCCGGATTCTCCTCGGAACGCCAACGGGCGGGACAGCGCTGTCCCGCCCGTCCTGCTTCAAAAATTGCAATACTTCAACATGGATACAATTTCCAGAAATGGGGTTCCAAGGGGGCCTCGCCCCCTTGGCCGCCGGAGGCGTCCAAAGCACGCATCGCCATCATGCAAGGCGGGCGGGACATCGCTGTCCCGCCCGCTCTCGTTTCGAAAAACGTCGCCAATTTTCGGACCTGCCTACCCGGCGGCCAAGCCCTGCAACTGCGCGAACGAATCGGCCAGCGGCGCGGCATCGGTCACGTCCTGGCGCAGAAAGGCGTTGATGGGACCGTTCATGGCGATGGCCTTGTCGATGTCCGGGTTGCTGCCCTGCGCGTAGGCCCCGATGTTGATCATGTCCTCGGCCTTGCGGAAGGTGGCCAGGTGCCGGGTGATCACGCGGCCCGCGTCCACCACGTTTTTGGCGCAGATGTCGCTGCGCAGCCGGCTGATGGAGCGCAGCACGTCGATGGCGGGAAAGTGGCCCATGTCGGCCAGGTCGCGGGTAAGCACGATGTGCCCGTCCAGGATGGAGCGTACCGCGTCGGCGATGGGTTCGTTGAAGTCGTCGCCGTCCACCAGCACGGTGTAGATGCCGGTGATGGTGCCCTTTTCGCTGCGGCCCGCGCGTTCCAGCAGCTTGGGCAGCTGGGCGAACACGGTGGGGGTGTACCCCTTTGTCGTGGGCGGTTCGCCCACGGCCAGGCCCACCTCGCGCGCGGCCATGGCGAAGCGGGTCACCGAATCCATCATCAGCAGCACGTCCTTGCCCTGGTCGCGGAAATGTTCGGCCACGGCGGTGGCGGCGTAGGCGGCGCGCATGCGCACCAGGGGCGACTGGTCGGACGTGGCCACGATGACCACGGACCGGGCCATGCCTTCCGGCCCCAGATCCTTTTCCATGAACTCCACCACCTCGCGGCCGCGTTCGCCGATGAGGCCGATGACGTTCACGTCGGCCACGGTGTACCGGGCCATCATGCCCATGAGCGTCGATTTGCCGACGCCCGACCCGGCCATGATGCCCACGCGCTGCCCTTTGCCCAGGGTGAGCAGGCTGTTGATGACCCGCACGCCCACGTCCAGCGGGTCGGAAATGCGGGGCCGGGCCAGCGGATTGGGGGGTGAGGCGTACAGGGGTGCCACCCCGCTGGTGGCCACGTGGACGCCGCTGTCCAGCGGCGCGCCGAAGGCGTCGAAGGCGCGGCCCAGCAGGGCATCACCCACGGGAAAGACGGGGGGCAGGCTGGTGTTGCGGATGAGGCTGCCGGGGCGGATGCCGCGCAGATCGCCATAGGGCATGAACAGCAGGTTGCCGTCGCGAAAGCCCACCACCTCGGCGGCAATGCCTTCGCATGTCGCGGGATCCGACACGGCGCCCTGCCGCCCGGCGCCGCCGACAACCCCGGACTCGCACCCTTCGGGCAGCATGTGGCACACCGCGCCCAGCGGGGCCTTTATGCCGCAGCCTTCGGCGACCAGGCCCACCACCTTGGTGACCTTGCCGTAGGTCTGCATGGCCTGCACCTCGCCCAGCAGGCGCTGGCAGGCGGCAGGATCGAGCCCCGACAGGCGGCTGTCGCGGGTGCCTTCCACGGGGCTCACGGGCGGTCCCCAGACAGGGGCACGGACAGGGGCACGGGCGCGGTCATGGACAAGATCATGGGCGATCCTCGGGCAGGGTCAGCCCGGCCAGCACGTCCTCGATGATCCGGCGGCGGGTTTCGATGGTGTTGTCCACCATGCCGTCGCGGCTTTCCACCACCATGCCGCCGGGGCCGATGTTCGCGTCGGCGCGCACGCTCCAGGCCTCCAGGCCGGGGAAGCGATCCTTGGTGGCGGCGATGATGTCGGCCACGGCCGGTTCATCCTCGGGGTTCACGCGCACGGTCAGGGTACGGCGCTGTTCCAGCGCCTGCACCGACTTCACGAACAGCGTCTCCAGCACGGTGGCGCGCTCGGCGTCCACCACCAGGCCCACGCTGCGTTCCACCGCCGTGCGCATCAGGTCCACCAGGTCGCCGCGCCACGCCGCGAAAATGGACGAGCACTGCCCCTGGATGGCGGAAAGCACGGCGGACACCGATTCGCCCATGGCCGCGCGAAACTCGTCCAGTTCGTGCTGGGCCTGGGCCATGCCCTCGGCATAGCCGTCGTTGCGGCCCTGCTCGTGGGCGGCGGCGCGCAGTTCCTCGGCCTCGGCGCGGGCCTGGGCCAGCACCTCGGCGGCCTTGTCCAGCACCTCGCGCGCCCTGGCCTCCGCCTTGGCGCGCACGCGCGCCATGTATTCCGCTTCGGTGGACTCGTCCCACAGCGGGCGCGGGTTGGCGCCCTCCATGCCGGTCAGGGTGGTCTCGGCGAAGGGGCTGGGCCCCATGAAGATGGTGCCCCACCGTTCCGGCTTGCCGGAATCAGACGAAGACATCTCCGCCTCCGCGGCCCACGATGATGCGGCCCTCGGTTTCCAGTCTGCGCACCGTCTTCACGACGTTCTGCTGCGCGCCTTCCACGTCGGACAGACGCGTGGGGCCCATGATCTCGAGGTCTTCGCGGATCATGGTGGCCGCGCGTTCCGACATGTTCTTGAAGAACTTCTCGCGCAGGTCCTCGGAGGCGCCGCGCAGGGCCATGGTCAGGTCCTCGTTGGAGATTTCCTTGAGCAGTTCGCGGATGCCCCGGTCGTCCAGCGCCTTCACGTCCTCGAACACGAACATGAGGTTGCGGATGTCCTCGGCCATCTGCGAGGATTCCTCCTCGATTTCGGCCAGCACTTCCTCTTCGGTGGCGCGGTCCACGGCGTTGAGGATTTCGGCCACGGAGGGCACGCCGCCCACCTTCTTGCCTTCCTTGCCGCCCATGGCGATGAGCTGGCTTTGCAGCACCTTGTCCACTTCCATCAGCATGTCTTCGGGCACGGCTTCCAGGCGGGCAAGGCGCATGAGCACCTCGGGGCGCACGCCCGCAGGCAGGTTGGTCAACAGTTCCGCAGCCTTGTCCGGGTGCATGTGCCCCAGGATAAGCGCCAGGGTCTGCGGGTGTTCGTTGCGCAGGATCTGGGCCAGCAGGCGCGGGCTGACGTTGCCCAGTTCGCGGAAGGGCGCGGGGCCGGAGTCGAGGTTCAGCGAGTCCATGATGTACTTGGCGGTCTCGCTGTCCAGGTTCTTCATGAGCATGCGCTTCACGGCTTCCGCGCCGCCGGCGATCATGTCCTGGCCGGTGACCAGGGCATGGTGGAATTCGCGCAGGACGTCCTCCACCAGTTCCTTGGGCACGGTGTCCAGTTCCACGATGGCCTTGGAGACGGCGGCGATTTCCTGCCGCTCCATGCGCTTGAAGATTTCGGCGGTGAACTTGTCGCCCAGGGCGAGAAGCAGGATCGCCGTCTTCTGGGGCCCCTTAAGCTGCTCCAACCTTTGTTCCGTCGCCATGCTTCAACCAGCTCCTGATGATGCTCACGGCCTGATCCATGTTCTGTTCGGCCATCTGCAGGGCGTGAGCCTTGATGTCCTCGATCTTCTTCAACGCGTCCAGCGCGTCCACTTCCTCGTCGCCCTCGATGAGCGCCAGGCGCTCTTCACCTTCGGGCAGACCTTCCAACCCTTCGATCATCTCTCCCTCCACGCGGGGACGGATCATGGCGAGCACCACCGGGCGCACCACCAGCACCAGGAACAGGAAGACCAGCAGGGCGTTGAGCAGCGGCTTGCCGAGGCGCAGGGCATAGTCCATGACCAGTTGGGCCAGGCTCGATTCCTGCGGCACGTCCGGCCCGCCGAACGAAATGCTGCTGACCTCTATGGTGTCGCCGCGCGCACGGTCGTACCCCACGGCATTGGCCACCAACTGGCGGATGCGTTCCACATCTTCGGCCTTGCGGGGCACGAAGGCCCACTGGCCGTCCGCCCCCTTCTCATACGTGCCGTCCACGATCACCGCAACGGTCAGGCGGGAGATATCACCCACCTGCGCCACGATGTTCTGTTCTTCCTTGTTGATTTCGTAGTTGGTGGTGCGGGCTTCGCGGTTGCCTTCCTGGGTGGACGCGCCGCCCGTGGGCGAATCGCCCCGGAAGTTGGCGTCGGGCGAACCGGCTTCGAGGTTGGAGCGGCCGCGCTGCGATTCTTCGCTGCGCTGTTCGCTGCGCACCACGGTCTTTTCCGGGTCGTACAGTTCCTTGCGGATGGTGCGCTGGCTGAAGTCGAGGTCGGCGTTGACCTTGGCGATGATCTTGCCCGCGCCCAGCACCGGGTAGAGCAGCTCCTCTATGCGCCGCTCCAGGGTCTGCTGCATGCGCAGCTTGTGATCGAGCTGGGTGGTGGTCATGCCGTTGATGCTGCCGTCCTCGTCGGGGGCGTACAGGATCTTGCCGGTGGTGTCGGCGATGGACACCTTGTACTTGTCCAGCCCTTCCACGGCCATGACCACCAGGTTGACGATGGCCTGCACGTCCTTGGGTTCCAGCTTCTTGGTGCTGTCGCGCAGCTTCAGCACCACCGAGACGGACGGCTTCTGCTGCTCTTCGATGAACAGGCTGCGGTGCGGAATGACCAGGTGCACCCGCGCGCTCTCCACGTTGGGAAATTCCGAGATGGTGCGCGAAAGTTCGCCCTGCAGGGCGCGCTGGTAGTTGATCTTCTGGACGAAGTCGGTCTGGCCCACCTTTACCTGGTCGAAAATCTCGAAGCCGATGCCCTGGCCCACCAGATTGCCTTCACCGGCCACCTTCAGCCGCAGGTCGTACACCTTGTCGGCGGGCACGGTGATGGAAGACCCGCCGTTCTCCAGCTTGTAGGCCACCTTGTCGGCCTGCAACAGCTTGACCACGCGGCTGGCGTCCTCGGGCGACAGGTTGGAGTACAACACCCGGTAGTCGGGCCGGTTGATCCAGAGTACCAGGCCGAAGAACACGGCCACCACCGCCACGGCCAGACCGGCGATGAAGATGCGCTGCGAGATGGAGATGCGTTCCCAGAAGTCCTTGGCCTTCTGGATGACGTCTGCGAGAGCGGGAGCCATGTATTCTTCCTCCGGGATCGTCTCTGGCGAGTGGTCTCTGGACTGCTATGCAATGCGTGATGCGGTGGGCGGTGCGGTGCGGGCGCCTGGCGTGGTCGGATTTCCGTTCTCCGCCGGGTCACCGCGCGCGGGGCATTCGGATGATTCCCGTCGCCTGCCGGGCGCTTGGCGTGGTCGGATTTTCGTTCTCCGGCGAGGAAGGCGAGCTTTTTACGAAGGGAGCGTACTTTTCTCGTACGTGACCGGAGTAAAAAGCGATGCCTGACGCTTTGCTCTCGATGTCCGTAAGGCTCGCAAGCTCGCCTAACGGCCACGCTACGCGCCCTTCGGGTCGGTACGCCGGAGGGCGAAAGGCCGACCGCGCCCTAGAATTGGATGCGACTGAGTTCCTTGTACGCCTCCATGACCTTGTTCCGCACGGCGGAGGTCATGTTCACGGCAAGTCCGGCCTTTTGCAGGGTGATCATCAGTTCGTGCACATTCTGGGTTTCGCCGGACGCGAAGGCCTGGATCATGTTGGCCTTTTCGGTCTGCATGTCGTTGACCTTGGTCAGCGACTCGGAGAGCGTGTTGGTGAACGACTTGGCCTGAACGCCGGAGGCCGTGGGCGCGGCGGTGGCGCGGGTGGCCTGTTCGGCCTTGGTGAAGTTGCCGAGGGCGTTGGAATAGGCCTTCAGCCCTACTGCCTGGATGCTCATGGCCGTGTCTCCCCGCTGCCTAGCGGCTGATTTCCAAGGCCTTGGTGTACATGGCCTTGACGGTGTCGATGGTGGTCACGTTGGCCTCGTAGCCGCGCTGGGCGGTCATCAGGCTGGCCATTTCCTCCACCACGTTGATGTCCGGGTAGGCAACGAAGCCGTCCTGGTCCGCGTCGGGGTGGCCGGGCTCGTAGACGCGCTTGAGGGGGCGCGAGTCGGTGGCCACGTGCATCACGCGCACGCCTTTCAGCTCGCGGTCCAGGGCGCCCTGCATGTGCTTGGAGAAGGGGTCGTCCACGTCCTGGGCCGCCATGATGGTGGTCTTGCGCCGGTAGGGACCGCCCTGCTCGGTGCGGGTGGTCTTCACGTTGGCCAGGTTCATGGAAATGATGTTCATGTTCGTGCGTTCCGCGTTGAGCGCGGAGGCGCCGATATCGATGGCGGTCATGAAGTCCATTACTTCTGCCCTTCCTGGATGATGTTCTTGACGCCCTCGAGGTTGCCGCGAATGACGGTGGAGAGGGCGGTGTAATGCAGGGAGTTCTTGGCCATCTTGGCCATTTCCTTGTCCAGGTTCACGCGGTCTTCGCCGTGGATGACGCGCGGCTTGGCCGCCTTTTCCCAGTCGGCGTTGAAGCCGTCGGCGCTGAACTCGGAGGGCATGTGGTTCTGCTCGGTGCGGGTCATCCGACCCTTGGCGTCCAGCCCCAGCGCCGCCTGCAACTGCTTCTCGAACTCCAGTTCGCGCGGCTTGTAGCCGGGCGTCCGGACGTTGGCGATGTTGCTCATGACGACATTCTGACGCTGGAGCTGCATGTCCATGACCTTGCCGACAAGGTTCACATGCGGTTCGTAAAGGCTTTTCATGCGGGATTCCTCCCCTTTTCGCCCCTGGGTCGTGCGCCGCGCGGGGGGTGGTGGCCGCCGGTGCGGCCCGTGGATGCACCCCCGGCTGAGCAAGAGGTGTTCCATCGCAATGAACATTTTTTATTCCGTATGCTTAACAGCAAAAAAGCACCATTTCGCGTGGTCCGCGCCCGCCGGAATGACGACGCCGCCCGACCATCACGCGGATGCTCGGGCGGCGTCGGTATCAGGCGGCGCATGACGCCATGCGGCAGGATTTGCCCCCCGTGCCGGACAGGAGGGCGGCGGAGGGACGGCAAACCGGCGCTTTGTGCCCAGACGGGCAGCGTTCCTGCCAAGCCGGGGCATGGCAAACACTACCCCATGCCTGCTTAACTGTTACAAATACAACTTATATATTCATAGGTTGCCAACATCACATCACCCCGTCAAAATGAGATGGCATGCGGTTTGCTAGGTTCGCTGCGCCCACGAATACTTCGCAGCCAGCAATGGCACGCATAGTGCTAAGCGAAGGACATGGGCACAGCTTTCCCGTGAGCGTTCGCGAATTCGACAGGCGGACCGCTCCGGCGCCGGAACGGCGCCCGCCCCGCGCAGCGCGGGGCGACCCAGAAGCGAAATGCCCTACGGCATGGAGGGGAGAACATGAGCAACCATCTCGATTACGAAATCAACAAGGAACTGGGCGAGTGCTACCTTTTCATGGGTGACCTGGAAAAGGCCGAGGAGTACTACCGCAAGGCCGCCGGCAGCAACGGCGTGCATCCGGACCCGTACCTCGGGCTCGCCACCATCGCCGTGCAGCGCGGCAACCTTGAAGCCGCCCTGGTGCTGTACCGCAAGGCCGCCAACATCGAAGCCAACGACAAGTCGCTGGCGGGCATGGGCCTGGTGGAAATGGAAACCGGCGCGCACGCCGAGGCCTTCGACCACTTCGTGGCCGCGCTGGGCATGAACCCCGGCAACCTGGTGGCCATGAACGGCCTGCTGCGCCTTGGCTACCATCTGGGCCGCATCGACGAAGTGGTGGCCCACCTGCGGGCCTTCCTGGAACTTTCCCCCGATAAGGACAACGTGCGCTTCTCGCTGGCCGGGTGCCTGATCTCCCTTGGCCGCAAGGACGAGGCGCGGGCCGAACTCGAGACCATTCTCGACCGCGCGCCCGACCACGCCGACGCCCGCGAAATGTACGCCCTGCTCGGGTAGCCGAAGCGCTGGCCGTCCCACGCGGCACGCCCCGGCAAGATACTCCCCTCCCCATACGATTTTCCGGCCCCGATGCTGGCGCTAGGGGCCGGAAAATCACCTTTCGCCGTCATTCTGCCAACGCTCGGGCGGCGAGAGGGAGCGGAAACGCAGTACGGGCGCATGGCACTCCCCGGGGGAGTGCCATGCGCCCGTCACCGTTTTTCTCCAATGCACCCATCCCCCTGGGGGGGGCCGTCAGACCAGGGCGTTGAACAGATACCCCACCAGCATGATGCCCAGGCCCACCACGCCGAAGAACACGGCCACCAGCCGGGGCTTCAGCACGCGGCGCAGCATCACCGCCTCCGGCAGGGACAGGGCGATGACGGCCATCATGAACGCCAGCACCGTGCCCAGCGCGGCCCCCTTGCCCAACAGGGCCTGCACCACGGGGATCATGCCCGCCGCGTTGGAGTACATGGGAATGCCGATGGCCACGGCCAGCGGCACGGCCCACCACGCGCCACGGCCCATGATGGAAGCCATGAAGCCCTCCGGCACGTACCCATGGATGCCCGCACCCACCGCGATGCCCACCACCACCCACGGCCAGACCTTGCCCACGATGTCGCGCATGGCCTGCACGCCGTAGTCGATGCGGGCGGACCAGGACAGGTCCGCGTCCTGCATCTGCTCCGCCTCGGCCCGCACCTGCAACACCCAGCCCTCGATGTGGCGCTCCATGCCCAGCCGCCCGATGATCCAGCCGGACACGATGGCGATGGCAAGGCCCGTGCCCGCGTACAGGGCCGTCACCTTCCAGCCCAGCAGGCCGTACAGCATGACCACGGCGATCTCGTTGATCATGGGTGCGGACACCAGGAACGAAAAGGTCACCCCCAGCGGCACCCCGGCGGAAACAAAGCCGATGAACAGCGGCACCGCCGAACAGGAACAGAACGGGGTGACCACGCCCAGCAGGGCGGCCAGCACGTTTCCTGCGGCCTCGCTGCGCCCGGCCAGCAGGCGGCGGGTACGCTGTGGTGTGAAGAACGAGCGCACCAGCCCGATGCCGAACACCACCAGCGAAAGCAGCATGAGTACCTTGGGCGTATCGTACAGGAAGAATTCCACGGCCTCGCCCAGATGGGAACCGGACGCCAGGCCCAGCACGCCGTAGGTCAGCGCGCGCGAGGCGGCGGGCAGGTTCAGGTACACCCCCCACCACGCGACCAAGCACACGCCCATGATGGCCAAGCGACGCAGCAGCCCGGCGCGTTCCTGCTCCGGCGACAGGGCCGAGGCTTGCGCGGAAGTCGCGGAAGTCGCGGAACAGGCGCAGCCGCCACCGGCGGCGGAATCACCGCCAGGCAGGGGGCCAAGGGGCTTCAGGGTGAAACCGGAAGATGCCCCCGCCCCCCCGGACGGAACTGCTGCGCCGGGCATGTCCGGTGCGGCCAAGGCCCCCGATTGGCCCGATTGGCCCGATTGGCCCGGCTGGCCAGACGGGGCCGAACAGCAGCACCCGCCGGAGGCCGTGCCCAATGGAGCAAGGGGCTGCAAGGGGCGCAACCCCGCCGCATGCCCGCCCGGCGTCATGAAATGTTCGTCCGCCCCGCCCGTCGCGTCAGACATGGATGCATCCATCCCTCTGTCATCCCTTGCTGATTCACTGGCCATAGGCCGCGCTCCCTCTCGCCGGTTCTTCGTCCGACATGCCTGCATTATTTCCCATTTGGCTTAATCGCCAAATTATCACGCAAAAAAAGACCCGCCCCGCCCGCCTATTTGCCAGACCGCAAAGCGGCCAGCCCGGCCAGGTCCTGCGACAAATCCTGGGCGGCCTGGTCGATGTGCCGCCCCGTGCACTCCAGGAAGGACCGCACGCATCCCAGCGTCAGCGAATAGTAGACGTTGGCCCCGCGCTTCTCGTCGCGCACCACGCCCGCCCCCTTCAGGATGGACAGATGCTTGGACACCGTGGAGACGTCCGAACCCACCAGCGCCTGCAACTCGCACACGCAGCGTTCGCCGCGCGTCAGTTCCTCGACCATCAGCAGGCGACTGGGGTGCCCCAGGGCCTTGAAGATTTCGGCCTGCGCCTCGATGAGCCTGCGGTGGGCGGCTGTCCGTTGCGGTGCGATCATTTGCATGTTTCGCCAAATACTCCTCCGGGCCGGGCTTGGCAAGCCCCCATTCCCAGGCCTGACCGGCAAATCTGGCCGCCGTATCCGGTCACCGTGCCCTGAGGCCCCAATGCAGACGCCCCGCCGCAGGTACTGCGACGGGGCGGAACGGGCAGGGAGGCATGCAGGTTGCGCGACGGCAATCCCGCGCAGCACGTCTACTTCAGGTTGGCGGCGTACCAGTCACCGGACAGGCGCAGCCCCTGGCGCACGCTGTACACCGGCTCGTAGCCCAATCGGGTGTGCGCGCGGCTGATGTCGGCCAGCGAGTGGCGCACGTCGCCGAAGCGGAATTCGCGGTGCTCGGGCCTGGCCGTGGCCGCTTCCGGACTGTGGCGGCTGACTTCCTCGCGGATCAGGTCGAACAGCTGGTTCAGGTCGGTGCGTTCGCCGAAGGCCACGTTGTACACCGTGTTCAGGGCCGCCTCGTCGGTGGCGGTGGCGGCCAGCAGGTTGGCCTGCACGCAGTTGTCGATGTAGCAGAAATCGCGGCTGGTTTCGCCGTCGCCGTTGATGAACACCGTCTCGCCGCGCAGCAGCGAGGCGAACCACTGCGGAATGACCGCGGCATAGGCGCCGAAGGGATCCTGCCGCTTGCCGAACACGTTGAAGTAGCGCAGGCCGATGGCCTTCATGCCGTAGCAGGTGGCGAACACATCGGCGTACAGTTCGTTGACGTACTTGGTCACCGCGTAGGGCGACAGCGGCTTGCCGATCTTGTCCTCGACCTTGGGCAGGGTGGGTTCGTCGCCGTAGGTGGAACTGGACGCGGCGTAGACGAAGGTCTTCACCTTGGCGTCGCGGGCGGCCACCATCATGTTCACGAAACCCGAAATGTTGCTTTCATTGGCCAGGATGGGATCTTCGATGGAGCGCGGCACCGAGCCCAGGGCAGCCTGATGCAGCACATGGTCCACGCCTTCGCACACCTCGCGGCAGTGCTCCAGGTTGCGGATGTCGCCTTCCTTGAAGCGGAAGTTGCGCCACAGGTCCGCGCCCACGATCTCGCGCACCATGTCCAGGTTGCGCTGGTAGCCGGTGGCGAAGTTGTCCAGCCCCACCACCTTCTGACCGTGCAGCAGCAGCGTTTCCAGCAGGTTCGAACCGATGAAGCCTGCAACGCCGGTGACGAGCCAGGTGCGGGGGGCGGCTTCCAGTTCCTGCAACAGGGCGGTATAGCGGGTCATGATGGTGTATCCTCCCTAGGGAGTGGCGGTTTCGGATGGAATGACTATTCTACGTGCGCCGGAGCGCCGCGTCAAAGGCCGGAGCGCCGCGTCAAAGGATGGACACGCTGGGCGGCGGTGCGTCATGGCGCATGCCCGTGCGGCGGGGCGCATGCCCGTGCGGTGGGACGCATGCCCGCATGGCGGAGCGGCGGGGTGGCATTCGGCCTGCGGCGGGCAACCGGCCGTCCTTGCGGACGGGTTTGCCGCGCACCACCGCAACGTGCGCGCTTCTACTCCCAACGCCACACCCTGTAAAGGGGCGTCAGGGGGGCATGCCGCGCGGCACGGAACGTGTATGGGTTTAACAGGATACGAACCCGGCGACAGGATGATGACGCTCCGGGCGAACCCCGTCCCGCCGCCGACCGGGAACCCGCCCTTGCACGGTGCGTCCGGTCCGCAGGGCCGCAAACCCGGCCCGGCCGCCCGCCGCGCGGCCCCCTTTTCAGCGTGCTGCCCACCTGTTACAAGGTGCGCGTTCTTCCGCCCCCCGCGCCGCGTGCGCCAAGGGCGGGGCAACACTCCCCCGGCGCCCTGCCGGGACCTGCGCCCGGCCCTTCCTGTATGACAGGCGTGTCCGGGCGCCCAGCCAGCGAGGCATCAGATGAAGGTCGCCATTCTGGGCAATCAGGCCCGGGCCATGGTCAATTTCTGGAGCGTGCTCATCCGCAGGCTCCGTGCGCTGGGGCACGAGGTGCTGTGCATCGTGCCCGACGCCGACACCGACACCGAAGGCCGCGCCGCGCTGGAAGCCATGGGCGTCCGCGTGGCGGGCTACCCCCTGGACCGCAAGGGGTTGAACCCCGTGCGCGACGCCGCCACCTTTGCCGCGCTGTACCGCGTCTTCCGACAGGAGCGGCCCGACGTAGCCTTCTGCTTCACCATCAAGCCGGTCATCTACGGGGCCACGGCGGCGGCGCTGGCGCGCGTGCCCGCCCGCTACGCCATGATCACCGGGCTCGGCTACATGTTCGAGGCGGACACCCCGGTCAAGCGCGTGCTGACCAAGGTGGCCGCCCTGCTCTATCGCATCGCCCTTGCCTGCGTGCGCACGGTGTTCTTCCAGAACATGGAGGACCGCCGGGTGTTCGAGGACAACCACATCATTCCGCACGGCACGTCCGTAGCCATGTGCCGGGGCACCGGGGTGGCGCTGGACCACTTCGCCCAGGCCGAACCGGTGCTGGACCCGCCGACCTTCCTGCTGGTGGGCCGCCTGCTGGAGGCCAAGGGCCTGCGTGAATACGCCGGGGCCGCGCGCCTGCTGAAGGCGAAACATCCCGACGCCCGCTTCCGCGTGCTGGGCCCGCCGGAAACCGGACCGGGCAGCGTGCCCCTTTCCGAGGTGGAAGGCTGGACGCGCGAAGGAATCATCGAATATCTTGGCCAGACCCGCGACGTGCGTCCGTACGTGGCCGACGCCAGCGTGGTGGTGCTGCCCTCGTGGCGCGAAGGCACCCCCTGCTCGGTGATGGAAGGCATGAGCATGGGCCGCGCCGCCGTGGTCACCGACGCCCCCGGCTGCCGCGAGGTGGTGGAGGACGGCGTGAACGGCTTCCGCGTGCCCCTGCGCGACCCCGAGGCGCTGGCCGCCGCCATGGAACGGTTCATCGCCGACCGCAACCTGATCGCCCGCATGGGTCAGGCCGGGCGGCGGCTGGCGGAAACCGAATTCGACGCCGACAAGGTGAGCGAGCATATTCTGCGGGTCATGCGCCTGGTGTAGCAACCCGCCCCTGGGATCAGCACGGGCGCGACAGCCCCACGCGACGAAAGATTTCCCATCCATTCCGGGAGGAATGCGTGAACGACAATATCCGCAACAGCCTGTTCCGTCTGCTGGATGCCCTGTGCATCCTCATCGCGCTGTACGTGGTCGGCGAAACCATGCTGCCCGACGAATACAGCGTGCTCATCGACTATACGGGCGCCTCGTTCTTCACCACCTTCTTCTTCCTGCTCTCGTTCTACGTGCTGGACTGCTACTCGGTGGGCGAGGAAGATTTCCGCGATTCCGTGACCCGCGTGGGCGTGGCCTCGGTGCTGGGGGTCATTGCCACCGGCTTCACCTTCTATTCGTTCGAAAGCTGGCGCTTCGACCGGGCCACCTTCCTGCTGCTGCTGGTGCTGGTGGTGGTCATGTGCCTTGCCTGGCGCATGGTGTGGCACCGCATCGGCAAACGCTTCACGACACGGCACAGGGTGGTGCTGGTGGGCGTGGACCGCGCGGGCAAGGTGCGCGACCTGCTGGCGCAGAGCATGCCCCATGCCGAAATCCTGGGCTACGTGGGCGAAGGCGGCATGGACGCCGACGCCGGGCCGTGCCTTGGCCCCGCGTACGATCCGCTGGGGATTGCGCGCAGCCACGGCGCCACCATGCTGATCATGCTGCCCGACGCCCCGCTGGACGAGGACATCGCCCGTGAACTGCTGCGCGCCAAGCTGGGCGGCCTGATGGTGGTGGACATCCGCACCCTGTACGAACACGTGGCCGGGCGCATTCCCGTCAGCCTCATCCGCGACGAATGGCTGCTGATGGAAGACGGCTTCAACCTGAACACGCAGGGGTCCATGCAGCGCCTGAAGCGGGTGTTCGACGTGCTGACGTCGTTCGTGCTGCTGGTGCTTACCCTGCCGATCATGGCCATTGCCGCCATGGTCATCCGGCTGGAATCGCCCGGCCCGGTGATTTACAGGCAGAAGCGCGTGGGCCTGCAGGAAAAGGAATTCACGGTGCTGAAGTTCCGCTCCATGACCGTGGACGCGGAAAAGAACGGCGCGGTGTGGGCGCAGAAGGGCGATACCCGCGTGACCAAGGTGGGCAAGTTCATCCGCAAGGTGCGCATCGACGAACTGCCCCAGCTGTGGAACGTGCTGCGCGGGGACATGTCGCTGATCGGCCCGCGCCCGGAACGCATGGAATTCGTGCGCGAACTGGAAAAGGTCATCCCGTATTTCTACGTGCGCCACACCGTGAAGCCGGGCGTTACCGGCTGGGCGCAGGTGTGCTACCCGTACGGCGCCTCCATAGAGGACGCCCGCTACAAGCTGGAATACGACCTGTACTACATCAAGAACATGTCGCCCCTGCTGGACCTGAAGATCGTGCTCAAGACCGTGGGGGTCATCCTGTTCCCCAAGGGGGCGCGGTAGACTCCTCGCCACGGCGAAATCCCGTTCGTCCGCGCGGGCTGCGCACGGCTGCCCCTGTTGTACGCTCCGGCAAACGCATCACAACGCCGCACCCCGCATGGAGGGCGTCATGAACGGCTTCCTTGAGGCGCTCGACAAACTTGCCCTGGAACGGGACACCGTCCGCAAGCGCGCGCGTTTTGTCGCCATCATCACCAGGGAAATGGCCAAGGCCGGGGCGGCGGAACCGATCATCGTCGGCGGCGAAGCCGTGGAAATCTACACGCAGGGCAGCTACACCTCCGGCGACATCGACCTCAAGGCGTCCGCACTGCTGTGCCGGCTACTGGAACAGGCGGGCTTTCGCAGCAACGGCAGCGGAAACTTCTACCATGCCGGGTTGGACATCTACGTGGACTGGCTGGGTCCGAACTTCGATATTCCCGGGCAGGAAGAAGTGCGGGAACGGGCGCTGACCATCCAGTTGGGTGACGGAGAATACGTCAAGGTCATCTCCATCGAAGACCTGATCGTGGACAGGCTGAACGGTGCCAAGCACGCCAACGACGCCGACAGCCGGATGTGGGCCGAAACTCTTTTCCTGGTGGCCGGAAACGCCAATATCCCGCTGGACCTTGACTATCTGGAACGGATTGCCCATCTCGAAGATGTGCATGACGAACTGGTACGGATCATGAAGGGCAAGAACGAGCCAACGCCCGGCGGTACCCATGAAGACCATTGATTTCGACATCCTGGCCGACGCAGGCAGGCGCGCGCGGGAAGAGCTTTTTCTGAAGGGAAAGCGCGCCACTGGCGTGCGCGTCAAGCCGCGCAGCCAGGCCGACGCGGCAATGCTGGCGTTGCGCGCCGTGGAACGGATGAAGAAATACCCGCCGACCTGGAAAGGAAACGTGCTGGTCCTGCCGTACTTTGCCTGCGCATAAGCACCAGCGGCGCACTGCCTGCTGCCCCCCAACCAAAAAGTTTGCGGGGTGAGAGCACGAGAGAGGGGGGCTTTTCAAAGCCCCCCTCTCTCGTATTCCAGACTCTTCTCTTCCAGTCGCCGCCGTCAGCAAATCCTCGGCAACTGCTCGCCTTCCAGCATGGAGAGCAGGCGGTGGCCGCCCATGGGCGTTTCCAGGATGACCTGCCCGGCCCGGCCCGGCCCGGCGCCATCGGCGGCCACTATGGTGCCGATGCGGGCGGCGTCCGCCCCAAGGGGGCTTTGGCGCAGCACGGCCAGGGCTGCGTCGGCCTTTTCCTGCGGCAGGATGCAGATCAGCTTGCCCTCGTTGGCGAGGTACAGCGGGTCCAGCCCCAGGAACGAGCAGCCTTCGCGCACGGCGTCGCGCACGGGGATGTCCCGTTCCGCGATGCGCATGACCACGCCCGACTGCCCGGCGATTTCGTTCAGGGTGGTGGCAAGGCCGCCGCGCGTGGGGTCGCGCAGCACGTGGATGTCGCCCACCTCCAGCAGCAGCCGCTCGGTCAGCCCGTTGAGCGCGGCGGAATCGCTGCGCACGTCGGCGGAGAAGTTCAGCCCTTCCCGGTGCGACAGGATGGTCAGCCCGTGGTCGCCCATGCTGCCGCTGATGATGACGGCATCGCCCGGCTTCGCGGAATGCCCGCTGGGCGAGGGGTCCGCGATGATCTCGCCGATGCCGGTGGTGTTGATGAACACCTTGTCGGCCATGCCGCGCGGCACCACTTTGGTATCGCCGGTGACGATGCACACCCCGGCCTCGCGCGCGGCGTTGCCCATGGAGGCCACGATGCGTTCCAGCACCTCCATGTCCAGCCCTTCTTCAAGGATGAACCCGCAGCTCAGGTAGCGGGGCCGCGCGCCCAGCATGGCCACGTCGTTGACGGTGCCGTGCACGGCCAGCGTGCCGATGTCGCCGCCGGGAAAGAACAGCGGATCCACCACGTAGCTGTCGGTGCTCATGGCCAGCGGGCCGGTCAGTTCCAGCCGGGCGGCGTCGTCCAGCGTGCGCAGCACGGGGTTGTCGAAATGTTTCAGGAACAGTTCGCCGATCAGGCGATGTGCGGCCTTGCCGCCGCTGCCGTAGTCGAGAAGGAGCGTATCCCCGGCCATGCGATCAGGCCTCCACGTTGTACTTGAAGTAGGCGGCGCAGCTGCCCTCGGTGGAGACCATGCACGGCCCCACGGGCTTGGCGGGCGTGCAGGCCTTGGCGAACAGCGGACAGTCGCAGGGCTGCATCTTGCCCTTCAGCACGTCGCCGCACTTGCAGCCGGGAATGGGTCGGGCCTCGGGCAGGGTCAGGCCCAGCCGGGCCATGGCGTCGTACTGCGCAAACTCGGGCCGGAACACCAGCCCGCTGCCGGGAATGCAGCCGATGCCGCGCCACAGGGCGTCGGCAGGCTGGAACACCGTGTCCAGGATTTCGCGCGCGCGCGGGTTGCCCGCGTCGTCCACGGCCCGGCGGTAGGAATTGACGATGGCGAATTCGCCCGTCTTGCGCTGTTCCACCATGATCAAAAGGGCTTGCAGGATGTCCACGGGGTCGAACCCGGCGATGATGCCGGGGGTGTGGAATTCGTCGGCCACGAAGCGGTACGGTTCCATGCCGAGAATGGTGGATACGTGGCCCGGCAGCAGGAAGGCGTCCACGGCGCAGTCCGGGTCGGCCAGCAGGGCGCGCAGCGCGGGCGGCACCAGCTTGTGGAACGAGAGCACGCAGAAGTTGGTCAGCCCCTGCTGCCGCGCCATCAGCACCGTGGCGGCCACGGTGGGGGCGGTGGTCTCGAAGCCGATGCCCAGGAACACCACGGTGTCGCCGGGGTTGTCGGCGGCCAGCTTCAGTGCGTCGTGGGCGGAATAGACGATCTCCACCCGCGCGCCCTTGGCCTGGGCCAGCTTCAGGTTGTCGCCGCCGGGGCCGGGCACGCGCATCAGGTCGCCGAAGGTGGCGATGATCACGCCGGGCTTTTCGGCCAGCTGCAGATAGGCGGCCACCTCGCTTTCATGGGTCACGCATACCGGGCAGCCGGGGCCGGACAGGTGCCTGACCCCGGCGGGCAGCAGCGGGCGCATGCCGCTCTGGAAGATGGCCACGGTATGGGTGCCGCACACTTCCATGAAGCGCAGGGGCCGGTCCAGTTCGCGGTGCAGCCGCTCGACAAGGCTGCGGGAAAGGTCCGGGTCCTTGAAGGCCGTGGAGAAATTCACGCTCACGTTGGTCTTCCTGCCTGTCGCTGCGTCGGCGGTGGCCCCGGATATCCCGGATGTTGCCGGATGGCCGCTGTGGCCGAATCCCGCGAACCGCCCGCCGGACGATGATGCGCCGCCGGGCCATGGGCCGGGCAGGCGCGACGCGACGGCGGTACCGCCCCAAGGGCATGGCCCGCCGCCCGCACGGTTTCGCGCGGGCAACCCCATGCCCTCCGCACCGTGTCCCGATGGTGCTACGCCGTGCCAAGGGCTGCTGTCAACGCGGCGGAAGCGCAGGCGCGGGCGGGTGCATGCGCCCCTGCCCGCGCCAGTGATGGCGACGCACACACGGGTGGCGGATCTGGCCGGTCCGCGCCTGAAACCTGCCCGCCTCAACGTGCCATTCCCCGGCCAACTCCATGTCCTGACCTGCGGTACCTTACGGCCCCGGCGCGCGCTTTGCCTTTTGCCGTGCCAGTGGTTATGTTCGCGGACGTGGCGAACGCGCGGCGCATCGCACGGGACCGGCATCCGGCGGTCCACCCGGCCCGCGCGTCACCAGAGGAGACCGCATGACCGCCACCGGGGGTATGCCCTTTACCGGCGACGTGGAAAACCCGCGCGAGGCGGCGGCAGTCCGCTGCATGACGCCGGACGACCTGCCGCCCCTCAGCTTCGCGGCGTCGAACCCCGCAGACCCCGCCGTTCTCAGGGACGCCTGGCCCGTGCCCGACATGGCCGCCTGCCATGCCCTGTGGGACCGCTACGCCATGCCCGAGCACATCCGCGCCCACAGCAACAGGGTGGCCGACATGGCCATGGCGCTGGCCCGCGCGGCCCTGGCCAATGGTGCGGGAAGAGCGGGCGGAACAGGCGGGGTGGACATCCACCTGCCCTCGGTACTGGCCAGCGCCCTGTTGCACGACATCGCCAAGGACTACACCATCCGCTTCGGGGGCAACCACGCCCAACTCGGCGGCGCGTGGACCCTGCACGAGACGGGCAACCCGCGCATCGCCCAGGGGGTGATGCACCACGTGCACTGGCCGTGGCGGGTGGACGTGACCGTGCGGGAATGGCTGATGCCGCTGATCATCATCTATGCCGACAAGCGCGTGAAGCACGACCAGTTGGTAACGCTGGAAGAACGCTTCGACGACCTCGTGGAGCGGTATGGCCGCACCGAACGCATCCGCGAGCGCATCCGCGAATCGCACGAGCAGGCCGTGGAGATAGAACAGGCCCTGTCCGCCCGGCTGGGCATGCCCCTGCACGATGCCGTGCCGCGCGACGGCGAGCTGATGGTCGACGCGGGCTGAGGCTGCGCCGCATCCCGCACGATGCCCGTTACCGGTGCCCCCACACCCCCTTTCCCCTGACCCGCCAAAAGGTTCCCGCATGAAGTCCGACCCTCTGCACGCCGCACTGCTGGCCGTCTACGGCGGCGTGTGGCGTCTGGCCCGCCCCCTGCTGCGCCGCAATGCCCGCCTGGCCGAAGGCTACGACCAGCGCCTGGTGCCCGATGACTGGGCCGGGGCGGCCCACCTGTGGGTGCAGGCGGCCTCCGGCGGAGAGGCCTATCTGGCCTGGGAACTGCTGCGCCATCTGGACGGCGGCGGGGTTGCGGGCACGAACGGCAACGGCACGGGGGACACCACGGACGGCTCTGCTGACGGCTCCACGGGCGGCCCCGGCCGGGCGAGTTTTCCTGTCCCCGCGCCCTGCACGCAGGACGACGGGCTGTCCGTGCTGCTCACCTCGTGCACCCGGCAGGGGGTGGAAGTGCTGGAAAAAGCCCGTGACTGGGCCGCCGCACACCGGCCCGGCCTGCGGGTGCAGGTGCGCTACTTTCCCTTTGACGAGCCGGACCTGATGCGCCGCGCGCTGGACCAGGCCCGCCCCTGCGCCGTGGCCCTGCTGGAAACGGAACTGTGGCCCGGCCTGCTGTCCGCCTGCGCGGCGCGGGCCGTCCCCGTGGCCGTGGTCAACGGGCGCATGACCCCGCGCACCCTGGCCGGGTACCTGCTCACCCCCGGCTTCTGGCGCGGGCTGGCCCCGGCGCGCATCGCCGCCATCTCGCCCGACGACGCCCAGCGCTTCGGCCTGCTGTTCGGGCACGACCGCACCTCGGTCATGCCCAACATCAAGTTCGACCGGGCCCTGCCCCAACCCGGAAAAGCCGGCGAGTCCGGCATCCCCGCGCCCAACCTCGCGGGCACGGTGCTGCGGGACGCCACCCCGCTGGTGGTGCTGGGATCGGTGCGCGAGGAAGAGGAAGCCGCCCTGCTGCCGGTCATCCAAAGGATCGTGCAGGAACGGCCCGACGCGGACATTGCCGTGGCCCCCCGCCACATGCACCGCGTGCCCGCCTGGGTGAACGCGCTGGAACAGGCCGGGCTGCCGTGGGAACTGCGCTCGCGGCGCGTGGCCGCGCCTTCCGGCGTTGCATCCGCCCGAGGCACGGTGCTTGTCTGGGACGTGTTCGGCGAGTTGGCCGCGCTGTACGCCAGCGCCGCCGCCGTGTTCGTGGGCGGGTCGCTGGCCCGGCTGGGCGGCCAGAACTTTCTGGAACCGCTGACGCACGGGGTGGTGCCCTGCGTGGGACCATCGCGCGAGAATTTCGCATGGGTGGGTGACGGGCTGGACGAGGCCGGGCTGCTGGCCGAGGTGGCCGACGGCGACGCCCTGGCGCAGGCCCTGCTGCAACAGCTGCGCAGCCCCCTGCAACGCGAGGTGGTTCGCCACCGCTTCGAGGAATGGATGGCCCCCCGCCGTGGCGGCGGACGCATGGCGGCGGACGTGGTGCTGGCAGTGGCCGGACTGCGCTGACGCCTTCGCTCGCAGCCCCCGAGGCGAGAGGGACGAACCGCCCGGTCGCCTCACAATCCGACGTCCCCCAGCCCAACGCCCACCAGCCCGCCATCCACCACTCGCTGACAGGGCCGACCATCCGGCCTGCCCGGCAAGATCACCCGTAGCGGGCAGGCTACCCGGACCGGACGGCTTGCCCTGCCTGGGGTGTTCCCCCGTCGGCCAGATCAACCCCGTCGGCACGTTCGCTCCCGACGGACCAGGCACGGTCCCCCTGCCCGCCGTCCCCGCAGTGGCGGGCCATGCAACGCAGCAACTCCCCGCGCGAAAAGGGCTTGGCCAGAAAGCCGGTGCACCCCGCCGCAGCGCAGTCGTCACGGAATTCGCCCACCACGTGCGCCGTCAGGGCGATGACCGGCGTGGGGGGCAGGCCCTGCTCGCCCTCGAGGGCGCGGATGGCCCGCGTGGCCCGATAGCCGTCCATCACCGGCATCTCGATGTCCATGAACACCAGGTCGAACCGCCCGGCGGCGTAGGCGGCCACGCCTTCCTCGCCGTTGTGGACCTCGGTGATGGCGCAGGGGCGCCCGCGCAGGTACAGCGAAAAGAGCAGCCGGTTGCTGGGGCTGTCCTCCACCAGCAGAATGGACAGTGGCCGCAACGGCTCCGGTTCCTCGTCGCCGGGCTGCGCATCCGGCAGATCTGGCGAGGCCGGAGCCCCGGCCCGCCCGGCGGCAGCGGTAACGGGCACGCCATCCGGCGCCATCGGCCCGACCGGCCCGACCTGATCGAACGGCCCGACCTGATCGAACGCATCGAACGGGGCGGCCAATACGCCGGGCCGCGCGCCGACCGGAACGTCCTGCGCGGTCAACGTGTCCCGTGTGACCGGCGCGACTGGCGCGACTGGCGCGACCGGGCCAACCGGAATAACCGGGCTTTCCTGGGCAGCGGGGGCCGCTTGGGCAGCGGCCTCCCGCGTCTCGACCGGGCCCACCCCACGGGAACCTTCACCGGCGGGCTGCATGGGCAGGGTGAAGTACACGGTGGTGCCCCTGCCAGGGGCGCTTTCCAGCCATATGGTGCCGCCCAGCATATCCACGAGGGCCCGGCAGATGGACAGTCCCAGCCCCGTGCCGCCATACTGGCGGGTAATGGACGAATCCGCCTGCATGAAGCTTTCGAACACCACGTCCTGATGCTCCGGCGGAATGCCGATGCCCGTATCCGCCACGGAGAACAGCACCTCCACCCGCCTTCCGGAAGACGGACGGCAGGGCGCCTCGCCCGGCGCTGCGGGGGACGCGGCGGGAGGCGCGGCGCGGAGCGCGACTGAGGATGCGACTGGGGATGCGACTGGCCCGGCATCGCGGTCGGGCACGTTGCCGTCCGCGGGCTGGGCCAGCACCATCACCCGCCCGGTGGGGGTGAACTTCACCGCGTTGGAAACCAGGTTGCCCAGAATCTGGCGCAGCCGCAACGGGTCGCCCACCAGCGCGTCGGGCACGCCGGGCAGCACGGCCCAGTCCAGGCGCAGGCCGCGTCCGTCCGTACCGGCGGCGGGTTCCATCTGGCGGCAGACCTGTTCCATGATCTCGCCCAGGCGAAAGCCCACCCGTTCCGGCACCACCCGCCCCGCCTCCAGCCGCGAAAAGTCCAGCACGTCGTTCAGCAACGCCAGCAGCGAATGGCCGGAACTGCGCAAAACGTCCAGATAGCCGCGCTGCTCCGGCTCCAGGGGAGTGCGGTCCAGCACGTCGGCCATGCCCAGCAAGGCGTTGAGCGGGGTACGCACCTCGTGGCTCATGCGGGCCAGCAGTTGCGTCTTGGCGCGGCTGGCCGCCTCGGCGGCCTCGCGCTCACGCTCGGCGCGGTGGCGCTCCACGCGCTCGGTGATATCGTGCACCGCGCCCTCGATGTACAGTTGCTCGCCGGTCTCGCCAGACACCGCGCGGGCGGTCAGCGCCACGTGCACCACGCTGGCGTCGCGCCTGCGCAGGCAGGTTTCCAGCGACACCCGCCCCTCCTGGCGCAGGCGGCGCAGCAACTCCTCGCGTTCGCCGGGGCGCACGTAGAACTGCCCGCCGATGTCCGCCACCGACGAGACCATCTCGTACGGCGAGGAATAGCCGAACATGCGCGCCATGGCCGGATTCACCCGCAAAAAGCGTCCCTGCGGCGTGGACTGGTAGATGCCCTGTGCCGATTCCTCGAAAATACGCCGATAGTTGGCCTGGGCACGGGTAAGTTCCCAGTTCAGCAGCTCCAGTTCGCGGTTGGCGCGGGCCAGGCTCTCGCCCGAATCCACCTTTTCCTGCAACGCGCCCAGAAGGCTGGTGCGGTTCTCCTCCAGCGTGGAGGCCATGTGGTTCACGGCCTGGGCCAACTGGCCGATCTCGGCCATGCCCGCGGGGGGCAGCCGTTCGCTGTAGTTGCCGAGCGAAATGCGCCGGATGGCGTGCAGCAGTTCGTGCAGCGGCCGCACCACCCGGTCGGCGATGAGAAACCCCGTGCACACGGACAGCCCCAGGGCCACCACGGCGGCCAGCAGGGTGTATTCCACGGCGGTGCGCAGCCGCGAGCGCTGGGGCTCCACGTCCACGAACACGGCCAGCGCGCCCACCGGCATGCCGCTGTCCCCCGGCAAGGGCTGGTAGCTGACCAGATAGGGCTTGCCCGCCACCTGCTCGTAGCGCTGCAGGAAGGGCAGGTCCTGTCCCTGACCGAAGCCCGGCCCCTGGCCGAAACCCTGAGCCCTGCCGGACGGAGATCCACCGCCCAGCCAGCCGGGCAGGATGCCCCCCCCGAAAAGGCCGCCACCGGGGGCGACACCGCCGGAATGTGCGCCGCCCGCAACACGCCCGCCAGCCAACCCACCGGACGACGCACCCTGCGCAAGGTCGAGCCGGTCCGGCCAATCGGCCACGTCGGCGGTGCCGTCACCGGGAAACAGCGTGCCGCGCGGCCTCGTGCCACCCAGGTCGAACACCGCCACGTCGGCGCGCACCGCATCACCCAGGCCGCGCAGCAGCGAACGGTTCATGGGGAACGACACCACCGCCGCCCCCACGATGCGCCCGTGCTGCCGGGCCGCCAGCCCTTCCAGGTCCACCCGGCCGGTGATGTCCTCCACATCGGATGCAAACGGCGTATATGGGGCCACCTGCACGGGCAACTGGGACGACTGTGACGATGGGGGGGCGCTGCCCAGGGACGATTCCGGCAAGGCCGCCGGGCCCATGGGCGCGGGCAGGGGCCGCCGGATTCTCCCCTCGGGGCGTGAGCCTGCCTGCTCCTGCGGCACGATGATCGGCATCACCGCCTTGATGGCCAGCCCGTCGGCGGACCGGAACACGTCGCGCCGCGACAGCCCCCGCAACGCCTGACGCACCATCAACGCGCCGTCCGTGGTGGCGCCGTTGGGCGTGACGCCGCCCGCAAGCCCCTCCGGCCCGCCGCTGGCGGGCAACAGCCGCACCACGGGCTCGGCCCCCATGTCGAACACCTCGATGCAGGCACGGGGCCACAGGCCGTGCAGTTCGGACAGGCGCAGGCGCAGCCCCGGCATGTCGCCGTCGTATTCCACCCGCAGCCCTGCCACCACGCGGGCCAGGGCCTCTGCCGTGCGCGACAGGCGGGTGAGCTGCAGCGAGGCCGCATCGGCCAGGGTGCGCCCCTGGGCATGCAGGTAGCTGTCGGTCTGCACCGTGGTCACCTGCACGAACACCGCGCTGACGATGCCCAGCGGCAACAGGCAGACCAGAAAGCACCACCCCACCATCCGCAGGCGCAGGCCGGGTGCGGGCGGCACCGCGTGCGACAGCAGATGCCGCAGCGGAAAACGCGCCCAGCAGCGCGCAAGGCTGGTGCGCAGGGGGCCGGTCATGGCCGGGCGCGGGAGGAGCGGAGGGTGGAGAAAAACGCGGACGCCGTGCCGCAACGCGCGGCTGCGCACCCGCCCGTGCCGCGCCACGCCGCCACGCGCGCCCGGCGGGCGGCGATGCTGGCGGTACGGTCTGCGGTGCTGGACATGCGGAGCCTCTGGGGCGTCTGGCGGAAGGATATCGAATCTTCTTCCAGCATAGCCAATCGCCATGGGGCACGCAACGAGGCCGCACCCTCGCCTGGCCATGAGGGTCGGCGCATCGGGGAATCCGGGAGGCTGGGGAGGCGCCAGACCCACCCAGTCCCGGACTCATCCAGGCCGATGCGGGCGGAACAGGACCGTGCAGGGCGGAATCGGGCTGGCCCGGAACAGGCCAGAACAGGCCGGAACAGGCCAGAGCAGGCCAGAGCAGGCCGGGGTTGCATCATGCGCTCACCTTGCTATGGTGCATGCTGCACGGTCGGGCGAAGCCTTCGCCCGCCACGACACGGGAAAGGAGGAGAGCATGCCCCGCTTCAGATCGCTGAAGACCCACCTGCGCGCGCTGCTCGCTTCCGCCGAGTGGGAAGAACACCTGGACGACATCGTAGCCCTGCCGGGCAAGGGGGCCGTGGGGCCTCTGCTGTCGTCCCTGCTGCTGGGCGGCGAGGCCAAATGGCGCGCCGTGGTGGCCCTGGGCCGGGTGGTGGCGCGCATCGCCGACGCCAACATGGAAGACGCCCGGATCATCATGCGCCGCCTGATGTGGCACATGAACGAGGAATCGGGAAACATCGGCTGGGGCATCCCCGAGGCCTTCGGCGAAATACTGGCCTGCCACCCCCGCCTGGCCGACGAATACCACCGCATCCTCGTCTCGTACGTCCGCGAGACGGGCAAGGACGACAACTACTGCGACCACGCCCCCCTGCGGCGCGGCGTGTACTGGGCCATCGGGCGCCTGGCCCAGGAACGGCCCGGCCTGCCCGGCTTCGTCGCAACGGCGGTACCCGCCCTGCTGGCGGGCCTGGCCGACTGTGACCTGCCCGCACGCGGCACGGCGGCCTGGGCCCTTGGCGTGCTGTCCGCGCCCGAGGCCCTGCCCGCACTGCGAGAACTGCGCACCTGCGACGCCCCGGTGGAACACTTCGAACGCGGGCGCCTCTTGCTGTGCACCGTGGGCGAACTGGCCCAATGCGCCGCCCAGCGCATCGAGGCCCACTGCCAGCCCGCTGCGGGCAACGCCACACCCGAAGCCGACGCCAAGGGTACGGCGGCGTAGGCGGCTACCGCCGGGCAGGACCGCGACAAATGGGAAACGGGGCTCCGCCCCGGACCCCCTTGATTGACGGCCACCCCGAACAGAACCGGACAGGCCCGCGACATCCACATCGCATGTAAACAACCCCGCCCGCCTTCCTTGCGAAGACGGGCGGGGTTTCAAGTATTCGCGACGTTCGCCGTCACTATATTCTTAAATCTAATATCAATATTCCGAAAAAATAGTCACTATGCGTTGTCAAACTACCCTTCAACTAACATTTTAAAACAATGAGGCAACGCGATGAACGCCACCCCCCAAGAAAAACTACTCGAAAAAATTCCTCACGAAACCCCAGATGGTTACCTTCAAGTTCTTGTAAGCATCGTAAACTCTAGCGACGTGGAACTTCCGCTCACTTTGTACGTAAACGGACTTGTAATATCTGGCATACTTACTGGGGGGCACAAGTACTTTGATCATCTCACGGACATATACGGGAAATATTTCTCCGCATTACCAGAATATGAAGCGAGTGAGATTATAGGCACCCTAACCTCTGGAAAATCAAACTACGGCCCCGGATGTGACGACATAAAAATATCAGAAATGCGCTATATTCACATGCGTGACGCCCGCATCCACACGCCAGGCAAAGAACCCATGCCGCAAAACTCTATGTTTTGGCGTGGTCGGCTCACCAGCGTCGACGGATTTAGCATGGGGACTTACACAGTAATTTGCACATAAAATACAAACATACGCTCCGCCCTGCTCACATGCCATTACGCTTCACACCCAAAGTTACAAATCCTGGCGGTACTGCATGGACTGCCGCAACGTCTCCCTGTCCATGAACTTGACCTCGGACCCCAGCGGAATGCCCTGGGCCAGTCGGGTCACGCGCACCTGCGGGTACTGCCGGACGATCATGTTGCGGATGTAAGTGGCGGTGTTTTCCGCCTCCACGGTGGTGCCAAGGGCCATGACCACCTCGCGCACCGTGCCTTCGGCCATCCTTTTGGTCAGCCTGTCCAGTTCCAGCGAATCGGCGTGCAGGTTGTCCAGCGGGGCCAGCAGGCCGCCAAGGATGAGGTACTGGCCCTTGTAGAAGCCGCCCTCTTCCAGGGTGAGCAGGGAATCCCACTCCGACACCAGACACAGCGTCTCGCCGCTGCGGGCCGGGTCGGTGCAGATGCCGCACGGGTCCACGTCGGTCAGCGAGCCGCAGCGCCCGCACAGGTGCAGGTTGTCGCGCAGGTCATGCACGGCGCGGCCCAGCCTGCGGGTTTCGCTGGCGGGCCACTTCAGCAGGGTCATGGCAAGGCGCAGGGCCGACTTGGGGCCAAGGCCGGGCAGCCGGGAGAGCTGCTCCACCAGCGCCTTCAACGGTTCGGGCAGTCGCTGCACGGACACTCCGGGTTACATTGCGGAAATCGGTTTTCCTGCCGTTGCCACAGGGCAAGCCCCGAACGAGGCACCCCCCGCGCGACAGGATTTTCGTTCTCCTGCGGCACAGGCACCGCAGGAGGCGTCGCCACAAGGAGGGATTTTGTTTCCCTCTTAACCAAGGCGACATCGCGAAAGGTTTGTCTCCCGCGCGACAGGATTTTCGTTCTCCGGCAAGGAAGCCGGGGCTTTCGCGCAGGGAGCGTACTCTTCTCGTACGTGACCGGAGCGAAAGGCGCGGCTGACGACGCCGGAGAACGAAAGGACGGAGCGCGGCTAGAAGAGGCCGGGCATCTTGAGCCCACCGGTAAGCGCCCCCATCTCCTTCTCCATCATGTCCTTGGCCTGGCGCAGCCCTTCGTTGACGGCGGTCAGCACCAGGTCCTGGAGCATTTCCACGTCGTTGGGGTCCACGGCCTTGGGGTCGATGACGATGGCCTTCACTTCCTGCTTGCCGGAAACGGTCACCTTGACCATGCCGCCGCCGCTGGTGGCTTCAAGGGTGCGGTCGGCCATTTCGGCCTGAAGCTTGCTCATCTTGGTCTGCATGACCTGCGCCTGGCGCAGGAGGTCGTTCATACCGCGCATGGATTCCTCCGGATGGTTCTATTGAAGCCGCCCGTCGGCCAGGGGCCTACAGGACAGCATGGTGGCCCCGAACTGTTCGCGCAGCAGGCTCACGGCGGGGTGCCGTTCGGCCTCGGCGCGCAGTTCCGAGGGGGTCTTGATGCGGGTGGTGGGCGGAAGCACCTCTACCCGTACGTCGGTGCCGAAATAGGCGCGGGCACGCGCAACGAGAAGCGCTTCGTTGCCGGGAGCCGACAGCTGGTCGTACAGCGTGCTGGACCGCGTGGACACCGTCAGTGTGCCATCGGCACAATGCCCCTGCGTCTGCCTGAGCATGGAAAGGCTGCTGCCGCCCTCGCCGTTGCGCTCCGCGCAGTATTGCACGAAGCCGGCCCATGTGCCGTCCTCTTGGGGGGCGGGTGCATCGGGTGCGCCCAATGTATCGGGCGTGTCAGACGCGCTGACAACGGGATCGGGGGAATCAAGGGCACCGGGGGCACCGGGGACACTTGAGGTGCCCCCGATGGCAGCGCCGCCGAAAGCAGCCCCGCCGGGAGCGGGATACGGCACGTCATCCCACGGCAGCGAGGTATCCGACCCGCCGCGCGAAGGGGCGGGGTCCGCCGACGGGGCGGCACGCTCCGCACGGGGAAAGCCGCCCGTGGGCTGCATGCCCGGCATGCCGGGCACGCCGGACGACACGGACATGGAAGACGACGCGGCCTGGGGCCGGGTCTGCCCCGGACCGGGATACCGGCCCTGCGGCGGCTGGGCCTGCGGGAACGATTCGCCAGGCTGCGCGGACTGGCCGGATTGAGCGGATTGGCCGGATTGCGCGCCGTACCCACCCTGTCCGCCATATCCGCCCTGCCGGGGCGGCATGGAGCCGTAGCCCCCCGCGCCTCCGGCACCGGGCATGCCGGAACCGCCAGCAGGTCCGCCCGCCTGTCCGCCGCCAACGCCACCTGCGCCACCTGCGCCACCCGCTCCACCCACGCCACCGGGCACGCCGCGCCCGCCAGCGGGGCCAGCCCCGCCGCCGCGCGACAGCTGCTCCAGCGAGACAAGGCGCGGCAGCATGGCCAGGTTCAGCAGCAAAAGTTCCAGCGCCATGGCCGGTTCCAGGCTGGTCAGCACGCGGCGCTGGCCTTCCAGGGTCATCTGCCAGCAGGCGTGGATGTGCGTAATCTCGAACTTCGGCGCCCATTCCAGCCACTGGCGGGCCTCTTCTTCCGGCAGGTCCAGCGCGGGCAGGGCAGCCTCGCCCGCCTGGCGCAGCATGAACAGGTTGCGCCAGGTGGCGGCCAGCTCACGCAGAAAGAACCCGATGTCCACGCCCTTGTCCAAGAGGTCGCGCACCACGGCGGACACCGCCACGCAATCCTGCGAGGCCAGGGCCTGCATCACCTCGAAGAACAGTTCCTGCCCGGCCAGGCCCAGCACGCCGCGCGCGCCCTCCACGGTCAGGCGGTCGCCGCCAAGGGCCAGCACCTGGCCCAGCAGCGACATGGAATCGCGCACGCTGCCCGCTGCCCGCCGGGCGATAAGCCGCACCGCCGCCGGGTCGAAGTCCTGGCCCTCGCGGGTCAGCACGCCCGTAAGGTGGGCTTCCAGTTCGTGTTCGGGCAGCCGCTTGAAGGTGAAGTGCTGGCAGCGGCTGATGATGGTCACGGGAAATTTGTGCGGCTCCGTGGTGGCCAGCACGAAGGTGACGCGCGGCGGGGGTTCCTCCAGCGTCTTCAGCAGGGCGTTGAACGCCTCGCGCGTCAGCATGTGGGCTTCGTCGATGATGAAGACCTTGTAGCGGCCTTCCATGGGCGCGTAGCCGATGGCCTCGCGCAGGCGGCGGGCGTCCTCGATGCCCCGGTTGGACGCGCCGTCGATTTCCACCACGTCCACGTGGTTGCCCATGACCACCTTGCGGCACTGCTCGCAGGTGTTGCACGGCTCGCCCGTGGGGGCCTTTTCGCAGTTCAGCGCCTTGGCCAGGATGCGGGCGATGGTGGTCTTGCCCACCCCGCGCGTGCCGCTGAACAGGTAGGCGGGGGCCACGCGGTCTTCCGCCGCGGCGCGGGAAAGGATGGCCTTTACCGTCTCCTGCCCGGCCACCTCGGCGAAGGTCTGCGGGCGGTATCTGGCGGTGAGGGGGGCGTTGCTCATGAAGTGCGGGCCTGCTGCGCCGCCTGTCCCGCCCGCCTTCGCGCGGAAGGACGGGACGCCGGACGGGGCGCGGGTTGGTGCGTGCCGTGGGGCAGTGAAATCCGTGCGCTACGGGTTATCCGGGGTCTCCGGGCTGGCCGGGTTATCGGGCTGTCCGGGTCTCCGGGCCAGCGGGGCTGGCCTGGGCCGCAACGCACGCCGCACGCCGGGACGGGTGCCCGGCGTGCGGCGATCATACACGGACGGACCCTAGATGGTATAGCGGTGCAGCCAGTGGGCGTAGGCCGGGTTTTCACCCTTCACGGCCTTGAAGTACTCGCCCTGCAGGTGCTTGGTCACCGGACCGGCGCTGCCCTGGCCGATGACGCGCAGGTCCACCTCGCGGATGGGCGTCAGTTCGGCGGCGGTGCCACAGAAGAACGCCTCGTCGGCGATGTACAGTTCGTCGCGGGTGAACTGCTGTTCCACCACTTCGTAGCCCAGTTCGCGGGCCAGGGTGATCAGGCTGTTGCGGGTAATGCCGTCCAGCACCGAGGTGAGCGGGGTGGTCTTGATGAGCTTGCCGCGCACGATGAAGATGTTTTCGCCCGTGGCTTCGGACACGAAGCCCTGGGTGTCCAGCATCAGGCCTTCGTCGTAGCCGTCGGCCTTGGCCTCCATCTTGGCCAGCACCGAGTTCACGTAGTTGCCGCAGGCCTTGGCCTTGGTCATCATGGCGTTGACGTGGTGGCGGCAGAACGAGCTGGTCTTGACGCGGATGCCGTGTTCCAGCGCCTCTGCGCCAAGGTAGGCGCCCCAGGGCCAGGCGGCGATGATGGTCTGCACCGGGTTGTCGCCGGGGTACACGCCCATGGCGCCCGCGCCCACGAACGACAGGGGGCGGATGTAGCCTTCGGCCAGCTTGTTGCGCTTCAGGGTGTCTTCCACGGCGTCCACGAGCTGGTCGACGGTGTAGGGAATGACCATGCGCAGGATCTTGGCCGAATTCAGCAGGCGCTGCATGTGCTCGCGCAGGCGGAACACGGCGGACCCGCCGTCGGCGCACTTGTACGCACGAATGCCTTCGAACACGCCCACGCCGTAATGCAGGGTGTGGGTCAGCACGTGCACGTTGGCTTCGTCCCAGGGCACCTGCTTGCCGTCGAACCAGATGGTTTCCGCTTTCTGGACCATGTTTCCTACCTCTCGGATGTACGCCCCGCGTGTTTCGGGGCACGTTGGCGGGCCGCGCTGGCGGTACGGCCGCGCCTGGGTGGTGACGGATATCGCGCGCCGGGCCCCCGGCGCACCGCGTGGTGTGAAGACGTGCCACGCTAATCAAGCCACCCGGCAAGGTCAAGACGCGCCGGGGTGGAACGGGGGGCGGAGCGGGAGCCGGAAAGAGGGAACGGGAGGGCGGGGCGGCGACGGGCCGGGGGACGTCCGGGTGGTGGCAGGATGGCGAGGGGATGCTGACCGGATGCTGGCTGGATGTTGGCTGGATGTTGGCTGGATGCGACCGAAGGTGGCGAAGGTGGGCGGAAGCCGTCGTGATGACGGGCGGGCACTGCGGTGCGGCGCAGCGCGCCGTGCGCATCCGGGAAACACCATGGCCGCACCCCCTCCGGACGGCCACCCCACCCCGCTGTAACCCCGTTGCGGCAACGCCGGGCCGAAACCCGCATGCTACGGGTGCGGCATTTCCACCATCAACCAAAGGAAATGCCATGTCCGCATTCACACGCGGGCGCGCATCCCGCCGCGCCCCTGCCCAGCGTTCTCCCCAGGCCATGTCCACCGAAGACTTTTTGCGCACCGTGGTGTTCGCCAAACGGCCCCGCGACGAACGGCCCGCGCCCGCCGGGCCGGGGTACGGCGCGGGCGCATTCCCGGCGGCTCCCCCCGCTTCCACAATGTCCGCCGTGCCCGCCCCCCACACACACCATTCCCGCGCCGAGGGTGCCCCCGGCGGCACCTCCCCTGCCTCTGGCACCGCTCCCCAATCCGGCGACATCCCGCCCGCGCTGGACGTGCAGTGCGCCTTCTCGCCCGAGGGCAGGCTGCACGCCAAACAGGAACGCTGCGGCGGGCGCGCCGCCAGCTACGACTACACCCACGACGAACGCGGCCACCTGACCGAGGCGCGCCGCGACGGCCAGGTGGCGGAACGCTACACCTACAACGCGGCGGGCCAGCGCATCACGGCAAGGGTGAACCCGCTGCCCGGCATGTCGCGTGACGCCCTACGGCTGATGGAGACGGAGCGCGCCTTTGCCTACGACGGCACGGGCCGCCTCGTGCG
>JAITSV010000022.1 GCA_031287575.1 Desulfovibrio sp.
AGAACCTTTTTCAAAAGGTTCTCCCTCCCCGTGCTTCTGTCTTTTCTCATAGCTTTACTTTTCGTGCTTGCTGGCTGCGAAAAGGCGGCGCCGCCGGACGACATGGCGGATGCGCGCAAGGCGGCGGGTGAGCGGCGGTATGGCGAGGCGGAGAAACTGCTGGAGCGGTACCTGCGTTTGAACCCGGAGGGCGGGGAGCGCTGGGAGGCGTGGCAGCGGCTGGTGCAGATCACCCAGGACGTGCGGGGTGATGAGAAGGCGGCCATGGAGTTGCTGGAGGCCATGTACCTTGAGTTCGGCATGGACGGGGACAAGGCGCGCGAGGTGCTGGTGCGGCTGGGCGGCCTGCTGGAGACGGCCCGGCGCTGGGACCGGGCGGCGGACGTGTGGCGCAAGCTGATGGAGGTGCCGGACCTGCCGGCCGACGAGAACGCCCGGACGCACCGACGGCTGGCGCGCATTCATGCCTCGCGGCGCGAGTTCGGCATTGCGGAAGACGTGCTGCAACAGTGCCTGCACCTGAAGGCCACGGAGGCCCGGCGGGCGGAATGCCTGTACGACCTGGCCGACGTGCAGATGTCCATGGAACACTTTGCGCGCGGGGCGGACCTGGCGCGGCAGATACTGGCCATGCCGGGCGCGGACAAGGAACTGAAGGCGCTGGCCGGGTTCCTGCTGGGCGATGCCTTGGAACAGCAGGGCAGGAACGCCGATGCGCTGGCCGTGTTCGAATCGGTGCGCGAGACGTACCCCAACGAGATGGTGGTGGATACGCGCATCCGCCAGTTGCGCAAGGGGCGTTGAGCGCAAGAGAAAAGGCGCATGGGTGCCGCCACGCGGTGCGACCGCCGTTTCCCACAAGGGGGAGCGGCGGTCGCGTCGTTTTAGGGACCGGAAAAGAGGTGTGGGCCAGCGGGCTGCGGAACCGAACGTCAGGGGCTGTTTGACCGCGTTGCGCACGATGTCCGTAGGGCTCGCAAGCTCGCCCAACGGCCACGCTTCGCGCCCTTCGGGTCGGTCGTTGCGCACGATGTCCGTAGGGCTCGCAAGCTCGCCCAACGGCCACGCTTCGCGCCCTTCGGGTCGGAAGCTAACGGGCGAAAAGGTAATGTAAAATCAGTCCCTAGGCTGCCACCATCACGGTGCACGGCGCGGCGCGCACCACGTGTTCGGCGGTGCGGCCCACGTCCGGTTCGTCGGTGGCGCCGGTGCCGTGACGCCCCATGACGATGAGGTCGCAGTGTTCGCGCAGGGCCACTCCCAAGATGGTTTCCGCCGCCGGGCCTTCCACGGTGTGTTCCATGTACCGGACCTGATGGTCCTGCAAGATGTCGCGCGCGGGCCCCACCCGTTCGTGGGTGGAGGGTGGTGCGCATCCGGGAAACTCCGGCATGCCACCGGTCCCCACCGACGAAAGGGGCAGGGACAGCGAGGGATGCGGGTCGGCGCAGTGCAGAAGGATGACCTCCGCTCCGGTGAGGTTGGCGATGAGAGCGGCCTGGCGCGCCGCGCGGTAGGAACCCTGGGTTCCGTCGATGGCCAGCAGAATGCGTGAAGGCTTGATCATGTATTCCCCCTGTCCGTTTCCTTGTTCAGAACCCGACGGGCATAACGGCGCGCGGCAACGCGGCGGCACGCAGGGCCGGGCAAACGGACTTGGTGTAACCATACCCCGTCGGCGGGGGCCGGGCAATGGGGGTGGGGAAAAAATGGTGCTATTGCTTGCTTTGCGGGCGGGGATGGCGGTGAGGAAAAGGAAAACGCGGCGCGGGGTTGCCCCGGCGCCGCGCGTGCGTGAGATTTTCTGGAAAAACTATTGGCATCTACCAGGGGTAGTTTCCAAATTAGGATTTTTGTTCGTTGGCGAGGAAAACAAGCCTGCCATGAGGGAGTGCGGCAGCCGTTAGGTGAGCGAAGCGAACCTTACGGATGGCGACCGCAACGCATACTCTTATTGTATTCGACCGAGCCTTAGCCGTTAGGCGAGCGCACGGCGCGAGTCTTACGGATAAGGACAGCAACGCTATGGCAGGCGAAGTTTGACGACGCCAACGGGCGAAAGGACAATTTGGAAACACCCCTAGAACTCGAGATTGCCGGGTGTCCGGGGAAACGGCACCACGTCGCGGATGTTGGCGATGCCGGTCAGCAGCATCAGCAGCCGTTCGAAACCCAGGCCGAAGCCCGCGTGCGGCACGGAGCCGAAGCGCCGCAGGTCCAGGTACCACCAGTAGTCGTCGGGATTCTGGCCCATCTCGCGGATGCGCGCTTCCAGCACGTCCAGGCGCTCCTCGCGCTGGCTGCCGCCGATCAGCTCGCCGATGCGCGGCACCAGCACGTCCATGGCGGCCACGGTTTCGTTGTCGTCGTTCAGGCGCATGTAGAACGCCTTGATGGACTTGGGATAGTCGTACACGATCACCGGTTTGCCGAAGTGCTCTTCGGCCAGATAGCGTTCGTGCTCGGTCTGCAGGTCCAGCCCGAAGGACACGGGGTAGTCGAACGTCTTGCCGCAGGTCTTCAGCAGTTCGATGGCCTCGCGGTAGGACACCCGGGCAAAGGACTGGCCCGCGATGGTGCGCAGCCGTTCGATCAGGCCGTTGTCCACGAAGCGGTCGAACAGTTCGATGTCGGCGGCGCAGCGTTCCAGCACGCGGGTGACTACGGTGCGGGTCATGGCCTCGGCCAGTTCCATGTCGTCGTTCAGGTCCGCGAAGGCGAATTCCGGTTCGATCATCCAGAATTCCGCGGCGTGGCGGGCGGGGTTGGAGTTTTCGGCACGGAAGGTGGGGCCGAAGGTGTAGACCTTGCCCAGGCCCATGGCCAGCGCCTCGGCCTCCAGCTGGCCGGACACGGTGAGGTTGCATTCCTTGCCGAAGAAGTCGGCCTCGAAGCGGTTGCCGGAGGGCGGCACCCCGGTGCCCGAGGCGGGCAGGGTGGTGACGCGGAACATCTCGCCCGCGCCCTCGCAGTCCGACCCGGTCAGAATGGGCGTGTGCACGTGGAAGAAGCCGCGCTCGCGGAAGAATTCGTGGATGGCGTAGGCGGCCTCGGACCGGATGCGGAACGCCGCGCCGAACTTGTTGGTGCGCGCGCGCAGGTGGGCGATGGTGCGCAAAAATTCGTCGGAATGGCGCTTCTTCTGCAACGGATAGGCTTCCGCGTCGGCCCCGCCCAGCAGGGTCAGGGCGGCGGCACGAACTTCCCACTTCTGTCCCTTGCCGGGCGATTCCACCAGTTCGCCGCGCATGTCAACGGCGGCGCCGGTGTTCACGTCCTTGATCACGGCAAAGTCGGGCAGGGCCTCGTCCACGATGCACTGGATGTTGGCCAGGCACGACCCGTCGTTGATTTCAAGAAACGAGAAGCCCTTGGCGTCGCGCCGGGTGCGCACCCAGCCGCAGATGCGGATGTGGGCCACGGGGGCCTCTGCGGTAAGGGCATCGGCCACGGGGGTGCGGGCCATGGAGCTGGCGGAAGCGGTCATGCGGCGTCTCCTTGGTGGTCGGTGTGGCGGCCCGGCGTGTGGTGCGGCGGGCGGTGTATGCGCAGCGCGCGGTGGGCGCGGGGTAACGCGCGGCGGGCGCGGCGCATGTGGAAAGGGTGTACGGTGCAATGGTGGGGCGGTCAACGGGGGGTGGAGGGGCAGGGGAGGGGAATGGGAGAAGAGGGGGAAAAGAGGAAGGGGAGAGTGGGAGAAGAGGGGCGGTGTTTGGACACGCTTCTACGAAGACAGTCCTGCTCTGTTGGTAGCGCTCGATTTCGTTATGCCTCCGGCGGGGGGGGGGGGGGGGGGGGGGGGGGGGGGGGCCCCCCCCCCGCCGGCGCGGCCCGGCGGCGGCCCCGCGCGCCCCCCCCCCCCCCCCGGCCCCCCCCC
>JAITSV010000043.1 GCA_031287575.1 Desulfovibrio sp.
TCGAGCGTGGTCAACCGTGCACTACTGTCTTCGTAGAAGCCGGGTGCAATAAGGCACAACACCTCGTTTTCATCTCGCCGGAGGCATAACGAGATCGAGCGTGGTCAACAGGGCACGACTGTCTTCGTAGAAGCCGGGTGCAACCGCGCACTACCTCTCCCTCCTCCCGCCACTCCCCTTCCCCCTCCGCGCATCCCAACTAAAAAAGGGCCCCCGCCCGAAAGCGGAGGCCCTGTCTTCTCTTCTTCTTTCTTCTATCTTCCCGGCGCAAGCCCTTCCTAGAAGATGTCCACCAGCAGCGGATTCTCTTCCAGGTCTTCCAGGAACTTGTCCGGGCGTTCCTTCTGTTCCGGCACCGAGATGTCGGAGTGCACGTACTCGCGGTAGCCGGTCCCGGCGGGGATCAGGCGGCCCACGATGACGTTTTCCTTCAGGCCGCGCAGGTAGTCCATCTTGCCACGCAGGGAGGCTTCGGTGAGCACCTTGGTGGTTTCCTGGAACGACGCCGCCGAGATGAACGACGAGGTGGTCAGCGAGGCCTGGGTGATGCCGAGCACCAGCGGTTCGGCCGTGGCCGGGGTGCGGCCTTCGCCCATGGCGCGGCTGTTTTCCTGACGGAATTCGCCCTTGTCCACCTGTTCGCCCACCAGGAAGCTGGTGCCGCCCGGATCGAGCACGGTGATCTTGCGCAGCATCTGGCGCACGATGACTTCGATGTGCTTGTCATCGATGCCCACGCCCTGGAAGCGGTACACTTCCTGGATTTCGTCCACCAGGTAGCGGGCCAGGAACTTCTCGCCCTTGGTGCGCAGGATGTCGTGCAGTTCCGGATGGCCTTCGGTCAAGAGTTCACCGGCTTCGACGAAGTCGCCGTCGGAAACGGTGATGTGCTTGCCCTTGGGCACCAGGTATTCCTTGGCCTCGCCCGTTTCGGGGGTGACCACCAGCTTGCGCTTGCCCTTGGTTTCACCGGCGAAGGTGACCGTGCCGTCGATTTCGGACACCACGGCCATGTCTTTCGGCTTGCGCACTTCGAACAGCTCGGCCACGCGGGGCAGACCACCCACGATGTCCTTGGTCTTGGACGATTCACGCGGCTTGCGCGCGATGATGTCGCCGGCCTGCACTTCCTGCCCGGCCTTGACCATGATCAGCGCGCCGACGGGCAGCGAATACGTGGCGGGCAGGTTGCCGCTGCGTATCTTGGGGTCGCCGTTCTCGTCGCAGATGGAGATGGACGGACGGAAGTTGGTGGTGCGGTATTCGATGATCGACTGCGTGGTCATGCGCGTCGCGTCGTCCATCTTTTCCTGGTAGGTCTTGCCCTCGATGATGTCGGTGAACTTGACCGTGCCTTCCACTTCCGAGACGAACGGTTCGTTGAACGGGTCCCATTCGGCCAGGATGACGCCCTTCTTGATCTCGGTGCCGTCGGTGACGTTCAGGCGCGAGCCGTTGGGCAGGATGTACTTTTCGCGTTCGCGGCCCTGATCGTCCACGATGGCGATCTGGCCGCTCTTGCCAAGCACCATCATCTGGCCGTCGCGGTTGCGCACGGCCTTGACGCGCGACAGGATCACGCGGCCCGGGTGCTGCGACACGATGCTGGAACGTTCGATTTCGCGCGACGCGGTGCCGCCGATGTGGAACGTGCGCATGGTGAGCTGGGTGCCCGGTTCGCCGATGGACTGGGCGGCGATGATGCCCACGGTCTCGCCGATGTTGACGAGGTGGCCGCGCGCAAGGTCGCGCCCGTAGCAGCGGGCGCACACGCCGCGCTCGCTCTGGCAGGTCAGGGCCGAACGGATGGTCACCGTGCTGATGCCCGTGGCTTCCAGGGTCTGGGCCACGTTTTCGTCGATCAGCGTGTTTTCGTCGAACAGCAGTTCGCGGGTTTCCGGATCGAACACGGGATACAGCAGCACGCGGCCCAGCACGCGGTCGGCCAGGCGCACCTTGATGTCGCCGCCCTTGACGAAGTGGCCGATCTCGATTCCGTCCACGGTGCCGCAGTCAAGCTCGCTGACGATGACGTCCTGCACCACGTCCACCAGGCGGCGGGTAAGGTAGCCCGAGTTCGCCGTCTTCAGCGCGGTGTCGGCAAGGCCCTTTCGCGCGCCGTGGGTGGAGTTGAAGTACTGCAACACGTCGAGGCCTTCGCGGAAGCTCGAGGTGATGGGCGTTTCGATGATTTCGCCCGAAGGCTTGGCCATCAGGCCGCGCATGCCCGCAAGCTGACGCATCTGGTCCTGGTTGCCTCGCGCGCCCGAGGTGGACATCATGAAGATCGGGTTGAAGCTGCTGTTGACTTCTTCCTTCCCGGTCTTGGGGTCCACGAGGATGTCGTGCGAGATTTCCTTGATCATCTCGTTGGAGATGTCCTGGGTGGCCTTGGTCCAGACGTCCACCACCTTGTTGTACTTTTCGGTACGGGTGATGATGCCGTCGCGGTACTGGCGTTCGATGTCGTCCACCTCGTTCTGCGAGGCTTCGAGCATGCCCTTCTTCTTGGACGGGATGCGCAGGTCCTTCACGCCGATGGTGATGCCCGCGCGTGTCGCGTATTCGTAGCCCACGTCCTTCAGGCGGTCGCACAGGATGACGGCGGCCTTGGTGCCCGCGTCACGGTAGGCGGCGCCCACCAGGCGGGCGATGTTCTTCTTGGTCAGGGTGCAGTTGACGAACTCGAAGTCCACGCCCTTGGGCAGCACTTCCCAGACCAGGATGCGGCCGGGGGTGGTGTCCACGGTCTTGCCGTCCTCCATGCGCACCTTGACGCGCGCATGCAGCGAGACGGAGCCGGAATCGTACGCCGCAACAACTTCCCACGGGGCGCAGAAGGCCATGCCTTCGCCCTTTTCGAACGAACGCTCCACGGTCATGTAGTACAGCCCGAGGACGATGTCCTGCGAGGGCACGATGACCGGCGAACCGTTGGCCGGGGAAAGGATGTTGTTGGTGCTCATCATGAGCACGCGGCATTCGATCTGCGCTTCGACCGAAAGGGGCACGTGCACGGCCATCTGGTCACCGTCGAAGTCGGCGTTGTAGGCCGAGCAGACCAGCGGGTGCAACTGGATGGCCTTGCCTTCGACCAGCAGCGGTTCGAAGGCCTGGATGCCCAGACGGTGCAGGGTGGGGGCGCGGTTGAGCAGGATGGGGTACTCGCGCACCACCTCTTCCAGGATGTCCCACACCACCAGTTCCTCGCGCTCCACCATCTTCTTGGCGCTCTTGATGGTGGAGGCCAGGCCTCTCTTTTCGAGCTCGGAATAGATGAAGGGCTTGAACAGTTCCAGCGCCATCTTCTTGGGCAGGCCGCACTGGTGCAATTTGAGCTTCGGACCCACCACGATGACCGAACGGCCGGAGTAGTCCACGCGCTTGCCGAGCAGGTTCTGACGGAAGCGGCCCTGCTTGCCCTTGATCATGTCCGACAGCGACTTCAGCGGGCGGCCGTTGGTGCCGGTGATGGCGCGGCCACGGCGGCCGTTGTCGAACAGGGCGTCAACGGCTTCCTGCAACATGCGCTTTTCGTTGCGGATGATGATGTCGGGCGCGCCCAGTTCCATCAGCCGCTTGAGGCGGTTGTTGCGGTTGATGACGCGGCGGTACAGGTCGTTCAGGTCCGACGTGGCGAAGCGGCCGCCGTCCAGGGGAACCAGGGGGCGCAGTTCGGGCGGAATGACGGGGATGACTTCCATCACCATCCATTCCGGCTTGTTGGCCGACTCCAGGAACGCCTCGACGATCTTCAGGCGCTTGGTGAGCTTCTTCTTCTTGGTCTGCGACTTGGTGGCCTGCGATTCCTCGCGCAGCATGGCGCGCAGTTCCTCGAGGTTCAGTTCCTCAAGCAGGCTGCGCACGGCTTCGGCGCCCATGCCCACGACCAGGGCGTCCTCGCCGTAGTGGTCGATGACCTGAAGGTACTGGTCCTCGGAGATGACCTGCATCTTGGCGAGGTTGGTGCTGCCCGGATCGAGCACGATGTACGAGTCGAAGTACAGCACCTTCTCGAGGTCGGCCATGGTCATGTCGAGCAGGGTGCCGATCTTCGAGGGCAGGGTCTTCAGGAACCAGATGTGCGCGACGGGCGCGGCCAGTTCGATGTGGCCCATGCGTTCGCGGCGCACCTTGGAGGCGATGACCTCGACCCCGCACTTTTCGCACACGATGCCACGGTGCTTCATGCGCTTGTACTTGCCGCAGTTGCACTCGTAGTCCTTCACCGGCCCGAAGATCTTGGCGCAGAACAGGCCGTCCCGCTCGGGCTTGAAGGTGCGGTAGTTGATGGTCTCGGGCTTCTTCACTTCGCCGTACGACCATTCCCGGATGCTTTCCGGCGCGGCGATGGAGATCTGGATCGCCTTCAGGTTGCGGATGTTCGCGACGTTGGCCGACGAGCCCCGGACGGTGAACAGATCGTCTAAGGTCATATCGTGTCCCTACCCGAAAAGGTTGTTTGCACGCCTTCGGTGAGCAGGGGGCCTTGCCCCCTGCACCCCCACAAGGGGGGCTGTGCGCGTTGCGATCGCTATCCGTAATGTTCTCGCTACGCGCTCACATAACGGCTACCGTCCCCTTGACCCCGTGTTCGTCACCCTTCGCGCGGTGCGCGGGTGCGACGGTTGAGGGGGGCGGAGAAAACGTTGTGCGCAGACTTATGGAAAGTTTTGGGGAGAGGGGGCCGGGGAGGGAGACCTTTTTCAAAAGGTCCCCTCCCCGGTTGCTCTTTCCCGAAACCGTATACCGTTACAGCGCGTTCATGAAGCCGACACGCTTCGGGCGCTTCTTGCCTTCTTCCTGGTGCAGCGTGACGTCGAGGCCCAGCGACATGAGTTCCTTGACCAGCACGTTGAACGATTCGGGCAGACCGGCTTCCAGGAAGTTGTCGCCCTTCACGATCTTCTCGTACATCTTCACGCGGCCGGTCACGTCGTCCGACTTCACGGTCAGGAATTCCTGCAGCAGGTAGGCCGCGCCGTACGCTTCCAGCGCCCACACTTCCATTTCACCCAGACGCTGGCCACCGAACTGGGCCTTGCCGCCCAGCGGCTGCTGGGTCACCAGCGAGTAGGGGCCGGTGGAGCGGGCGTGGATCTTTTCGTCAACCAGGTGGTGGAGCTTGAGCATGTACATGACGCCGGTGGTGACGCGGTTGTGGAACCGTTCGCCGGTGCGGCCATCGTACAGCACGGTCTTGCCGTCCTCGTCGATGTTGGCCCGCACCAGCCACGACCAGATTTCCTCTTCCGCCGCGCCGTCGAACACGGGGGTCTTGGTCACGATGCCGCGGCCCAGCTTGGCCACGGAAGCGCGGAAGTCTTCGTCGTCCATGGAATCGACCAGCGAGTCGATGGCGGCGGAATCGAACGCCCGCTTCACTTCGTTGCGCAGCGCCTTCAGCGGGTCGTTGCGCTCCAGCATTTCGGCGAGCTGACGGCCCATTTCCTTGGCGGCCCACCCGAGGTGGGTTTCCATGATCTGGCCGATGTTCATGCGCGAAGGCACGCCAAGGGGGTTCAGCACGATGTCCACCGGGCGGCCGTCCGCGAAGAACGGCATGTCCTCGGCGGGCAGGATGCAGGAGACGACACCCTTGTTCCCGTGACGGCCGGCCATTTTGTCACCCACCGAAAGCTTACGCTTCACGGCGATGTAGACCTTGACCATCTTGATGACGCCGGGGGGCAGGTCGTCCCCTTCGGTCACCTTGCCGCGCTTGGATTCGTAGATGTTGCTGATGAACTGCACCTGCTGGTCATAGCTTTCCAGCAGGGCGTCCACGGCGTCGTTGACCTCGCGGTTCTTGAACAGGCCGGAGAGCTTCTTCAGGGGCACGTCGGCCAGCATCTCGGCGGTGACGGAGACACCGGCCTCGGCGATGACCTCGCCCTTCTTCTTGCCCGCCAGGGTGGTGGCGATCTGCTTGCCTTCCACCACGGCCATCAGCTTCACGCGGGTGGCGTCGCCAAGGCCGCGGATGTGATCCTGTTCCTTGCGGTCCAGGCGGCCCAGTTCGTATTCCTCGATCAGGCGGGCGCGCTCGTCCTTTTCACCGGAGCGGCGGTTGAACACCTTGACCTCGATGACGGTGCCCTCGATGCCCGGGGGCACCTTGAGCGAGGTGTTCTTCACGTCGCGAGCCTTGTCGCCGAAGATGGCGCGCAGCAGCTTTTCTTCCGGGGTCAGCTGGGTTTCGCCCTTGGGGGTGATCTTGCCGACGAGAATGTCGTCCGGCTTCACGTTGGCCCCGATGCGAATGATCCCGCTGCCGTCCAGGTTGCGCAGCATGTCCTCGCCCACGTTGGGAATGTCGCGGGTGATTTCTTCCGGTCCCAGCTTGGTGTCGCGCGCGACGACTTCGAATTCCTCGATGTGCACCGAGGTGAAGGTGTCTTCCTTCACGGTGCGCTCGGAGATGAGGATGGAGTCTTCGAAGTTGTAGCCGCACCACGGCATGAACGCGACCACCAGGTTCTTGCCCAGCGCCAGTTCGCCGTCCTCGATGCCGGGGCCGTCAGCCAGAATGTCGCCTTTGACGACGACCTGACCGGGGTGGCAGGTGGGTTTCTGGCCGAAGCAGGAGTTCTGGTTGGACTTGTGGAACTTCTGCAGGTCGTACGCGCGCACGCCGCCCCGTTCGGGGTACAGGCCGTTCTCGTAGCTGACGATGATGCGGTCGGCATCGGCGTAGCGCACGATGCCCGGACCTTCGGCGATGATGCACGCGCCGGAGTCCTGGGCCACCGGGCCTTCCATGCCCGTGCCCACGATGGGCTTTTCGCACTGGAGCAGCGGCACGGCCTGGCGCTGCATGTTCGAACCCATGAGCGCGCGGTTGGCGTCGTCGTGTTCCAGGAACGGAATCAGCGCGGCGGAGATGGACACCATCTGGCTGGGCGAAACGTCCATCAGGGTCACTTCTTCGCGGGGCGACATGAGCACGTCGCCCTTCACGCGGGTGGTGACGTATTCATCGGCCAGCTTGCCTTCGGCGTCGAAGGGCGCGTTGGCCTGGGCGATGACTTCGCCGTGCTCGCGCGAGGCGTCGAGGTAGACCACCTCACCGGTCATGCCGGTTTCGCGGATGACGTGGTACGGCGTCTCGATGAAGCCGTAGTCGTTCACCTTGGCGTAGGTGGTCAGCGACACGATGAGGCCGATGTTCGGACCTTCCGGCGTTTCGATGGGGCAGATGCGGCCGTAGTGCGAGGTGTGCACGTCGCGCACTTCAAAGCCCGCGCGTTCGCGGGTCAGACCGCCGGGGCCCAGGGCGGACAGGCGGCGCTTGTGCGTCACTTCCGACAGGGCGTTGGTCTGGTCCATGAACTGCGAGAGCTGCGAGGTGCCGAAGAATTCCTTCAGCACCGCGGCCACCGGCTTCGGGTTGATCAGGTCGTGCGGCATGAGCGTGGAGACTTCCTGCAGGCTCATGCGTTCCTTGATCGCCCGTTCCATGCGCACGAGGCCGATGCGGTACTGGTTTTCCACCAGTTCGCCCACGGGGCGCACGCGGCGGTTGCCCAGATGGTCGATGTCGTCGGCCGGGCCGTGGCTGTCCTTCAGGTGCAGCAGCACGCGGATGGCGGTCAGGATGTCCTCGTCGGTCAGCACGCGCAGTTCCAGCGACTGGTCGAGGCCGAGGCGCTGGTTCAGCTTGTAGCGGCCCACCGGGGAAAGGTCGTAGTAGTCCGCGCTGCGGAACAGGTTGTCGAAGAAGCTTTCCGCGATCTCGGGCGTGGGCGGCGACGAGGGGCGCAGGCGGCGGTAGATTTCCACCTGGGCGGCTTCCTTGTCGGCGGTCTTGTCCAGCACCAGGGTGTCGCGCAGCGATGACGAGGTGTCGATGCCCTTGGTGTGCAGGATGGGCAGGCGGTCGATGCCCGCCTCGCGCAGGCGTTCCTGCACGCCGGGGGTCACTTCGTCGGCGGCTTCGGCCAGCACTTCGCCGGTGGCCGGGTTCACCACGTCTTCGGCCAGGAACAGGCCGTCCAGGGTGTCGGCGGCCACTTCGATGGCTTCAAGACCCGCTTCGCAGATCTGGCGCCAGGCGCGCTTGGTGATGGGCTTGCCCGCCTTGACGAACACGGTGCCGTCGGTGCCCGCGATGTCGGCAAAGGCCGAATCCTTGCGGAACATGTCCTTCTGCACTTCCCAGAACACGCGGCCGTCGGCGGAAATGCGGTAGAACTCCTTCTTGTAGAAGTAGTCCAGGATGTCCGTCTTGGTCATGCCCATGGCCTTGAACAGGATGGTGGCGGGCATTTTGCGGCGGCGGTCGATGCGGACGTACAGGATGTCCTTGTGGTCGAAGTCGAAGTCGAGCCACGAGCCGCGCATGGGAATGACGCGGCAGGAGTACAGCACCTTGCGGCTCGAATGGGTCTTGCCCGAATCGTGCTCGAAGATGATGCCCGGCGAACGCTGCAACTGGTTGACGATGACACGCTCGGTGCCGTTGATGATGAAGGTGCCCTTCTCGGTCATCAGCGGCAGGGTGCCGAAATAGATGTCCTGTTCCTTGATGTCACGGATGGTGCGGTTGCCGGAATCGTCGTCGACGTCGTAGACCACGAGCCGCACCTTGATGCGGATGGGCGCTTCGTAGGTGAGGCCCTTCGAGATGCATTCCGCCTGGTCGAACTTGGGCTCGCCGATGTCGTAGCTGACGTATTCGAGGCTGGCGGTGCGGTTGAAGTCCTCGATGGGGAACACGGACCGGAAGACCCCTTCAAGGCCTTCGTCGGTCTTGCGTTCGGCAAGGCCTTCCTGAAGGAACTTGACGTACGAGTCCACCTGAAGGTTCAGGAGGTGCGGAATGCCGAGCGATACGGGAATCTTGCCGAACTTTTTCGTGAGTTGGCCCATGGTTTCACCTCAGAAAGACGGTTTTCCGGCGGGGCTCTCAGCGCGAGAGGCCGAACGACCCGTGGGGGTCGGATGGAGCGGACGCGTGCACGGCACGCTGGCGGCGGGACCGGCGGCAGGGCCATGGTCCCGCGATTCGGGGGCAGCGGGCGCGTGATGCGTGGCTGCCGGGGCGAAGCGACAACGAAAGGCGGCCGCGCGAAGGGGGCTACCCTTCAACGCCGTGCCGCGGACGAGGCGAAGCGGACGCGCGACAAGAGCGACGCGCCCACCGGAAAGGCTGTCGGTTCGGGGGGTAGGAAAGAGGGGTGCAGCGTACAACGTACCGCCCGGGTCAGGAGCTGGATTGGTGCGAAGTGAGTTCGACCAAATTGCAAGAATAGTCGTTTCGGAAAAATTATGCAAGTCCGTGCGGCTTGCCACATGCTCGCTTCCGATCCAACACGGCGTCCCCGCAGGAAAGCCCGTCCCGTCCATCCCGTCTCATCCCGTCCCGTGAAGGCCGTACCCGCGCGCATCTGCCGGAAACTCCGGAACATGCCCCTGGTGCGTGGCCGCCACCCGAAATGCCAATCTGCCGTACGGGGCGACAAAGCAGAAGAAGCGCGGGCGATGAACTCGCCCGCGCCATTCCGATCGCCTGTGCGGCGCAGCGAACCGAGTCTACTTGACTTCGACTTCGGCGCCGGCTTCCACCAGCTGCTTCTTGGCTTCTTCGGCTTCTTCCTTGGAAACGGCTTCCTTCAGGGTCGAGGGGGCGCCGTCAACCTTGTCCTTGGCTTCCTTCAGGCCAAGGCCGGTCAGGGCGCGCACGACCTTGATGACGCCGATCTTGTTGGCGCCAGCGGCCTTCAGGATAACGTCGAATTCGGTCTTTTCTTCTTCGGCCGGGGCGGCTTCAGCCGGGCCGGCGGCAACCATGGCCATGGCCGGGGCGGCGGCGGACACGCCGAACTTTTCTTCAAGTTCCTTGATGAACTCGGAAAGTTCGAGGACGGTCATGTTGGCGATGAATTCGACGACCTGTTCCTTGGTGATGCTGGACATGATTTGCTCCTTTCGGGTGTCTTTGGCGTAAGGGGTTGGGCTCGGTGTCGCCTAGGCCGCGGCCTTCTTCTCTTCAATGCCCTTCAGGGCGTAGAGAAGGCCACGGATGATGTTGGCGAACAGCGAAACGAAGTTGGTGGGCACGGCGTTCATCGTGCCAAGAGCGCGCGCGATCAGTTCGGGCTTGCTGGGCAGCTTGGCGAGGTCAGAGACCTGTTCCCCGGAAAGGAACTTGCCTTCAAGGCTGCCGTGGCGCACCGTGAAGATCTTGCTCGTCTTGGCAAAGTCGGTAACCGCCTTTGCCACCGCGACGGGATCTGCGAACCCAAGGGCGACGGCGCAGTTCTCTTTGAAGACGTCCTTGATGACGTCATGCGCTCCGTCGGTAAAGGCGATCCGTGCCAGGGTGTTCTTCACGACGTGGTATTCCGCGCCGTTTTCACGAAGCTTCACTCTGAGACGGGTCAGCTCTTCCACCGACATACCCTTGAAGTCGGTCACGACCGCGATGGAAGCGCCTTCAGCACGAGCCTTGAGCTGCTCGATGATGGCTGCTTTCTCGGACCTGTTCACGTGACTCTCCTCAGGTTCGGGTGTGTCTGGGTGGAAATGCCGAGCCAAAGACACTGTGGTCTCGGCAGGGCTTAACGCAAGGGCGGAGAACCCGTGCTGCCTGCTTTCTTCGACTCGTATTTCCGGGCCTGTAGCCGGTAAAGGCCCGACTGCGGACAGTCGGGCCAAATATCACCGAAGGGGTTAGCCTTCGAGGAACTTCTTGATGGTGGTCGGGTCGACCTTGAAACCGGGGCCCATGGTGGTGGAAACCGCCATGGCCTTCATGTAGGTGCCCTTGGCCGTGGCGGGCTTCAGGCGGTTCACGGTATCAAGCAGCGACTTCAGGTTGTCCAGGATCTTTTCGGGACCGAAGGACACCTTGCCGAGCGGGGCATGCAGCACGCCGGCCTTGTCGACCTTGAATTCCACGCGGCCGGCCTTGGTTTCCTTCACCGCGGTGGCCACGTCGAAGGTAACGGTGCCGGTCTTGGCGTTGGGCATCAGGCCGCGGGGGCCGAGCACGCGGCCGATCTGGCCGACCAGGGCCATGACGTCGGGGGTGGCGATGGCCTTGTCGAAGTCCAGCCAGCCTTCCTTGATCCTGGCGACCAGTTCTTCGGCACCGGCAAAGTCGGCACCGGCGGCCTTGGCTTCGGCTTCCTTGTCACCCTTGCAGAACACCGCCACGCGCACGGTCTTGCCGAGGCCATGGGGCAGGGTGACGGCGCCGCGCACCATCTGGTCGGAGTACTTGGGATCGACGCCGAGGCAGATGGCCACGTCGACGGTTTCGTCGAACTTGGCGAACGAAGCCCCAAGGGACTTGGCCACCGCGTCTTCGAGCGTGAGGATTTCGGCGATGTCGCGTCCTTCGGTCGCCGAACGATATTTCTTGCCGTGCTTGGGCATTGTACCCACCTTTTCCTTTTGCTGACGTTCGCAATCTCCTGCCGCCATGGTCACGCGTTCTCACGATAGAGACATGCGCCCCGGCTTGGCCGGGAAGGCCGACATCGTCGGCGGACGGCAGTGCAACTGATCCGAAACGCTACTTGATTTCGATGCCCATGCTCCGGGCGGTGCCCAGAACGGAGCGGGTGGCCGCATCGAGATCCTTGGCGGTGAGGTCGGGCAGCTTCAGCTTCGCGATCTCTTCAACCTGCGCCATGCTCACCGACCCGACCTTGTTCCGGTTGGGTTCGCCAGAGCCCTTTTCGAGCTTGGCGGCCTTCAGCAGCAGCACGGAAGCGGGCGGGGTCTTGGTGATGAACGTGAAGGAACGGTCGGAGTAGACGGTGATCACCACGGGGGTGATCATGCCCTTCTGCTCCATGGTCTTCGCGTTGAAAGTCTTGCAGAATTCCATGATGTTCAGCCCGTGCTGGCCGAGCGCGGGACCGACAGGCGGGGAAGGGTTGGCCGCCCCGGCCGGAATCTGCAGCTTGATCTTGGCAACTTCTTTCTTAGCCATTGTTCTGTCCCTCTATGGGCGGCGCGGGCCGCGATGGTTACCGCGCTAAATCATCGAAAGGGGGCTAGCCCTTGGAAACCTGGACGAAGTCCAGCTCGACCGGGGTCTGTCTGCCGAAGATGGAGACCGACACCCTGAGTTTGCCCTTGTCGTAGTTGACGTCCTCGACGACGCCATTGAAGCCGCCGAAAGGCCCGTCTATGACGCGAACCTCGTCCCCGCGCTCGAAGTTGAACTTCGGACGGGGCTGCTCCTGCCGCGATTCCATCATGGTCAGGATGCGTTCCGCTTCGCTGTCACGCATGGGGGTCGGACGGTTCTTGCCGCCGACGAATCCGGTAACCTTGGGTATGGACTGGACGAGATGCCACGAGAAATCCGTCATGGTCATCTTGACCATGACGTACCCGGGGTAGAACTTCCGCGTGGAGGTCCGCTTCTCGCCCTTGACGAGCTCGATGACCTTCTCGGTGGGCACCACGACCTCTTCGATGAGTCCCTGCGCCTGACCGGTACGGATCATCTCGCGTATGGTCTGTTCGACACGCTGCTCGAAGCCCGAGTAGGTATGGACGATGAACCAGCGGGCCTTGGCTGTCGTGGGAATCGATTCGGTCATTTCGGTGTCCATCACGAGAGGATGTATTCGACGAGCTTGGTCAGCCCAAGGTCCACGACACCGAGGAACAGGGACATGACGAAAACGAGAACGAGCACGGCGATGCCCGTTGCCGTGGTTTCCTTGCGCGTGGGCCAGGTGACCTTGCGCAGTTCGCCCTTGGCTTCCTCGAAGTAGTCCCTGAGCTGGGTGATCTTGTCACCGATGCCGTTGCCGGAATCGGCGGGGGTCGCCTCGGGCGCGTTCTGCTGCTTTTTCGCCATGGTCGCCTCTGGAGCCATTTCGACTGGTCGACTTGCCATCGTTCGGGGGGGGACCGGCCCGCCCGGCGGGCGAACCATGCGGTTCGCCGGGCCGGGCGGAAAGGTGCCGTGGGGCGCCTTGGCACGTTGCCGTGCACTGTCCCGCTAGGAAAGGAGATGGCAGGGCAGGAGGGATTCGAACCCCCAACATCCGGTTTTGGAGACCGGCGCTCTAGCCGTTAGAGCTACTGCCCTGCACTATGAGGATACTACTTGGTTTCGCGGTGAACCGTGTGTTTCTTGTCCCAGGGACAATACTTCTTCAGTTCGATACGGCCGGTAGTATTCTTCTTGTTCTTGACGGTCGCGTAATTGCGTCGCTTGCACTCGGTGCAGGCGAGCAGGAGATTGACGCGCATCGTTTACTCCAGGATTTCGGAGACAACACCCGCGCCGACGGTGCGGCCGCCTTCGCGGATGGCGAAGCGCAGGCCCTGCTCCATGGCGATGGGGGCGATGAGTTCCACGGTGAAGGTGGAGTTGTCGCCGGGCATGACCATTTCGACGCCGTCAGCCAGCGCGATGATGCCGGTGATGTCGGTGGTACGGAAGTAGAACTGCGGACGGTAGCCCGAGAAGAACGGGGTGTGGCGGCCGCCTTCTTCCTTGGACAGGACGTACACTTCGGCCTTGAACTTGCGGTGCGGCTTGATGGACTTGGGAGCGGCAAGAACCTGGCCGCGTTCCACGTCTTCACGCTTGATGCCGCGCAGCAGGGCACCGATGTTGTCGCCAGCCTGGCCCTGGTCGAGCAGCTTGCGGAACATTTCGACGCCGGTGCAGGTCGACTTGACGGTGTCCTTGATGCCGACGATTTCGACTTCTTCGCCGACCTTGATGATGCCGCGTTCCACACGACCGGTCACCACGGTGCCGCGGCCGGAGATGGAGAACACGTCTTCGATGGGCATCAGGAAGGGCTTGTCGATGTCGCGCTGCGGTTCGGGGATGTAGCTGTCGCAGGCGTCGAGCAGGGCCACGACCGGGGCGGCTTCGGGGGAGTTGGGATCGTCGGTTTCAAGGGCCTTCAGGGCCGAACCGCGGATCACCGGGATGTCGTCGCCGGGGAAGCCGTAGAGCGAGAGCAGTTCGCGGACTTCGAGTTCCACGAGTTCGAGCAGCTCTTCGTCGTCCACCATGTCGCACTTGTTCAGGAACACCACCAGGTAGGGCACGCCGACCTGACGGGCGAGCAGGATGTGCTCACGGGTCTGGGGCATGGGACCGTCGGTGGCGGCGACCACCAGGATACCGCCGTCCATCTGGGCGGCGCCGGTGATCATGTTCTTGATGTAGTCGGCGTGGCCGGGGCAGTCCACGTGGGCGTAGTGGCGGGTGGCGGTTTCGTATTCGACGTGGGCGGTGGCGATGGTGATGCCACGTTCCTTTTCTTCGGGAGCCTTGTCGATTTCGTCGAACGCCACGAACTTGCCGTTGCCGCGCAGACCGGCCACCTTGGTGATGGCGGCGGTCAGAGTGGTCTTGCCGTGGTCAATGTGGCCGATGGTGCCGATGTTGACATGCGGCTTCTTGCGTTCAAATTTTTCCTTACCCATAGGTGTTCTCCCTGGCGTGGTTTTCTTCTTGCGTTAATCGTTAGGCACGGAAATGGAGCCCACAATGAGACTTGAACTCATGACCTCTTCCTTACCAAGGAAGTGCTCTACCGCCTGAGCTATGTGGGCCGATTGCTTGCTTGAGGAGAACCCGGGCTAGGATGGAGCGGGAAACGAGACTCGAACTCGCAACCCTCAGCTTGGAAGGCTGATGCTCTAGCCACTTGAGCTATTCCCGCACGTCCAGCAGACTGCCGTACTTCCAGGAAGCCGTAGTTCTCCGACAGGCCTTCCTGTCTCCTACAGCCAAGATAGCTTGTCAAGTGGTGGAGGGGGGTGGATTTGAACCACCGAAGTCTTACGACGACAGATTTACAGTCTGTTCCCTTTGGCCACTCGGGAACCCCTCCACTGTGGAGCTGGCGATGGGACTCGAACCCGCAACCGGCTGATTACAAATCAGCTGCTCTGCCAGTTGAGCTACGCCAGCCAACGAGAAAGGCCTTCTACCCGCTCCCCTGGGAAAAGGCAAGGGGGAAACGCGGGGGAATGTGCGTTTTTTTGTGCATCAGGTGACGGATTGGCGTCCGGCGCGGTTTTGCGGGGAAAAATTTGTGGGCATGGGCACCCCGGCACGGGATGATGCCGCTACGCGCAGGGGGCCTGGATGGGCGCTGCCGTGCCGGTTTGCAAGGGCCGGTTTGCAAGGGCCGGTCTGGCGGGGCCGGGCATGCGCATCGGGCCGGATGGCCGTGCTGTCGGGGGGAGAGGTGGGGTGGGGGCAATCGCCCGGGAGGGGCTCCCCGCCCTGGCGAGCGGCGCTGTCGGTGGCGGTCGGGGTGCTTTGCTCGCAGCGCATCACTCCGTGTCGCCGCGTCGTCCAGTCATTATAATAAGTGCGCATGCGAGGGGACGTGCCCCATGTCCCCCGTTCGTTGGTCTCGTCGCTTGCGGGCAGCCTCTCTCCCGCACAACGAAAAGGGCCGCCCGAAGGCGGCCCGGAAAGGCAATGGATGGGGCTGCGAAAGGCTAGGCCGTCACGGGGTGGCCCACATGCGCGGGCGCATGGGCCGGGGCAACGGCGGGACGGCGGGCAGCCCGTTCGGCGGCGGGTTCGTTCAGCGTCACTTCCTGCAGGTAGATGTCCGCGTTCTCGGTCAGCACGCGCAGGAAGCTGTTGTTCAGGGCGTGGCCGGAGCAGTGCACGATGAAGTGCCCCTGCAGCGGGGTGCCCAGCATGGCCATGTCGCCGATGAAGTCCAGGATCTTGTGGCGCACGAATTCGTCGGGAAAGCGCAGGCCGTCGTCGTTGAGCACGGCGTAGTCGTCGAGCACCACGGCGTTATCCAGCGAACCGCCAAGGGCCAGGCCCTTGCCGTGCATGTACTCCACCTCGCGCAGAAAGCCGAAGGTGCGCGCCTTGGCCACTTCGGCGAAGGTGCGGGGGGTTACCTCCAGGCTCATGTGCTGCACGCCGATGAGCGGATGGGCGAAGTCGATGGTGTAGTCCACGCGAAAGCCGTCGTAGGGCAGGGCGCGGATGGACTTGCCGTCGCTTTCGTGGCTGATGGGCTTGGCGATGCGCAGCACGCGGCGGGCGCGCGACTGGGTGCGGATGCCCGCATTGCGCAGCAGCATGACGAAGGAGGCGGCGCTGCCGTCCATGATGGGCACTTCGCCGCCCTGCACCTCGATGATCATGTTGTCGATCTCGAGGCCGCGGATGGCGGCAAGCAGGTGCTCGACGGTGGCCACCGAGGCGTCATGCCCGTTGCCGGACACGCCAAGGGTGGTGGCGAGGCCGGTGGCGACCACCGACTGGGGATTGGGGGCCAGGCGGCGCACGCCCTGGGCGGTATGGATATCGAACACGATGCCGGTGTCTTCGGGGGCGGGACGCATGGTCAGGTGGACCATCTTGCCGCCGTGCAGGCCGACGCCCGAGCATTCGATGTTTTTCTTGATGGTGGTCTGGTTCATAACCCCTCCGCTGCCGATAAAGCATGAACCATGCCAAAATCTAGACTTTTGTAACAATATGGAATAACGCGATTTTTGTGTGCGGCGCGGCGTGCGCGAGTGTGTGTTTCACGCACTTGTGTGGCTTTTGCGCATCAGGCGGCGTGGTGCGGAAAACACACATTCCGGTGGCGATCGCATGACGCGGCGGCGCCACGCATGGCGCATCGCTGCCACGGGTACGCGCGTGCGTGAATCCGCGCCCTGTGCTGCCGGGCATGCACCCCCCCCGTCACGCGCCCCGTCACTTGCCCCGTCACTTGCATGGTTCGCGCCGGGCCACCACGTACCGGTCCAGCCCGGCCAGGTCCCGGCGGATGTCCACCACGGCCCATAGCGACGCATGCGGGGTGAACAGGTCGGCAACGGCCTGCCCCTGCGCGCAGCCGAATTCCATCAGGAACAGCCCGCCGGGGCGCAACACCCTGCCTGCTTCGGCCACCAGTATCCGCGCGTGGCCCAGTCCGTCGGCCCGGCCTTGCGCGGCGGCGGCACCGTCCATCCCCTGGCCCACGCAGGGAACAAGGGCGGTTCGCGGCTCGCGGTCACGCACTTCCGGGGTCAGACCCGCGTGTTCGGCCTCGCTGACGTAAGGTGGGTTGGATACCAGCAGATCCAACGAACCATGCCGGAACAGGGGGCGGGTGAAGTCCGCCAGCACCGGCTGGCAGCGGCGGAAGGCAACCCGGCGTGCGGCGTCCGGGGCATTCTGGTCGGTGGTGGCCCCGTGCGCTGCATTCTGGCCGGGGCACGCCCCGTCCGGTCCCATGGCCCCGCCGAGATGGGTGACGACGTTGCGCGCGGCCACGGCCAGCGCATCCGGCGAAATGTCGCAGGCCATGCCGCACAGGTCATCCCGCTCGGCGCACAGGGTCACGGCGATGCACCCGGTGCCGGTGCCGCAGTCGGCAAAGCGCGCCCCGCGCGGGGCCAGCGAGAGGGCGGTTTCCACCAGCAGTTCCGTTTCGGGCCGGGGGATCAGCGTGGCCGGGGTGACCCTAAAGTCGCGGCCATAGAATTCCCGCTCGCCCAGGATATGCGCCGTGGGTTCTCCGGCGGCGCGGCGGGCCAGCAGGGCGGCGATCGTTGTCAGCGCATCGTGCGACACCGACGCGGCGGGGTGCAGGGCCAGACGCAGCAGCAGGTCCTGCCGGGGCAGGTCCAGCGCCCGCGCCACGAACAGTTCCGCCGTCAGGCGCGGTGCGTCGTCCCGTACCGAGGGCGACGGGCTGGCCGCCAGATAGGCGGCGGCAACGCGCACCACCGCGCGCAGGCCCCGCGGCGCGGCAGCGGACAACGGGACAAGGGCGGCCGCCGTGTCCTGCCCGGCAGTGACGGGAAATGTCGTGGGGTTGTGGTCGCTCATGGGGCCGAGCAGTAGCGCAGCCGGGGGCGCGCCGCAAGCGGTGGGTGTGGGTGGTCCGCGATAAACCTGCGGCTGATGCGGCTGGCTGCACGCAGGCATCGCCGGGCTGGACGACCTGTGCGCAGGAGCGGACTTCACCAAGGACGGCAACGCGAAACGGCCCGCCGCTTGCGCGACGGGCCGTCATCTCATTCACTCTTTTCCGTGTCCCCGCCCCGGCGGTTTACTGCACGTCGGCCTGGGCCTTCAGCGCCTCGGTCTGGGCGTGGGTGGACAGGGCGTCGAACAGGGCCTGCGCCTCGCCTTCCATCACCCGGTCCAGCGAATACAGGGTGAGGTTGATGCGGTGGTCGGTCACCCGGCCCTGCGGGAAATTGTAGGTGCGGATGCGTTCCGAACGGTCGCCGGAACCCACCTGCGAGCGGCGGTCGGCGGCCACCTCGTTGTGCTGGCGGTCCTGTTCGGCCTGCAACAGACGCGATGCCAGCACCTTCATGGCTTTCGCCTTGTTCTTGTGCTGCGACTTCTCGTCCTGGCAGGATACCACGATGCCCGAAGGAATGTGGGTGATGCGCACCGCCGATTCGGTCTTGTTGACGTGCTGGCCGCCCGCGCCCGACGCGCGGAACACGTCGATGCGGATGTCGTCCGGTCGGATTTCCACGTCCACTTCCTCGGCCTCGGGCAGGATGGCCACGGTGGCGGCGGAAGTGTGGATGCGGCCCTGCGATTCGGTGGCGGGCACGCGCTGCACGCGGTGGGTGCCCGATTCGAACTTCAGGCGGCTGTACACCTTGTCCCCGACGATAAGGGCGATGATTTCCTTGTACCCGCCGGTGTCCGATTCGTTGGCGCTGAGGATTTCCACCTTCCAGCCCCGGATTTCGGCGTAGCGGGAATACATGCGGAACAGGTCCGCCGCGAACAGGGCGGCTTCTTCGCCGCCGGTACCCGCGCGGATTTCCACGATGGTGTTCTTTTCGTCCAGCGGGTCCTTGGGCAGCAGCAGCAGTTGCAGTTCCTGCTCGATTTCGGGGATGGCCGTTTCGAGGGATTTGGCCTCTTCATGCGCCATGGACCGGATTTCCGGGTCCGCGTCGCCCAGCAGTTCCTTGTTGTCGGCAAGGTGCTGGCGCAGTTCCTTGTAGCGGCGGAACACGTCCACCACTTCCTTGAGGTCGGCGTGGGCCTTGGTGAGCTTGCGGTAGCGGTCCTGGTCGTTGAAGACCTCGGACGAGGCAAGCTGCTGCTCCAGGTCTTCGAAGCGGCGTTCCAGGTTCTCGAGCTTGGCGAACATCCGTTACTCCGTTGCGGGGGCCTGATGGCGGTAGGCGGGCGCGCGCACCGTTGCCGGGGCGGCGTCTCCCAGGGCCTCGCGCAGGGCCACTATGGCGACCTCGAGCTGGTCTCGGTCGGGTTCATGGGTGGTCAGCATCTGCAGCAGCATGCCGGGGGCGCGCAGCGCCGCGCCCGGCAGGCCGTCGCCAAGACGGGCGGCGTAGCGGATGGCCTCGTAGGCAAGCGCGCTGATGGGGACCATCAGCAGAAATTTGAACAGCACCGTCCCGGCGTGCTTGGTCACCGCGCCGTCCGGGGTCCACACCAGCAGCAGCAACGGCACCAGCACCGCGTGCAGGATGATGGAGATGGACAGTACGAACAGCAGAAAGGTGGTGCCGCAGCGCGGGTGCAGGCGGCTGTGGATGGCGGCGGTTTCGGGCGTCACGTCGCCGCGCGCCTCGAAGGCCCGGATCACCTTGTGCTCCGCCCCGTGGTACTGGAACACCCGGCGGATGTCCGGCAAAAACGAGATGCACAGAATGTACCCGATGAAGATGGCGAACTTGAACAGGCCGTCCCAGGCGTGGAACGACAGCCCTTCCACGTCGCCGCCAAGGCCCAGCCACTTCATGCCCAGCGAGAACATGTGCGGCAGCACCACGAACAGGCCAAGGGCCAGGGCCACCGACACCGCAAGGGTCACGGCCAGGTGCCACGGCTTCAGTTCCTCGCCGGTTTCGCCCTGGGCGGCGTGTTCGGCCGAGCGGTTCAGGGCCTTGATGCCGTTGACCAGGGTTTCCACCAGGGTGGGAAAGCCGCGCACGAAGGGGCGTTTCAGCCAGTCCGCGGACGACAGGGTGTACCACGGGCGGCTTTCGGCCAGGATTTCGCCGTCGGGCAGGCGCACCGCAAGGGCAAGGCGCTCGCCGTTGCGCATCATCACGCCTTCCATGACGGCCTGGCCGCCGATGGTGCAGGGCGCGTCCGCCGCGAGGGACAGCGCCGTGGGCAACGCACGACAGGCACGGCCAAAATGCGAAAACGCCGCGTGGAGCGCACCGGTCACGCCGGTGGCCCGTGTCCTGCCCATTGCGCCCATGCTGTACCCCTTGCGGCTGATGGCAATGAAGATTTCTCCCCGGAGGGCGAACCCCTCCGGGGAGGAAAAATCGACGTCGGCGCGCGTGTGCGCACCGCCCGAGGAAGGCAGGCTACTTGCCTTCGCCGAACTTGGCGTACTTCTTGCGGAAGCGGTCGATGCGGCCGGCGGTGTCAACGAAGCGCTGCTTGCCGGTGTAGAACGGGTGGCACTGCGAGCAGATTTCCACGTTCACGACTTCGCCCTTGGTGGACAGGGCTTCGGCTTCGTAACCGCACGCGCAGGTCATCTTGGCCTTGAACGTGGTGGGATGGATGTTTTCTTTCATCTTGGACTCCTCGTGGGGAAAATCGGAACGCAAGTTGATACGCTCATCTCCCCGTTTTGGCAAGGCCCCCGATGCAACGGCGTTGCGGGCCGTCCGGGCCTCGTGTAGTCTGCCCATCGCCCGTGTCCCGTGCGTCGGGGCTGGGCGGGCAGGCGCAGGCAACAGGTATGCCGGGTGCGTGCCGCTGTCAAGGTTGCGTCGGGCAGGACCGGGGCAGCCAGGCCCGGAGTTTTTTGTGCGAGCAGCCGTTGGTTGCCTTTTTCTCTTTTTCCGCGTGGCCCTGCCGCGCATGGCGAGTAGCGCATGTCCCATCCCGTTGATGCTCGAAAGCGTGTGGCCGCAGCGTCGCCGGAAAACGCTGGTGCAAATGCACTTGGTCCGGAAGTGTCTGGCCCGCAAACGTCAGCTCCGGAAGCTTCCGGTGAAGCCGTCGTGGCTCCGCGCCCCCGCCCCGCGCGCCCTCCGAAAAAGGAACGCGCCGATCAACTGGTGTTCGAAGCCGGGCTGGCCGAAAGCCGCGAGCAGGCCAAGCGGCTGATCATGGCCGGGCAGGTGGTGGTGCTGCCGCAGGGCGACGGTGACGACGACGGGGACGAGGACGGCGCGGGTGTCCCGGATCTGGCGAAGACGCCCGAGCGGGCCGTGAAGGTGGACAAGCCGGGGCACAAGTACCCGGTGACGACGCGCTTCGAGCTTTTCGGGCGCGAGCGTTTCGTCTCGCGCGGCGCATACAAGCTGCTGACCGCCATCGAATATTTCGGGCTGGACGTGACCGGCTTTGTCTGTCTGGACGCCGGGGCGTCCACGGGGGGGTTCACCGATTGTCTGCTCCAGCATGGGGCGGCGCGGGTATATGCCGTGGACGTGGGGCACAACCAGTTGCACGAGCGGCTGCGGGCCGACGCGCGGGTGGTCTCGCACGAGCACACCAACCTGCGCACCGCGCCGCCGGAGCTGATTCCGGAGCCGGTGGACCTGGTGGTGGCGGATGTGTCGTTCATCTCGCTGACGCTGGTGCTGGCGCCGTGCCTGCAATGGCTGAAGCCGGGCGGGCGGGTGGTGGCGCTGGTGAAGCCGCAGTTCGAGGTGGGACCGGGGCAGACCGAGAAGGGCGTGGTGCGCGACCCGGCCCTGCGGCAGGCTGCCGTGGACAAGGTGGTGGCGTACTGCCGCGATGCGCTGGGGCTGGACCTGGAGGGCGTGGTGCCCTCCGCCATTACCGGCCCCAAGGGCAATCAGGAATATCTGGCGGCGTTCCGGCGGCGGTAGGTGGCCTGCAAGGTATCGCGGTCACGCTGCTGTCGAAATCCGCCTTTTGTCGCCGGACGGCGTTGAATCGGCGTTTTTGATGCTCACGTACAAGAGTACAGCTCTGCTTTCGCCCGCTGTAAGACTCGCGCTTCGCGCTTGCCTAACAGCGGGCGATCTGTGCTCAAAAACGCCGATTCGCCTTGTCCGGCGAGCAAAAATCGTAAGTTCGCACATCCTGTCCGCACCAGCCATCCGCGCCGGAAAGACCGGCGCGGAGTATAAGGGAAAAGGCAAATTTGAAGAAAGCGTGCCCAAGCTCGAAATTGTTCCATATACGGCACATATGGAAGGGCGATCTTGCGAGACCAAAATATACTATGTAAATATTCAGACGAGCGGAGGATACAATTTTTGTGAATTTATTTATGAAGAAAGAGGGGGAGAAATGGATGCTACATGTGAAGATATTGGATGCTTGAGATGTCTCGTTGTCAATATGAATGTGGTAAGTCGTGTTTCCTCAGAAGAAATTACGATTGAGCACGCGCGGCGTTTGTATCGATCTGTTGGTGACATGGGATATGATCCATTCTTGTTGTATCTTGTGTTACGTGGAGAAAAGCCTGTTTCGAGAGATGTTTTTAAGGAAATGATAGACAGATTGATTTGTTAGGTATGTGATATGTAGTTAGGTGCAGCATGTGCTGGTATTGGTGGCATAAGGCTACATCCCCCGGACGGTGAACCATCCGGGGGATGCTTTGTTCCTTATGTCCCGCGACGGTCTTCCGTCGCGGGGGGCTGGTGCGGGTGCGATGTACGGGATTACGAGTTTTGCCCGCCGGGCAAGGCGGCGCGGGAATTTTTGAGCGCAGCGTACTCTTGTACGTGAGCATCAAAAAGCCCGCGCCAACGCCGCCCGGCGGCAAAAGACGGATTCCGTCGGCAGCGTGGCCGCGATACGCGGGGCCACGCTTGCCATTCGGCCTACAACCCCTTCTTCGCCATCAGCGCGGCCAGATCCGCCACGCGGCAGGAATAGCCCCATTCGTTGTCGTACCACGCCAGCACCTTGGCCATGTCGCCGTTCATCACGGTGGTGAACTCGGCGTCCACGATGCTGGAATGCGGGTCGGCGATGAAGTCGGACGACACCAGCGGCTTTTCGCAATAGGCCATGATGCCCTTCAGCGGCCCTTCGGCGGCGGCCTTCAGGGTGGCGCGCAGTTCGTCGGTGGTGGTGGGCCTTTCAAGCTCGGCCACGAAGTCCACGATGGACACCGTGGGCGTGGGCACGCGCAGGCTGATGCCGTCGAACTTGCCCTTCAGCTCGGGAATGACCTTGGCCACGGCCTTGGCCGCCCCGGTGGAGGTGGGGATGATGTTCTGCGCGGCGGCGCGGGCGCGGCGCAGGTCCTTGTGCGGCAGGTCCAGGATGCGCTGGTCGTTGGTGTACGAGTGCACCGTGGTCAGCACGCCCTTGACGATGCCGAAGGCCTTGTGCAGCGCCAGGGTGACCGGGGCCAGGCAGTTGGTGGTGCACGAGGCGTTGGACACGACGTGGTGTTTTTCCGGATCGTAGGCGTCGTCGTTGACGCCGAGCACGATGGTCAGGTCCTCTTCCTTGGCGGGCGCGGTGATGATCACCTTCTTGGCCCCGGCGTCGATGTGCGCCCTGCACTGCGGCCCGGTGCGGAAAATGCCCGTGGATTCGATGACGATGTCCACGCCCAGGTCGCGCCAGGGCAGCACCTTGGGGTCGCGCTCGGCATAGTTGCGCACCACCCAGTCGCCCACGTGGATGTTGCCGTCCTTCACTTCCGCGTCCACCTTCAGGCGTCCGTAGCAGGTGTCGAACTGCAACAGGTGCACATTGGTGGCCACGTCGTACAGGTCGTTGACGGCCACCACTTCCATGGTGTCGGGGTAACGGTCCAGGATGGCCTTGAACACCTGACGGCCTATCCGCCCGAACCCGTTGATGGCAATGCGGAGTTTGGTCATCGGGGGTTCTCCTACAGTTCGTGAATGGTGTTGTTGTACGCGGTGAGCAGCTCGTAGTCGGTCTTCAGCGCCTGATGCATGCGCGCGTTCTCGATGGCGATGGCGCTGAGGTTGGCGATGGCGCCGGCGAATTCCACTTCTTCCTCGGTGAAGTTGCGGGCAACGGCGGAATAGACGCGCAGCGACCCGATGGCCTTGCCGTCCACCAGCAGGGGCAGCACCAGGATGGACACCAGGCCTTCGGCGCGGGCGGCTTCCGGATACTGGAAGCGCGGGTCGGTAGCCACGTCCTGGATGTGCACCACGTTGCCCGCCAGCACCTCGCGGTCAAGGCCGCTCTTGGCGATTTCGATGGGGCCCTTGCGCAGGTAGCCCTTGCTCAGCCCCCATGCGGCGCTGGCCAGCAGGGTGGTGCCGCGCCGGTCGATGAGCCGCAGGGTGCAGGCCTTGGCGTTCATGGCGTCGGCCACCTGCTTGGCGATGGTGTCGAGCACGGTGGTCGGTTCAAGGCTGGAGTTGATGACGCGGACCAGGTCGTAGAGAGTACGGTAATAGGTGTGTTCGCGTTCGCCCATGGCGATGCCTCCGGGTTTGGGGTTGCGGTGGACGTGCGGCGATCGGGACATGACGCTGGGGCGGGGTGGGCGCTGTGGCCCGTCGCAAGCCAGCCGTCCGGGGCGTGACGCCTCGGTCCTTGCCGCGTGAATCGGGGCCGCGTGGTCTTGCCACATGCGGTCCCCATGGCTGCATGCCGCCGTCTGGCGGACATCCAGAGCCGGACATCCTGAGTCGGGCATGCGGAACCGGTCTGCGGCGCGCGATGGCCGCCGGAAAGTCCGGTTCATGGCATTCTATATCCGTTCGGGAGAAAAGGCACAAGCGCGGAGGGGGGCTGACCGGGGCAGGTGGGCAAGAGACGGCGGGTGAAGGGGCGGCGTGATGGAAATCCCGGGCGCACAGGTCTGGTCGAATTGACCGAGTTGGCGGACGGGCAGACGGGGCAGGCAGGGCCGAGGTCCGCGCCGGTCGCTAGCCGAACACCCCGTGGTCGTGCAGGATGCGCACCCCGATGGCGATGAGCACGCCGCCGCCCGCCAGGGCCGCCCGGTGCCCCATGCGGCTGGCGTTGGCCAGCACCCGGCCCAGGTGCAGCCCCCCTGCGGTAAAGCCCGCGCACACCACGCCGATGACCACGGCGGGCATCCAGATGGAAAGCCCGAGGATGGACAGCGAAAGGCCCACGGCCAGCGCGTCGATGCTGGTGGCCACGGACAGTACCAGCAGGGTCATGCCGCGCGTGGGGTCACACTTGCAGTCGGCGTCCTCGTCATCGCCCGCCAGCGCTTCGCGGATCATGCGCACGCCGATGAAGACCAACAGCCCGAAGGCCAGCCAGTGGTCCCATGCCTCTATGTAGTCGCGCACGGTAAGGCCCAGCGCCCATCCGGCCACGGGCATCAGCGCCTGGAACAGGCCGAAATGGAACGACAGGCGAAAGGTCTGGCGCGGCGAGACGCAACGCAACTGCACCCCGGTGGCCACGGAAACGGCAAAGGCGTCCATGGCAAGGGCCACGGCGAGGGCCAGCAATTCAATGACGGTCATGGTTGGTCCGGCGGCGCGCCCAAGGGCAATCCCTAGAACGAGGCGTTCATGGTTTCCAGGCAGTGCAGCAGGGCCGCCTTCTGCTCGGGGGTCAGGTCGGCGGTCAGGTCGGCGGTCAGGCGGCGGTGCAGCCGGTCGTGTTCCTCGTACTGCGTCTGGCCGCGTTCGGTCAGGGCCACGAGGATGGACCGCCGGTCGTGCTCGTGCGGGCGGCGCACCACAAGCTGCTTGTCCTCCAGCCTGTCCACCAGCACGGTAAGGGTTCCGGTGGTCACCCCCATGCGCGCGGCCAGTTCCTTCATGGGCAGCGCACCGTGAATGCCCAGGATCTCCAGCGTGTGCGTCTGGGGCAGGGTAAGCCCCTGCTCGCGCACCACGTCGTGCTCCCACGAGGAGAGCTTTTCGTAGAATTCCACGATGGCGTGGGTGAGCTTGCCGGTGTCGGACATGGCGGGCCTGCGTGCGGAGGGTGGACGCCGAAGGGCGCAAGGGGCGCGGTGCCGCACGGATGCGGCGGCGCGCCCGGTCCTTATAGCCACCCATGGATGCGGGGGCAAGGGCGGCGAGATTGGATGAGGAGCAGGACGGGGCCGGGCGGGAGACACAATGTGATGCCCTATGCAAGGGCCACCGCAAGAAAGATCGGGCGGCAGGACGGGGCATGCGCGTGGTGATGTTCGTCGCGGCGGGCGTTTTCCGGTGGCGTGCCGATGCCAGCGCCCTGCGTCACCCCGGCAGAAAGGTCATGCCCACGCCCAGACCCGCCAGCAGCAGGGCCATGGCCCAGCGGGCGGGGCGGAAGGGGAAGTCGGGGCGCCATGCCTCGGGGCGGTCCAGCCCGCGCGCGGCCACGGCCACGGTCTGGGTCCAGGTCCGCTGGCCCAGGATGCGCAGCACGGCGGCGGGCAACAGCACGGCGCGCCGCCGCAGGGGCAGCGGGCCGCGCAGGTTCGCCGCGCGGGATATCTGCGTGAACGTCCCCTGCGCCATGGGCAGAAAGTGCACCATCAGCGCCACGCCCAGCGCGGGCTGCCATGCCCGCGCGCCCAGCACGGGGCGCAGCAGCCACACCAGCGCCAGCCCCAGCGCGCGGGGCGACGCGGCCAGGGCCAGCGCAAGGCCGATGCCGATGAGCAGGGCCAGCCGCGTCCCCAGTAGGGCGGATTCCCGCGCGGCGTGCGCCAGCAGGGGGCCGTCCGGCCAGGCCAGCCGCAGGGCGTCGAACACCCCGCTCGCCCCGGCGCCCCCGTTGTTCCCGATAACTGGCACGGACGATGTCTCTGCCGGTCCCAGGCAGGCCAGCGCGAAACGCAGCATCACCCATACCAGCACGAACCAGGCGTGGCCGCGCAACATCCCCGGACGCAGCCCGCGCCGCAACGGCGTGGCGGCGAACAGTCCGGCCAGCCCCGCCGCCACCACGGCCAGTCCAAGGGGCGGCAAATGCCACACCAGCACGCCATAGCATCCGGCCAGCAGCAGATGCAGGCGCGGGTCCGGCGGGTCCGGCGGGTCTGGCGGGGCTGGCGCATCCGCGCGGGGGGCACCGGGCGGGGGAGCCTGATCCGTCAGGAGACCGGTTGTGCGGCCGGAGCCCGATGTGGAACAGGATGCGGAGCCCGGTGTGGGAGGTGACGCGTCGTGTTGCATGAAGGTACTGTAAAAACCAATCGTTAAATTTTTTCTAGATTTTCTCAAATGTCCATTTGGACGGGGACGGCACGCGCCATGGCCGGGCTTGCGTACCCTTCCGGAGCAGTCGGAGCACTCCCTCCCTCTTTCGGGACGGGACCGTCCGGAGGCGCGGGGCCACGTTGTCGCACCCGCGTGCGCGGCCTATGGTAGCCGGGTCCCCGCAGTTCCGCAAACGGCCAGCCTTCGGGGGGTGGCCCCAGTGCAGGAGGTCCCATGCTCGCTGGTTTTCCCGCTTCTTCCACCCGGTCCGTTTCCCCGGCCAGCGCGGCGCCGCGCGCGTCCCTGGCGTCGGGTGCGCGTGTGGCCTGCCCCCTGCTGCTGACGCGGGTGGCGGCGGGCTTTCCCTCGCCCGCCGACGACTATCTGGACAGGCCGCTGGACATCGCGGAACACCTGATCCGCCATCCAGAAGCCACCTTCTTCCTGCGGGCGCAGGGGCAGTCCATGACCGGCGCGGGCATCCACGACGGTGATCTGCTGGTGGTGGATCGGGCGGTGGAGCCCGTGCACAACAAGGTGGCCATCGTGGCCGTGGACGGGGAACTTACCGTCAAGCGCCTGCATCTGCGCGCGGGCCGGGTGGTGCTGCTGCCGGAAAACCCGGACTACGAGCCGCTGGACATCACCGGACGGGACGACGTGCACGTCTGGGGCGTGGTGACCTACGTGGTGCACGCCCTGTAGGGGGGCGCCCACGCAGCGCGCCGCCGCGGTGCCAGTGCCCGGGCCAGAGCGCCGGAAGGGCCCCACCAGTCACGCGGGCCGCGCCTCGACGGTGCCGGGGGGGCGTCGCGGCCAGCCATCCCGCCGGGGACGCTCGCGCCGCATTGTCCTTCGCGACTTCGCGCCCCGGCACTGTCCGGAAGGTTGCCGATGCGCGCGCGGCGCCGGGTGCCGCGTCCCGAAACCACCCTTGAACAACGGCGCGGCCTGCTTCCGCCCGCCACAGGTCCAACGGCAGTCCGCCATGCCAGTCCCAGCGCTTCTTCCTTCCCGGCAGGTTTCGCCCGCCGCCGCGCCATCGCCATCCTCCGGCCCTTCCGGTGCCCCCGGCTCCTGCGATCAGTCGTGGGCGCTGGTGGACTGCAACAACTTCTACGCCTCGTGCGAGCGGCTGTTCCGGCCCGACCTGCGCGGCAAGCCCATCGTGGTGTTGTCCAACAACGACGGGTGCATCATCTCGCGTTCGGACGAGGCCAAGGCCCTGGGCGTGGAAATGGGCGCCCCGGCGTTCAAGGTGCGGCGCGAACTGCTGCGGCTGGGGGTGACCATCTTTTCCTCCAACTACGCCCTGTACGGCGACCTTTCCAGCCGGGTCATGCGCACCCTGGGCACCCTGGCGCCCGAGGTGGAGGTGTATTCCATCGACGAGGCCTTCCTGCCCCTGCGCGGGCCACTGGCCACCGACCCCGCCGCCGTGGGGCGCGCCCTGCGCGAGCGGGTGGCGCGCTGGACCGGCATTCCCATTTCCGTGGGCATCGCCCCCACGCGCACCCTGGCCAAGATAGCCGGGCGGGTGGCCAAGCGCACCCCGCAGTGTGAAGGCGTGTTCGATCTTGCCCGCAGCCGCGAGGTGCTGGGCATGAGCGTGGACGATCTGCTGGGTTCGCTGCCGGTGGAGTCGGTGTGGGGCGTGGGGCGGCGGCTGGCGGGCATGCTGCGCGGCGCGGGCATAACCACGGCCCGCGCGCTGCGCGATGCGGGCGACGACTGGGTGCGGCGGCGCATGAGCGTCACCGGGCTGCGCACCGTGCTGGAACTGCGCGGCCTGCCGTGCGTGGGGGCGGAGGAGCGGGGCGAGCCGCCCTCGCCGCGCCACACGGTGGTGTCCTCGCGTTCGTTCGCCGGGCGCATCACCGACCTGGCCATGCTGCGGGAGGCCCTGGCCACCCACGCCGCCCTGGCCGGGGCCAAGCTGCGCCGGGCCGGGCTGGTGGCCGGCGGGCTGGCCGTGCACGTGCGCACCGCCCGCCACGACGAAGAGGCGGCCCTGCGCTGTGACGACGGCGTCTCTCTGCCCTTGCCGGTGCCCACGGCGGACAGCGCGGTGTTCATCCGGCTGGCGCATGAAGGACTCGACCGCGTCTTTCGTCCGGGGTATCCCTACGCCAAGGCCGGGGTGATGCTGTATGGCCTGGAACGGGCCGACACCCGGCAGGGCAGCCTGCTGGCCCTGGCCGAGGGCACGGCGGAACGCGACGCCGCGCGCGAGCGGCTGATGGCCGTGTCCGACCGGATCAACGCCCGGCACGGACGCGGTACGTTGCGCCACGCGGCGGAAGGGCTGGACGACAAGGCCCCGTGGCACATGCGCCAGCGGCATCGTTCGCCGCGCCGCACCACGGCGTGGGATGAACTGGCCGAGGCGCTGTGCAGGTAGAGGGCCCCTGGTGCCGCGCGGGCGCCGCGCCCCCGGCGGGCCGCATTTCGCGGGTGATGTCCGCAGGACGTAAAGAACGGCGGCGCGTTGCGTCCGACGCCATTCCGACAAACTCATGCGCTATGCACACGGTACGGCATCTGCCGCCCCGCTGCCCCCAATCATGGCGGACGCCCGCGTGCATCCCGATGATCCGGCCCCCGACGCCAGCCGGGCGGAGACGGGAGCGCGGAAGCCGGGGGCATGCCCGGATATGTCCGGTCTTGGGGATGTCCCGTCCGGATATGCCTGGTTCCGCGCGGACGGGCAGCGGCGGGGCCGGACCGGTGCACGGCGTCAGAAGGAACAGCCATGAAGGATTTCGTCTATCACAATCCGGTGGAGGTCCGTTTCGGCCCCGGCGTCGTGGCCGGGCTTGGCGCGCGGGTACGCGCGGCGGGCCTGGACCACGTGGTGCTGGTGGGCGGCGGCGAGGCGGCGCGCCGCGTGGGCGCGTACGACCAGGCCGTGGCGTCTCTGAGCGCGTCGGGCGTGCGCCGCAGCGAGGTATGGGGCGTGACGGCAAACCCGGATCTGGGCACCGTGCTGCGCATCGCCACGGCGGCGGGTACCGGTACCGAAGGTTCCATCGGCCATGCCCCCGGCGGCGGAACGGGGTTTGTCGCCATCGGCGGCGGCAGCGTCATCGACGCCACCAAGGCGGCAGCCGCCCTGGTGCCCCTGCTGGCCGAGGGGCGCGACCCGTGGAGCCCCTTTGCCGAACGCAAGCCGGTCACCCGCTCGCTGCCGGTGTTCGCGGTGTCCATCCTGTCAGGCACCGGATCGGAAATGAACGGCAACGCCGTGATCACCCGGGGCGCGTCGGGCCACAAGTGGGGCATGCGCTGCCCGTCGCCGGTGGCCACCTTCGTGGACGTGACCTTCCAGCAGGGGCTGCCCTGGCATCTGACCGTGAACGGAGCGGCGGACGCCATGAGCCACGTGCTGGAATTCTCGGTGGTGGGCACGCCCGCCGCGGCTGGTCTCAGGCGCAAGGACACGGAATTTCCCTTCTTCGCCGAAGAGGCGGTGCTGGCCCAGAACGAGGCCCTGCTGCGCACCATCGTGCGCGCCGCCGCGCGCCTGCGTGCCGATGCCCATGACGCGGAGGCCCGAGGGGCGCTGGCCTGGGCGTCGGGCGTGGGGCTGTCCGGCCTCACCGGGGTGGGCCTGGGGGCCGGGTCGTGGGAATCGCACGCGCTGGAGCACGCCGTCAGCGGCCTGCATCCGCACGTGCCGCACGGGCTGGCCCTGGCCGTGATCTACCCGCGCTGGATGGAAGAAGTGGCGCAGGACAAGGCCCCGGCCATGCGCAGGTTGGCGGCGGCGCTGGAAACCACGGTGGCCGAGGCCCTGGCCGAACCGGGCGAGGACGGCAATCCGTCGGCCCTGCCCGCTGGCGACCGGGATGCCCCGGAACGCTGCGCGCTGCTGCTGGGTGCGCTGTTCCGCCACTGGGGCGCGCCCGCCGGGTTGTCCCACTGGGGAGTTACCGGGGGCGACGTGGAGCGTCTGGTGCAACTGGCCAGGGAATATCCCCGTCCGCTGCAACTGGCGGCGGAACGGGTGGAACGGGTGTTCCGCGCGTCCCTGTAGGACCCGCGACGTGCCGGGTATGCCGGATGACAGGTGCCGGCATGCCGCGTTGCGGAACAAATGGAGCGCAGGGTGCGGATGCGGGCGGCAATGGCGCGGGGGGATGCGCGCCGCCGATCACCGGCGGGACCGGTGAGTGGAGGTCTGCATGAGCACGGAACGGACGGCGGGGGGGACACCCGCCGCAACGGCGGATGACGCGTCCGATCTTGGTCCTGGCCGCTCCGGTCAGGCAGGAACGGGTGCGGTGGCGGAATGTTGCCCGGAGGTACTCCGCCAAAACGACCGCCGTCGGGAAGATCGCCGTCAGGACGACCGGCGGCGCGAGGACCGGCAACTGCGGGCCGCGCTGCCGCTGGCCGAGGAGGCAGTGGAGGCCGCGCGGGCCATGGCGCACCGGGCGTTACCCGACCGGCCCAGCGTGGCCGCCGCCCCTCGGAATGGCTCCGGCGGCCCAGAGGGGACCGACAGGACGCGCTGCTGCGCCTGCGGCAGCCGCGATGTCTGGCTGCTGCACGACGGCGTGCTGCACCTGGTGGGCTGCCGCCGCTGTGGCCGCACCGGGCCGGGGGCGCTTTCCGCGCCGCTGGCCGTGGAAGTGTGGAACAGCGCCGACGAATCCCGGTTCTGCCGGGCGCTGCCGCCCGATGCGGAAATGATGGCCCCCTGTGTGTGCGAGGCGCCGCCGCCCGATACGGGCGTGGCGGTGTCGCACCCGGCCCATCTGCGCCCGCTGGGCAGCCAGGTCATGCCCGCCCCGGTGCGGGTGCATCGGCTGTCGCCCTACGGAGCCCGGCTTGTGGGCCAGTGCGAGGCCCTGTGCCCGTGGCTGGAAGGCACGGAGGGCGCGCTGTGCGAACTGGCCCTGCCCATGGCCGACGGCAGGGGCTGGACCCTGTTCGCCCTGCGCGTGGAATCGGCCCTGCGCCAAGGCGACGAGCTTTCCGTGGGCGGCGCTTTCGTGCGGCAGGGCGAGCGGCAGCGCGGCCTGCTGGCCCGGCTGCTGGACGTGGCGGCGGCGGTAAACGAGAAAGGGCAGGGGGACGAGGCGCTCGCGGCGGCGCAATGATCGTGCCCGCATGCTGCCAAACGCCGGGGCACTTCGCCGGGCAAACCCGGCCCCGCCAGCCTGAGCCGCTCGACCTGGCGCACTCGACCTTGCGCACTCGACCTTGTGCACTCGACCCGGCGCACTCGACCCGGCGCACTCGGCCTGGCGCGCCTGATTTGTCCCGCGCCGTGTCCGGCATTTTTCCCCGCGCGTCGGCCCCGCCAACCGGCAACGAAAAAGCCCGGCCTTTCGGCCGGGCTTTTCGCGTCGTGGAAATGCGGGGGGCTATTCCCCCGCTTCTCCTGTCGCGTCTTCTCCCGCCAATCCCGCCAGTTCGGAGGCCTTCAACTGGCCGCAGGCGGCCTTGATGTCCTGTCCCTTGCTCTTGCGGATGATGGCCGTGACGTTCTTGGACCACAAATACTGTTCGAAGGCCAGGATGCGCGCCTGGCTGGGGGCCTGGTAGGGCAGCCCCTCCGCCGGGTTGTACACGATGAGGTTCAGCTTGGCCTTGGTGCGCGACACCAGGCGCACCAGTTCACGGGCGTGGTCGATGGAATCGTTCACCCCGCCCAGCAGCAGGTATTCGAAGGTGATGCGCTCGCGCGTCTTCAGCGGGTACGATTCCAGCGCGGCCATCAGGTCGTCCAGGGTCCACCGCGCCGCGCGCGGCATGATGCGCGCCCGCAGTTCCTGGTTGGGCGCGTGCAGCGAAACGGCCAGGAAGGCCAGGCCGCTTTCGCCCAGTTCGCGCAGGCCCTTTTCGATGCCGCAGGTGGACACGGTGATGCGCCGGGGCGAGAAGCACAGCCCGAATTCGTCGTTGAGGGTACGCAGGCCGCGCATGACCTCGTTCAGGTTCAGCAGCGGCTCGCCCATGCCCATGAACACCAGGTTGCGCACGATGGGGTGGTCGGGCCGGTCGTCGCCCAGATGTTCGCGCGCCACCAGCACCTGCCCGAGAATCTCGGCCATGGTCATGTTGCGCTCGAAGCCCATGCTGCCGGTGCTGCAAAAGGTGCAGCCCATGGCGCAGCCCACCTGGCAGGACAGACACTGGGTCATGCGCACCTTGCCGTCGCGCGATTCGCTGGGAATCAGCACCGTTTCCACCAGCGCGCCGTCGGCCAGGGCCAGCAGGAACTTCACCGTGCCGTCGCTGCTGGTCTTCACGGTGCGGACTTCAGGCCAGGTGATGCGCGATACCTCGGCCAGCCGGGCGCGGGTGGCCTTGGAAACGTTGGTCATGGCGTCGAAGGACCGGGCATTCTTCTGCCACAGCCACTGCCACACCTGACGGGCGCGAAAGCGCGGCTCGCCGAGTGCGTCGGTCATCCACGCTTCCAGTTCGTCGTAGGTCAGGTTCAGTATGTCGATCATGCTCGATGAGGGGCAAGGGGTGGGCCGCACGGGCGGCATGCCGGTATGGGTAAGCCCGCGCGGCGGGTTCGTCCAGTGCGCGGCGCATGGATGTGTGACGCGTGGGCGCGTGATGCGGATGCGGGATGTGCGCACGCGCTGCATGCAGGCACGCGGCCCGCAGGCAATACAGCGGAACGGGCGCGAGGGGAAGCCCCCCGCCCGTTCAGGCTTGCCGGGCATGCCGCGCGGGCGTGCAGTCGCTCTGGCGTGCAGTCGCGCGGGCGGGTGCGTCAGGAGTTGTCGTCGACCAGCGCCGGTGTGCCCGGCGTCCGGCCCTTGTCCTTCATGCGTCCCACCGACAGCAACACCCCCACCGCGCACAGCGCGCAGAAGGTCCACAGCGCCGTGCGCATGGACGACAGAAAGCCCGGCAGGGTGTCTGCCGACACCGGCTGCCCGCCCATGAACACGGAAAACACGATGGTCACCACGATCATCGAGGCCATCATGCCCAGGGTGCGCATGGTGCTGGTCATGCCGGATGCCACGCCCAGGTGGCGCGGCTCCACGCTGCCCACGATGGCGCTGGCATTGGGCGAGGCGAACAGGCCGTAGCCCACGCCCAGCAGCACCAGCACCACCACGGTGAGCGCGGTGGAGGTGTCCTGCCCGATGAACGCGGCCACGCCAAGGCCCACGGCGCACAGCACCATGCCCACGGTTGCCACCCGTTCGGCGGGAAAGCGGTCGGCCAGCCGCCCCCCGATGGGCGAAAGCACCATCTGGATCACCGGCTGGATGATCATCAGCAGGCCCGCGTCGCTGGGGGTAAGCCCGCGCACGTATTGCAGGTACAGCCCCAGAAAGAACAGCACCCCGAAGGTGGAGGCGTAGTTGATGAGCGCGGACAGGCAGCTGAGCGTGAACAGCCGGTTGCGCGACAGCAGGGTGACTTCCAGCAGCGGAAAGGGGGTGCGCGATTCCAGCCACAGGAACAGCCCACCGCAGGCCAGCCCGGCGGCCAGCGCCGCCCAGGCCCATGCGCCCTCGTCCAGATGCGACGAACCCAGGGTAAGCAGCACGATGGTGCCTGCGTAGACCAGGCTGCCGCGCAGGTCGAAGGGTTCGCCCCTGGCGGAGCGCCATTCGCCGCGCAGCCTGGTGAACACCAGCAGCAACGCGGAAAGACCGAAGGGCAGCACCATCAGGAATACCCAGCGCCACCCGAAGTGGGTGGTCAGAAAGCCCCCGATCAGCGGCCCGCACGAGATGCCCGCATAGGCCGCCGCCGAAACGATGCCGATGGCCCGGCCACGTTCCTCGCGCGGGAACACTTCGAGCATGATGGCGAAGCTGTTGGCCACGATCATGGCCGCGCCCATGCCCTGCAGGAAGCGCAGGCCGATGACCATGCGGATGGACTGCGACAGCGAGAGCACGGCGGTGATGGTGGTGAACAGCACAAGGCCCGCCAGGAACAGCCTGCGCCGCCCGAAGATGTCGCCAAGGCGGCCCATGATCAGCAGGAACACCGAAAGGGCCATGACGTAGGTGGTTTCCACCAGCCCCACCTGCATGGCCGAGGCGGCAAGGTCGCGCCCGATGGCGGGCAGCGAGACGCCCACGGCGGACATCATCAGCGGCATGAGGATCATGGACGTGCTGACCACGAACAGCACCGCCCCGCGCGACACGGGCGCGGAGACGGGCCGGAGCGTGGAGGTGCGGTGCGCCGGATCGCGGAAGGGGAAGGAGGCGGGGCTCATCGCGCGCCTCCACTCGTCTGGCCAGTCTGGCAGGATTTGTCGGATCTGCCCGGTCTGCACGGGCGGCCCAGTTCGGCCAGCACGTTGCCGATCATGCGGTCCAGAAAACCCAGGGCCTGTTCGCGTTCCTCGCCGGAAAAGCCGCGCACCATGGTTTCGGTCAGCTCGCGCAGGGCGGCCAGAAAGGGGGCGCGCAGTGCTTCGGCTTGCGGGGTCAGGGTGATGACCAGTTGGCGGCGGTTGCGCGGGTTCACGGTGCGGGCCACCAGTCCGGCGGCTTCCAGCTTGGCCAGCGATCGGGCGGCCGCACCCTTGTCGAAGTGCAGTTTCTCGGCCAGTTCTTCCTGCGATACGCCGTCGCCAGCCTGAAAGAGCTCGGCCAGAAAGGGGATCTGCCCCTTGCCCACCGGCCCCAGCGGGGCGATGCGCTCCAGGGCCAGCAGCAGCACCAGACGGCGCAACTGGCCCACGCGGTAGGCAAAGGACGTGAGTCTCTGTTCCATGCGAAATGTCCTATTGTTGCCGTTGCAACTGTTGAAGGGGCAACAGATAGGCGCGGGGCGGGCGGGTGTCAAGGCGGGGCAGGGGGATGGTCTGCGATTTTGCGTGGGCCGGGGCAGGGTGCATGGCGCGATGGGGCAGGCTTTGCGGGCGGGCCTGTCCATGCCGTGGCGCGTGCCGGGCATGGGCCTGCACCGCGCAACGGGCCGGACTTGAGGGGCCGGGGCATGGTGAACGGCGTTGCGGCAGCGCCACCCGCGCGGACGGCAGTGGACGCCGGGGCACGGCGGCGCTATGCCGTGGCGGTGCGCCGCGATGCAATGGCTTTTGCCGCACGGACCGCACTGCTGCCCCTGTTCCCTCATCCCGCGCCATCCGCCGGACACCCGGCCAACAGGACAAGGAACCGCCCATGACCACCCGCCACGATTCTTCCGCAGACCCCGCCAGCAAAGCATCCGCAGCCCCAACCACTGCGCCTGTCCCATCCGGCGTGGCCCCGGTCTTCGGCACTTCGGACGTGCCAGCCGACCTGCGCGTGCACCACGAAATCTTCCGGGTGCGCGGCTACGAGGTGGGGCCGGACGGAACCGTATCCGCGCAGATCATCTGCGACTACCTGCAAGAGGCGGCGGGGGTGCATGCGGACAGGCTGGGGCTTTCGCTGGCGGCGCTGCACGAACAGGGGCAGGCGTGGGTGCTGGCCCGGCTGGCGGTGCAGGTGGAGCGCGCCCCGGCGGAGGGCGAGACGGTGACGGTGCGCACCTGGCCGTGCGGGGTGGAGCGGCTGCAATTCCGGCGCGACTACCTGATGCTGGGGCAGGACGGGGCGGTGGTTGCGCGCGGGGCCTCGTTCTGGGTGGTCATCAACCTGGCCAGCCGCAGGCCGGAACGCATTCCCCCCACGGTGGCGGCCCTGTTGCCGGAAAATCCACCATTCGCACTGGACGGCGGACTGCTGGGCGACCGGCGGCCACCCGCAGCGGCGGAAGATGCCACGCCGCTTTCCTCCCTGTCCTTCGCGGTGCGCCGGGCGGACATGGACCGCAACCGCCACGTGAACAACGTGCGCTACCTGGACTGGGCGCTGGAAGGCGTGCCCGCCGAGGTGCAGGAGACATCCCGCCCGACGTGGCTGGACATGCACTTCCGGGCCGAGACGGTGTACGGCGACACGGTGGAGGCGCACTGCCTGCCTGCACCCGCCGATACCCCAGCGCCGGGCGCCGCCCGCTTCGTGCACATCCTTACCCGCCGCTCCGATGGCCGCGAGGTGGCGCGGGCGCTTACCGGCTGGAGCTGAGGGGGTATTCCCAAGGTTTTCTTTTGCCGTAGCCGACCTGTCTGGTGGGCTCGGAGCGAACTCTGCCGGTATCTGTTTCTGTCGGAGCATGGGGGAGAGGACGTGGCAGGTTCTGCCTGTGCAGTACACCCTGTCTTGTCCCTGCCCCATCCCACGGCCGCCTTCCGCGTGGATTGCGCCCGCAGCCGAAGATCGCCGCCGGAGGCCTTGCGACGGCGGAAGCTCCGGCGTCGCGGGTGCACCGCAAACCGACCTTCCGGGCAGGACACAACTCGAACGTTTGCCAAGGCGATGAGAGATGTGCGCACATCGCATTCCCGCCGCCAGATCGCCCGAGGCGCGCCAGCGCCGCAGGGAAGCTGGCGGCGGAAGGAATGCGGTGCAGGACGAACTTGGGGGGACCAGGGGGGCAGCGCCCCCCGGAGCGCGGGGATGCAAGGGGCCGCCGCTCTGCGGCCCCTTGCCCGTCGGAGACATAACGAAATCGGGCGTTCACAACAGCGCACGACTGTCTTCGTAGAAGCCGCATCCAACAGGGCACAACTCCTGTCTTTCATCTTTATCTTTCTCCCCTCCCCCACAAAAAACGGGGGAAGGAACCAACGTCCCTCCCCCCGCGTCTCGCAAGGAATGAATCAATCCGGCGCTAGCCGAAATTCTTCGCCTTGTACTCGCGCACGTAGTCCACGGCTTCGGGCACGCTGGTCACTTCGCCCGCCACCTGCGCCTTCAGCAGCGCATCGCGCAGCATGCCCACCTGGGGGCCGGGGTGCAGGTTGGTGAACTCCATGATCTCGTTGCCGTTCAGCAGGGGTTCCAGCATCTGTTCCGGTGTTTCGGCGCGCTCCAGGTACTTCATGTTGTGATTGAAGTAGGTGTAACTGCCGCTGCGGGCTTCCAGGTCGGCGCGGGCCATCTCGATGAGGCGCGGGTATTCCTCCAGCGACTTGAAGCGGCGGATGCCCCGGTCGGTGAGCATGAAGTGGAAGCGCATGTGATGGCGCACCAGATGGCACACCTGTTCCACGTCTTCCGGCGAGAAGTGCAGGCGGCGCAGCAGCTTGCGGGTCACCTTCGCGCCCACGCGGTGGTGCTGGTAGAAGTTCCACTTCCCGTCGAAGTATTCCGCCGTGTACAGCTTGCCCACGTCGTGGAACAGCATGGCGAAGGTGCCCAGCCAGTCGTAGTTGTATTCGCCTTCCGGGTAGTGGCGTACGCACTCCAGAGTGTGGTCGAGCACGGTTTCTTCCGCGCCGTCGTCGTTGCGCTGCTGGCGCACGCGGGACAGGGCCGCCACTTCGGGCAGCAGGCCGTGCAGTACCTGCGAATCGAACAGCAGTTGCACGAACTTCCACATGCATTCGGCTTCCACCTTGCGCCACTCGTCCATGATGTCCGAGATGCGCACGTAGTCCAGCACGCGGCTGGCGGCACGGATGATGGCCATCCACGAGTTGGGCTCGATGGGCAGGTCGAAGTTGGCCGCGAAGCGCATGGCCCGGATGACCAGCAGATAGTTGCGGCGCAGGGTTTCGTCCGGAATGCCGCGCAGCTGCACCTTGCCCTTCGAGAAATCCTCGAAGCCTTCGTACACGTCGCCGGTGTGGGCGATGAACGGGCAGGACAGGGCGGGGGGCATCTTGCCCTGCTCTTCCAGCACGCGCAGCATGCGCGGGGTGATGCGGGCCAGGGTATGTTCCGGATGCGAGGATTCTTCGGTATCGGTGTGGTAGAAGCGGATCAGGGCTCCGCCTTCACGCATGGTGGCGACCACGCCTTCTTCGTTGGAGCGCTCAAGGCTGGGGAAGAGCTTGCCGAGTTCTTCGTAGTCGGGCTCGCAGGCGATGTCGATTTCGGTTTCGCGGCCGTCCAGCAGTTCCTTCTGCAACTGCGCGTTGACCACGTAGGCGTCGTAGCCGTTGCGAAGGATGGCCTTGCAGATGGCTATGGCGTCCTTGAAAGGTTGGCTCATCCCTGTCCTCCTGAAAATGATGAAAGGCGCGCCCTCCGGCGCGGTGCCATCCGTGCATCACAGGCACGGCCCGAAAAGTCAAGGCGGTCAGGTGTGGACCGGCGTGGTGTGGACCGGCATGGCCGCCGGTTATGGCTGGTGGCATCGGGTGGGGCAGCACTGGGTGCGTGCGCACGGGAAGTGTGTCCGCCTGATTGTGCCAAAATGCACAAAAGTGGCGGAGGATGCAAGGGGGAGTGGGGTGGGGGCTGTCGGGGGCGGGGGTAGGGGGTTGAGATAAAGGGAAGTGGAAAGGGTTGAGCGTTGTTGGGTACGGCTTCTACGAAGGCAGTCGCGCCTCTTTGCCCACCCTCGATTTCGTTATGTCTCCGACGGGGCGGGGGTGGTGTTTAGAACACCCCCAGCACCCCCCCCGTGGCCGGGGCGGGGCGCCCCCCCCCCCCCCCGCGCAGAGGCCCCCCAAACAAAACGCCGCCCCCCC
>JAITSV010000053.1 GCA_031287575.1 Desulfovibrio sp.
CGCCTTCCCCCGGACCCCCAACCCCCTAACTTTCCAATTGTAAATGAAGCCATACGCCACGGCTTCATTCCGCCCTGCCGCTCCCCCCCATGCACATCGCCGCCTCGCATTTTCCCCGGCCTTGACGGGTGGTCATGGCCGCCGCATAGTCGCTAAGGACGACAAACCGCACCACGGAGGTGCCCCATGGAAAAGCAGAAGATATCCCTGAGTACCCGGCTGCTCTGCGCGGACGCGGCGGGCGTCGTCGAGGCGCTGGCCGAGGGGCTGAAGGAACGCTGCCTGAAGGTCCAGAAGGGCGACGAGACCATGGTGCTCAGCCCGCCCGAAGCCGTGGACGTGGACGTGGAAGCCAAGGTGCGCGACGGGCGCGGCAAGTTCATGATCGAAATTTCCTGGCGCATCCCCGACGATGAAACCGTGGCCGCCTGCGACGAAGTGGCCAACCTGCCCGGCCGCGACCATCTGGCCCCCCTTGGCTGCGCCGACGTGGAAGAGGTGGGCGACATCGACCTCGACGTGGCCCTGAAAAAGGCCGACAAGCCCGCGAAGGCCAAGGCAAAGGGCCACAAGGACGAGAAACGCGACGGGGACAGGAAAAAGGACAAGCCCGGCAAGGACGCCAAGCCGGAAAAGAAGGACAAGCCGGAAAAAGGCGACAAGTCCGAAAAGTCCGGGAAGGACGGAAAGGACAAGTCCGACCGCAAGGACAGGAAGAAGGACGAAGGCGCGGGCGACTAGCGCCACGCCTCTGCGCGAATACACAAGGGCAGGCCATGGGCCTGCCCTTTTTCATGCTGCCGTCACGGCGCGGGGACGAAGGCGCCCCCCGCCCCCTGCCCGCCCGATATGGCCGGTATGGCCGCCTCGCCGCCCGCGCGCAGCCACAGCCGCCGGTATTCCGTGGCCGTGGTGCCGAACATGGCCTTGAAGTGCCGGTTCAGGTGCGACAGGTCGTAGAACCCGCATTCCAGCATGGCGTCGTAGGTGTCGGCCCCGGCCTCCAGCAGGTGGCGGGCGTGCTCCACCTTGCAGTTCAGGAAGTACTGGTAGGGCGTCATGCCCGTTTCGTCACGGAACAGCCGGATGAAATGGAACTTGGACAACCCCGCCTCGCGGCACACGTCGTCCAGCCGCAACGTGGCGCCCATGCCCTCGCGGATCATCTCCATGGACCGCCGCATCGCGCCGCCGTGCCGGGGCACCGGGGGCGGCTGGCGCTTGGTCCCGTACCCCCCGGCCATGCTGGTGGCCAACCCCGCCGCCAGCAGCAGCCGTTCCGAGGTCAGGGCCTCGTCGCGGCCCAGCAGCGCGCCGTGCGCCAGCCGCAACACCACCGCCGCCAGCCGGGCGTCGTACACGATGGGCGCATCGAAGCGCACCACATCCGGCTGCCCGGTAGCCTCGGCGAACAGGGCGGGCGGCACGTAGACCATCACGTAGGCGATGCCGCCGCTGTCGCCCGCGTTGCCATCGTGGGCCTGTTCCGGCGAAAACAGCATCACCCCGCTGCGGTGCGAGGCCAGTTGCGCGCCGTTCAGCCGGTACTGCTGGATGCCCCGTTGCGTCACGCCCAGGGCGTATTCCTCGTGGGCGTGCCGCTTGTAGGCAAAGCGGGTCATGGTGGCGGACAGCACCGTCACCCCCGCCGCGCGGCGGTACACGAACCGCTCGCCGGAAAGGGCGGGGCGACCCACGGTGCCGACGTCACCGTCGCCGGGTCGAATCCTGTCGTCCGTGCTCACGCGTCCCATCCGCTCACCACGCCAGTTGCCGAAATCTCGTTCCGTTACCGCGCCAGAACCTGCTGCACGCCGGACATGGCCACCGCGCAGTACACCAGAAACAGGGCCATCAGCACGTTGACCATCCGCCGATACGCCGACAGGAACCGGCGCAGCAACGCGCCAAACCCCACCCACGCGGCAAAGGCCGCCCAGCCTATCACCGAAACCGCCGCCACCCCGGCAGCCACGCCCCCGCGCGAACCCTGCGCCAGCGCCACGAAGCTGGGCATCACCGTCAGGGTGAACATGACCACCTTGGGGTTCACGAACTGCATCAGGAACCCGGTGACGAACAGCGCCCGGTCGGAACGCGGGGCAGGGCCGCCGTCGGGGACCGTGCCGCCGCCCGAGCCGCCAGCCGGGGCATCCTCCGCGTCCTGCCCCACGTCCATGCAGTACACCTTCCACGCAAGGTACAACATGTACGCGCCGCCCACCAGTTGCAGCACCGGCCGGGCAGGCGGCAGCAGTTCGGCCAGCAGGCTGTTCAGCGCGGCGGATGCCGCCAGCATCAGGGCAAAGGCCGCCGCCGCCCCGGTGGAAAACACCAGCGCCCGGCGGGTGCCCTCGCCCTGGGCAATGGACAGGATGACGATGTTGGTGGGCCCCGGCGTAAAGGTGACCACCACGCAATACAACAACAGCGAAAGCAGGCTCATGGCGAAACTCCCGGCACAGGCCGATACAGGTTGGATGCCCGATGCCCGGCATGCGCCCGCGCTCCCCGATGTGCGTCGCGGGTGTTCGGCGTGCGCCCGATGTGCGTCTGGCGCAGGTCCGCCACAGGCTTGGTGGGCATGTCGGCATCCTGCCCGCTGCATGCCCCATGCGCACCGCGCGCGCATAGGACGATATTGCGGTGGCCACGTGCTGCCGAGGAAAGGTCCGGAGGAAGGCGGGCCATCCGCTCCGCCCGGACCGCCCAGCCCACGTTGACAACCCCGCCACCCTGCCCTACGTCGGGGGCAAGGCCCCCCGTGCCGCACGTGGCGCCCGCGCATTCCGCCCCCGTTCGCAACCCGCCCCCGGCCCTGTCGGGCGCACCCCCCAGCCCAGGCCCCACGCCCCCGAAGATTCCAGCCTGCCCGGCACGTCCGACATCGCGGACACGCCAGGGCAGGACACCGCCCCCGCCGCGTCATCGCCCGGCGGCATGGCCGCCACGCCGCGCGCCCCCTCGGCCTTCGACGCGGACAACCCCGTACGCGACTACATCACCGCGCTGCTGGGCTCGCCCTTCGGGCGGCAGGTCACCCATCACCGCGCCCTGCCCGCGCGCGAGGCTGCCCACGCCCCCAACCGCCGCCCGTGGCCCAAGGCCGTCCGCGACATCCTTGCCCGCAACGGTATCGGCGACCTGTACACCCACCAAGCCCGCGCCACCGACCTGATCCGCGCCGGGCGCCATGTCGTCGTCGCCACGCCCACGGCCAGCGGCAAGACCTATGTGTACAACCTGCCGGTATTGGAACGCTTTCTGTCCGACCCGGACGCCCGCGCCCTGTACCTGTTCCCGCTGAAGGCCCTGGCTCAGGACCAGCTTTCCACCTTCACCGGCCTTACCGCCGCCTGGCCCGAGGACGCCCGCCCCCGCGCCGCCATCTACGACGGAGACACCACCGACCATTTCCGCCGCAAGATCCGCCAGAATCCGCCCACCGTGCTGCTGACCAACCCGGAAATGCTGCACCTGGCCATCCTGCCGCACCACCAGCAGTGGACCAGCCTGCTGGCCTCCCTCGCCTTCATCGTGGTGGACGAGGTGCATACCTACCGGGGCGTGCTGGGCGCGCACATGGCCCAGGTGTTCCGCCGCCTGCTGCGCGTGTGCGCCCGCTACGGCGCGCACCCCACCTTCGTGTTCTGCTCCGCCACCGTGGGCAACCCCGGCGAACTGGCCGCCAACCTCACGGGGTTGGGGGGGACTTTTGGGGAAGAAGACACTGCGGGGGAAGGGACCTTTTGCAAAAGGTCCCCTTCCCCCGCGCCCCCATCCCCCAAAACCTTTCAACAGGGTTCCTACCCCACAAAATGGGGTCAAGGGGACGCGGTCCCCTTGCGGGGCGCGGGGCAGAGCCCCGCATCTTCCATCCAGGTCATCACCGAAAGCGGCGCACCGCAGGGCTTGCGGCACTTCGTGTTCGTGAACCCGGACGACAGCCCGTCCACGGCGGCCATCCAGTTGCTGCGCGCGGCGCTGGCGCGCGGCCTGCGCACCATCGTGTACTGCCAGTCGCGGCGCATGACGGAGTTGATCAGCATGTGGGCGGCGGAAAAGGCCGGGCCGTACCGCGACCGCATCAGCGCCTACCGCGCCGGTTTTTTGCCGGAAGAACGGCGCGACATCGAGGCGCGCATGTCCGGGGGCGATTTGCTGGCGGTCATTTCCACCAGCGCGCTGGAACTGGGCATCGACATCGGCGGGCTGGACCTGTGCATCCTGGTGGGCTACCCCGGCACGGTCATGTCCACCCTGCAACGCGGGGGCCGGGTGGGCCGCGCGCAACAGGAATCGGCGGTGATCCTGATCGCCGGGGAAGACGCGCTGGACCAGTACTTCGTGCGGCACCCCAACGAATTCTTCGACCGGCCCGCCGAGCACGCCGTGGTCAACCCGGACAACCCGGTCATCGCCAAGCGGCACATCGAATGCGCCGCCGCCGAACTACCCCTTCCTGCTGACGAGCCGTGGCTGGCCGCGCCGGGCGCCGCCACCGCGCTGGCGGAACTGGAGGCCGAAGGGCTGGTGCTGCGCAGTGCCGACGGCACCACCCTGCTGGCCGCGCGCAAGCGGCCCCACCGTCACGTGGACCTGCGCGGCAGCGGCAACACCTTCACCATCGAGGACGGCGACGGCACCATCATCGGCAGCGTGGACGGCCACCGCGCCTACCGCGAAACCCACCCCGGCGCGGTGTACCTGCACCGGGGCCGCAGTTGGGTGATCACCCGGCTGGACCCCGGCGCGCAGAAGGTGGTGGCGGAGCAGGCCCGCGTGTCGTGGTTCACCCGCGTGCGCGCCAACAAGACCACGGAAATTCTCGATATCCACGACCAGTGCGTGGCCTGCGGCACCCGCGTGTTTCTGGGCAAGCTGCGGGTGACGGAAACCATCACCGGCTACGAGAAGCGCAGCGTGTCCGGCCAGCGGTTGCTGTCCGTGGTGCCGCTGGACGCGCCGCCGTTCATCTTCGAAACCGAGGGGTTGTGGTTCGAGATTCCCGACGCCGCGCGCATCGCCACCGAGAACGAACTGCTGCACTTCATGGGCGCCATCCACGCGCTGGAGCACGCCGCCATCGGCATCCTGCCGCTGCTGGTCATGACCGACCGCAACGACCTGGGCGGCATCTCCACCCCCATGCACGCCCAGGTGGGCCGCCCCGCCGTGTTCATCTACGACGGCCTGCCCGGCGGGGCCGGGCTGACCCGCGCCGCCTTTGCCGACGCCGATGGGCTGTTCCGGGCCACCCGCGCCGCCATTGCCGAATGCCCGTGCGAAACCGGCTGCCCCTCGTGCGTGCATTCGCCCAAGTGCGGCTCCGGCAACCGGCCCATCGACAAGTCAGGCGCGCTGTTCCTGATCGACCGCATGGCCAGCGGCACGCCGGAATCCGACCCGGTGCAGCCCGGGCTGGAGCAGGGGGGGACAACGGACCGGGGGATTTTTATTTCTGGAGAAGGGGTGGGTGATAAGAGCCGGGGCGCTGCCCCGGACCCCGCCGGGGGACTATCAGTCCCCCGAACCCCCTTTCTGCGTCCGGTCGATGACGCCCGAAGCGGGCATCATCACCCGGACGAGACAGCGCGTCACGATTTTCAGTATATGGAAGAAGGGGGCACGCGATACCGTCCGATGCCTACCGGACACACCGGAACCGAGGCCTCTGCGACCAGCGGGCCGGTTTCGGATCAGCGCCCGACACAAGAGCACGCCACGGCACTCGCCTCCAAGGAGCATGGCATGACCCCGGACAATACCTCGGACATCCGCGACGCCGGACCGCTTTTCGCGTCACCGGCGGCAGGCAAGACGGACGGCAGGATCGTCGCCCCCGTGGGCCGCTACATGGTGCTGGACGTGGAAACCCGCCGCGCCGCGGCGGACGTGGGCGGCTGGAACCGGGCCGACCGCATGGGCGTGAGCGTGGCCGTGCTGTACGACGCCGCCGACGATTCCTACACCCCCTACGAGCAGGACGCCGTGCCCGAAATGCTCGACCGCCTGCGCGCGGCGGACCTGGTGGTGGGCTTCAACATCTCGCGCTTCGACTACGCGGTGCTCTCGCCCTTCGCCCCCTATGACCTGCACACCCTGCCCACCCTGGACATGCTGACCAAGGTCAAGGACCGCCTGTCCTACCGCATCTCGCTGGACAACCTGGCCCAGGCCACCTTCGGCACGCCCAAGTCGGCGGACGGCCTGCAAGCCCTGCAATGGTGGAAGGAACAGCGCCTCGACCTCATCACCGCATACTGCCGCAAGGACGTGGAAATCACCCGCGCCCTGTTCCTGCATGGCCGCGAAAAGGGCTACCTGCTGTTCACCAACAAGGCCGGGCAGGCCGTGCGGGTGCCCGTCGCGTGGTAGGCCGGGCGGCAGCGGCAGAGGGGCCGATCAACGGTACGCCCCGCCCCCACCGCGTGAGCGCCCACCCCTTTCACGCCTTGCCCCTTCCCACGCCCGCGCCCCCGTGCTAGGGTGGAAATTCCCGGAGTCCCGTGCACCGTCGAGTAGCGGGCGTAGCGAAACGTTATACTTGTCCGCCATGTCCCCGATGCCCCATGACATATGCACGGCCCGTTCCGGCCCGCGCCGCGCCATCCGCTTCGGACGCACGGCAGTCGGCCGCGTGGCGCGCCATCGGACATGGCCGCACCCGTAACCCCAGACACACTTCCGCCCCAAAGGCTGCCCGCCAACCGCCCAACAGGAGGCATGCATGCTCCCCGCCGCGTACCAGGCTTTTCTGAAGGAACTTCTGGAATTCATTCCCCGGCGCAACGTGTTCACCGATCCCTTGCGCACCCTGGCCTACGGCACCGACGCCAGCTTCTACCGGCTCATCCCCAAGATCGTCGTGGACACCCACAACGAGGACGAGGTGGTGGGCGTCATCAAGCTGGCCAACAGGCACCGCCTGCCCATGACCTTCCGCGCGGCGGGCACCAGCCTTTCCGGCCAGGCCGTGACCGATTCCATCCTGGTGCGCCTGGGCGACGGCTGGCGCAAGTACGCCATCTTCGACAACGCCACCAAGATCCGCCTGCAACCCGGCATCATCGGCAGCCACGCCAACCGGCTGCTGGCCGAGTTCGGGAAAAAGATCGGGCCGGACCCGGCCTCCATCGACACCTGCAAGATCGGCGGCATCGTGGCCAACAACGCCAGCGGCATGTGCTGCGGCGTGGCCGAGAACAGCTACAAGACGCTCAGCCACATGCGCGTCGTGTTCCATGACGGCACCGTGCTCGACACCTCCGACACCAAGAGCCGCGCCGCCTTCCAGCGCAATCACCCGGAAATCGTCAACGGCGTGGCCGCCCTGCGGGCGCAGATCATGGGCAAGCCGGAGCTGGCCGACCTGATCACCCGCAAGTTCAAGATCAAGAACACCACCGGCTACAGCCTGAACGCGCTGGTGGACTTCGCCGACCCGTTCGACATCATCCAGCACCTCATGGTGGGTTCGGAAGGCACCCTCGGCTTCATCAGCGAGGTGACCTACCACACGGTGACCGAGCACGCCCACAAGGCTTCGGCGCTGGTCATCTTCCCCACCATCCGCGACGCGTGCGAGGCCACGATCATCCTGCGCCAGCAGCCCGTGTCCGCCGTGGAAATGATGGACCGCGCCTCCCTGCGCTCCGTGGAGGACAAGCCCGGCATGCCGGAAGGGCTGCAAGGCCTCCCCGATGACGCCGCCGCCCTGCTGGTGGAAACCCGCGCGGGCGACAAGGCCACCATGGACGACCAGATCGCCCGCATCACCGCGTCCATCGAGGCCATCCCCAAGATCCGCCCGGTGGCCTTCACCGACGTGCCCGCCGAATTCGGCACCCTGTGGAACGTGCGCAAGGGCCTGTTCCCCGCCGTGGGTGCGGTGCGCAAGGTGGGCACCACGGTCATCATCGAGGACGTGGCCTTCCCCATCGCCTCGCTGGCCGACGCCACCCTGGAACTGCAAACCCTGTTCGCCAGGCATGGCTACAGCGAGGCCATCATCTTCGGCCACGCCCTGGAAGGAAACCTGCACTTCGTGTTCACGCAGGACTTCAACACCCAGTCGGAAGTGGACCGCTACCGCGCCTTCATGGACGACGTGACCGCCATGGTGGTGGGCACCTACTCCGGCTCGCTCAAGGCGGAACACGGCACCGGCCGCAACATGGCCCCGTTCGTGGAACTGGAATGGGGACGCGACGCCTTCCTGCTGATGCGCGAACTGAAGACCCTGTTCGACCCGTACGGGCTGCTGAACCCCGGCGTCATCATCAACCCGGACGCCGAAGCGCACATCCGCAACCTGAAGCCGCTGCCCGCCGCGCACACCATCATCGACAAGTGTATCGAATGCGGCTTCTGCGAACCCATCTGCCCGTCCAAGGACGTCACCTTCACCCCACGCCAGCGCATCGTGGGCTGGCGTGAAATATCGCGCATGAAGGCGGGCGACGAAAAGTCCAGCCTGCTCAAGCAGCTGTTCTCGGGCTACGACTATCTGGGCGACAACACCTGCGCCACCGACGGCCTGTGCGCCACGCGCTGCCCGGTGGGCATCAATACCGGCGCATTCATCAAGGAACTGCGCGCCGACAAGGTGGGCCCGCGCGCGCAAAAGGCGGCGGACTGGGTGGCCCGCCACTACGGCGGGGTGTGCCGCACCGTGTCCGTGGCGCTGACCGGGGCGGACCTGCTGCACCGGGTGCTGGGCACCGACGTCATGGACAAGGGCGCGCAATTCCTGCGCGTGGTATCGCTGAAAAAGGCCCCGCTGTGGACGCGGGCCATGCCCACCGGCGCATCGGCCCCGGCGCACGCGCCGCGCGGCCCGGTGTCCGACCGCAAGGTGGTCTACTTCCCCAGTTGCATCGCCCGCTCCATGGGCCCGGCCCGCGACGACGAGCAGCGCGACCCGCTGCCCGCCAAGACCATCGGCCTGCTGCTGAAGGCGGGCTACCACGTGCTGTTCCCGGAAAAGCTGGGCGAGCTGTGCTGCGGCCAGCCCTTCGAGAGCAAGGGCTTCAAGGCCCAGGCCGACATGAAGGCCAAGGAACTGTCCGAGGCCCTGCTGAAGGTCAGCGACAACGGGGCCATTCCCGTGCTGTGCGACACCAGCCCCTGCCTGTACCGCATGAAGGAAACCCTGGACAGGCGCCTGAAGCTGTACGAGCCCATCGAATTCGCGCTGGAGCACCTGACGCAGGCGCTGGACTTCCGCAAGGCGGAGCGCACCATCGCCATCCACTCCACCTGCACGGCGGTGAAGCTGGGCCTGCCCGGCAAGTTCAAGCAACTGGCCGAACTGTGCGCCGAACAGGTCATCGTTCCGGAAGACGTGTTCTGCTGCGGCTTCGCGGGCGACCGTGGCTTCAGCTTCCCGGAACTGAACGCGGGCGCGCTGAAGGAACTGCGACGGCAGGTGGAAATCTGCGAGGAAGGCTACTCCACCAGCCGCACCTGCGAGATAGGCCTTTCGCTGCACGGCAAGATTCCGTACCGCAACATCCTGTATCTGGTGGATGAGGTGACCACGCCGAAGCCCGCGTAGGGCCGGGGCGCGCTACGCCCTCACGGGCATGAACGAAACGACCGGGAGTGGCCAAAAGGCCGCTCCCGGTCTTGTCATGTGCGCACATGCGAAAAGGACAAGGCGGATGGGCAGGGTGAGCATGCGCGGACGGCGCGCCCCTACCATAAATAGGGTTCGGCCTCGCGCCACTGGAAGATGAACGGATCGCTCGGCGGCGGAATGAGCCGGACCGCGTCCGCCGTGAACACCCAGCCGGGGTTCAGCGACCCGGCGAACACGTCGCGCGGGGCAAGGCGGGCCAGCTTGGCGGGCAGTTTTTCGCGGGTCAGATGGCCATACACCTCCACCCACTGGCCGTCGCGCAGCCCGGCCAGCACACCGCGCGACGCGGGCACCGGCTGCGTGGGGGCCGCGCCGGGTGCGGGGGCAAAATCGACCGGGGCGGCCTGCCCCGCCGGGGCCGGGCTGGCCGGGCCGGATTTCGATTGCCGCACGGGGTTGGGCTGCACGGCGTGCGCCGCCCCCGATGAGCCAGAACCGGATGGGCCAGAACCGGAGGAGACAGCCGCGCCGTCCGCCGGGCGCTTTCCGGCGGGTTCCTGCACGCCGGGGCGCACCGCAAAACCGCCCGCCGTGGCATCGGCCAGGCAGCAGTACAGGTTCACCCGGAACACGGCCACCGCGCCCTGGGCATCCAGGGTGGGGTGGCGGGTCACCGCGCCCCGGAACACGTAACGCCCGGCCAGTTCATCAGGCCTGTCGCGCCGCTCCAGCAGGAACAGTTCCGCCAGGTTGATGCGCACGTACTCCTTGTCCGCATACGTGGCACGGGGACCAAGCTCGTCGTCCCCACCATCGGGGAGCGCGTCGTCGAACGGACCGGGGCGGGAGCCGGGCTTGCCGGAGGCCTCCCAGCCATCGGACGGCCCGGCAAAGGCGTCCGGATCGTCATAGCGGGCATCGGGTCGCGCACCGGACTGCATGTCCGGCCCCACGGCGGTTCCCGGAGGCACGGACCGGGCCGGAACTGCCTGACGGGGCGGACTCGCGGATACCGCCGACTCCGCCGCCCCGCCGCCAATCCTGCCCGTCACCACGCCAGGCGAAGCCGTCATCATGCCAGGCGAAGCCGTCACCCCGCCAGACATGGTTGCGCCCGCCCCCCACCAGTCCACGGTGGCGGTCAGGCTCACTCCCAGCAGCAGCCCCAGCAGCACCGCCCGGCGCAACGGCACGGGCCGCGCGACGGCCCCTGCCCCCGAAGTCGTTGGGGATGCCGCGCCCGTCATGCCGCGCAGCAGCACCGTCGTGCCCAGCACCGCCAGCGCCGCGCCGGTCAGCAGGGTCAGCCACAGAAAACGCGGGTTCAGAAACATGGAATACGTTCCCGACCATCCCAGCCAGGCAATGACCAGCGCCATGCCCCACAGCAGGGCCACGTCGGCAAGGACGATGGCGGGGGGCAGGCGGAATGCGGTACGGGCGGCGCTCATTCCAACACCCCCAGCCCGGCCAGCAGCATGCACCCCGCCCACACGCAAATGGTAGGCAGCACCACCAGCCGCAGCACCAGCCCGCGCCGGAAGGCGGCGCCGTACATGGCCATCAGCTTCAGGTCCAGCATGGGGCCCAGCGCCACGAAGGCCAGCCGGGCCGAGGCGGGAAAGCCCACGAACGAGGCGGCCACGAAGGCGTCGGCCTCGGAGCACACGCTGAGCAGCACGGCCAGCCCCATCAGGGCCGGAATAGCCAGGGCCGGACTGTCCATGAACAGGAACAGCGCCTCGGGCGGGGTAAAGGTGCGGAACGCGGCGGCGGCCAGCGCGCCGGGCAGCAGCCAGGCGCAGGCATCCAGCAGGTCGGCGGTCATGTGCCGGGCCACCCCGTGCAACTGCGCCGCGCGGGATACGGTTGCGGCAGGGGAGGCGAAAGCGGGTGGCGCCGCAACACCATCCGGAGAGGCCACGGCAGGCACCGCCGCCATGGCGGCCTGCACCGTGCTGAATTGCGGCAGCAGCGGGGCCTGTGCGCTGCCCTGCCCGCTGGCGTGTCGGCTGACTTGGTCGGCATGGGCATGCTCGTGCCCGCACTCGTCGTGATCATGCCCGCAGCCGCACCCGCAGGCATCCAGACCGCCGGACGCATTGGGACGCAATGCCCCGTCCACGGCCATGCGGCGCACCGAAATGCCCACCGCCACCGCCGTGGCGGCCACCACCGCCGCGCGCAGCCCGGTCATCAGCACGTCGCCGCGAAAGGCCACCCAGGTAGACACCATGACCACCGGGTTCACCACCGGCGCGGCCAGCATGTAGGCCACCGCGGCGGGTACCGGCACCCCCTTGCCCATCATGCGCCGCACCACGGGCACCACCCCGCATTCACAGGTGGGCAGCACCGTGCCCAGCGCCACGCCAAAGGCCAGCGCCCCCGGCAGCGATTTGGGCACCCGCCGCTCCACCCAGGCACGCGGCACGAACACCTCCATGCAGGCGGACACCAGCGAGCCCAGCACCAGGAAGGGCAGGGCTTCGAGAAATACGGCCAGGGCGGTCTGGGCGAGATGGATGAGGCGTGCGTCCATGGAAATGGTGTGTTGGAGGGGATAGTATGTTGGGGAAATGACGTGGCTGGTGGGATGGTATGGCTGGTACGGTGGGAAAACGGCAACGGCGGAATGGCCGGAATGGCGGAACTGGCGCGATGGGCCGGGCGGGGCCCGTCAGACAGCCAGGATGGCCAAGTCGGATTGAGCCGGACAGAACCGGGACTGGACCAGCGGCCCCCGTGCCGCCACGCCCGCATACCCCGCACCGGGCGCGAATGCAACCGGGTTGCATCCAGGTGCCCGTGGCGCCCTTGCCATCTGCCCTTGTTGCCACCCTTGATGCCACCCTTGATGCCACCCTTGATGCCTCCTGGCCAGCCGCTTGGGCCCCCCGGAGCGAGCGTTGTCGCCGTGCTGATTTTACACCTGATTCATATGTCCATTCCATACCGAACATGGTATGAAGGTGGGCAAATATCCCCACGCATCTCCCCCTTCGGTCTGTCCACTCACCATAATTCATATTTAATCATGTTAAATACATAATAATTATTCATTTCACATAAACATCTCAAGAATACATGCCATAGCCACGTTCCGCTTGTGCGAAAAGTACATTTTTTCGCATTCCCGTTTTCCGTTGCCCGGTTTTTTCACCGCTGGTAGGGGCGCCCTACCGACACGCCGCCGTCCCGCATCCGGCTGCCCCGGCTGGCAGGCCCAGGCAGAACCACCGGATGCGCACGACAGGCGCCCCGCGAAGGCCTGCACCCCTTTCGACGGAGGCAGCCCCTGCGTCCCCCGCCTGTGCGGACATGCGGGGGACGCCCGGGGGGACAAAAGGACGACGGCGGTACCCGCCACAGGCCGCGCGGCCACGCCGCGCCCAGGCAGGCACGACACGCAACACGGGCCGCGCGCCCGAGGAGATCGCACATGTCGCTGAGCTACAAGGAAATGCAGCAGGTCCTGATGGACGAACTGCGCCTGTACCACTACCCCATCGCCGTCAAGTTCTTCTTCGACGAGGCGGAACTGGAAATCTTCAAGGACAAGGCCGAATTCTACCTGCCCGTGAAGCCCATGACCTTCTGCCAGTGGGAAATCGCCGCGCGCATGAAGGGCCAGACCGTGCTGTCCGGCCCCGAGGGCCTGGGCTGCTCCAACGCCCTGGTGTCCTTTGGCTGGAAGGAAATCGACGACAACGAAATCAAGAGCCACGCCAAGTACGTGCGCGACCTTGCCCAGGCCGAACGCTTCGTGCGGTCCAAGCCGCGCCTGCCCGAAGGCCTGAAGGCCATCGCCGTAGGTCCGCTGGGTGACGCCGTGGTCGATCCCTCGGTGGTCCACTTCTACTGCGACAACATGCAGGCCTACCACCTGGCCGTGGACTACATGGCCGCCACCGACCAGCACCCGCTGAAGACCAACGTGACCATGAACTCCTCCGCCTGCGGCGGCACCGTGTACTCGTACCAGGAAAAGACCGCCAACATGCTGCCCGCCTGCTCCGGCAGCTACAACGCGGGCAAGACCGAGCGCGGCGAAATCAACTTCGTGATCCCCGGCGAACACATGGGCCTTACCGTGGAGCGCCTGCTGGAACGCAAGCGCAACCTGGGCAGCGGCGCCATCACCCGCCCCGGCGACAACTTCCCCGGCGCGGACATCTGCAAGAACTGTCCGCTGATCATCTTCAAGAAAGAAAAGTAGGCACGACGGGGGCCGCCGCCATGTCGCCCCCCCGTGGGCGGCGGCCCCCGTTCCCATTTCGGAAGCGCACCGAAACACCATCCCAAGGAGAGAGACCGTGTCCAAGCACACCAAACACCTGCTGCTGCTCGCGGCCGTCGTTGCCGTAAGCCTTCTGTGGTTCGAGCCCGCCTGGGCCGACAAGCTGTCCGACGCCATCGACGGCGCCGTGCAGGCCGGCAAGGTCAAGGCCGACGACGCACCAGGCTTCCTCGGCATTCCCGGCGCCCCCCACGTCAGCCCCATCCTGTCCTTTGCCTGGGCCGTGTGGGTGGGCTGGATCTTCTCCACCGTGGGCGCGTTCGGCGGCGTCATGGCCGGCGTAGGCCACATGTCGGTGTTCGGCCTTGGCGGCTACGTCAAGACCCTGGGCAAGGACCTGCCCCTGAACAAGGTGGCCACCGACTCCATCCGCGCCTCGAACCAGTGGCTGGTGGGCTTCTCGGCCCTGATCTCCTCGTTCAACTACTACAAGATGGGCCGCCTGGTGCTGCCGCTGGCCCTGGCCCTTGGCGCGGGCTCGCTGCTGGGCGCCTGGGGTTCGGCCTCCATCTTCGCGGGCAAGGTCTCCTTCTCGCAGTACCAGGGCTACTTCGGCCTGTTCGTGCTGGTGCTGGGCCTGTACCTGTTCTGGGAAACCTCTCCCGCCGGCCAGGCCTCCAAGAAGAAGGCCAAGGAAGCCGCCAAGGCTTTCGAAGAAGCGGTGAAGAAGATCAAGAGCGGCGAGCAGGTGGATGAAAAGGCCATCGGCGTGCACGTCATTTCCACCAGCCTGACCAAGTGCGTGTTCACCTTCTCGGGCGTGGAGTTTTCGTTCAACCCCATCCTGCCCGTGGTGGGCGGCATCGTCATCTCCGCCATCGCCGCGTTCCTGGGCGTGGGCGGCGGCTTCCTGCTGGTGCCGTTCCTGACGAGCATCTCGCAGCTGCCCATGTATCTGGCCGCCGGCACCTCGGCTCTGGCCGTGCTCGTGTCCATGGTCACCTCCATCGCCACCCTGGTCAGCAAGGGCACCCCGCTCGACTGGACCATGATCGGCACCGAACTGGTGGGCATCTTCCTGGGTTCGGTCATCGGCCCCCGCACCTCCAAGTACTTCTCCGACATGTGGCTGAAGCGCATCTTCATCGTGCTGGCCCTGTACGTCGGCATCGACTACGTGCTGCGCGGCTTCTTCAACATCAAGATGTTCGGCTAGTCCGCCCATCCCGCCGCACTTTCGACTGACACGCCGGGGGGCGGGGCCAGAGGTCCCGCCCCCTTCACTTTTCTTGCGAACAGAGGCAACCTGCACCCATCATGGATAGCCTGCACGCCGCCATCGCCTGGCTGGACCCCTTGTTCATCGCTCCCTACCGGCTGCCCGGCAACGCCCTGGCCGGCTTCGTGCTGGGCACGGCCGTGCTGGCCCTGTGGTGCATCGCGCTCGGCAGCGCGCTGTCGCTGTGCGCCACCCGCCTCAACCGCCGCCGTCTGGCCGAGCTGCGCCACGGCATGGAGCATCACCACAAGCTGTCGGAAGCGGCCCTGCGCGCTGGCGACAAGGAAAGCTACAAGGCGGTCAACAGCCAGGCGCACGACGCCTTCGGCCACTATTTCTCGCTGGGCGGGGCCATGTTCTGCGTGTCCATCATCCCCCTGCCGTTCGCGCTGGCCTGGATGGACATGCGCTTTGCCGGTGCCACCCCGGAACTGCCGTGGGATGCGCCGCTCATCGGCCAGCAGCCTTCCATCGTGTTCTGGTTCCTGCTCCTGTACATCCCGTTGCGCATCACCTATGCCAACGTCATGTCCAGAACAGGGTGGTTCACCCGCTTGCAGGCCTGGGCCGCCACGCCGCCGCCCGGCACCGTCCCCGACGAGGCCCCCGACGCCTCGGCTCCCTCCGGCCCCGCCGCCGGTGATCCCTCCAGCCAGATCAGGCAGGCCAATCAGGGCAGCCAGGCCCATCAAGAAGGTCGCGGCGGCTAGGCCGCCGTTCATTTCCGGAGCAGCACGGTGCGCACGCGCTTTCTCGCCATAGCCGCCCTCGTCATGGTCATCGCCGCCGCCATCCAGTTGTGGTGGGAAAGCGAACCCGCGACCCCGGTGGACATGACCCGCCGGGCAGAGGTGAAGGCCCCCGAGGCCGTGCCCGCCATCACCTACGCCTACCTGCCCCAGTATTCGCACTCCACCTCGTACCTGCGCCACCGCGCCCTGGTGGAATACCTGCAAAAGTCCACCGGCCTCGCCATCCGCCAGGTGTTCCCCGACACCTTCGAGGCGCACCGCCGCATGGTGGAGCGCGGCGAGATCGACATTTCCTTCTCCAACCCCATGACCTACGTGCTGCTGGCGCAAAGCGGCGCGCGGGCCTTCGCGGGCATCGTCGAACCCTCGGGTCGGGCCACCTTCCGGGGGCAGATCATCGCCCGCGCCGACAACGCCGCCATCAAAAGCGAACAGGACTGCCGGGGCAAGCGGTGGATCGCCGTGGACCCCTATTCCGCCGGGGGCTACCTGTTCGTGCTGGGGCACTTTCGCGACAAGGGCCTGTCGGAAAGCGACTTCGCCGAAATCGCCTTTGCCCCCGGCCCCGGCGGCAAGCAGGAAAAGGCCGTGCTGGGCGTGTACGCGGGCCGCTACGACATCGCCTCCATCCGCGAAGGCACCCTGGGCATCCTGGAAGGCAAGGTGGACCTTTCCGCCCTGAAGGTGGTGGCCAACACCCGCGAATACCCCAGCTGGGTCTATGCCGCGCGCAAGGGGCTGGACCCGGACATCGTGCGGCGCATCGCCAGCGCCCTGTTCGCGCTTTCCGAAAACGACCCCGAGCACGAACGCATCCTGGCCGCCGCGGGCATGCGCGGCATCATTCCCACCACCGACCGCGACTACGACCCCTGCCGCGAGCTGTTCTCGAAGCTGCGGCTCGACCCTTCCAAGGTGGGGCTGGAATGAACCCGCTGCGCCGCCTGAACTTTCGCCGCAAGCTCAACCTCGGCATCACGCTCATCGTGCTGTTCGTGGCCGCGCTGCTGTCCGTGTTCGTCACGCGCATCGCGGCCAACGCCCTCATCGAGGAAAGCAAGCGGCGCGGCGCCGTGCTGGCCACCAACCTGGCCCTGCGCGCGGCGGACCCCATGCTGTCCACCGACTTCCTGCGCCTGCGCAACCTGGTGGACGAACTGCTGAACGTGGACAGCGACATCGTCTACGCCTTCATCATGGACGACCGGAACCAGGTGCTGGCCCACACCTTTGGCCGCACCTTTCCGCTGGACCTGCTGGAAGCCAACGAATCCGAGGACGGCCACCTTGCCGTGCGCCTGCTGGATACCGGGCGCGAGCGCATCTACGACTTCGCCGCGCCGGTGATGGTGGGCGGGCGCGAGTTCGGCACCATCCGCATCGGCCTTTCGCGCACCAAGGTGCTGGACGTGGTCAACGGCATGATCTTCGCCATCAGCGGGCTTTCGGTGGTGGCGCTGCTGGTGGCCGTGGTCATCAGCGCGCACTTCGCCAAGCGCATCACCGCCCGCATCGGCGCCCTGAAGGAACACGCCGAGGAAATCGTGCGCGGCAACCTGCACCTGCCCGCCACCACCTCCGCCCGGCGCAACTGCTGGGAACAGCGGCTGTGCGGCCGCACCGACTGTCCCGCCTACGGCGACACCGAGCGCCGCTGCTGGTACGTCAAGGGCACCGCCTGCGCCGGGTGCGACGGCAGGGCCTACCCCGCGAAGCTTGCCCAGTGCCGCCAGTGCGAGGTGTACGAAACCTTTGCCGGGGACGAGATAGAGGAACTGGCCGACACCTTCGACGTCATGGCCCACGCCCTGCGCGCCCACATCGCCGAACTGCGCGAGACCGAGCGCGACCTGACCCGCCAGCAGGGCATCATGCGCACCATCCTGGAAGTGACCCCTGACCGGCTGGCCCTGCTGGACGAGCACCTGCGCTATCTTTCCGTGAACAAGGCCTTTGCCGATTCGCTGGGCCTGCCCCCGTCGGAGATCATCGGCAAGAGCGACTTCGACATCTTTCCGCGCGACAAGGCCGAGCTGCGCGTGGCCGAGAACCGCGCCATCCTTACCGGCGGCCAGCCCGTGTACCGCGAGGCGCAGGACCGCCGCGACCCCGTTTCCCCGACGGGCGGCAGCGACCCCGCCTCCGACTTCGGCCACGGCCGCGACGAATGGTTCCATCTGGTCAAGGTGCCCGTGTCCGACGAGACCGGCCGCATCATCGGCGTGCTGTCCACCGCGCGCGACATCACCGCCATCCGCAGCTACCAGGACCAGCTCATCCAGTCGCAGAAGATGGAATCGGTCGGCAAGCTGGCCGGGGGCGTGGCGCACGAGATCAACACCCCCCTCGGCATCATCCTGGGCTACGCGCAGTTGCTGCAGGAAGACGTGCCGCCGGGCGCCCAGATGCACCAGGACCTGCAGATCATCGAGAAGCAGGCCAAGTTCTGCCGCAAGATCGTCTCCGACCTGCTGGGCTTTTCGCGCCAGACCCAAAGCCAGAAGAAGGAGATGTGCTTCAACAACTCCATCATGGAAGTGGTCTCGCTGGTGCGCCACACCTTCTCGCTGGAAAACGTGACCATCCTCGCCGACCTGGATGACCGCCTGCCGGTCATCTACGGCGCGCCCGAAAAGCTGAAGCAGGTGTGGATGAACCTGCTGCACAACGCCTCCGGCGCCATGCCCGGCGGCGGGCTGATCAAGGTGCGCACCCGGCTGGACATCATGAACATGACCGTCACCGTCTGGTTCGCCGATACCGGCATCGGCATCCCCGAACCCAACCTGCAGAAGATCTTCGACCCGTTCTTTTCCACCAAGCCCGTGGGCAAGGGCACCGGCCTCGGCCTGTCCGTGTCCTTCGGCATCATCGAAGACCACGAAGGGTTCATCGAGGCGCACAGCCCCCTGCCGCCCGGCTTCATCGACGAAGACATGCCCCAGGGCGCCACGCGCGGCCCCGGCACCGTGTTCCGCGTGGTCCTGCCCCTGGAACCCGAAGGCGCCGCCGACCTGCCCGATACCGACCCCAGGGCCAGGGTGCAGCCGGGGGAAAGCGAGACAAAGAATACGGAAGAACGAACCGGGGAGGGGACCCTTTAAAAAGGGTCTCCCTCCCCGGACCCCTCCCCCCTAAATTTTTCATTTTGGGGGAGGTCCTCCCGTTAAAGGGAACGGATAGGGTACGTGTTATCAAAAATATAACCTGCACCCTGCGCTTACAATCTGTCCCCAACTCGGGGGTGCAGGGGGCAGGGCCCCCTGCCCGCCGGAGGCGTAAAAAAATGTCTCCGACCTGCAGCAAGCAGAAATCATAAGGAAGGAAGCCCATGGCGGACATCATCGTGCTGGACGACGTCATCGACGCGGGGGTGCTGATCAAGCGCATCCTGGAGCGCAAGGGCCACGCGGTCTCGGTGTTCACGGACGAGGAAGAGGCCATTGCCCACGTGCGCGGCAAGGGCGCGGACCTGGCCATCCTGGACATGAAGCTGCGGCGCATGACCGGGGTGGAGGTGCTGGAAGAGCTGAAAAAGCTGCGCCCGGACATCCGGGTGATCATGCTGACCGGCTACCCCACCCTGGAGACGGCGCGCGAATCGCTGCGCCTGGGTGCCAACGAGTACTGCGTGAAGCCCATCGACAAGGACGAACTGGAAAGCAAGGTGGCAGAGGTGCTGGGCGTGTAGCGCCCGGGCGATAGGGACGGGTAACGCCCCTGCCGTCACGGAAACGGCGACCGGCAGAGGCCGGACCGGGCGCGCCGATGCAGTCCTGCCGCGCCTGATGCACCGTCTCCGCCATCACGACTTTCCCAAGGGAGCGCAATGGCCATCGGCGAACTGTTCCGTCACTGGACCTACCAGGTCTTCGCGCCCGGCACCCTGCTGCGGCGCAAGTACAACGCGTTCCGCGATCTGTTGCGGCACGATTCGCGCAGCCTCGAACTCATCGCCGAACTGGAGGACATCCACTACGGCAACGAGAAGGTGGACTGGTCGCGCGTGGTCGAGCTGGCCGATCAGCTGGACGACGCGGTGCGCGCCATGCTGGGCCAGCTGATGGAGATGAACCCCGCCCGGTACATGGGCCTGGCCGACTACTGCAACAAGATCGCCTTCTACATGCGCATGGCGGTCAGCGTGCCCGAGCCGGACCTGGCCCCGCCCTACGTCATCCCCCTGGCGGAGGCGCACCAGCGCCCGGACCGCGCGGGCGGCAAGGCCGCGCGCCTGGCCGCCGTGCGCAGCCAGTCCATGCTGCCCGTGCCCGACGCCACGGTGGTCACCGCCGCCGCCTACCACTATTTCATCGAGCACAACGAACTGCGCGAGCCCATCGACGCGCGCCTGCGCCGCCTGCGCCTGTCGCGCCCGGACGAGTTGGCCGCCATTTCCGAGGAACTGCGGGCCATGATCCTGGAGGCGGAGCTGCCGCCCCGGCTGGAAGAGGACATCCTTACCGCCGCCTACGCCATGAGCCCCCAGCGTACCCCGCTGGCCGTGCGCAGCAGCGCCGTGGCGGAAGACGGCCCGGTGTCCTTCGCCGGGCAGTACGCCAGCGTGCTGGGGGTGGAGCCGGGCCACGCGGGCATGGCCTGGAAGCGGGTGGTGGCCTCCAAGTACCAGCCGCGCGCCCTGTCCTACCGCATCCTGCACGGGCTGGCCGACGCGGAAACCCCCATGGCCGCGCTGCTCATGCCCATGCTGGACGCGGCCTGCGCCGGGGTCATCTACACCCGCGACCCGGATCCGCCGCGCCGCCTGCCCGCAGAGGAACTGGCCGAGGGCGTCACCGCCGTGCACGCCGTGGCGGGCACCGGCGACGTGCTGGTCAGCGGCGACACGCCCGCGCAATCGGCGTGGCTGTCGCGCCGCCCGCGCAGCCGCATTCTGGAACGCCCCGAAGCCGTGGGGGCCACCCTTGCGCAGCCGGTGCCGACCACGCCCCTGCTGACGACAGAAGACATGAAGCGCCTGGCCCGCCATGGCCGCGAGCTGGAAAGCCTGTTCGGCGAGCCGCAGGACGTGGAATGGGTGCTGGATACGGCGGGGCGCATCTTCATCGTGCAGTCGCGCCCGGTGCCCGGCGGCACGGAGCACGGCAGGGTGCCGGAGCAGACCGCTAGGGTACGTGACGGACAGGATGGCACGAATGACGCAGACGGCCCAGACGCGGCAGACGCGGCGGACGCGGCGGAAGGCGCCGCCCCCGCGTCCCCCGCACCCCCCGCATCCCCCACATCCCATGACACACTGCCCCTGCTGGCCGAAGGCAGCGAACCGGTCTCCGCCGGGGTGGGCAGCGGCACGGCCCGCCACGCGGCCATCTGCTGCGAGATTGGCGACATGCCCCAGGGGACGGTGCTGGTCACCACCACCCTCGGCCCCTCGCTGACCCGGATCATCGACCGGCTGGAGGCCGTGGTGGCCCAGACCGGCAGCCGGGCCTGCCATTTCGCCTCGGTGGCGCGTGAATTAGGGCTGCCGGTGGTCACCGGCATCGCCGACCCGTTCACGGCCATTCCCGATGGGAGCATGGTCACCGTGGACGGCGCCACGGGCCGGGTGCACGCGGGCAGGCCCCCGCAGGAAAAGGGGGATGGCACGCAACCCCGCGCCCGGCGCAAGGCTGCGGCTGCCCGCGAACGGCGCGGCGGCATGCGCCGCCTGGCCCGGGCCATGCAGCACATCGCCAAACTGAACCTGACGGACCCGGCCTCCAGCGACTTCGCGCCGGAGAACTGCCGGTCCATGCACGACCTGGTGCGCTTTGCCCACGAGCGCGGCGTGGCCGAGATGTTCTCCCTCGTGGGGCGTGGCGGGCGCGGCCTTGGCGGCGCCAAGAAGCTGCGCACCGACGTGCCCATGATCATGTACGTGCTGAACATCGAGGACGGGCTGTTCCCCACGGCGGCGGGCAAGGAAGAGATCGGCCCCGACGACTTCCGCTCCACGCCCATGTGGGCGCTGTGGTTCGGCCTGTCCGCCGCGCGCGAGCTGTGGGCCAACATGCCCCCGGCTGCGGACTGGAACGAGCTGGACCGCATCAGCGCGGGCATCTTCCGGCGCGATGCGCCCCAACTGGCCAGCTACGCGGTGATTTCCGCCCATTACGCGCACCTGATGATGCGCTTCGGCTACCATTTCGCGCTGGTGGACACCCTGTGCTCGCCCGAAGACCGCACCAACTACATCCAGTTCCGCTTCAAGGGCGGCGGCGCGGCGGCGGAAGGGCGCGAACTGCGCATCCGCGTGCTGGAACGGGTGCTGGCCCGACAGGGCTTTGCCGTGAAGACGCGCGGCGACCTGCTGGACGCCCGGCACGGCCCGGACGCCGAGGCGGTGATCCAGAAACGGCTGGCCATGCTGGGCATGCTGCTGGCGGAAACGCGCCTGCTGGACGTGCGCCTTGGCGATGCCGACGAGGCCGAGGCCATGGCCGACGATTTCCTGTCCCGGCTGGATACGGCGGGCGAGAACGCGCCATGAGCGGCCCGGACGCGGCACCACCGGCAAGCCCGCCCGGCGGAAGCGGCAGCGACGGCCACCGCAAGGGCGGCCTGCTGCTGCGCGCCGCGCGCGGGGTGGCGGCCTTCCTGCGCGATGCCCTGACCACCCAGGCCCCGTCCGGCCATCCCGCGTTCCCCATCACCTGGGTCACCCAGCACATCGCCGCCGGTCCCGCGCCGGTGACGCGCCAACACCTCGACGCCCTGCGCGAACAGGGCATCCAGGCCATCCTGAACCTGTGCGAAGAGTTGTGCGTGCTGGCCGACCTGGAACAGGAACAGGGCTTCGACGTGTTCTACCTGCCCATAGAGGACGAGCACGCCCCGGACGAGGCCGCCCTGGAACAGGCCCTGGACTGGCTGGACGAGGCCGTGTACCTGGGCCGCCGGGTGTACATCCACTGCCGTTACGGCATCGGACGCACCGGCACGGTGCTGAACGCCTACCTGCTGCGCCGGGGGCTGGGCCAGCGCCGCACCGAACGGCTGATGCGCCGCCTGCGTTCCAAGCCCGCCAACTACCGCCAGTGGAGCGCCCTGCGCCGCTACGGGCGCCGCAACCGCGCCCTGACCCTGCGCGAACCCGCGCCCGAACCCGCCCGCCACGATGATCTTTTGCCCGTGCTGGCCGAATACGAGGCCCTGGCCGCCCGGCTGGACGCCGCCCTGCGCGCCATGCCCCACATGGCCAACGCGCCGCAGTGCGGGCGCGACCATGCCCGCTGCTGCCGCGTGCCCCCGGTGGTGACGCTGGTGGAGGCGGCGGCCCTGGCCCGCAGCGCGGACACCCTGTTGACCGCCGCCCAGCGCGGGGCCGTGCAGGAGGCCTGCCGGGCGCACCGCACCCACCGCATGGAGCCCGCAGCACCCGACGCGGGCGCGGACGCGGGCACGCTTGCCCGTGGGGCGGGTGGTGGCGACGGCCCGGCGATCCGGACCGCCTGCCCGCTGTTGGCCCAGCCGGTTGGAACGGTTGCGCCGGTTGGCCCGGTCGGAACTGCCGAGATGGTTGGGACGGCGACTGCGGACGCTGCTGCCGGGAACCCCCCCCCGGAAGAAACCGTCCCCCAGGTCACCCCCGGCGAACCGGTCGGACGGTGCATGCTCTTCGCCCGCCGCCCGCTGCGCTGCCGTCTGTCGGACATCCCCTCTTCCTCCGGTCCGCCGCCCGATTCCGGCCCGCCCGGTTCCGATCTGTCCGGTTCCGATCTGTCCGGTTCCGACCTGTCCGGCGACGGCCCCGGCGAGGGCGAACGACTATGGGTGGACATGCTGGAACAGCCGCTGGAAGACCTGTCGCGCCGCACCTTCACCGCGCTGGCCGGGTGCGAACCGTCCGAGGATCCCCCCTGCTTCCCCCTGCCGGAGGTGCTGTCCGGTCGCTACGTGCAGACCGTGTTCCATGCCATCGCCTGCCTGCTGCGGCCCGCGACGACGGGTAATGGGGGGGCCACGGGCAACGGGGGCGGCAGGTAGCGGAGGCAGCGGCAAGCCGCCCCCAAAGCAACATCGCCTGACAACATCATCCCGTAACGCCAACTGACAGCACCACCCCACAGGCACTTGCCGTTCCGCCGTCCCTCTCCCTTCCCCCCACTCACACGGCACGACAAAGGGCAGGCGGCCACATCGGCCCACCTGCCCTTGCTCGTTTCACGTTCCCGGCCCGGCAAGCCTGCCGCCCCGTCACGGGGCCATCCGGCTGGCCCATCGCCTTCGGGCTACGCCCCCGGCTTCCCCGGCTCTCCCGGTTCCCTGACGGGCTCGCCCGGATACGGCGCGCAGCCGCACGAGCGGGCCAGCACTTCCAGCACGGCCTTGGCCGCGCGCTCGGACGAGGCCGGGTTCTGTCCGGTGACCAGCAGCCCGTCCACGACCACGTGCGGCTCCCACAGCGGGCCGCGTTCATACCTGGCGCCAAGGCCGGTCAGCTCGTCCTGCAACAGGAAGGGCACCACCCGCGACAGGCCCACCGCGTCCTCTTCCGCGTTGGAGAACCCGGTCACGTTGCGCCGGGCCACCAGCGGCTTGCCGTCGGGCGTGGTGGCCCGCACCAGCACGGCGGGGCCGTGGCATACCGCCGCCACGGGCTTGCCCGCGCGGTGCATGTTCTCGATGATGGCCAGCGAACGCGCGTCGTCCACCAGATCCCACAGCGGGCCGTGCCCGCCGGGATAGAACAGCACGTCGTAGTCCTCCGGGCGCACCTCGGCCAGGGGCACGGTGTCCTTCAGGGCGGCCATGGCCGCCGGGTCCGCCGTGAAGCGGCGGGTGGTCCTGTTCTGGGCCTCTTCCGCCTCGCTGCGCGGGTCCACGGGCGCGGCGCCGCCCTTGGGCGAAGCCAGGGTGACCCGCGCCCCGGCATCCGTGAACACGTAATAGGGCGCGGCCAGTTCCTCCAGCCAGAGCCCGGTCTTGTGGCCGGTATCGCCCAGCCTGTCGTTGGACGTGACGATCATCAACACCTTCATGGCAACCTCCCTATGTGACGGCGGCATGCGGCCAGCCGTGGCCAATGCGGAAAATTCCGGGACGAACGGCGCGCCGCCGGGCCGACTTCCGGAAACGGCGGGGTGGATCGTCCATTATCCCAACATAGTGAACGCCGGGGGAGGGTGCAAGGGGAAAGACGGGCGGTCCGCCGGATGGCCCCATGACGCAACCGCCCCGCCGGACACGTCCGGCGGGGCGGTGTTTCAATGGCTTGCGGCGGCGGGCACCGCCCGCGCTTTGGGGCTGTTTCCAACTTAGGGTTTTCGTTCGTTGGCAAGGAAAACAAGCCTGCCATGAGGGAGTGCGGCAGCCGTTATGCGAGTCTTCGAGCATTACGGATGGCGACCGCAGAGCGCCTCAGCCGTTGGGTGAGCGAAGCGAACCTTACGGATGAGGACCGCAACGCATACTCTTATCGTATTCGACCGAGCCTTAGCCGTTTGGCGAGCGCGTAGCGCGAGTCTTACGGATAAGGACAGCAGCGCTATGGCAGGCGAGGTTTGGCCGCGTTGCGCACGATGCCCGTAGGGCTCGCAAGCTCGCCCAACGGCCACGCTTCGCGCCCTTCGGGTCGGTCAGCCAACGGGCGAAAGGACAATTTGAAAACAGCCCCTACGCCAGGCCGAACCTGGCCTTGGCCTCCTGGCGGCGGGCATGCAGGATGGGTTCGGTGTAGCCCGAGGGCTGCTCGCGCCCCAGCAGCACCAGGTCGCAGGCGGCCTGGAAGGCCACGCTGGCGTCAAAGTCCGCGCTCATGGGCCGGTAGGCCGGGTCGCCTGCGTTCTGGCGGTCCACCACGGCGGCCATGCGTTGCAGCACCGCCACCACCTGATCGCGGGTGCAGATGCCATGGTGCAGCCAGTTGGCGATGTGCTGGCTGGAAATCCGCAGGGTGGCGCGGTCTTCCATCAGCCCCACGTCGGTGATGTCCGGCACCTTGGAGCAGCCGATGCCCTGTTCCACCCAGCGCACCACGTACCCCAGGATGGACTGGGCGTTGTTGGCCAGTTCCTCGTCCACCTCCTGCGGGGTGGGGCGGGAGGCGGGCGCCATCAGCGGCAGGGTCAGCAGATCGGCCAGGGTGGCGCGGCGCTGGCCCGCCAGGGTCTTCTGCACGGCGGCCACGTCCACGGCGTGGTAATGCATGGCGTGCAGGGTGGCGGCGGTGGGCGAGGGCACCCACGCGCAGTTGGCGCCCGCCCTGGGGTGGCCGATCTTGGTTTCCACCATCTCGCGCATCATGTCGGGCTTGGCCCACATGCCCTTGCCCACCTGGGCGCGCCCGGCAAGGCCGCAGGCCAGACCCGTGTCCACGTTCCAGTCCTCGTAGGCGATGATCCAGCGTTCGCCGCGCATGGCGTTCTTGCGCACCACCGGCCCCGCCTCCATGCAGGTGTGGATTTCGTCGCCGGTGCGGTCCAAGAAGCCGGTGTTGATGAAGATGACCCGCTCCGCCGCCGCGCGGATGCATTCCTTCAGGTTCACCGTGGTGCGGCGCTCCTCGTCCATGATGCCGATCTTCAGCGTGTTGCGCGGCATGCCCAGGGCGTCTTCCGCCATGCGGAACAGCTCGACGGTAAAGGCCACCTCTTCCGGCCCGTGCTGCTTGGGCTTGACGATGTACACCCCGCCGGTGCGGCTGTTGCGGTGGCTGGACGTGCCGCGCAGGTCGTGCAGGGCGATGTAGGCCGTGGCCATGGTGTCCAGCATGCCCTCGGGAATTTCTTCGCCGGACCGGGTGAGCACCGCGTCGGTGGTCATCAGGTGGCCCACGGTGCGCACCAGCAGCAGGCTGCGGCCCGGCAACGAAAACGTGTTCCCGTCCAGCCCGATGTACTCGCGGTCGGGGTTCAGGGTGCGCAACACGGTGCGCCCGCCCTTGGGAAATTCCGCCGAAAGGTCTCCCCGGAACAGGCCCAGCATGTTGCGGTAGGCCTGCGCCTTGTCCGCGCCGTCCACCACGGCCACCGAATCCTCGCAGTCGAGGATGGTGGTCATGGCCGCTTCCATCACCACGTCGCGCACCCCGGCGGCGTGCTCGCGACCGATGGAATGTTCGCGGTCGATACGGATTTCCGCGTGCAGGCCATGGTTGCGCAGCAGCACCGCGCCGTTGCCTTCGGCGGGCGCGCCCGCGTACCCGGCGAAACGGGCGGGGTCGGCCAGGCCCGTTTTCGCGCCGCTCTTCAGGGTGACCGCCAGCGTGCCGCCGCGCACGTCGTAGCGCGCCGCGTCGGCATGGCTGCCGCTGGCCAGCGGAAAGGCCTCGTCCAGGAAGGCGGCGGCCCGCGCCACCACCAGCGCCCCGCGCGCGGGGTTGTAGGCGCCGCCGCGCGGCGCGCCGCCCAGGGCCGGGTCTTCGGGAATCACGTCGGTGCCGTACAGGGCGTCGTACAGGCTGCCCCAGCGGGCGTTGGCGGCGTTCAGGGCGTAGCGGGCGTTGGTGATGGGCACCACCAGCTGCGGTCCGGCCACCAGGGCGATTTCCGGGTCCACCCCTTCGGTGGTCACGGCAAAGTCCGGCCCTTCGGCCACCAGATAGCCGATGGCGCGCAGAAAGGCCTCGTAGGCGGCGCCATCGTGCGGCGTGCCCCGCCGCTCGCGGTGCCAGGCGTCGATGGCGTCCTGCAGTTCGGCCCGTTTCTCCAGCAGGGCGCGGTTCCTGTCGGCCATGGTTTCCACCATGTTCTCGAGGGACGTCCAGAACCTGTCGGGGTCCACGCCGGTGCCCGGCGCGATGTCGCGGACGATGACGTCATACAGCGGCGCTGCGATCTGCAGGCCACCCACCTGAACGCGCTGCGTCATGTTGTGCTCCTGTACGTTGGCGGACGAAACGGGCCGAAAACGGCGATGCGCGGACTGAACCGGCGAAGGCGGGCGGAAGCCGGGGCGTGACCCGCCACCAAACGCTGCCCGCGGGCAGCGGCCGCGCGCGGCAACGCGGACTCTGGCCCCATTTTCAGGACATACCCGGCCAGGCCGCCCATTGCAACGCCCCGGTGCTTCCGCCGGGTTCCGCACCGGCCTTGCCGGTACCCAGGCCAAATCCGGCCCGATGCCGAAGCCCCGCCCGTTCGTGACCCACGTCACCGACGCCCGCGCCCTGCATGCGAATAGTGATTGCGCGGGCACCGGCATCCGGTGTAGCGCTGCTTTCTGGTGGCGGGGCCTCCTCATGCGGGATCATTCGAAAAACACGGCCGTGCCGCGCACCCATTTCACCCTCCTGCCGCCGCCCCTCCGCGTCTGCCGGACGGGACACACCATGTACGTATCGCAAAGGGGGGCTTTGCATGCGCAACGTCAGAATCGGCACCCGTCTCGTTTCCTGCTTCATCTTCGTCGCCCTGCTCTCCATGGGCCTCGGCGTCGCGGGCTACGTCAGCATGCGCGAGCAACTGGCCGCGCAGACCGAACTTTCCGACGTGTACCTGCCCGGCATAGAGGCGCTGGCCCAGGCACGCTTCAACCTGCGCAACGTCACGGTGGCCCACCGCACCCTGCTCATCCCCGACCTGGCCGACCGGCCTCGCCAGTACAAGAACCTTGCGGACGCCGTGGCGGCCTACAAATCGGGCATCGCCCGGTACGAGGCCATCGAGCACGGCGCCTCGGAACAGGCCGAATGGCGCGAATTCCTGAACAGCCTTGCCCTGTTCGAACGCGACATGGCCGAGGCCGCCGCCCTCATCGGCGGCTGGGAACGCACCCCCTCGGACGACGCCGCCCACGGCAAGGCCGCCGCCCTCGTGCTGGGCCCCGCCACGGAGCACAGCCGCGTGCTGTTCAAGGAACTGGGCGACGTCATTTCCGTGAACATGGCCGCGGCCAAGGCCCAGCAGCAGGCCGCGGCGCAAACCGCCGCCGGGCGACGCACGGTGATCTCCGTACTGATGGTGGCCGTGCCCGCCCTGGCGCTGCTGGCCGGGGTGCTGCTGACCGTCTCCATCGTGCGGCCACTGCGGCGCGGCGTGGTGTTTGCCTCTGCCGTGGCCGAAGGGCGGCTGGACACCCGGCTGGACATCGACCAGCGCGACGAGGTGGGCCAACTGGCCGACAGCCTGCGCACCATGGTGGACAACCTGAAGTCCAAGATCGGCGAGGCGGAGGCCGCCACCCGCGACGCCGGGGCGGAGGCGGAACGCGCCCGCGCGGCCATGGCGCAGGCGGAAGACGCCACCCGCCGCGCCCAGTCGGCCCGGCGCGAGGGCATGCTGGCCGCCGCCGGACAGTTGCAGGGCGTGGTGGAGGTGGTGGGGTCCGCGTCCGACCAGCTTTCCGCCCAGATCGGCCAGTCCACCCAGGGAGCAGCCGTGCAGTCGCAGCGCGTGGCGGAAACCGCCGCCGCCATGGAAGAAATGAACGCCACCGTGCTCGAGGTGGCCCGCAACGCCTCGCAGGCGGCGGATACCGCCGAGCGCGCCCGCGCCAAGGCCGATACCGGTGCGGCCGTGGTGGGCCGGGTGGTGGAGGAAATCGGCACCGTGGAACGCCAGGCCGTGGCCCTGAAGGACGACATGGCCGACCTTGGCCGCCAGGCCGACGGCATCGGCAAGATCATGAACGTGATTTCGGACATCGCGGACCAGACCAACCTGCTGGCACTCAACGCCGCCATCGAGGCGGCCCGCGCCGGGGATGCCGGGCGCGGATTCGCCGTGGTGGCCGACGAGGTGCGCAAGCTGGCCGAAAAGACCATGCAGGCCACCCGCGAGGTGGGCGAGGCCATCACGGGTATCCAGCAGGGCACCCGGCGCAACGTGGAGCACGTGGAACGCGCCGTGGCGTCCATCGAGGAAGCCACCGGCCTCGCGGGCAGTTCCGGCGAGGCCCTGCGCGAAATCGTGACCCTGGTGGAGCAGGCCACCGACCAGGTGCGCTCCATCGCCACGGCCAGCGAGCAGCAGTCCGCCGCCAGCGAGGAAATCAACCGCGCCGTGGACGAGATCAACCGCATCTCGGGCGAAACCTCGGACGGCATGCACCAATCGGCCCGCGCGGTGGAGGAACTGGCAACCCAGGCCCATTCGCTGCGCAAGCTCATCGAGCGGATGCAGCACGACGAGGCATAGCCCGTCGCGACATCCATCATGCAGGGGGCGGGACGCACGGCAAGGGCCGGGCGTCCCGCCCTTTTCGCATGCCTGCGGGACGAGTGCCCGGCATGCGCTGCCGAACCGGAAAATCCACGCGGCGACGGTTGCCATTCCATTATTGAGAATTATTTTCAAGTATGGACCGGCGCACGCCGCCCGGCCGGACTTCGTATATGCCGCCGCCGTGTACGCCCGCCTTCTGGAACAGGTCATCGCCGCCCGGAAGAGGGGCAGCCCCTTTCCTACACGCCTTGCGCACGGCGGCCCGGCCATCCGGGGATCTGGCCGCGCGGTGTCCGTGCCGCCGGTGAAGACAACGGAGGAACCGCCATGAAACTGGACGCACTGCACCCCCGGAACTGGTTCCGCAGGAGTGCCGAACGCGAAGACGCCGGTTCCGACCGGCATGATGATGGACGCCTTGCGGCTCCCGTTCCCTACGACGTGGAATGCGCCAACGAACGGGAAAAGATCCGCAGGCTCATGGAACTGGCAGGGGCGGAGGAACTGCTGTACGAAACCCTGCACCATCAGTCCGCCGAATGCGGCTTTGAGGGCACCCGCCGCCTGGCCGTGGACATCGCGGTGGAAGACGACGCCTACCTCGTGGTGGCCGACGTGCCCGGCCTGGTCCGCGCGCCGGCCAGTGACAGGGGCAACGGCGGAATCAGCGACGAAAGTGACGCGCTGGCCGACGCCCCCGACGACAACGCGGGAGTGGACGTGCGGGTGGACGGCAGACGGCTGTTCATCACTGGCCGCATGGGCCCCTCGCCGCAGGACAAGGGGCGCGGCTGGCAACGCATGGAACGCAGGACCGGCACCTTCAGGCGCATTCTGGTGTTGCCGGATGATGCCGTGGCCGAAGGCGTATCCACTGCACTCAAGGATGGCGTGCTGACCGTGAGCATTCCGCGCGCCTCGTCCGAAGAGTGCCTGTGGGTGGCCGGCGACGAGGGCCTTCGCGCCGGGTGCCACGCCTGAGCCGGTCGTCCACCCGACGCAGGAAGGCATGCCATCTGACGCAGGAAGGCATGCCACCTTGCGCCCAACCCCGCGCGGCATGCCGCGCACCAACCGCCGGGCCGCACTGGCACCCGGCGGCCACGCGATCCGAACCGCCCCGCGTTCGCGGAGTCCCGTCTCATGGGTTCCCGCAGGGGCATCGGACGCTCTCGCCACACCGACGGCGGAGGGGAAAACCCCTCCGCCGTTTTCCGTGTGCTCCGCCTGCGCAGGCCGGGGCATGCCCCGCGCCGTGCCCGGCCATCAGGACGGGCCCCTGGCCCGTCCGTCCCGCGCCTCCAGTCCCCCCCATCCCATGCCCGCCGGGGAACCCCGGCCCGACGCACATTCCGCCTGTCGCGCATTCCACCCTGTTGACACCTGCCGCGCAACCTGCCAGCCTGTCAGAGTAGACACTCCTCTTTTTTCACCCGTCCTTTCCACCCCTCGGCCCACGCGGCGCGGCCCGAAGGGTGCGCCACGCGCGCCGCACGGAGGGCAGGCCATGCAACTTACCAACCGCGTCCACTGGGTGGGCAAGATCGACTGGGAACTGCGCACCTTTCACGGGCAGGAATATTCCACCCACAAGGGTTCCAGCTACAACGCCTACCTGGTGCGCGACCCCGGCGGCCGCACCGCGCTCATCGAGACGGTGTGGGGTCCGTACGCCCGCGAATTCGTGGACAACCTGGCGCGGGTGGTGGACCTTTCGTCCATCGACTACGTGGTGGCCAACCACGGCGAGCCGGACCACAGCGGCGCCCTGCCGGAGCTGATGCGCCACATCCCCAAGACGCCGGTGTACTGCTCGACCAACGGGGTCAAATCGCTGAAGGGCCAGTACCACGCGGACTGGGACTTCCGGGTGATGCGCACCGGCGACAAGCTTTCGCTGGGCAGCTGCGAACTGGTGTTCGTGGAAATGCCCATGCTTCACTGGCCCGATTCCATGATGTGCTACCTGACCGGCGAAAACGTGCTGTTCAGCAACGATGCCTTCGGCCAGCACTACGCATCCGAACTGATGTTCGCGGACCTGGTGGACGAGTGCGAACTGTGGGCGGAGGCCATCAAGTACTACGCCAACATCCTTACCCCGTTCAGCCCGCTGGTGACGAAAAAGATCGACGAGGTGCTGGGCCTGGGCCTGGCCGTGGACATGATCTGCCCCAGCCACGGGGTGATCTGGCGCAAGGACCCGTTGCAGATCGTGCGGCGCTACCAGCAATGGGCGGCCAACTACGCCGAGCACCAACTGACCGTGGTCTACGACACCATGTGGAATTCCACCCGGCGCATGGCCGAGGCCATCGCCGCCGGGGCCGTGCAGGCCGACCCCACGCTGACGGTGAAACTGTTCAACTCCGGGCTGGTGGACAAGAACGACATCATCACCCAGATCTTCCGGTCCAAGGTGCTTGCCGTGGGGTCGCCCACGGTGAACCGGGGCGTGCTGACCTCTGTTGCGGGCCTGCTGGAAGAGGTGGAAGGGCTGAAGTTCCGGGGCAAGAAGGCCGCCGCCTTCGGCTCGTACGGCTGGAGCGGCGAATCGCCCAAGGTGCTGGCCGAGCGGCTGGCCAAGTGCGGCTTCTCGCAGGTGGGCGACCCCGCCCGCGAAGCCTGGAACCCCGACGACGAAGGGCTGGAACGCTGCCGCGCCCTGGGCCGTCAGCTGGCCGAGGCCGCCGGGGAATAGCCGGGGGCTGGGTGCATTGATCCGTGCAGGGCTGCCGGATGCATGCTGTGTCACCGGGCGCGGGGAAACCCGCGCCCGGTTCAGCTTGTTGACAACGTCTGTTTTTTGGGCGCCTCCGGCGGCCAAGTGGCTACCGCCCCTTGGAACCCCGTATTTTACGATCTCCAAATGTACAGGAAATACACACAATTTCTTCAGAGAAAGGGGCGGAGAAACAAAGCAGAGTACCTCATTCTTGTGTCGCCGTGCATCGGCGCATGGGCCTTGCCGAATTCGCCGTTCTCCCTGCGTTCATTGACGGCACACCACGCCGCCCCCTATGACGGCCACAGGCAGGGCGCGTCCCGCACACACCATGCGGACGACCCATGCCTTCATCGCCACCTCCACCACGAGGAACCCATGCACCGCCGCACCCCGCCCTTTGCGGGCGAATCCTACGCCACCGGGGCCTGAGCGCCGCCGCAGGCCCCGGGCGGGGCCGCCGCGTCATCCCCCGCCGCATCCGCTTCCGCCTCTCCGTTCCCGTCCGGGTGCGCACCCGGCGGGCATGCCCCCGCCACGCTGAGCCCGGCGGAACGGGCGCTTGTGGCCCGCGCCGTGCGCGACCGCTTCATCGCCGTGGCCCAGGGGCCGGAGGGCAAGTTCCGCTATCCCGTGGGCGACGCCGGGCTGGCTGGCCTTGGCTATGACGGTGCGCTGACCGACCGCCTGCCCGCCGCCGTGCGCGCCCATTTCTGCGGGGTGGGCAACCCCTTCGCCGCCGTGGACGCCTGCGTGTGGCCGCCGGTGTGCCTGCTGCCCCCACCGCCGCCCGCCGGATCCCCCTCCGCTGCGGGCAGCGGCGTGCCCGGCGATATCTTTTGCGACATGCCGGACGCGGAACTGGATGCCCCGGTGTGCTTTGGCGACAGCCCCGACGACATACCCAGTGACAGCGCGAATCACGGCCCCGCCGCCCCCCGCGACCGTTGCCTGCCCCCGGAACTGGCCGCCTGTCCGGTGCGCCCCGGCGATGCCGTGCTGGACGTGGGCTGCGGCGCGGGGGTGGACACCCTGTGCGCCGCCCTGCTGGCCGAGCCGGACGGCGCGGTGACCGGGGCCGACGCCAGCCCGCACATGCTGGACCGCGCCCGCGCCAATCTGGCCGCCGCGAATGTCGCCATGGACGCAGCCGCGACCCGGCCCGCTCCGTCGCAGTCCGGCTCAAACCTGTCCGGACCAGACCCGGCCGAAACAGACTCGGCCGAAACAGACTCGGTCGGACGAGATAGCCAGTCCGCCCGGATTCGCTTCGTGGAGACCGGGGCGGAGTGCCTGCCCTTTGCCTCCGGCAGTTTCGACGTGGTCATTTCCAACGGGGTGTTCAGCCTGATAGTGGACAAGCCCGCCGCATTGCGCGAAATCCACAGGGTGCTGCGGCCCGGTGGCCGCCTGCGCCTGGCCGACCAGATGCTGGACGGTCCCGCCCCGCAGGGCGCGGACGTGGTGTCCAGCTGGTTCCGCTGACAGGGCGGCGCCGTACCGGGAACGGAGTTCCTGGCCATGCTCCGCGAGGCGGGATTTCACGATGCGGCCTGCCTGGGCCGCACAGGCTACCGCAGTTCGTCCGTCACCGAAGGGATGCTGTTCGCCGCCACCAGAGCGGAATGATCCCGCCCGCACTGCCGCGCGCCGCAACCCGCGCGCCCGGCCAGCATGCCGGACACATCATGCATCACCCGCGTCACCACGCGTCACGACACCTCACGGGAGAACCGCACATGACCACCCCCGCCGCCGCTTCCGGCCTGCCCGCCATCACCTGGGACGACTTCGAGAAGGTGGAACTGCGCACCGGCACCATCGTGCAGGTGGAACCGTTTCCGGAGGCCCGCAGCCCCGCGTGGAAGGTGTGGGCCGACTTCGGGCCGGGCATCGGCGTGCTGAAGTCCAGCGCGCGCATCACCCACCTGTACAAGGCGGACGACCTGCTGGGCCGCCAGATCCTCGGCGTGGTGAACTTTCCGCCCCGGCAGATCGGGCCGTTCCGCTCGGAATTCCTGGTCACCGGCTTTGCGCAGGCGGACGGCAGCGTGGTGCTGGCCGTGCCGGAACGGCCCGTGGACAACGGCCTGAAGCTGGCCTGAGGCTCGCCTGAAGCTCACCTGACCGGGCATCCGGTTTGTCCCTTCGCCCGTTGGCGCTGTTGAGCAAGCCGTCTCCAGCCCGACAGATTTCCGACATCATCCCCCCGCATTACAAGGTTTTTCCATGACCAGCCAAACCGACACCCCCACCGCCAGCAACGCCCCCGATCCGCTCGATCAACCTGATCAGCCCGATCAAACCTCACCGGCCACCCGTCCCGTACGCTACGTCATGGGCGTGGACACCGGCGGTACCTGCACCGACGCCGTCCTGGTGGACGCCGCCACCCGCCGGGTGGTGGCATCGGCCAAGCGGCCCACCACCCACCACGACCTTGGCCGGGGCATGGCCGGGGCCATGGCCGCCGCGCTGGCCGCGTCCGGCCTGCCCGCCAGCGCCGTGGACCTGGTCTCCGTGTCCACCACGCTGGCCACCAACGCCGTGGTGGAAGGGCAGGGGGCCGAGGTGGGGCTGTTCATCATCGGCTACGCCGGGCGCATCACCGTGCCCTGCGCCTCCATGGACGCCATCCCCGGCGGTCACAAGCTGGACGGCTCGGAAGAGGAGCCGCTGGCGCTGCACCGGCTGGTGGACGCCATCCGCCTGATGCAGAACCGAGTGGACGCCTACGCCGTGTGCGGCATGATGAGCTTCGTGAACCCGGCCCACGAACTGGTGGCGGAACGGGCCATCGGGATGGTGGACCCCAAGCCGGTGTTCTGCTCGCACCTGGCCAGTTCGCGCGCGGGCATGAAGGAACGCGCGGCCACGGCGGTGCTCAACGCCCGGCTGCTGCCGGTGATGCGCCGCTTTCTGGACGGGGTGCGCACCGCGCTGGAGGACCTGGGCATCGCCGCCCCCGTGGTGGTGGTGCGCGGCGACGCCACGGCCATGCCCATGGACGCGGCCCTGCGCAACGCATCGGCCACCGTGGCCAGCGGCCCCGCCGCCATGGCCGGGTACGGCGCGGCGCATGCAGCCGGTAGACTGCCAAGTGGCAAGGAAGACGCCGGTCGGCTGCCGGGAAAGGGCGCGGGCAGGAACGCGGCTTCGCCCGCCACGGTGCCAAGCGCAGCGCCGAATGCCTTGCCGGGTACGTCACCGTATCCCTCGGCAAACACCGACACCCCGCCCCCGCCGGACGCCCTTATCGTGGACGTGGGGGGCACCACCACCGACGTCACCCTGCTGCGCCGGGGCCGCCCGGTCATCCAGGCCGACGGCATGGTGGTGGGCGATTGGGAAACCCACGTGGAAGCCGTGGAAATGTTCACCGTGGGCGTGGGCGGCGACAGCCTGGTGCGGCCGGAGGCGGACGGCACGCTGTCCGTGGGGCCGCTGCGGGTGGTGCCGCTGTGCATGGCCGGTCCCCTGCCGGACCCGGCACAATGGCTGCGCGCCGGGGGCCGGGCGCGGTGCGTCTGTCCCGTGCGCCGTGAGGGCGCATGCGATGAAAAGGCGGGACCTGCCCCGTCTGGCCCGTCTGGCCCGTCCGGCCCATCCCCCCAATCCGCTGACGCCGCCGAACGCGCGGTGCTGGACCACCTGAACGCCCACGGCCCCACCCCGGCGGGCGACCTGCTGCGCGCGCTGCGCCTGCCGGAAAGCACGCTGGAGCGGGCCATCGACAGGCTGGTGCGCCAGCGCACCGTGCAGGTGACCGGGTTCACCCCCACCGACGCCTTGCACGTGCTGGGCCTGCTGGACCTTTCCGATGTACCGGATTTGCCGCCGGGAGCGGGCAACACCGCCGCCGCGCTGGCCGGGGCGCGGGCGCTGGCCCAATTGTTGGACAAGTCGCTGCCGCCCGTCGCGGAGGGCGAATCCGCGCTGGGGGATGCCGAAACCGGGGCGGAGACTGCCGCCGCGTCGGCAACCGTTCCCGGCGAGCCTTTCGATACCGTACCGGGTAGCGCAGCATCCGGCGACATCACATCCGGCTTCTCCGGCACCCCGCCCAACACCCCGCAGGACGCCGCCCGCGCCGTGCTGGCCGCCGCCAGCCAGCGCATCGAGGATGCCGTGGTCCAGCACGTGGCCCGGCGCGAAGTGGGCGGCAACTTCGCGGCGTATCTGGCCCAGCGGCACCGGCATGCGCTGCTGCGGGTCAACGTGGCGCTGGGGGTGCCCATGGTGGGCATCGGCGCGGCGTCGCGCCACCTGCTGCCAGCCGTGGCGCGGGCGCTGTCCACCACGGTGACCTTTCCGGCCCGCTACGACGTGGGCAACGCCCTGGGCGCGGCCCTGCTGGCGCTGGGCGAAGGGGATGCCGCCGGGGAGTGACCGTCGTACGGATGCTGCTCACTTCGCCATCTTGACGCGGACCACCCTTTCAGCGCACCGTCACCGGGCCGAGCCGGGCCGAGCCGGGCCGAGCCGGGCGGGTCCGGGCGGGTCCGGGCGGTTCCCAGCGATTCCGGGAAGTCCGGGGCGGGGCGGCATTCGCGCCACCTCGCACCGCCTGCAACGCACGCGCCCCCTGCCCCCCCCGCCGATACGCGCGCAACCACCGTCACGCACCACCGCCGCCACGCGGCGCGCAAGGATACCCCATGCACAGCCACGATCCTTTCCAGCCCCCCAAAGCCGACGCCTGCGGCTGCGGCCACGACCATGACCACGACTGCCAGTGCGCCGCCGGGGCGCACCGTCCGTCCTGCTTCGACGCCGCGCTGGAAGTGGCCAGCGAATGCGAGGACTGCCGCGTGGTGCACGCCTGGCTGCACCTGCACGGCAAATGGGTGCTGCACGCCTGGGGCGAAACCGACGAGGCCGTGTACGACCTGACGGAAACCCGCAACCCGCAGCCCCGCGCGGACTACTACGCCCGCAACGGCGTGACCGAAGAACGCCTGCGCCGCTACGGCCGGGTGGAATTCTTCACCATCATGGCCGACACCGGCAGCTTCGGCCCCTTCGACGCCGCCTTCTTCTTCGCGCCGGAAAGCGACACCGATCCGCTGGCGCGGTAGCCTGCGCACCGACCTGCGCGCCACGCCACCCCATTCCCTGCAAACACCACGGGCCGAAGGTTCACTCCTCCGGCCCGTTTGCGTGGTTTCGCCCCATGGTCCCAGTCCTCGGCAACCGCCCGCAACCAGCGCGGACGTCTGGCGGTATCCTTTCCCGCGCCCGCCTGCCATCGGCATGCGCCGCCTATTGCGGCCCACCCTCCACCGCCGCCGGAATGTCATCCTTGTCCGGGCGGGCACAGCCCACGGCCAGCAGGTCCACCACGCGGTGGGGATCGGTATCCCGTACCAGCGCGACCACCCGGTACCGCTCGCAGGAAGGCATGGTGCGCCCCACGGGGGTATGCGCGAACCGCTCCAACCCGTCGAGAAACTGGTCCTCCTCGTCCCCGACGATATCGAAATTGCCCATGCTGCCGCCGGAATAGACACCCGTCATTTCCACCGTCACCAGACGGGCGCGCCGCACCAGTTCCACCTCGTGCAATTCCGAGGGCATGACCATCTGCCACCATGAGGGGTCTCGCGTGCCTTTGCCTCGAACCCGGCATACGTCACCTTCCGCACACACGGCCCGCACCGTGCTTTCCAGAGGAAAACCTTCGGGAATTACCAGATTGTCCTCCGTGACCTGCGGGGAGCTCAAAAACAGATAGCCATCCGTCTGCCTGCCAAGAACGCCTGTTACGTCGAAATCCCCAGGTGTTGCTGCCACAAGACGCCGCACCGAACTGACAAGGACAAACTCGTTGCCAAGGCGCTCTATTTTTTTTTCTACACCCACTATACGGCACAGATCACCGAATGCGCAGACTGCATGGATACTACGCGTAACTCGTGGGTCAATCCCCAGCCCGGAGCTTGTCCCAGAGTAATATATCGATCCCCTGCCCACTATTCCTGTGCGGGCAACATGTCCTTCCTCACATGATGCATCGCTTTGTGCATAGAAGAGAAAAAAAACAAGCATTGCAAAATGTGCAATCCTACTCCTCACCACCTGAAGCCTCCGCTTTGGGTTCCAATGCTTGCTGGAGATTTTTCAAATTCCCATTAAACTCGTAGTCGACTCTTTTCTCAACTTCAGTATCCCCCTTATACCCCGTCTTGAACGCCTTCCCCAATACATCCAACTGCTCCTCCACACCCATCTTCCTCAGTGTGTCGCTATCCGGAAGATGCTTCACCACGTTTTTCGAAAATGCGTTCGGTCCTCTGAGTACCCCCATGGAGTACGCCGCATTTTGAATGACCTCCGATCCCGTATCAAGCCCTGCCTTTTCAAAGGCTTTCAGTGTCGGCTGGTAATGCGTCCTCTGAATAAACGCCTCGTTGGCGGCGGCCAACGCGTCAGGATGCTTGCGGGCCATTTCCGGCCATGCAGCGGCAATGGCCTTGGGGTCGTCCTTCAGTGCGCGGTATTCTTCCGGCAGGTTCGCCGCTTCACGGCTTTTCATGAAATCTCCCAGCGTCCCCCCGGTCAACTGGTACGGCCCGCATGACCCCGATTGGGATACGGTTTCCAATCCCTTGGCCGTGGTTTCGTGCAAGGCGGTGATGTCGCCGGGCTTGCGGTAGTAGTCCAGTATCTTGTCCGGCCGCAGGATGTTCTTCGAAGGGTCGGCGAAATCCTCCAATGGCGGGGTACGGCGGCCCGGCGCGGCCTTGCCGCCTGCTGATCCACGTCCTGCGCCGCCCCCCGCATCCATGGCGCTGCGGTTCTGCCGGGCGCTGCCGTTGCGATTGGCCGCCAGCAGAGTACCCGCGAAGGGGTCGTCCTGCGTTTCCCGCGCCGTAGCCGTGCCGCCGCCGCGCAACGCCGGATCGTCGCCGCTCGTCGCATCCGGTGCGCCGGGCCATTGCCGCAACATTGCGTCCACGCGGGGCGAACGCTCCTGTCCGGCGGAAGGCGTACGCCGCTGCCAGGGGTGCACGTCCTGCGGAAAGGCCGCCTCCATGGCGCGTTCCCACCAACGCGTGCCCGGCGCGTTGTTGCGTTCAGGGGCGGAGCCGCTTCCGACGGCATCCGAAAATTCCACCAACTCGGCCTTGCCTGCGGCAGGGGCCAGCCCCCTCCACATTCCGACCTCCTCGGAAGGAGGGGTGGGGAGGGCCTTCCTCTCGGCATCCTGCGAGGGTTGTCGTTCGGGACGCGTGACGTTCCTGCGTTCGAAGATGTCGCGCATGCGTTCTTCCTGCAACACGTCGTACCCCCGGTCACGGGGTTGCCGGAACCCGGCATAATCTTGCAGGTCGTGAACGCCAGTGTCGTCGAACATGCTGCGCTGGAAGCGCTGCCGCCAGTCCTTGTCCTCGTCGTCGGGCAACATGCCCTGCCCGTCGTGGCCAAAGGCGTCGATGGTGCGGATGCCCTGCACCAGTTCTCCAACCGGACCCCAGCGGGCAACCTGCGTTATGGCGAAAGCGCGGCCTGCGAGGCAGCCGCAAGGCAACGGCGGAAAAGACGACGACGGCGTAGCAGCGCTACGGCGAGGAGACTTTTGTGGCGTTAACGCTGCCGGATGTCCGCAGGCCGCGTTTGCAGACAACGCAGGCTGCCCGCCGGGGGCCAATCCTGCATGGTGCGCGCCGAACGGGCGCGGCCCACCGCCCCTTCCAGCGAACCCGCCAGTTTGCGGCGGCGGGGGTCGTCAGCGTTCTTCAGTCCGGACGTGAACAAGCCGTAGGTCATACGCGCCTCCATGTATAGGTATGCGTGGTTCTTCGGACGCCATGCAGCATGCCGATATGGCGCAGGCAAAGCGGCGGGGCGGGTTGCAGGCGCCCCGCCGCCAGAGGAAATGCACGCCCCGATGGCGCGGAGCCAGCGTATCCCATGCCTTGCGGGCACCTCCGGCCACAGGGGGATCGGAAGGGGGTTGCGGGGCGGTCCCAAGGGTGCCCCGCCATGTTGCAAAAAAGCGGAGAACCTCCGGGAACACGACAATGCCGCCCGGACCCCCATTCCGCTCTTTGCGCCGCCCTGCCCCTCATCAGCCCCCCGGTTCCCATTCTCAATAAAAAGACAACGGGCCGGAGGATCACTCCTCCGGCCCGTGCCATGCCTTCCATATTCCTATGCCGTGCCCTGTCTGCCCCGGCTCCGCCCCAGCCCAGCACACCCCGCCTTCACCCTGCCCCCTTCCTACCCCGCTCCCGCGCCCCCCCGGCACTCCCCGGCCAGCCGCCCCAGGGTGCGCAGCCCTTCGGCCATGCGCTCGTTCCACAGGCCGTTGCATCCAAGGCGCAGGTAGTTGGCGAACTTTTCCTGCGTGCTGAACACGGCCCCCGGTGCAACGGATATGCCCGCCTGCCGCGCGCGAAAAAACAGCTCCACACCGTCGGTGCCGGGCGGCAATTCCACCCACAGCACGCCGCCGCCCTCGGGCCGGGTTACCCCGGTGCCGGGGGGAAAGCAGTCGGCCAGGTGCATGCGCATGGCCTGCATCTGGCGCGAAAAGGCCGTGCGCAGACGGCGCAGCTGCCGCTCGAACAGCCCCTGACGCAGGTATTCGGCCATGGCGAACTGGGTCAGGGTGGCCCCGCAGACGTTGGTGGTGGCCTTTATCTCCCGCGCGCGCTCGCCGATGCGCCCGGTGACCATCCAGCCCATGCGAAAGCCCGGCGCCACGGTCTTGGAGAACGACGAGCACAGCGTAACCAGCCCGTGCGCATCCCATTGCAGAAAGGTGGACGGGCGCGAGGGGCCGTAGTGCAGGTCCGTGGACACGTCGTCCTCGATGAGGTGGATGCCCCGCTCGGCCAGCATGTCCAGGATTTCGCGCTTGGCGTCGTCCGGGGTCAGGCTGCCGTCCGGGTTGTTGAAATTGGGCGAAAATGCGCACGCCGCCACCCGGTGCCGGTCCAGGATGTGCCGCACGTCGCGCGGGTCCACGCCCGCCTCCGGCGTGCTGGGCACCTCGATGGCCCGCAGCCCCAGCGATTCGATCAGTTGCAGGAAGCAGTAGTAGGTGGGCGACTGGATCATCACGATGTCGCCGGGCCGGGTCAGGCAGCGCAGGGCGATGTACAGCGCCTCCACCGCGCCGTTGGTGATCAGGATATCGTCCGGCCCCGCGCCCACGCCGCATTCGCGGTGCCGCCAGGCAATCTGGCGGCGCAGTTCCAGGTCGCCGGGGATGGTGGCGTAGGCGGCGGCCTCGCCCGCGCGCGAGCGCATCACCTCGGACAGGATGCGCCCCAGCGCCCGGCCCGGCAGCAGCGTTTCGTCCGGGCACAGCACGCCGAAGGGCACCAGGTCGCGGTTGCCCACGGCTTCGAGCACGGTGGAGATGAGCCGGGCGCGGTTCACCTCGCGCGGGCCGGTGGGCGGGGCCGGGCGGGCCTGCGGCACGGGCAGGCCGCGCATGCCCTGGCGCACGAAGTAGCCGGAACGGGGCCGCGCCTCGATGATGCCCTTGCGCTCCAGTTCCAGATAGGCGTGGCCCACGGTGGCGATGGACAACCCCATGGAGGTGGCCAACCCGCGCAGCGAGGGCAGCCGGGCGCCGGGGCGAAACCTGCCGGACTGGATCATGTCCGCCACGTGGCGCTCGACACGATGGTAGTGGAAGGCGGCGGCGTCGGCGGATGCCGCGCCGCCGGGGGCAGCGGGGGCATCGAAACCGGCGTCTTCGTCGATACCGGGGGCCGGATCGATACCAAGGGCTGACGCGGCAAAGGGGCGGGCGGGCATGGGGCGTCCTTGCAAGTGCGGTGGGCAGGTGTGGTGGGCAGGCGCGGTGGGCAGGGGCGGGGCGGGTGAACGCGCGGAACGGGCGGGGCTGTCCAGCCGGAATCCGGCAACCACGCCATCTGTTATGCTTGTTTTTCCGTTTGACTGTATCTGTTCAGGTGACAGATTTCATGGTCATGTGCAACCCGGAGGTTGCACCATGGATACCGCTTCGTCGCCCGGCAAGGGGCATTCGTCCCCGCCGCACCAGCCCGGCCAGTCCCGCACCACACCCGCACGGCCCGCGTCCCGCATGGCCGCCGTGCTGTCCGGCATGCGCCAGGCCCTGCCCATCGTGCTCGGCTACGTGCCGGTGGCCTTCGCCTTCGGGGTGCTGGCCCGCAAGACCGGCATGCCCGCGTCGGGCGCGGTGTGCATGTCGCTGATGGTCTTCGCCGGGTCCGCCCAGCTCATTTCGGTCAGCCTGCTGGCGGGCGGGGCATCGCCAGCCACGGTGGTGCTGACCACCTTCGTGGTCAACCTGCGCCACCTGCTCATGTCCGCCGCGCTGGCCCCGGCCCTGCGCCGCTGGCCGCGTGCGCTGCAAGCGTTGTTCGCCTTCCAGTTGACGGACGAAACCTTTGCCCTGCACGTCAGCCGTCTGCCCTCCGTCCCCGGCGATGCCCGGCCCGAACCGCCCCGCGCCGAAACCCTGGCCCTGAACATGACGGCCCAGTCCGCGTGGGTCATCGGCACCATCATCGGCGTGTTCGGCAGCGAACTGGTGGCCGACGTGCGCCCGCTGGGGCTGGACTACGCCCTGCCCGCCATGTTCATCGCCCTGCTGCTGCCGTACTGCCGCAAGGCCCGGCGCTTCGCGCTGGCCGCCGCGCTGGCCGGGGTGCTGTCCGTGCTGCTGGCGCTGGCCGGGGCCGGGCAGTGGAACGTGATCATCGCCACGGTGTGCTCGGCCACCCTGTGCACCCTGCTGCCCGCAAAGGCCGATGCCGTACAACGTACGGCTGGCCACCACGCCGCCAGCGCGGCTGAACCGGACGCACTGAACGGGCCGGGCAAGCCGGACGAGACGGACGACCTTGCCGGGCTGCCCAGTCTGGCAGACCTGAACGGGCCGGGCCGCGCCCCCACCCTGTAGCCACGCGCCGCGAGGAGACCGGACATGACCACCACCTTCTTCCTGATGCTGTGCGGCATGCTTGCCGTCACCTACATTCCCCGCGCCGTGCCCCTGCAACTGCTGTCGCAGCGCGAGCTGAACCCCGTCATCACCCGCTGGCTGTCCTTCGTGCCGCCCGCGGTGCTGGCCGCCCTGCTGGCCCCGGACCTGATCATGAAACAGGGCGGGGTGCACATGGCCGCCGACAACCTGTACCTGCTGGCCGCCGTGCCCGCCACGCTGGTGGCGTGGCGCACGGGCAGCTTCTTCGGCACCATTGCCGTGGGCATGGCCGCCGTGGCCTGCGCACGGTTTTTCGGCATGGCGTAAGGCACCTATCGCCTGCATCCCCGCCTTTCTCACCCCACACCCCGACGGTAGACCGGGCGTGCGACGGCGGCGCGGCACCCTCCTTGCCGCGTCGTTGCCGCCGCCCGCCTTCAATTTCAGTCCCGCCATCCCACATCATTAGTCCCGCCCGCACGACCAGCACACCGTATTCGCCAGAGTCGGCAAGCACCCGCGAACTTGCCCCCGCAATCGCGGGCGTGTAGAAGGGGCGGGTACCGTCGCGCGCCGTCACCGTCCTGTCCGCCCGGCCTCCCGCCTGTTCTGGACATGCCTTTCCGACGTCGCCTGCCCCGCCCATATCCCCCCCTTTTCCGGGAGAAGACGCATGCTCCGTACCCTGTTCATTGCCCTGCTGCTGGCGCTCACCCTTGCCGCCACCTCGGTGGTTCCCGCGCCCGCGCAGGCCGCCTCCAACGAGGAACTGAAGGCCGCCCTGCGCGACCTGCTGAAGGAAAATCCCGAACTGATCATGCAGGTGCTGCGCGACAACAGCGAAACCGTGCTGGAAATCGCCCAGCAGGGCTCCAACGTGCGCCGCAAGAAGGCGCTTATCGCCCAGTGGCAGATGGATCAGACCCAGCCCAAGAAGGCCAACCTGGAAGGGCGCCCCATGCGCGGCCCGGCCAACGCGCCGGTGACCATCGTGGCCTACTCCGACTTCACCTGCCCGTACTGCCAGCAGGCGGCGGGCACCATGGAACTCTTGCTGGCCAACTACAAGGACAAGGTGCGCTACGTCTTCAAGCACATGCCGCTGGACAGCCACGACAACGCGCGCCTCGCCTCCGAGTACCACGTGGCCGCGGGCCTGCAGGACGGCAAGAAGGCCTGGGCGTTCTACGAAACCGTGTTCCGCGACCGCGAAAAGCTGGTGGCCGAGGGCGAACCCTTCCTCAAGAAGGCCGCCGCCGAGGCCGGGCTGGACATGAAGCGCCTGGCCCAGGACATCAAGGGCAAGAAGGTCAAGGATTCCATTGAGGAAGACATGGCCGAGGCCCGCGCGCTGAACGTGCAGGGCACCCCGTATTTCCTGGTCAACGACCTGGTCATTCGCGGCTCGCTGCCGCTGGACCTGTTCTCCGACGCCGTGGACATGGCGCTGGAGGCGGCGGCCAAGACCAAGAAGTAGCCGGCCGCACCGCGCACGACGCGACACGGGCCGCTCCGGCATTGCCGGGGCGGCCCGTTTGCATTGGCGCGGCGCGGCATGTGCGCCAGGCGAGGAAATGGCGTTGGAAAAATCGAAGGGAAACGGCGGGACGCGGCTACTTCCGGCGGCGGCGTTCCAGGGTGATGCCCGCCAGAAACCCGCCGATCATGCCCACGCCGAAGGCGCGGGGAATGCTGTCGCTAAGGCCCAGCAGCGCCGCGAACACGCCGAGGGAACCGCCGATGAGGATGCCGCGAACAATGTAGCTGTCCATGCCTGTCCTTCTGGGGCTGGGGGATTGCGGGGGGAACTCCGGCAGCGTGCGGACGCCCCGGAATCCCGCGTGATGGTAGTCGCGCGGGGCGAGCGGTGTCAACGTGACGGGGCACGGGAGTGCGGGGAGCCGGGGTGCGGCGGCGCGAAAGCGCGGGTCGGGCAGCCCCGGACCTGGGGAAACGGTGTGCACGGTGCCCCGCCGCTTGCCGGGGCGCCTGTCTTTCCGTTTGTCCGGTCATTTGCCGTCCCGCCAAAACAGAACCCCGGCCATGGTGGCCGGGGTTCCGCAAGGGGGGTCGGATGTCCAAGGGTGCAAGGGGGAAACAGGGGAGCAAGGAGGAGTCCAAGGGGGGGGGCGGCGGGTGGGCTGTCCCGCCGCCCCTGCGGTCACTGCATCAACGAAGGAGGAGTCTGGGCTGGTCGCTGTCTCGTGTGCCTTGGGCACTATGTCGTCGGTCGCCGTGGCGGCCGCTGGTCGCTTCCGGGGGCTCCAAGCCCCCGGCTGGAGATACCGTGCGGACAGGAGGAGGTCGGTCCTGCACAGTGCGGGTGCGTTGCGGCGGTCAGCCGGCGCTCCCGTATCGCTTCGGTCGTCCGGGCCGTCGCCTTGGCCCGGCGGCCGTTGCCGCGAATTCATTGCCCGTGCCCTTCTCCGCAAGGGGGAACCGGAGAGAGGCCAGGAGCGGTGGGGGAACGGGACGCCACACGTCCACCGTATCCGCGAAGGGTCTCGCGGAGTTCCCCTGCCGCCCGGAACGTGCCGGGCCGCACGTGGGGGTTGCCTTCGGGCGCCTCGTCCCTTTCGTGCTCCTGTTCCGTCCCGTCTTTCCACCGTGTTGCCGGGGGAGGGGGGGGCCGCCGCGACCGGCGGGTCGCGGCGGTCAGGGGAACCAGGGGGATCAGGCTAGGGCTTGCACTCTGCGAAGGGCAGCGTTGTCATGCGCTGAGGGGGAATTAGCACAGGGCGTGCCAAACGTTGAAAGCACATTTTTTCAGTATGTTACAATTTATTGAGAAAATGTGCAGACTTTTATTGTGCAACACAATGCACATCTTTTTTGCACAAACAGGCTGCACGTGTGCAAAAGCAAGACACCTCGGCCCTCTTGGGCGCACCCCTGAAGCCCTGCCCAAAACACAAGACGCCGGAAAGGGGGCACCTGCCCTTTCCGGCGTCGAAAATTTCGCGCCACGTCGTGTTGCGGCCCCGCCCGGCCCCGCCCGGTCCTGACCGGTCCTGACCGTTCCCGCCTGCTCCCGACTGGCCCCGTTGCGCCCGGCTGGCCCCGTTGCGCCCGGCTATTCGTCGCAGCGCACCGTGATGCCCGCCCGGCGCAGGGCGGCGGCGAACAGGCCGTCGCCCGCCACCAGCGTCCGCGAAAAAGTGCCGTCATAGATGCGCCCGCACCCGCACGAGGGCGAGCGCGCCTTCAGGATGGCCTCGGTACAGCCCGCCAGCAGGGCCAGGCGCACGCCTTCCTCGGCGCCCCTGGCAAAGGCGTCCGTGGCGTCGGACAGGGTGCCGTCGGCCTCGCGGCACAGTACCTGACCGCCGCGCAGTTCGCACGGCGGGCGCGGCGTGGGCAGCCCGCCCAGTTGTTCCGGACAGACCGGCAGGGCCAGCCCCTGCCGCACCAGTTCGATGACCCCCTCGCGCGGGTTGGCCTCTCCGTCGAAGCGGCAGGCAACGCCCGCCAGACAGGCGCTGACCACATAAATCATGGGTATCTCCGTTTCCGGCGACCGCACGGCGGGCGCGGCCGCCCCGAATGTGTCCGGGGTCCCGGATGTCTTACGTAATGGACGCCTCGTGGATGGACCGTACCGCATGGCCCAGTGCCGCGTCGAATTCCACCTCGCCCTGCCGGTCGTCCAGCCCTTCGGTCAGCGCCCGCGAAAAACTGGCGATGAGGCCGTGGTTGCGCGCCAGCCGGGCGTTGGCATCGTCCCGGCCGTACCCGCCCGACAGGGCCACGATGCGCACCACGTGCGGGTCGCCCATGAGTTCCCGGTAAAAGTCGTCCTGGGCGGGCAGGGAAAACTTGAACATCACCCTGGCCCCGGAAGGCAGCTTCGCCAGTTGCCGCCGCACCTCGCGCAGCAGGATCGCTTCGCATTCATGCTGCACCGGACTGTGGATGTCCACCTCGGGCTCGATGATCGGCACCAGCCCGTGCGCCATGATCGTCCCGGCCACGTCGAACTGCTGCTCCACCACGTCGGCGATGCCACGCTCGTCAGCTTCCTTGATCACCGAGCGCATCTTGGTGCCGAACACGTTGCGGGCCGAGGCCTCACGCAGCAGTTCCTCCAGGTTGCCGATGGGCCGCATCAACTGCACGCCGCCGCGCGGCTCCTCCAGCCCCTTGTCCACCTTGAGGAACGGCACCACGCCCTTCTTTTCCCACAGGTAGTCGGCGGTGGGCGAACCATCCACGGCGCGGTACAGGGTATCCTCGAACAGGATGGCCCCCAGTATCCACTGCGCGCCGAAGGACGGGCTGCACATGATGCGCGTGCGCATGGCGTGCACGAGGGCCAGCATCTCGGCTTCCGAGGCGTAGCGGTCCTCGCCGATGCCATACAGGCGCAGGGCCTTGGGGGTGCTGCCCCCACTCTGGTCCAGGGCCGCGATGAATCCCTTGCCGTTTCGGATGCGGTCGAACTGCTGCACGTTCACCTGATGCTCCTTGCGCGCGGAAGGTCGGGCGGACGAAGGTGTCCCATGCCGGAATGCCCGGCGGCCGGGCGCGTTCCCATGAACACGCCAGCCGGGGTCGATACCGGCATAGCACCTCCCCTGCGGCCTGGCTACCGGCCACGCGAAAAACATCATCCCGGAAGGTGCCCCGCCCCCGACGCGGGCTACCCCCGGCCCGCCGAGGCGGCATCCACCAAGGGGGCCGCGCCCGCACCCTCTCCGGCGCCGCGCGGGGTCTGGGCGTAGTAGCGGTCCAACCCCTCCGCGCCCATGAACCGTTGCAGCATGCGCGGCGGCGATTCCAGCAGATCGATGATCAGGAAGGCGTCCAGCGAGCCGAAGGCGCGGTCCACGTGAAAGGTGGCGATGCGCCCGCCCAGCTTCAGGTAGTGCTTGAACAGAATGGGAATGGTGCGCCCGCCCTCCATGTCGCGCACCAGCGCGCACAGCGCGTTCCAGTCCAGCCCGGCGGGCTCGATGCGCCGCAGGCAGCCGGGCTGGCGCAGGGAGGGCGTGGCGCGGCCCCGCACCAGCCGGGCCGTGGCCGCGCAGCCGTGGTGGCGGGTCAGGTAGTCCATGATGGCGTTCAGCGAGTACGGGGTATAGTCCAGGCTCACGCTTACCGGGCCGAACAGGCGGCGCACGCCGGGCCGCTTGAGGATGAACTGGCCGATGCCCTTCCACAGCAGCAGCAGGGGGGCGTAGTCGCGCTGGTAGTCCGCCGCCACGAAGGCCCGGCCCAGCTCCAGCGCGGGCGCGCCGCCGAAGAATTCCGGGCGGAACCGGAACAGCGACGCGGAATACAGGCCGCGCTGCCCCTGCGCATCGAGAATGGCGTCCACCTCGCCCAAGCGATAGGCCCCGGCCAGGGCGCGGTTACCCTCGTGCCACAGGATCAGATGGCGGTAGTCGGCGTCAAAGGCGTCGAGGTCCAGCGGCGCGCCGCTGCCCTCGCCCACCGCGCGAAAGGTCACCTCGCGCAGGCGGCCAATTTCGCGGACCAGTTCGGGCGAACGGTTCGCCGTGGTTTCCACGATGGTCCACGGCCCCTCGCGCAGCAGCACGTCGGTGGGGGGGATGGCCGCCAGTTCCGCCTCCAGCAGTTCCAGCGGGCGGGCGGCGGCGATGGGCCGCATGCGCCGCGCCGACTGACCGACCGGGCCGACCTGACCAACCTGACCAACCTGGCTGGCCGGGCCGCCGGAAGCGGTGGCTGCGCCGGGGGTGTCTGGTATGCCGGGGGCACCGGGCACGGCGCCCCCCTTCTTCGACATCGGCAGGGGCAGGGGCAGGGACAGCACCCGGCGCGGCTTGGGTTTCAGGGCGTAGCAGCGCATGCGCAGGTAGGCGGTACGCGCCTCGTCGTCGGGCAGTTCGCCCAGTGTTGCGGCGGCCACGGGGCGCCCCACGCTGAGGGTGACCGTGGTGTTGCGCTTGCGCAGCAGTTCCTTGGGCAGCAGGGCCGTGCGCGCCACGGGGTGCAGCAGGCCCATCAGGTTGAAGAGCATGGAATTGCGCCCGTGAAAGTACAGGGGCAGGGCGTCGGCCCCGGTGCGGCGCACCAGCCGTCCCACCGTGGACTGCCACGTGGGGTCGGTGATCTCGCGTCGCGAGGGTTGCAGGTGCGACACCGTGCCCGAAGGGAACACCACCAGCGCGCCGCCCTCGGCCACATGGCGGATGGCCTGGCGCAGGCCCGCCATGTTGCGGCGCTGCGCCCCGTCCCCGCCGAAGGGATCCACGGAAAAGATCAGCTCGCGCAGTTCCGGCACCGCCGCCAGCATGTAGTTGGCCAGAAAGCGCAGGTCGGGCCGCACCGGCAGCAGGGCTTTCGCCAGCACCAGCCCTTCCAGCGCGCCGAAGGGGTGGTTGGCCACCATGATCAGGGGACCGGTGGCGGGCACGCCCTCGAAACCCTCGGCCTCTGCCCGCACGGACACGCCCAGCACGTCCAGTGCCAGGCGGGCGAAGTCCAGCGGCGTTCCGCCCTGCGGCATGGCCCGGTACAGCGAATCAATGCGCCCCACGCCCAGCAGGTGCAGCAGCGGAATGCGCAGCGGCGCGGGGATGCGCCGGGCGGCGGCGGGCACCAGCGAACGGGCATGCCCGGGATGCGGCAGGACCGCATCCGCGCGGGACGCATCCGAACTGGACGCGGCGGCGACCGGCGTGGCGACCGGCGTGGACATTGGCATCGGACCCGCGAGCGGCGGCCTGTCCTGTATATGGTGATGCGGGGCGGAATCGGCGGGAGTGCGGGGGCGGAGCATGTCCATGCGTCCTCCTGGGCGGCCAACTGGCCGGAGACTGGTGGCGCGGAAGGCACCGGGGCACGTCGTGCGCGTCCGCGATGCCGGGTGACGGCAGGCGGCGGCGGGTGGCGGGCGGTTTCCGTCCCGTGGCGGCTGCGTGCCTGTTCCGCGAAATGGAGTCCTGTCGCATGCATGGATAGGCGCGCCACGTGGAGAAGCCATGACCGCTCGGTGAACATTGCGTGAAGGGGAGCAGGGCGGGGGATGGGCGGCATGGGCGTCACCCGATTGTCGGCGGCCCGTCGCCGCGCCGTCGCCCAGCGATCCCCCCCGTGGGGCAGAAGGGGCAGTGTCCGGAAACCGGGGACGTCCACCTGACTGGCCGACTGGCCGACAGGCCAACAGGATGCCCCGCAGCCCGCGCGGACCGCATGCCGGAGCCGCGCCACGGAAGGAACGCGCCATGACCGACCGCCACCACGCCGAAATCCGCCGCCGCCTCGAAGCCGAACTGACCCACCTGCGCCGCCAGTTGCTGGTGGAAGGCGGCGTGGAGGCCTGCGCCGACGAAAACGAATTCGCCTCGCGCGTCAGCGAGCTGGCCCTCAGCATGACCCTTCTGGACCGCGCCGGGCGGCGCATCCGCGAAATCGAAGGGGTGCTGCGCGCCATGGACAGCCAGGACTACGGCGTGTGCGACGCCTGCGGCGACGACATTCCCCTGCCCCGCCTGCTGGCCCGCCCCACCACCCGGCTGTGCGTGCACTGCCAGATGGAGCAGGAAACCCAGGCGGGCCGCCCCGTGGCCGCCACGGCCCACGCCGGGGCCTGCTAGACCCCGCGCCGGTCTGCCGCCCATTGCCCTTGCGCGGGGTGTGCCCCGCGTGCCGTGCCGTGCACGCTTGCCGTGTGCGGCCCATCGCGCATGCCCCGCCTTCCCTGCCCGGCTTCACAATCCGGTCTTCCCTCTCCCCACCCGCCTGCCCGTTCGCCTGCCGTGTTGCCATCCGTTTCGGCGCCCGAATAGTTGACAGCGTCAACCATTGCGCTACAATGGTTGACATGAACAACTTCTTTTTCGACCCGGAACGTTCCCTCGGCTTCATGACCTTCACGGCGCACCGCCTCATGACGTCCTTCCTGCGCCGCCGCATGGCCCAGGCAGGTATCGACCTGACCGGCGAGCAGTGGGGGGTCATGGTCTTCGTGTGGAACCGGGGGGCCATCGGGCAGGACGAACTGACCCACGCCCTGTGCATGGACAAGACGGGCATGAGCCGCCTGCTGGCCACCATGGAGGACAAGGGGCTGGTCACCCGCAGCCCCGACCCGGACGACGCCCGGCGCAGGGTCGTCACCGCCACGCAGGCGGGTGACGCCCTGAAGGAGCGCAGCCGCGCCGTGGCCGAGGAAGCCCTGGTCCTGCTGCTGCAGGACATCAGCCCCCAGGACCACGCCACCTGCATGCGGGTGCTGGCCACGGTGAAGGATACCCTGCGCGACCTCGCCCCTGAGCCGGGCCGTTGAACCAGACCGCTGAGCCAAACCGCTGAGCCAAACCGCTGAGCCGGACCGCCGGATCACGCCCGAACGAGGCTTCGCACGGGGAAAACCGGGCCGCCGCGCGGCCCTCCATCCCCCAACAACACGGGAGGAACACCATGCAGACCGTCATCGAACGCACCCAACGCCTGCTGGAACTGCTGGGCCACGACGAAGAACCCTTCGGCGTGCACTACACCGACGAAAAACCCGTGGACGGCTTTGGCCCCAGGCCCGGCGAACTCTTTACCCGCGACCGCGAGGCCGCCGGGCAGATCGACTGGCACAAGGCCTTCGCCAACGAATTTTCCTGCCTCATGGGCAACGTCTGGCTGGCCCGCAAGAAGAAGCGGGCGGCATGGATCAGCCACGAGGCGTGCGGCTGCATGGGCGGCGGCTTCTATTCCGGCATGTACCGCCCGTACCTGGAAACCAACATCCGCTACGTGACCACGGGCATTCCCGGCACGCCCATGGAAGGCGAGCACTACCTGCCCGACCATCAGTCCATGCGCGCCTTCATGGACGACACCATGCCCCCGGAGGCCCCGGCCAGGTACTGTGTGCTCAAGCCGCTGGGCCAGTTCCACGGCGGCGAGGAGCCGCTGGTGGTGGCCTTCTTTGCCCGGCCGGAGGCGCTCAACGGCCTGTTCTCGCTGGCCTGCTACGCCACGGGCAACCACAACGCCGTGGCCTCGCCCTTCAGCGCGGGGTGCGGCGCCCTCATTGCCTGGCCGCTGGCCTACCAGCAGCGCGGCGAGGAACGCGCCGTGCTGGGCGGGTTCGACCTTTCGGCCCGCAAGTTCATGAAAACCGACGAAATGAGCTTTGCCGCGCCCCTGCCCATGTACCGCAAGATGCTGGACGCCATGGAGCATTCCGCGCTCACCCGCCATACCTGGCAGGGCGTGCGCAAAAAGGCGGCCAAGAGCATGCGTGCCTGGGGAGAAAGCGCGTCGGACTGATCCGCCCGCATGGGCGCGGCGCACGGGCAGGACATGCCAGAACATGCCAGAACAGGACAGGGCGGGCCTCTTTCTCATGCGCCGCCGCTCCTTCATCCCGGAAAATCATTCCCCCCCGTCCGCAACATGACACCATGGCATCCCCCTGCCCGCAACCCAGCCCCGCCGCTCCTCCCGGCCCCCGCGCAGGGTCAGTGGGCACATCCGGCAACAGGCCCGTGTGCAGAAGGAGCGGCGGACGAGGATTGACAGGGATGTTCCGAGGGCATATCCACGCTTCAAACAATGCTTGAATTTTTGATTTGAAACTAAGTTGGCAAGCAGTGAAACGACAGGGGGCGGGCAATGAACGACCATGAGCGCATGAACGGGCGGCAGGACCACCGCCAGTGCGCCCCCCTGGCCGGCGTGCCAGACCAACCCGGCCGACAGGACCAGGGCACGCGCGAACGGCTGCTGGCCGCAGCGGCGGAGGTCTTTGCCGAGCACGGCTACAAGTCCGCCACGGTACGCGAAATCTGTCGCCGGGCCGGGGCCAACGTGGCCGCCGTGAACTACCATTTCGGCGGCAAGGACAACCTGTACGCCGCCATGCTGGACCACTACATGCGCACCTGTCAGGCCACCTTTCCGCTGGACGTGGGGGTAACGCCCGACTCCCCGCCCAGGGAACGCCTGCGCGCCTTCGTGCACGGGCTGGTGCAGCGCATCCTGGGCGGCGGCGACGACCCGGTCAGCCAGGCGCACGGCAAGCTGGTGTCACTGGAACTCATCGACCCCACCCCGGCGTGCGACGGGCTGCTGCGCGAGCACATCGCCCCGGTCAACGACCTGCTGGCCGACATCCTGCGCGGGCTGCTGGGCCCGGCGGCGGACAACCCGGACGTGCTGCGCACCTGCCTGCTGGCCATTTTCGGGCATATTTCGTTCCACTACAGCGGCCGTGCCGCCATCGTTCATTTCTACGGGCACGAGGAACTGACCCCCGAGGTGCTGCACCGCATCACCGAAGGGGGGACCCGCTTCATCCTGGGCGGCATCATGGCCATGTCCGGCAACCCGGCCTGTTCGGTAACGGATCCGGTAACGGGTCCGGTAACGGGTCCGCCCAAAGTCTGACGCTGTTCGGCACGGTTTTCTGTAAAGACACACCACGCGGCAGCGTGGCCCCGGTGCACCACCCCGCGGGGCGGCGCCCACCCGACCACCGGACGGTGCCACGGGATGGGGTTGACGGCCATCGGCCCCCCATGTAGAACGCGACACTTCGATAGCTCACTACAGAATAGCACCCTACCGGATTCCCCCCGCACCCCGCCCGCTCCGTCGCACCGTGGACGGGTACGGCCCGCCGGAACTCCGAAAGACACACCCAACAGCCCCGCATGTCGGCGGACCGGGCATACCCGCGCCGCGCCGAGGAGGAACCACCCCATGCAACACCGTTTTCCCATTCCGTTCCCCCGCGCCCGCGCCGGAGCAGCCGCCATGGCGCGGCCCCTGCCCGTCCTGCACATGGGGTTGTTCGCCCTTGTCCTGGCCCTTTCGGCCATGCTGGCCGGATGCAAGGACGAAGCCGCCGCGCCCAAGGCCATGCCCGCCCCCCTGGTGGTGGTGCAGCAGGTGCAGCCGCGCGACCTGCCCCTGACCTACGAATACGTGGGGCAGACGGCCGGCTCGCGCGAGGTCGAGGTGCGCGCCCGCGTGGGCGGCATCCTGATGCGCCGCGCCTACGCGGAAGGCCGCCCGGTGAAGAAGGGCGACCTGATGTTCGAGATCGATCCCGAACCCTTCAAGGCGGACCTGGACCAGGCCCTGGGCCAGCAGGCCCAGGCCGAGGCGCGCCTGCAAAGCGCCCAGAGCAACCGCGACCGCGTGCTGCCCCTGTACCGCGAGAACGCCGTCAGCCAGAAGGACCGGGACGACGCCGTGGCCGAGTTCGATTCGGCCACGGCCGCGCTGGAAGAAGCGCGCGCCCGCGTGAAGACCGCGCGCATCAACCTTGGCTACACCCGCGTGGAGGCCCCCATCTCGGGCATGACCAGCAAGGAAACCCGCTCCGAGGGCAGCCTGGTCACCACCACCGCCGAGGGCAGCCTGCTGACCACCATCTCCAAGGTGGACCCGGTATACGTGAACTTCTCCTCCCCCAGCGTGGACCTGTTCCGCCTGCGCCGCATGCGCGAGGAAGGCAGGATCACCCTGCCCAAGAAGGGGTACGACGTGGTCGTGCGGCTCATCGACGGCTCCACCTACAAGCGTACCGGCACGGTGAACTTCATCGACCCGCTGGTGGACCCGCTGACCGGCACCATCCGCGTGCGCGCCGAATTCCCCAACCCCGAGGCGGAAGTGCTGCCCGGCCAGTTCGTGCGCGTGGTCATGAGCGGCGCCATTTACAACAATGCCATGGCCATCCCCCAGCGCGCCGTGCTGCAAACCCAGCAGGGCCCCATGGTGTGGGTGATCGGCGAAGGCGACATCGCCCAGCCGCGCCCCGTGGAAATCAGCCTGCCCATCGACAACCAGTACATCGTGGAAAAGGGCCTGGCCCCCGGTGAACGCATCGTGGTCGAAGGCCTGCTGAAGGTGCGCCCCGGCCAGCCGGTGACCATCGGCCAGCCGCGCGAAGCCCAATCCGACCAGCCGGGCCAGGCCGGGCAGGGCACCCAGCCCGCCGGAAACGCGACCAAGGCCGCAAACCAGGGCTCCTAGCCCGCGCCCACAGCAGGATTTGCCATGATATCGCGTTTCTTCATCCACCGCCCCATCTTCGCGTGCGTGATCTCCATCGTGATCATGCTGGCGGGGTTCATGGCCATGCGTGCGCTGCCCATCGCGCAGTACCCGGAAATCGTTCCGCCGCAGGTCATCGTCTCCGCCACCTACCCCGGCGCCAGTCCCGAGGTCATCGCGGCCACGGTGGCCTCGCCGCTGGAGCAGCAGATCAACGGCGTGGACGGCATGCTGTACATGAACTCGGTCAGCGCCGGTAACGGCCAGATGACCATTTCCGTGTCCTTCGCCGTGGGCACCGACCCCGACCAGGCCACCATCAACGTCAACAACCGCGTGCAGGCCGCCACGGCCTCGCTGCCGGAGGAAGTGCGCCGCCAGGGCGTCACCGTGACCAAGCGGTCGCCCTCCATCCTGCAGGTGGTGAACACCTTCTCGCCCGACGGACGCTACGATTCGGTCTACATCAGCAACTACGTCCTGGTGAACGTGGTGGACGAGCTCAAGCGCCTTCCGGGCGTGGGCGACGCCTCCATCTTCGGCGCCAAGGACTACTCCATGCGCATCTGGCTGCACCCGGACAAGCTGGCCCAGCTCAAGCTGACCCCCGGCGACGTGGCGCTGGCCATCCGCGAACAGAACGCCCAGTTCGCGGCGGGGCGCATCGGGCAGGAACCGTCCAGCAGCCCGCTGGAGCTGAACTACCTCGTCACCACCAAGGGACGCCTGACCACCCCCGAGGAATTCGAGAACATCATCCTGCGCGCCGAGCCGGACGGCTCCACCCTGCTGCTCAAGCACGTGGCCCGCGTGGAACTGGGCGCCAAGGACTACGACGTCCGCACCCAGCTCAACGGCAAGCCCACCGTGGCCGTCGGCGTGTTCCTCACGCCCGGCGCCAACGCGCTGGAAACGGCCGACCGCGTGGCCGCCAAGATGCAGGAGCTGTCGCAACGCTTCCCCGACGGCATCAGCTTCTCCATCCCCTACGACACCACCAAGTTCGTGCGCATCTCGATCAACGAGGTGGTGCACACCCTGGTGGAAGCCATGGTGCTGGTGTTCCTGGTGGTGTTCCTGTTCCTGCAGAACTGGCGGGCCACGCTCATCCCCTGCCTTGCGGTGCCGGTATCCATCGTGGGTACCTTCGCGGGCATGTACGCGCTGGGCTTCTCCATCAACACGCTGACATTGTTCGGTCTGGTGCTGGCCATCGGCATCGTGGTGGACGACGCCATCGTGGTGCTGGAAAACGTGGAACGCATCATGTCCTCCGAGCGGCTGACGCCGCGCAAGGCCACCATCAAGGCCATGGAGGAAGTGACCGGGCCGGTCATCGCCATCGTGCTGGTGCTGTGCTCGGTGTTCGTTCCCGTGGCCTTCATGGGCGGCCTTGCCGGGCAGATGTACAAGCAGTTCGCCATCACCATCGCGGTGTCGGTGGTCATCTCGGGCCTGGTGGCCCTGACGCTGACCCCCGCCCTGTGCGCGCTGATGCTGAAGCCAGGCCAGCATGAGCCGCCCGCGTTCTTCCGCTGGTTCAACGCCTGGTTCGAACGCGTCACCCACCGCTATACCGGCGGGGTCACCTTCCTCATCCGCCGCACGGGCCTTGCGCTGGTGCTGTTCGCCTGCCTGGGCGGCGCCACCTGGCATCTCTTCCAGGTGGTGCCAGGCGGCCTTGCCCCGGACGAAGACCAGGGCTACATCATCGGCCTGTCCATCCTGCCCGACGGGGCCAGCCTGCAACGCACCCGCGTGGTGGCCGACCTGATGGACAAGAGCCACATGGAAGACCCCCGCGTGGCCAACCTGATCACCCTGACCGGCTACGACCTGCTGTCCGGGGTGCCCAAGCCCAACTTCGTCACCTCGTTCGTGCCGCTGAAGCCGTGGGACGAGCGCAAGGGCGCGGGCCAGTCGTCGTTCGACTACGCCCGCAAGGTGTTCGGCGTGGGCATGGGCGTGCCGGAAGGCATCGTGCTGGCCTTCAACCCGCCGCCCATCTCGGGCATGAGCAACACCGGCGGCTTCGAACTGTACGTGCAGAACCGCGGTGAAGGCGACAGCAAGGAACTTGCCGGCATGGTCGGCAAGCTCATCGCCGCCGCCTCCAAGCGGCCGGAACTGGCGGGCGTGCAGACCACCTTCAGCGCCAACGCCCCGCAGCTGTTCATCAGCCTGGACCGCAACAAGGCGAAAGCCCTGGGCGTGCCGGTGAACACCATCTTCGACACCATGCAGGCCACTTTTGGTGCCAGCTACATCAACGACTTCAACAAGTTCGGCCGCACCTTCAAGGTGCAGATGCAGTCAGAGGCCGACTTCCGCGCCCGCCCGGCGGACGTGGCCAACGTGTTCGTGCGGGCCACCTCGGGCGAGATGATTCCCCTCACCTCGCTGGTGGACGTGCAGGAAGTGACCGGCCCCGAGGTGGTGGAACGCTTCAACGTGTTCCCCGCCGCCAAGGTGGTGGGCGGTCCCGCCGCCGGGTACAGCTCCGGCCAGGCCATCGCGGCCGTCGAAGAGGTGGCGGCGGAGATCATGTCCCCGGAATACACCCTGGCCTGGTCCGGTTCCGCCTACCAGGAAAAGCAGACCGGCGGCTCGTCGTCGCTGGTGTTCGTGCTGGGCCTGGTCATGGTCTTCCTGATCCTGGCGGCGCAGTACGAAAAGTGGTCGCTGCCGCTGGCGGTCATCATGGCCGTGCCGTTCGCCCTGTTCGGGGCCATCTGCGCGGTGTGGCTGCGCGGGCTCGCCAACGACGTGTACCTGCAGATCTCGCTGGTCACGCTCATCGGCCTGGCGGCCAAGAACGCCATCCTCATCGTGGAGTTCGCGGTGATCAAGCGGCACGAGGGGCTTTCGCTGGTGGAATCGGCCATCGAGGCCGCCCGCCTGCGCTTCCGCCCCATCATCATGACCTCGCTGGCCTTCGTGCTGGGCTGCGTGCCGTTGGCCATCAGCACCGGCGCGGGCGCGGCCAGCCGCCACTCCATCGGCACCGGCGTCATCGGCGGGATGCTGGCGGCGACCTTCATCGCCACCTTCTTCATCCCCATGTTCTACCGGATGATCATGGGCATCAGCGAACGCATGCGCGGCACCGAGGCCATGCGCACCATGGCCGTGGGCAAGTACTGCGAAGAGGAACGCCACTCGGCCTTCGAAGACCTGCCGCCGGACGGCGCGGCGGGAGCGGGTGATGACGCCTGCAACGAGGAGAAGCGCCATGACTAGCCTTCAGGGCTTCGCACATACCCGGACACGGCGGACCACGCCCCCGCTGCTGGCGAAAACGCTGGCGAGGGCGCTGTCGGCGGTTCTGCTGGCGGCCACGCTGGCCGGATGCTCCTTCGGCCCCGACCACGCCCGGCCCGCCATGGATATGCCCGACGCCTGGCGCGCGGGCACGGCCGACGCGGGAACCGTGCAGGACGGCTGGTGGAAGGGCTTCGACGACCCGGCACTGGATGCCCTGGTCACCGCCGCGCTGGACCACAACCGCGACCTGGCCAAAGCCATCGCCAACGTGGACGAGGCCCGCGCCCAGCTTGGTCTTGCCCGGGCCAACCAGATGCCCCGGCTGGACGCGCAGGGCGCATCGCAACGCCAGCGCTATTCGCTGAACAGCTTCAACTCGTTCGATGAATCCACCCGCGTGCAGGACCTGCACAACGCGGGCGGCACCCTGTCGTACGAAGTGGACCTGTGGGGCCGCTACCGGCGCGCCAGCGAGGCGGCGCGGGCCGACCTGCTGTCCACCGTGGCCGCGCGCGACACCGTGCGCCTGTCCCTGGTCTCCGAGGTGGCGCGCACCTACTTCGACCTGCGCGCCTACGACCAGCAGCTCCAGATCGCCCGCAACACGCTGGCCTCGCGCGAATCCACGCAGGAACTGCGCAAGGTGCGCCACGAACTGGGCCTGACCAGCGAACTGGACTACCGCCAGGCCGAGGCGGAGGCCGCGTCCGCCCGGTCCAGCGTGCATTCGCTGGAAAACAGCGTCTCCGCCACGGAAACGGCGCTGGCCGTGCTGACCGGCAGAAGCCCGCGCGACATCGTGACCGGCGCCGTGCAACGCGGCCTGGCCGTGGACACCGTGCCCGTGCCCCCCAGCGTGCCCGCCGGGCTGCCTTCGGCCCTGCTGGAACGCCGACCGGACCTGGCGCAGGCGGAACAACAGCTGGCGGCCGCCAGCGCGCGCATCGGCGTGGCCAAGGCGGCCTACTTCCCGTCCATCTCGCTTACCGGCCTGCTGGGCTATGAAAGCAGCGACCTGACGCGGCTGTTCACGGGCCCGTCGGGCACGTGGCAGTATGCGGGCAGCGTGACCATGCCCATCTTCGACTTTGGCCGGATCAAGGCCGGGGTGGAAGCGGCGGAAGCGCGCCAGCGCGCCGCGCTGGCCGGATACGAAAAGGCCGTGCAGGATGCCTTCCGCGAGGCGCAGAACGCCCTTGTGGCCAACCGCAAGGCCCGCGAGGTGGTGGACGCGCAGACCACGCAGGTGGAGGCGTTGCGCCGCTCGCTGCGCCTGGCCAAACTGCGCTACGACAACGGCTATTCCAGCTACCTCGAGGTGCTGGACGCCGAACGCAGCCTGTTCCAGGCCGAGGTTTCGCTGGCATCCGCCCGGCGCGACCAGCTGACGGCGGTGGTGGACGTCTACCGTGCCCTGGGCGGCGGCTGGGGGGGCATTGCCCGACAGGCTGAAGAAGCTCCCAACGCCACGGCTCAGGCCGAAAAGCCGGTGGCGGCCGCGCAATGAGCGACTGCCGTCGCTGCCGTGTCGACCGTGCCGAGCGCCATGGCGCGCACGGTTTCGGTCACACCGTAAAGGAACTGGCCCGCGCCTGGCGGGCCGAGTTCGACCGGCGTTTCCGCCCCATGGGCCTGTCCGACACCAGTTGGGTGGTCATCTGGCTGCTGTCCGAACACGGCACGCTGCCGCAGGGCCGCGTGGCCGAACTGCTGGGCGTGGAAGGCCCCACCCTGGTGCGCCTGCTGGACCGCATGGAAAAGGAGGGCTGGGTGCGCCGCCAACCGTCGGAAACGGACCGCCGGGTGAAACTGGTGGCCCTGACCGACCAGGCCCGCCCGGTCTACGACGCCATGCTGGACATCGGCTTTGCCCTGCGGGACGAACTGATGGACGGCATCCCCGAAGAGCACGTGGCCATCGCCCACGCGGTGATGCTGCGCCTGCTGGATAAACTGAACGGGCTGGATGCCCCGGGCGGAGGCGAGGCGGAGTGCGCCCCCTGCCGCCACGAAACCACGGACTGACGAAGCCCCCCGATCCGGGGCACGCCCCCCCCCCGACACTGCAATGGCCCGGCTTCCCACGGAAGAAACCGGGCCATTCCCTTGCTGTACAGGATGCGGGTGCGAATGCTAATGCACAGCCACCGACAGACGGCCCTCATTCAGGCAGCGCCTTGATTCGCAAGTCGCTGCATGAATATCATGTACGGTTCGTGGAGACGTTGTCATGGGCGAACGCCTTCCCTACATTGATTTCTTGAAAGTCATCGCATGCATAGCCGTCATAAACCTGCATTGCACATCGCCGTGGGTTACGAATTTCCTCGGCACCCCCCTTTGGTTCATCGCAATGCTGGATGCAATATTCACGCATCTTGCCGTACCAATGTTCTTCATGCTCGCTGGTGCAGTCATACCGAAGCGCACCATCATCCTTCGCGAGCACTACAGAAAGGTTTTTTTCAGATATATTCTCCCAACATTTGCGTGCCTTGTCCTCTATAAAATCCTCGGCATACTTCTTCTCGGGCAAAAAACAATTTTTGAAGGCGTACTTTACAGTCTTGAACGAAACCCCGGTTTTCATCTGTGGTTTATGTGGATATATATAGGGTACATGCTCGTTTTCCCTGCACTTGTCGCCATTGCAAAGGATGATGGCGCGCGCACCGTGTTTTTCAACGTCGGGTTCATCTACACGTTCATCGTGCCACTGCTTTCCAGCGCCTTCGATCTTCGTTTTCCTGCCACGAATGTCTTGTTTACGGTTTACGGATTTTATTTCATTGCAGGGAACCATCTTGCTGTAATGAAGAAACAATTCGACCCCAAATTGCTTCTCAAGATTCTGGCAGCCATGTCCGCCATAACATATGCCTTCGCCACGTTATCATCGCATGGCGACACAATCTATACCGCTAAATTCCTTACCGCGAATTCAATGCTCATATTCATAAATACATCATTGGTATTTTTAATCTTCAAATCCTACATCACATCGCAGAATACCATCATATCATTTCTCTCGAAACATACATTCAACATATATCTCCTGCATATATCCTTCTTTCTGAAACCATTCTCGTTTCTTGCCTTCCCCATGGTCAACATGAAAGGACTTCTTGGAAGCATTTTCTTTACCGCGCCTGTAACTTTTTTACTCTGCCTGGCAACAAGCTGCACGCTTGTTGCGGCAAAGACCCTGCTGCACCGCAAATTTTTTCTGGATGACGCGGCGTGAAGACAGACATGCACGCTCATGCGCACACCAAAACAGCCATGGCGGTGTAACGGAGCAGGGAATAGGCGGGGTACGCCAACCCGCCCCACTTCTGCACAGACAATGACGAACAGGACGGCCCGGCATTCCCATGGGAATGCCGGGCCGTTCTGTTCGCCATGCAGGCTTGCGGGCAACGGGACCTGGTCCGCCGCCCCTCCACATGCCGTGAGGCTCCGGCGCGGTCCGTACCCTTCTATTTGGGCAGGCCGCCCAGCACGCCACCGACCATGGCGACCGCCGCGCCCACCACGCAGACGATGGCCACTGTTTTGGCCTTGGGGTCACCGGCCTTGTGGCGCTTCCACGCCACGAACGCCTGATACCACAGCCACGCGCCGAGCACGGTCAGAATCATGGGAATGACGGGCATGGGGCCTCCTTTGGAAAGGTCCGTTAATTCGCTGCGGATACGGTCCGGTGCGAGGCTGCGGACATGGCGCCCCCAAGAATGCGGCACCGGACATGCGGCACCGGACATGCGGCACCGGACGGTGCGCCGTCATGGCACGGAGCGCGCCGCCGCGCAAGCCTCTTCGGGGGCATGGCCGTTGCCGTGCCGCCAGCAGGATCACTGCCGCGGGGCCTGCCCGGCGGTCCGGGTTACCGAAGCCGCGCCGGACGCCTCACTGCCCGTCGGCGCCACAGCCGGGTCCGCGCCCGCATCAGGTCCGGCCCCCGCAATCCCCTCAACCCAGCCGCCGCCCAGGGACTTGTACAGCGACACCAGTTGCAGCAGCACGCCGGAACGGCTGCGGGCAAGGGCTTCCTCCACCTCCAGTTGGCGGCGCTCGGCGTCCAGCACGGTCAGCAGGTCGTCCACGCCTTCCGCGTAGCGCACCTTGGCCAGCCGGGTGGCCTCGGCCTGCGCCTCCAGCGAACGGGACAGCCGCTCGCGCTCCACGAAGGATTCGGCGTAGCGGGCCAGCGAGGTTTCCACCTCCTCGAAGGCCACCAGCACGGTCTTGCGCCAGCGTTCCAGGGTGGCCTCGCGCCGGGCCTCCAGCGCGGCCACGGCCGCGCGGGTGCGCCCGCCCTCGAAGATGGCCCAGCGAACGCCGGGCATGATGGTCCAGGCGCGGCTGTCGTCGCGGAACAGGTCGGAAAAATGGATGCTGTTCAGCCCGTACGAGCCGGTGAGCGAGAACTTGGGAAACAGGTCCGCCTCGCGCTGGCCGATGTCGGCCGTGGCCGCGTGCAGTTCATGCTCAACCCTGCGGATGTCCGGACGGCGCAGCAACAGGTCCGAGGGGAGCCCCACGGGCACCAGGTCGGGCACGGAGGGCAGGGGCGTACGTGGGGCCAGCCGGTCGCGCAGGGCCGCCGGGGGCTGGCCGCACAACACGCCCAGTCGGTGGATGGAGGCGTCGGTGGAGGCACGCAACGGGGGCACCAGGGCTTCGGTGCGCCGCAACTGGGCCTCGGCCTGCAGCACGTTCATGTCGCTGGCCACGCCCACGTCGCGGCGCAGCCGCACCAGTTCCAGGGTACGGCGCTGGGCGTCGGCGTTGCGTTCGGCCACGTCCAGCCGGGCCTGCGCGCCGCGCAGTTCCACGTAGGCGCGGGCCGTTTCCGCCGCCACCGAAAGCAGCACGTCGGACAATCCGGCTTCCGCCGCCTGCTGCCGCGCGCGGGCCGCTTCCACGCCGCGCCGGGCACCGCCGAAAATGTCGATTTCCCACCGCGCGTCGAACCCGGCCTGGTACAGGTCGTTTTCCACTGGCATGTTGGCCATTTCCAGCGATTGCCCGGTGAGCGTGTTGCTGCTCACCCGGCTGCGCTCGTAGCTGCCGCCCGCCGCCGCCTCGGGCAGCAACGCGCCACGGGCCACGCCCACCACGGCGCGGGCCTCTCGCAGGTTGGCGGCGGCGATGAGGGCATCGTTGTTGTGGCCCACGGCCGTGGCCACCAGTTCCGACAACAGCGGGTCGCCCATGCGCTCCCACCACTGGCCGTCGGGGGTGGAGGCGCTCACCGTGGCGCGGGTGGCGCCCGAACCGTCGGGAGCGGCAGGGACGGTGGTGTTCCTGCCCGCGTCCCCGGAAACCCCGGGGGAAATTTCGGGCCGGGTCTTGGCCGCGTTCCATTCCGTGGGCGTGGCGGGCGGAGCGGGGCGGTCGTAGTCCGGCCCCACGGCGCAGCCCGCCACCAGCAGGATGGACAGCATTGGCAGCACGGGCAGGGCAGGCAGGGCAGACAGGGCGGCGGAAAGGAAAGACTGCACCGGCGTCGGGATCATATCCCGAAATGGCCGGACACCCTGCGCCGGAGCATGGTGCGCGTTCATGGTTTCTCCTGCGGCAAGGGGGCCCCCGGCGCCCCCGGCAATGTGGCGGCCACCTGCCGCAGCCCGCCGGTGACGAAGGACAGGGTGTGCGCCGTCAGCCGATCCAGCCCTTCGGCGGAAAGGTTCACACCGGGAAACACCCGGCGAAAAATCTCGCGGTTCAGGTACTGGCTGAGGCACAGGGCGATGATGTTCATGCACGAAAGCTGGACGGACGGATGGCTGTCGGGGCGGCCCAGCAATTCGGCCACCGCCCCCCGCAGGAACATGGACTTGGGCACGATCTCGGCGCGCACCAGTTCGTCCAGAAAGGGCGTGGGGCGCATCATTTCCTGGGTCATCAGCTTGAGCTGCCAGGCGGAAGGGTCGGTCGTGAGCAGGTTGGACAACAGGTCGCGGATGATGATGCCCACCCGTTCCGCCGGGGGCGTGCCGGGCGGCAGCGAGGCGCGCAGGTCCTCGGCGGTGAGAAAACGGCGGTGGGCCTCGTGCAACGCGGCGGCATACAACTTGTCCTTGCCGCCGAAATGATAATTGATGGCCGCGGGATTGGCCCCGGCCCGCTCGCAGATTTCCTTGCCGGTGGCCCGGTCGTAGCCGTGCTCGGCAAAGACCATGCCCGCCGCCTCCAGCAGGCGCTGGCGGGTGGACTCGCGGCCCTGCTCGCGGCTGCCGGTCTGGCCGGCGGTCTGGCCGGCGTTCTGGCCGACGTTCTGGCCGACGTTCTGGTCGGACGACTTCTTCATGCACATGCTATAGGATGGTCACGGGGCGGCTGTCAAATTGCAAATTTAAATTTGAATTTGACTTCTGTCCGGCAGCCCACTAGGCTGGTCCCATCACACCGGACCCGTAGCCCTCGCAGCCCACCGGAGCAGCGCATGAAAAAACGCATTCTCGTCCTCGCCGTGCTGGCGCTGTGCATGGTCGGCGGCGTGCTGGCCTGGCTTGCCCTGCGTCCCGTACCCGATGCGGGGCCGGTGGTGTTGTATGGCAACGTGGACTTGCGTCAGGTTTCCCTGGCCTTCAAGGACGCCGAACGGGTGGCCCGCGTGCTGGCCCGCGAGGGCGACCGGCTGGTCCCCGGCGCGCTGGTGGCCGTGCTGGAAACGGACCGCCTGGATCGTGAAATTACCCGTGCCAAGGCCCGCGTGGCCGCGCAGGCCGCCGCGCTGGCCCGGCTGGAAAACGGCTCGCGCCCGCAGGAAAAGCGCCGCGCCCGCGCCGATGCCGATGCCGCCGCCGTGGAACTGGACAACGCCCGGCGCACCTACGACCGGCTGCGCGCCCTGTCCGGCACAGGTGCCGCGCGCGAGCAGGACGTGGATGACGCCCTGGCCGCGCACGACCGTGCCGCCGCCCGCCTGCGCGTGGCCCAGGCCCAGTTGGCCCTGGTGGATGAAGGCCCCCGGCGCGAGGACATCGACGAGGCCCGCGCGGCGCTGGCCGCCCAGCGGGCCGACCTGGCCGTGCTGGAGCAGCGCCGCGCCGACAGCGAACTGCGCGCCCCCTCGTCCGGCGTGGTGCGCTCGCGCCTGCTGGAACCGGGCGACATGGCCTCCGCCCAGCGCCCGGTGTGCACCATGGCCATCACCGACCCCAAGTGGGTGCGCGCCTACCTGACGGAAACCCAGCTTGGCCGGGTGCACGAAGGCATGCCCGCGGAAATCGCCATCGACGCCCGGCCCGGCCAGCCGCTGGAAGGCTGGCTGGGGTTCATCTCACCCACGGCGGAATTCACCCCCCGCAACGTGGAAACGCCGGAACTGCGCACCTCGCTGGTGTACGAGGCCCGCGTGTTCGTGCGCGACCCCGGCGACGTGCTGCGCCTGGGCATGCCCGCCACGGTAACCCTGCGCGAGGGCCATGTGGTGCCCGTGCGGACTGCCGGGCAGACAGGTGGCCGGGCCGATGCGCCGCAACCCGCGCAGGTGGGCAGCGCCGCGAACGGCACGGCATCCGGCACCTCACCCGCCGACTGGGCCGGAACCCCGCAATGACACCCCCTTCGCCCGTGTTTGCCGCGCGCGGGCTGTGCCGGACCTTCCGCGCTCCGGGAAGCAAGGGCTCGGTTGTCCGGGCCGTGGACGGGGTAACCCTGGACCTGGCCTCCGGCACCATCAACGGCCTGCTGGGGCCGGATGGCGCGGGCAAGACCACCCTGCTGCGCCTGGCCGCCGGGCTGCTGCTGCCCGACGCGGGCAGCCTGACCGTGCTTGGCCACGACACCGTGGCCGAAGCGCAGGCCGTGCAGTCGGCCATCGGGTACATGCCCCAGCGCTTCGGCCTGTACGAAGACCTTTCCGTAGCCGAAAATCTTTCCCTGTACGCCGACCTGCACGGGGTGTCCGCCGCGCAACGGGCCGAACGCTGGCCCGCGTTGATGCGCATGACCGGCCTTGCCCCGTTTCTCGACCGGCTGGCCGGGCGGCTTTCCGGCGGCATGAAGCAGAAGCTGGGGCTGGCCTGCACCCTGGTGCGCTCGCCCAGGTTGTTGCTGCTGGACGAACCCACCGTGGGGGTGGACCCCCTGTCCCGGCGCGAGCTGTGGAACATCGTGTTCTCGCTGGTGCGCGAACACGGCATCACCGTGCTGGTCAGTACCGCCTATCTGGACGAGGCGGAACACTGCGACCGGGTGGCCATCATGCACCACGGGCGGCTGGTGGGCGACGGCGCACCCGGCGACTTCACCCGCCCGCTCACGGGCCGGACGTGGTTCGTCACCCCCGCCATGCGCGCCCGCGCGGCCCAGACCCTGCTGTCCTCGGCCCCCGGCGTGACCGATGCCGTGCTGCACGCGGGCGGGGTGCGCCTGCTGACGGAAACCTCCGAGGCGGCACGGGCGCTGGTGCAGCGCGGGCTGCTGACGGAACGGGATTCCGCGCCGGGCACAATCGGCCACCTGGCCCCCCGCGCCCCCGGCTTCGAGGATGGTTTCCTGGCCCTGTTCGCCGCGCTGCCGCATGAGGCGGGCACGCGAGATGGTACGACGGACGGGGAGCATGCGGCACCGGACACCACGTCCGCCAACACGTTCGCCGCCCCCCGCCCCGAATCCGACCGAGGCCTGCCTCCTCCGGTTCCCGCAACCGCCCCCGATGGCTCTGATGCTCCCGCTGCCCCCGACGCCCCCGATGGCTCTGGAGCTTCGAACATTCCGCCCGATACTGCGGACGCCCCCCCGGTCATCGAGGTACGCAACCTGGAGCGCCGCTTCGGCACGTTCATGGCCGTGAAGGGGGCCAGCTTCGACGTGCGGCGCGGCGAAATCTTCGGGCTGCTGGGGCCCAACGGCGCGGGCAAGTCCACCATCTTCCGGATGCTCTGCGGCCTGTTGCCGCCCACGGGCGGCAGCCTGCGCGTGGCCGGGGTGGACCTGCGCCGCGCCCCCGCCGCCGCCCGCCGCCGCTTGGGCTACGTGGCCCAGAAATTCTCGCTGTACGGCCAGCTTTCGGTGCTGGAAAACCTGCGTTTCTTCGCCAGCGCCTACGGCCTGTACGGCGTGGCGCGCGACGCGCGCATGGCCTGGGCCCTGCGCGACTTCGACCTGGCCGACGTGGCCGACGCCCAGAGCGGCGACCTTTCGCTGGGTTACCGCCAGCGGCTGGCCATGGCCTGCGCCCTGATGCACGAGCCGGACATCCTTTTTCTGGACGAGGCCACCTCGGGCGTGGACCCGCTGGCCCGGCGCGAATTCTGGCGGCGCATCACCGCGCTGGCGGAGTCGGGCGTCACGGTCATCGTCACCACCCACTTCCTGGACGAGGCGGAATACTGCGACCGCATGGCCATCCTGGTGGGCGGCGAGGTGCTGGCCCTGGGCACCCCGGCGGAAATCCGGGCGCTGGCGCCAGCGGCGGACGAAAAAGCGGGCGGGCCGCGCGAAACTGCGGCGACGGGCGACGACCAGCGGCATGCAGCGGGGTACGCCTCCGGCCAGGCCACCATAGAGCGGGCCTTCATCGCGCTGGCGGAACGGCACAGGGCCAAGGCGCCGACGACGCCGGGCCACAGTGACCAGACTGGCGCGCCTGGCGATACCGGCCCATCCTCCGCCCCCGGCACGCGTCCCCTCTCCGGCACCCCGGACTCCGACACCCCCCTGCCTGCCGGGCAAACGCAGGACATCCGGCCCACCGCCCCGCGCGGCCTGCTGCTGCGCATGCGCGGCCTGCTGCGCAAGGAATGGCTGCAAGTGGTGCGCGACCCCAGCGCCATCGCCATCGCGCTGGTCATGCCGGTGGTGCTGCTGTTCCTGTTCGGCTACGGCATCAGCCTGGACGCCCGCGACGTGCCCGTGGACATCGTGGCCGACGACCTGGGACCGGAGGCCATGGAATTCGCCGCCCGCCTGCTGCTGGCCGACACCTTCCGCCCGCGCGTGGTCACCGACATGCGCCGGGCGGAAGAAGACCTGCGCGCCGGGCGGGTGGACGCTATCGTGCACCTGCAATCCGACTTTGCCCGCCGCCTGTCCGATGCCACCGGTGGCACCACCGGCGGGGCGGCAGGCGGCACGGCACGCCCGGACGGCGCGCCCCTGGCAGGCGACGCGGGCACCGTGCCGGTGCAGCTCATCGTCAACGGGGTGGACCCCAACAACGCCCGCACCGTGTCCGGCTACGTCACCACCGTGTGGCAAAGCTGGCTGTCCGGGCGCGTTGCCGCCGCCGGGCAGGTTCCGGCGGTACGGCTGGCCACGCGCATGTGGTTCAACCCCACGTCCGACAGCCGCCACTTTCTGGTGCCGGGGCTGATGGTGCTGATCATGACCCTGACCGGCGCCCTGCTGACCGCCATGGTCATGGCCCGCGAATGGGAACGCGGCACCATGGAAGCCCTGCTGGTGACCCCGGTACGCATGGGCGAACTGCTGACCGGCAAGCTGCTGCCCTATTTCGTGCTGGGCATGGGGGGCATGGTGCTGACCGTGATCATGGCCCTGTACCTGTTCGGGGTACCCCTGCGCGGCTCGCTGGCCGTGCTGGCCGGGGCCTCGTCGCTGTTCCTCACCGCCGCGCTGGGCATGGGGCTGTTCATCTCGGTGCTGGCGCGCAACCAGTTCATCGCCGGGCAGGCCGCACTGCTGGCCACCTTTCTGCCTGCGCTGTTCCTGTCGGGGTTCATCTTCGACCTGGAAAGCACGCCCGGCTTCGTGCAGGCGGTGTCGTACGTCATCGCGGCGCGCTACTTCGCCACCCTGCTGAAGACCATCTTCCTGGCGGGCGAGGTGTGGGAGGTCATCGTGCCCAACGCGCTGGCCCTGGCCGCGCTGGCGTTCTTTTTCCTGACGGTTGCCAGACTCCGCTGCCGCAAGCGGCTCGACTAGGGACACGCCATGCACGACCAACTACCCGCACCCGCGCGCACCCTGGCCCAGCCCGGCCAATCCCTGCAATCCGGCCACTCCGTGCAATCCGGCCCGCTGGCCCTGCTGCACCGCCTGCTGGCGCTCATCGCCAAGGAATTCCTGACCCTGCTGAAGGACCCCAAGAGCCGCACGGTGGTCATCCTGCCGCCGCTGCTCCAGACCATCATCTTCGGCTATGCCGCCACCTTCGACCTGGTGGACGTGCCGTGCGCCATCTACGACGAGGACCGCAGCGCGGCCTCGCGCGAGCTGGCCGCGCGGGTGGCCGGGTCGCCCACCTTCCGCGTGGTGGAGCACCTGCGCCGCGACGCGGACATGGCCCGCCTGCTCGACGCCGGGCAGGTGCGGCTGGTGCTGCGCATCGGCCAGGGCTTCGAGCGCGCCCTGACCCTGCGCGGCGGGGTGGGGCAGCTGGCCGTCGCCGATGCGGGAAGCGGCGGGGATTCTTCCGGCGGTGCCACGGCCTCCGGTGCCGCCGCGACCTTCGCCGCCTCCTCCCCCCCTTCGCAGACCCCCTCCCAAGCGCCCTCGCAAGCCCCCTCCCAAGCCGTCATCCAGGCCATCGCCGACGGCCGCAATTCCAACACCGCCGGGCTTGCCCTCAACTACATGGCCTCCATCGTGGACGACTTCGGCGCGCGGTACGTGGCCGCCCACGGCGGCCAGCCCCGCCCCTCCACGCTGCTGACGCGGGCGTGGCACAACCCCAACCTGCTCAGCCGGTGGTTCTTCGTACCGGGCATCGTGGTCATGGTGACCATGGTGGTCACACTGATCATCACCGCCCTGTCCGTGGCCCGCGAGCGCGAGCAGGGCACCTTCGACCAGATGCTGGTCACCCCGTACCGGCCCACGGAACTGCTGATCGGCAAGGCCGCGCCCGGCTTTCTGGTGGGACTGTTTGAGGCCTCGCTCATCGTGGCCATGGCGGTGTTCTGGTTCGGGGTGCCCCTGCGCGGCAGCCTGCTGACCCTGTACGCCGGGCTGGTGCTGTTCCTGTTCTCGGTGGTGGGCATCGGCCTGATGATCTCGTCCCTGTCCGTGACCATGCAGCAGGGGCTGCTGGGCATGTTCCTGTTCACCATGCCCGCCGCCATCCTGTCCGGGTTCGCCACGCCCATCGCCAACATGGCAGAACCCGTGCAGTGGCTGACCCTGGTGAACCCCATGCGCTACGTGCTCATCGTGGTGCGGGGGGTGTTTCTGGAAGGGGCGGACCTGACCCTGCTGGCCTCGCAGCTGTGGCCGTTGGCGCTCATCGGCGCGGTGTGCATGGCCGCAGCGGGGTGGCTGTTCCGGCATCGCATCCAATAGCCACGTTTCCTTTTTCGGAAACGCCCGTGCGACGGCGGGCCGTGCCCGGCAAAGCCGTGCCGCCGCCCGCGCCCCCCGGCCACACGCCATGTGCATCCCCCCGCCAGCGCGGCCCGAAACCACCCGGCTCCCGCCGTCACAGAGGGCACCCTGCCTGCCGCACGCAGGATCAACCCAGCCCCCGATATTCCGCATACAGCCTCGACCGCGCATTTTGCCGTCATGCTTGATCAAAAATTACAATATAGTTATATTTAATAGATAAATTTAGCCTGTTTTTGTTAAATCATGGCGAGCGCATCGCTCGGCAGCCCCATCACATTCATAAAAAATCCATAGTATCCGCATAACTGTCGAAATGGGACCGGTCCTTGCTCATGTCCCCATGCACGCACCTCACTCCAAGAAGGGGTTTCACGCATGGGGTACAAGGAGGATTCAATGACCATCCCGTTGCCCATGGGCATGCGCCGCCTGCCATGCGCGGCAATGGCCCGCGCCCTGCCGGGCCTGCTCGCCCTGCTCGTCCTGTCGCCGCTGCCCGCCCAGGCCGCCCAGGCCGCAGACGCACCCGCCTACCTTTCGCAGTCCGACGCCAACACGTTGTGGACGCTCATCGCCGCCATCCTCGTCATGTTCATGCAGGCGGGGTTCGCCTTCGTGGAGGCGGGCCTTACCCGCGCCAAGAACGCGGGCAACATCATCATGAAGAATTTCCTCGACTTCGCGGCAGGGGCGCCCGTGTTCTTCCTGATCGGCTTCGGGCTGATGTTCGGCACCACCGTGGACGGCCTGATCGGCTGGTCCGACTTCGCCCTGGGCGCGCGGGACGCCTCCACCCCCGACGGGCAGTGGGCCTTCACCTTCCTGTTCTTCCAGACGGTGTTCGCGGCCACGGCGGCCACCATCGTTTCCGGAGCCATCGCCGAACGGACCAGGTTCGGGGCGTACATCCTGATGAGCATGGTGGTCACCGGGTTCATCTACCCCGTGTCGGGGCACTGGGCGTGGGGCGGCCTGTTCGGCAACGAGGGCGGCTGGCTGGCGGCCATGGGCTTTGCCGATTTCGCCGGATCCACCGTGGTCCATTCCGTGGGCGGCTGGGTGGCCCTGGCCGGGGCCATCGTGGTGGGGCCGCGCATCGGCAAGTACAGCAAGGACGGGACCCCGCGCTCCATACACGGACACAGCCTGCCGCTGGCGGCCCTTGGCGTGTTCATCCTGTGGTTCGGCTGGTTCGGGTTCAACCCCGGCTCAACCACCACGGCCAACGGCACCATTGGCTACATCGCGGTCAACACCTGCCTCGCGGGTTGCACCGGCATGCTGGGGGCCATGGTTTCCGTATGGCTGAAGTACGGCAAGCCCGACGTTTCCATGAGCATGAACGGCGCGCTGGCGGGCCTTGTGGGCATAACCGCCGGATGCTTCGAGGTGTCGCCCGTGGGCGCGCTGCTCATCGGCTTTGGCGCGGGCGTGCTGGTGGTGCTGTCCATCCTGTTCATCGACAAGGTGCTGAAGATCGACGACCCGGTGGGCGCGGTATCCGTGCACGGGGTATGCGGCGCCTACGGCACGCTGATGGTGGGGCTGTTCGCCGCCCCCGGCTACGGCGGCATCACCGGCCTGTTCTACGGCGGAGGGTCGGCGCAACTGGTCACCCAGGCCATCGGCGTGGTGTCGGTCTTCGCGTGGTCGTTCGGCGCGGGCCTTGTCCTGTTCACCCTGCTGAAGCTGATCACCGGGGTGCGCGTGACGCCCGAAGAGGAACTGAAGGGCCTCGACATCGCCGAGCACGGTTCCGAAGCCTACAGCGGCTTCCAGATCTTCTCCAACGAATAAGGGCAGGGGATGCACCATGAAGCTCATCATCGCATATGTCCGGCCCGAACGCCTGACCGCCGTGAAGCAGGCGCTGTACGCCCGGCAGATATACAGCATGTCGGTCACCAATATCCTGGGGGCGGGCCGCCAGAAGGGCTACACCGAAACCTACCGGGGCATCGTCAGCGAAGTGAATTTGCTGAAGAAGATCCGCATCGAGATCGGCGTGAAGGATGAACTGGAATCCGCCGCGCTGGAGGCGGTGGCCGAGGGCGCCCGCACCGGCAGGGAGGGCGACGGCGTGGTCTTCGTCATGGACGTGGCGAAGGCGGTCCGCATCCGCACCGGCACCGCCGTGAACTGACGCGGCAGGCCCCGGCGCCCCCCCCATGGCCGGTACGCCATGACCAGCTCGCCATGGCCAGCTCGCCATGGCCGGTACGCCACCTGCACAACGCAAACAAAACCGCCCGGACCGGAGGGTCCGGGCGGTTTTGCGTCCGGCATGAATGGGGGGGGCGTCGCCAGCCCGGGCTTGAGTCGGTCTCCGCATGCTTTCGGCAGCGCACGCTTCCGCCTTGTCCGCGCCGCCGTGGGCACACCGGGCGCGGCCCCATAATAAAAATCCCCCGGCATAGCCGGGGGTATTTCATATGCGCCTGTAAGGCTCTGTTTCCAGCAGCGCCCTAGCAGGCGCTTTTTAAAAGATCTGGCATCTGCATATCTGTTACTTGCG